>JBAZWN010000019.1:0-64292 GCA_041660285.1 Methylobacter sp.
ATTCCAGTAAAAATAAGTAAATAATATGCAATAATATACCTTAGATAGCAGGATACCTCAGCTGATTTTTAAAAATGCCCAAAAAATATATAGAAAAAATCTTACGCGCCAAAGTTTACGATGTCGCAATAGAAACGCCGCTGGATTTTGCGCCTTCGCTGTCAGAACGCCTGGCAAATAGCGTTTACTTGAAGCGGGAAGATTTGCAACCGGTGTTCTCGTTCAAACTGCGCGGTGCCTATAACAAAATGTCCCTGCTCGACGAGCAGTCCAGAGCAAAAGGCGTTATTGCCGCTTCCGCAGGGAATCATGCGCAGGGCGTTGCCTTATCGGCAAAAAAACTGGGCATCAAGGCGCTGATAGTGATGCCGAAAACCACGCCTGAAATCAAGGTCAAGTCGGTAAAAGCCAGAGGCGCAAAAATCGTTTTATTCGGCGACTCCTATGACGAGGCCTGCGCCCACGCCGAAGAGCTGGCCGCCCAAAAAGACATGGTTTTTATTCATCCTTATGACGATCCCGATGTCATCGCCGGGCAAGGCACGGTCGCCATGGAAATTCTCAGGCAGCAAACCGGGAATCTGGACGCGATATTTGTGCCGGTCGGCGGCGGCGGCCTGATTGCCGGCGTTGCCGCCTATGTGAAATTTGTGCGCCCGGAAATCAAAATCATTGGCGTGGAACCGGATGATGCCGATTGCCTCAACCGCGCATTAAAAGCAAAGCGCAGGGTCATCATTAAACAGGTCGGCTTGTTTGCCGACGGCGTTGCGGTCAAGCAGGTTGGCGAAGAGCCTTTCCGTTTGGCGCAAAACTATGTTGACGAAGTGATTACCGTCAATACCGATGAAATCTGCGCGGCCATTAAGGATATTTTCGACGACACCCGCTCGATTGCGGAACCGGCCGGCGCATTGGCCGTTGCCGGGTTAAAGAAATATGTAGAGCGGGAACAGGTAACCGGACAGACCCTGGTTGCCATTGATAGCGGCGCGAACATCAACTTCGACCGCTTGCGCTATGTGGCCGAGCGGGCGCAAGTGGGCGAGTACCGGGAAATTTTACTGGCCGTCAGCATTCCCGAAACACCCGGCAGTTTCTTGAAATTTTGCAAGATGCTGGGCGGACGCAGCATCACCGAATTCAATTACCGCTATTTCGACCAGTCCCTTGCCCAGGTTTTTGTCGGCATATCCAGCAGCGGTCTCGAATCGGACCGGGCGGCGGTAATCGAACAATTGCAGCAACAGGGCTTTCCGGTTACCGACATGTCCGCCAATGAACTGGCCAAAGAACATATTCGCTATATGGTCGGCGGCCATGCGCCCTGTGAGCTCAACGAGATTGTCTACAGCATTCAATTTCCTGAACGGCCGGGGGCGTTATTACGGTTTCTGACCGCCTTGGGCGGACGCTGGAATATCAGCCTGTTTCATTATCGCAATCATGGCGCGGCGTTCGGAAAAGTGCTGATGGGACTGCAAATGCCGAAAGCGGAGCGCAAGGCGTTTCAGCAGTGCCTGAACGATCTGGGGTTCTCCTATGCGGAGGAAACTGAAAACCCGGCATACCGATTGTTCTCAGGCGGCATGAAATAACAACTTTAGTTTATTCTCTTACTCCAGGGAGAGAATAAACTCCCACTGCTGCTTACTGACCGGCATAATCGACAGCCGGTTGCCGCGCCTTACCAGGGCAAGGTCCGCCAGTTCTTCTTTCTGCTTTAATTCTTTAAGGGTGATGGTGCGCGGCAGCGTTCTGACGTACCTAACGTCAACCATGATCCAGCTCGGATGCTCAGGATCGCTTTTCGGATCAAAATGCTTGTCGTCAGGATCAAACGCGGAAAAATCCGGATAGCCTTCCCTGACAACTTCCATAATGCCGACAATGCCCGGCTCATCGCAGTTGGAATGATAAAAGAAAACCTGGTCGCCCAGTTTCATATCATCCCGCATCATGTTCCTGGCCTGATAATTACGCACGCCATCCCAGTGCTCGGTCCGGTTGGGTTTGTTGTACAGATCATTAATCCCAAACGCGTCAGGTTCGGATTTCATTAGCCAGTAGTTCATGGGGATTTTTTATGTGGATGAAGGAGTGCATCTCCCGCCTGCGCCGTAATGTGCTTTCGTCCTTGAACCGGAGGTTCAAGTGGGGACATGACCGGCAAATCAGGCTTCCCGTATAAAACGGGCATGCACACCATTACCGGTTATCCGCCCCCGGGGTAAAGACAGGTTCAGGAAACACCCAGCACACTCTCGAACGCTGCAGGAGATACAGGCTTATAGTTTAACGCGTTTGCTACTTTTCTAAAACGTTTTCTATTTTGTGAACTATCTTCACCAGGCATTCACTCAAGGTTTGGCTCAGCTTGGCATTTTGACTTCTCATCAACTCCAGCTCGTGAGCCAAATTAAGCGCCGCCATGACCGCAATTCTTTCCGGGCCGCTCACTTTGCCGGAGTCTCTCATTCTGCGCATTTGCTCATCGAGCTGTTTGGCTGAGCGAATCAAATCATCCTGCTCGTCAGGTATGCAGGCGATCTTGTATTCTTTACCCAGAATAGTAAGGGATACTGGCTGGAGATTCTTGTTCATGATCCGTGCTCCATCGCTTTCAAGCGAATAATCATGGCTTCAACTCGGGTTCTGGCTAACGTGGTTTTTTCCAGCAATTTGGCTTTCTCTCTAACCAATGCATCCTGCTTGATTTTCAATGAACTGTTTTCATTCTTCACTGCATTGTATTGCTCGATAAGCTGATCCAGCTTGTCTTCGAGATCTTTTAATTCTAACGATTGATCTGTTTGTGTCATGGCGGTAACTAAGTTATTGCAAATAATCAGTAACGTGCTTTAAAAATTGTTCCTGAATAATGGCGAGTAATTTACTCAGCGATTCAAGCTAACAAATATTATCCAAGTTTATGATCAATGGTAGCATAAGCGATATTTTTAGTCCGCGATAGTGAAATTATTATGTGGAAATTATGACTTACCAGGCAATTAATACAATCGTTGTACAAAGTGACGCTGAACTCACCGCGGCCGAAGCTCATGGAATGGCAACCGGCATGCTGTGCGCCAATGAACATGCAGAGAGCGCCCAGTGGTTAACCGAGCTGTTCCGGCATGCGACGCCGGTAATTGATGAAAACAGAACCGTGCTGGTACGTTTGTTCGAGGAAACTCAAAGTTTATTGGCGAGCGACGAGTTCGAATTTGACTTGTTCCTGCCGGAAGACGATGCCTCGCTGAGTGAGCGGGTTGAGGCGTTAAGCCATTGGTGCCGGGGATTCTTGCTGGGCGTTGGCGTTGCGTATTCCTCGCCCGGCTGGTCGAAAGAAGTAACCGAGATACTGAAAGATATCGCCGAATTCACCAAGCTGGATGCAGAAGTGGAAGGCGAGGAAGATGAAAATGATTTTATGGAAATTACCGAATATCTGAGATCTGCTGTTTTATTGCTACGGGACGAACTAGGCAGCAATACTCGCGGTACAATTCATTAGGCGACGACAGAGTAAAATGAAACAAAGTGAATTTAAAAAACGCCGTAAGCAATTAATGCAGCAAATCGGCAAAGGCAATATCGCCCTTATCGGCAGCGCGGCAATCCGGACGCGCAACCGGGATGTGGATTATCCGTTCCGGCAGGATAGCGATTTTTATTATTTAACCGGCTTTAATGAGCCGGATTCGCTGGCTGTTTTTATCCCCGGACGCAAGCAGGGCGAATATATTTTATTCTGCCGCGAATTCGATGAAAAAAAAGCCTTGTGGGAAGGCGCTCATGCAGGCCTTGAAGGCGCTACCGAGCATTATGAAGCCGATGATTCTTTCCCGATCGATGACTTGGATGACATACTGCCGGGGTTGCTGGAAAACAAGAACAAGGTTTTTTACCCGATGGGCCGCGATACCGACCTGGATCATCATTTACTGGAATGGATAAACAATATCCGGAGCCAGTCAAGAACCGGCGTTATTGCGCCTGGCGAACTGGTTTCGCTGGAACATATTCTGCATGAAATGCGCCTGTTCAAAAGCGCCGAAGAGCTTAAACTGATGCGCCGCGCCGCCGACGTTTCCGCAAATGCCCATATTAAAGCCATGCAAAAATGCAAACCCGGCATGTATGAATATCAGATAGAAGCCGAAATCATTTACCATTTCATCCAGGATGGCTTGCGCGCGGTCGCTTATCCTTCGATTGTTGCCGGCGGGAAAAACGCCTGCGTGCTGCACTACACTGAAAACTCGGATAAATTAAAAAGCGGCGACCTGCTGCTGATTGATGCCGGCGCGGAGTGCGACCATTATGCGGCGGACATCACCCGCACTTTCCCCGTTTCAGGCTCTTTCAGCGAACCGCAAAAACAGCTTTACCAACTGGTGCTGGACGCCCAATATGCGGCAATCGCACAGATCAAACCGGGCCTGCCCTGGCATCTGGCGCATGAGGCTTCGGTTGAAACGCTCACTAAAGGACTGGTATCTTTGGGGCTGCTCAATGGCAAGGTGTCAAAGCTGATTAAAGAGGAAAAATACAAACAGTTTTATATGCACAGAATCGGCCACTGGCTGGGCATGGATGTGCATGATGTGGGCGACTATAAACTGGATCAGGAATGGCGTTTGCTGGAGCCGGGCATGGTGCTGACCATAGAACCCGGCCTGTATATACCGGCGGACTGCGCAGCCGTCGAGGAAAAATGGCGCGGCATAGGCATCCGCATTGAAGACGATGTTTTGGTAACCGCAAAAGGCCATGAGATTTTGACCGGCGCCGTGCCCAAGACCATAGCAGAAATTGAAGCACTAATGCAGGCGGCCTGATGCAGAACGATTTGCAACATGATTATGACTTATTGATTGCCGGCGGCGGCCTGGCGGGTAACTGTCTGGCGCTGGCGTTGAAAGAAACCGGGCTGCGGATTGCCATTATTGAAGCCAACACCCGCGAACAACTGCACGCCTCTCCTGCCGGAGACAGGGCGCTGGCTTTGGCGGCCGGAACGATAAAAATGCTGGAGTCATTGGGCATCTGGCAAGACATCAGCCACGCCGCCACCGCGATCAAAAACATTCACATTTCCGACCGAGGGCATTTTGGCAAAGTCAGGCTTTCGGCGCAAAAAGAGAATGTGGAGGCACTGGGCTATGTGATCACGGCGCGGGACATTGAAACGCATGTCGCCAGCCTGGTTAAACAGGCCAATAATATAGAGCTGATTTGCCCGGCCCGCGTAGTCGGGTTGATGGCTGGCATTAGTGCCGTCAATGTCAGCCTGAAACGCGGCGATGAACCGTTGAACCTGTCCGCAAAGCTGCTGGTTGGCGCGGACGGCGGCAACTCATCGGTGCGCAAGCTGCTGGACATAGCGCAACAGGTAACCGAGTACGGGCAAACCGCGCTGGTCACTACGGTCACGTCATCCATCCCCCATAAGAACACCGCCTATGAGCGCTTTACCGCTTCAGGACCGTTGGCCTTGTTGCCTATTGCAAACAACCATTGCGCCGTGGTCTGGACGCGCACCAATGAAGATGCCGATGCGCTGATGTCAGGCGGTGAGGCTGACTTTCTCGCCGAGCTTCAAGCCTGTTTCGGTTACAAGCTGGGTGAGCTTACCCTGGCCGCACCACGGCGTGCTTTCCCGTTGTCGCTGATACGCGCCGAAAGAATGGTTGCAGCCCGGACCGTGATTATCGGCAACGCGGCACATCAACTGCATCCGGTTGCAGGACAGGGATTTAACTTAGGATTGCGGGACGTTGTGCAACTGGCCGAAATGATCATCGAACAACATGACGCCGCCAAAGACATTGGCGCTGCCGACTTTTTACAGGCTTACGCCGAATCACGGCAAAAAGATCACGACCGGACTATCGTGTTTACTGACAATGTGGTGCGGATTTTTTCCAGCGACTGGCTGGCGCTGGCCGCCGTCAGAAATATCGGCCTGGCGATACTGGATCACATCCCTGCCGCAAAAGCGCTGCTTACCCGGCATGCGATGGGGCTGGCCGGGCGCTTGCCGCGGCTGGGCAGCAGGAGATAAACGCAGTGGCTGACCGTTATGAAGTGATAGTCGTTGGCGGCGGCATGGTGGGGGCTGCGACAGCTTGCGCCTTGGCGCATGGCGGCGTCAAGGTTGCGTTGCTGGACCGGTTTAACCCGGAAAGACAGTGGCCTGCCGAACCGGTTGATATCCGCGTTTCCGCCTTAACCAAAGCCTCCCAGAATATACTGGAAATGCTGGATGCCTGGCCGGGCATGGTGCAGCGCGGCGTTTGCGCTTACCGGGACATGCGGGTATGGGATGCCCGCGCCGATGGCGAATTGCACTTTGATTGCGCCGACACCGAGTTTAACGAGCTGGGCCACTTAGTCGAAAACAGGGTGACGGTCGCCGCTCTTTGGGATGTGCTCGACACCTTGCCTTCGGCGGCCTGCATAACACCCGCAATAGTTGCCGGGACGCAGCTTACCGATACTGGCCGGCTGGTAAGCCTGGAAGACGGCCGCCATCTTGAAGCGGATTTAGTGATCGCCGCCGACGGCCGCGAATCTGCATTAAGGGCCATGGCGGGGATAGACGTTACCGGATGGAACTATCATCAGGACGGCCTGGTTGCCACGGTAACGACTGAAACAAGCCATCAATTCACAGCATGGCAACGCTTTCTGGAGGAAGGGCCGCTGGCCTTCCTGCCGTTGAAAAACGGGCAAAGCTCAATCGTCTGGACCCTGAGCACGGAGACGGCGAAAAGCTATCTGGCGCTTGCTGATCAAGACTTTCTTCAGGCTCTGGAACAGGCCTCAGGCGGCATCCTGGGCAAGATGCTGGCTGTCGGCCCGCGGGCCGCATTTCCATTACGCTTCCAATACGCGAACAGCTATGTTGACGAGCGTTTCGCGCTAATCGGCGATGCGGCTCATGCCATGCACCCTTTGGCGGGACAAGGAGCGAATGCAGGGTTATTGGATGCGGCAGCCATTGCGGAGCTGGTGATCCAAACCAGACAGGAAGGCAGGCCACTATCCAGTCCACGCTTGCTGCGCCGCTACGAGCGCTGGCGCAAAGGCGACAACTTAATGATGCTGGCCAGCATGGACGTCATCAACAAGACCTATGGCGTGGCGTCACAGCCTTTTGCCGGCCTCCGCTCAGCAGGCATGAACTGGGTCAATAACACGGCTATGGTGAAAGCTTACTTTAATCACTATGCGATGGGGTTGCGCGATGACTTGCCTAAACTGGCAAAAGGGCAAATCTGCTGGTAATCGCTAAATTTTTAACGCTAAATGTCGGATAAATTTGCATTTCTTCCTATTTAGAGTTTACCCCGCTCACCTGCTTCTGGTATATTCCAAGTCTAGCGATTTGGTTTGCCTGCTGGCCGGCATGCGCTTACTTTTCAGGGCCGTAATAAATAAAAAAATTAATCTACGAGGTGGAGAGCCATTATGACTGAGGTGTTGTTTATATTAACTACGATTTTTGTTGCTTATGTTGCTTATGCGCTTGTAAGCGAGCAAAAAGCAGCGGCTAAACCGGCTGCAGCTAAAGCTGAAGCGCCTAAAGCAGTGGCGACCAAAGCGGCGGCTAAACCCGCTGCTGCCAAAGCCGCACCAAAACCGGCAGCCAAGCCAGCGGCAACTAAGGCAGCTGCACCTAAAGCAGCCGCTAAACCGGCTGTAGCCAAAGCTGCCGCGCCTAAAGCAGCGGCGACTAAACCCGCTGCCGCCAAAGCCGCACCAAAACCGGCAGCCAAGCCAGCGGCAACTAAAGCAACTGCACCTAAAGCAGCCGCTAAACCGGCTGTAGCCAAAGCTGCCGCGCCTAAAGCAGTAGTCGCCAAAAAACCTGCTGCTGCCACAGCAAGCGCAGGATTAAAAGATCCAAAAACAAAAGAAGTTACCACAGCGTACAGCAATTACCGGTTCACCAAGCGTTGGATAAAAGACGCACTGGTCGCAGAAGGCCTGCTAGACAAGGTTTATGCAAATAATGAGCTGGATGCTACAACTGAAGCGAAAATTAAAAGAGCCATAGGCCAGCTTGAAAGCATGCCTAAATACCGGGCTTAAAATATAGACCGTTAATATAACCAGCAGAGCAATTCTGCTGGTTAATTATCCAGATCAAGCTTTTTCAGGCGATACCGCAATGACCTGAAAGACAGCCCCAGCTGTTTGGCGGCAGCGGTTTTGTTCCATCTGTTTTCTTCCAGCGCAGTCGTGATCGCTTTTCTTTCGATCGCTTCCAGATGATCTTCCAGCGACCCTGAAACCGGATCATATTCCGGAGCATCGGCAAGGTTCTGTAAGCCTATCGGCAGGTTCAAGTCGTCTATCTCTATGCTGTTGCCGTCATACAAGGCAAGCGCCCTTTCCAGAATATTCTCAAGCTCCCGAACGTTGCCGGGAAAATGATACCGTTGCAATGCCGCTAACGCCGCTGCCGATAAAACAGGCCTGTCCTGTTTGCCAGCGCCCGTCAATTTAGCCAGTATATGATCGGTAAGAACCTGTATATCGCCGGATCGTTCACGCAAGGGCGGAACGCTAAGGTCAATCACATTGATGCGGTAATATAAATCCTGCCTGAAGCTGCCGTTCTGAACCATGTCGGCAAGGTTCCGGTGGGTTGCGCTAAGCAAGCGAATATCAACCGGGATTTCCTGGTGCTCGCCAACGGGACGGATTTTCTTCTCCTGAATCGCCCGCAATAATTTGACCTGCAAGGACTGGGGCAGGTCGGCAACCTCATCGAGAAATAATGTGCCGCCTTCTGCGGCCTGGAACAGGCCTTTTTTGTCGCTGACCGCGCCGGTAAAACTGCCTTTTTTATGGCCGAAAAACTCGCTTTCCATCAGTTCGTGAGGAATGGCCCCGCAGTTAATCGCCACAAAAGGCTTGTCGCTACGGGAGCTTTGCTGGTGAATCAGTCTTGCGACCAGCTCCTTGCCCGAGCCGGACTCACCACTGATGTAAACCGGCGCCTGACTGCGGGAAAGCTTGGCAATTTTTGCCCGTATCTCCTGCATAATCAACGACTCGCCCAGCAGCAAGTGACGGGATTGCCTGTCGACCGGATCGGAAAGCTTTAGCGCGCTGCTGACAAGTTGCCTGAGCACCGGCAAATCAACAGGCTTGGAGATAAAATCGAAAGCGCCTTTCTTCATCGCCAGTATCGCCGTGTCCATGTTGCCGTGCGCGGTAATGACGGCAACCGGTATCGGCTCAGGCATGGCCTGTATAGCATCAACCAGTTCCAGGCCATCGCCGTCAGGCAGCTTCATATCTGTCAGGCAAAAATCAAACGGCTTTTGTTGCAATAATGCTCTGGCTTGGGCAACATTTTCTGCGCAGTGCGTTTGGATATCCATCCTGTTAAGGGTGATTTCCAACAGTTCACGGATGTCCGGTTCGTCGTCTACGATTAGCGCCAGTGGTTTTTTCATATTTCAATTATTGTCTGTTCAGCATTCAATAAGCAGAGCCGAAAGCAGCTCCGGTTATCGCCGGTTAAATGATAGCTTAATTTCGCCTGGTTTAACTCGGCCAATTCCCTTGAGATATACAGACCTAATCCCGTTCCCCCGGAGGATGTGGTAAAAAAGGGTTCAAAAAGATTATTGAGATGCTCACGGCTGATGCCGGTACCGTTATCAATGACTTCTATGCAAGGCGACCGTTGAAACATAAACGCACGCAAAATTATTTGCCCAGCCTCGGGCTTTCCGTACCTCAGCGCATTTTGGCACAGGTTGTCCATAATCTGCCTTAAATGCCCCGGATCAATAAAAGCGCATAACGGTTCAGCCGCCGTTGACAGTTTGAACATATCGGCGTGTTCAAGCGTAAAACTTTCCAGATAATTGCTTAACCAGGGCGTTAAAAAGACCTTCTCCCGTCTCGAATCGGTTCTTCTGGAAAGCTGCAGGATATCGTCAATGATCTGGTTAACGCGGCCGGAATGGGTCTGAATGATTTGGGTCAGGCGCTGATCCTGCGCCGATAAATGCGGATTTTCCGAGAGCAATTGCCCTGCGTGGCTGATTGCGCCCAAGGGATTGCGTATTTCATGGGCGATACTGGCCGTGAGCCGCCCTAAAGAGGCGAGTTTGCTTTGCTGCAAGCGCTGGTTATAAAGGGTGACATCTTCAATAATAATCATATAAAGAAATTCATTAACAGTAGGCAGTTGCATAAAACGGATATGAATTTCAGCCTGATTCAAAAGTTGTAACTGCACGGAGTCCTGCTCAGGATCGATCAACCAGGTTTTAAAAGCCTCAGCTAAATATGCCGAAATATCATCCAGACAGGTCGGCAACACGGCTAAATTTGCCAGCCGCAATGCAGCTTCATTAGCCATCTGAATAGCCTGGTGTTCGTTGGTAATAATGATGCCCGACTGCAAATGCTGGATAATGTACTGGTTGAGATCTTCCAGTTTAGTGATAGTTTGTTGCTGCTGATCGGCAAGCTGTAATATTTGTTCGCTACGCTTTGCAAGAATATAGGACAGCAAGGCAATGGTGAAAAATGCAGCGCCCAGCATTCCAGCGTAAGTATAAGAAGTCGTTTCAAAACCGCCTGTGTGGTCAGCATAGACCTGTTCGGCCAATACGGACAGACTGGCTATGGCGGCAAAAACCATGGCGCAGCGGCCGCCTATCAGTAATCCGCCTGAGGCGATGGATACGGCAAGCAGCGTACCCATGCCGCTGTTAACGCCGCCGCAGGCGTGCATCAGCAAAGTGAGAATAATGATGTCGGTAAAAATAAGCAGCTGCGCTTGCGCGGTGTAACCGGTGAACCTACCGAATATGCACACGGCAGAGATGACTGAAAGAATTAAGTAGGCCTGGCTGCAAACCGTAAACAAACGACTGTCGTAGGCGCCAAGCAATAAAGGCCCGGTATGGCTGTAAAATAAAATAATAAATAAGCCTGCGAGAATCAGGCGATAACCCACAAAAACCTGCAGCAATGTCCATGCCTGTTTAGCGGGTATGCCATAGCCTTTGGAAAAGGGGCAAGGATAGATCGTGTCGGTGGTATTTGCAGGCATATGTGTTTTTAGGATGGCGTTTTGCAGGGACTTCGCTAGAATATTCAATTAGTAAGGTAAGCATAGCATTGATGCGAAGCTTGAGAAAATACCCGCCGGTGGACGCCGGCCAACCAGGAGCGCTAAATGAATATCCATGAGTATCAGGCTAAGCAGTTATTTAGGGATTACAAAATACCTGTGCCTGACGGCAAGCAGACAGCGACGCCGGAAGGTGCCGCGCAGATTGCCAAGGAGCTGGGCGGCGATGGCTGGGTTGTTAAGGCTCAGGTTCATGCGGGCGGGCGGGGCAAGGCCGGAGGCGTAAGGCTGGCAAAAAATCCGGCTGAAGTTGTCGAATTTAGCCGCGGCATGCTGGGGCAACGGCTTGTCACCCAGCAGACAGGCGTGGAAGGCTTGCCGATCAACTCGCTGCTGATAGAAAAAACCTACCCGATCAAGCGCGAGCTATACCTGAGCGCGCTGGTTGACCGGGGCAGTGAACGCATCATCTTCATAGCTTCGGCGGCAGGCGGCATGGATATAGAAACCGTCGCCCATGAATCGCCGGAGCAGATCATCTCCGTACAAGTCAGCCCGGCGGCGGGTCTGCAAGCCTACCAATGCCGGAAAATCGCCTACGCCTTGGGCCTTAAAGGGGCGCAGATCAGAATCCTGGAAAAAATAATGTTCGGCCTGTATGACTTGTTTCTGGCAAAAGACGCCAGCCAGATTGAAATTAATCCGCTGATAGAAACGCAAAGCGGCGATTTACTGGCCCTGGACGCCAAAATCAACTTTGATGATAACGCAGTGGCGATTCATCCCGATATCCTGGCGATGAAAGACCCGGCACAGGAAGACGCCAAGGAAAACCGGGCCCAGCAATTCGGGCTTAACTACATCACGCTGGATGGCAATATAGGCTGCATGGTCAATGGCGCAGGGCTTGCAATGGCGACCATGGACTTGGTCAAACTCAAAGGCGGCAGGCCGGCAAATTTCCTCGATGTCGGCGGCGGCACCACCGTTGAAAAAGTGGCCGAAGCGTTCAAGCTGATTCTTTCCGACCATAGCGTTAAGGCGGTGCTGGTTAATATTTTCGGCGGCATCGTGCAATGCGACATTATCGCGGCGGGCATTTTGGCCGCCGTGGAAGAAGTCCATGTCGCCGTCCCTGTAGTCGTGCGGCTGGAAGGCACCAATGCCGAACAGGGCAGAGCCTTGTTAAGCAACACGGGCCTGAATCTATACGCGGCGGATGATCTGGATCACGCCGCAGAACAGGTCGTGGCCCTGTCGGAGTCCGCAGCATGAGCATTTTAATCAACAAAGACACCAAAGTTATCTGCCAGGGATTTACCGGCAAACAAGGCACCTTCCATTCCCGGCAGACTTTGGATTACGGCACGCAACTGGTCGGCGGCGTTACGCCCGAACGCGGCGGTGAAACCCACCTGGGCCTGCCGGTCTTCAATACGGTTGAAGAGGCGGTAAGCCGCACGGGAGCCGATGCCAGCGTGATCTATGTGCCGCCTTTTTACGCCGCCGACGCCATTCTGGAAGCGGTGGATGCCGGCATCAAAATCATCGTCTGCATCACCGAAGGCATCCCGATTTTGCACATGCTGCGCGTCAAGGCGGCTATGGCAGGAACCGGCGCACTGTTAATCGGCCCGAACTGTCCCGGCGTGATTACGCCGGGCGAATGCAAGATCGGCATCATGCCGGGCAGCATCCACTTGCCGGGATCAATCGGCATCGTTTCCAGGTCAGGCACGTTAACCTATGAGTCGGTGGATCAAACCACCAAACAAGGCTTGGGGCAAAGCACCTGCGTCGGCATAGGCGGCGACCCCATTCACGGCATGAACTTTGTCGACGTACTCAGCCGTTTTCAGGCGGATGATCAGACCAAAGGCATCGTCATGGTCGGCGAAATCGGCGGCGGCGAAGAGGAGGAGGCCGCAGAATACATTAAAGCGCACGTCACCAAGCCTGTGGTCGCCTATATCGCAGGGCTTACCGCGCCCTCAGGCAAACGCATGGGCCATGCCGGCGCGATTGTGACCGGCGGCAAGGGCACGGCGGAAGGGAAAGTCGCCGCGCTTAAAGCGGCAGGGATAGAAGTGGTGAACTCGCCCACCGATATTGGTTTGGCGATGAAAAGATGTTTGTAAAACACAGGCAGCCTGCATGAAATACCCACTAATCTTATTCTGCGAATGACCCTGAAAATAGCCCTGGCCCAAACCAATTTCCTGGTCGGCGATATCGCCGCCAATGTTGATAACATCGTCAAAGCAGCCGTCCATGCGCGCGATGAGTTGGGCGCGGAAATTATCGTCTTTCCTGAACTGACCATTACCGGCTACCCGGCGGAAGACCTGTTATTGCGCGCTGACTTTATCGCCGCAGCCAATAACGCCCTTTACCAGCTTGCCGATCGCGTTGCCGATATTGCGCTGGTGGTGGGTTTTCCTGAGCGTGCCGGCGACAAAATCTACAACAGCGCGGCGGTGCTGCATCAGGGGGCAATCGTCGCATGTTACCGCAAACAGGCGTTGCCCAATTATGGCGTGTTTGATGAGCAGCGTTATTTCACCGCGGGCAACCAGCCCTGCGTGTTTGAATTCAATGGCACCTTTATTGGCCTGACGATTTGCGAGGATGTCTGGAAAAGCGGCATTATTGAAGCCACCAAACAAGCGGGGGCGGAGTTGCTGCTGACCCTTAACGCATCGCCGTTTAATTCGGGAAAAATCCATCAACGCGAAGCCGTGATTTGCAGTCAGGTTAAAGCCGCGCAGATTCCCTTGGTTTACGTCAACCAGGTTGGCGGTCAGGATGAGCTGATTTTTGACGGCGCGTCTTTTGTCGTCGATCAGCAGGGCGAAACCGTATTCCGGGCGGCGGAGTTTAAGGAACAGATCAGCGTGGTCGAATTTGACGGCAACAAGCCGGTAAAAAGCGCCTGTGCGCCGCTTTACAATAAAATCTCCAGCGAGTACCAGGCCTTGGTGCTGGGCATAAAGGATTATGTGCGCAAAAACGGCTTTCAGGGCGCCATCTTGGGCTTGTCCGGCGGCATCGATTCGGCGCTGGTTCTCGCTCTGGCAGTTGATGCGCTGGGGGCCGATAAAGTCGAAGCCGTGCTGATGCCGTCGCGCTACACACAGGACATGAGTAATGAGGATGCGGTACTGGAGGCCAAGACGTTAGGCGTGCACTACCACACGATCCCAATCGAACCCGCGGTTAACGCCTTCACCGGCATGTTGGCCGACATTTTTACCGGCACGGCCAAAGACACCACCGAAGAGAACATTCAGGCGCGGTGTCGCGGCGTGGTTTTAATGGCGATATCGAACAAACAGGGCAAGCTGTTGCTGACCACCGGCAATAAAAGCGAAATGAGCGTCGGTTATGCAACGCTTTACGGCGATATGGCCGGCGGTTTTGCACCGATAAAAGATGTACCCAAAATGCTGGTTTACCAGTTGGCGCGTTATCGCAATACCCTGTCCGAAGTGATACCGGAACGGGCCATTATCCGTCCGCCATCGGCCGAGCTGGCGCCGGATCAAGTTGATCAGGATTCCTTGCCGCCATACGACGTTTTAGACCCGATTCTTGAGCGTTACGTGGAACTGGATCAAACATTTGAACAAATCATCGCCGCCGGTTTCAAGGCGGAAGATGTCGCCAGAGCCATCACTCTGGTGGACCGGAATGAATACAAACGCAGGCAATCCCCGCCTGGCATCAGAATTACTGCCAGAGCGTTTGGCCGTGACCGCCGCTACCCCATTACTTCAGGCTACAGAGGCACGGGCCGGGGCGTATAAAGTAATTGAAAAAGCCTCGTAAATCGTCATATACTTCGCCCTGAACAAATGCTCCATACGTGGCCTACCGCAAATGTGACTGCTTGAAGTACATCCTTCCAAATCAACCGTTTTATAACACTACAGGAGCTCATCATCGATGACAGCCATAGTAAATTGCGTAAGAATGTTCCACTCGAACGGCCGGAGGGATATCCGATGAAAACTCTTTGCCGAATTCTTCTGCTTAGCCTTCTGGCAATGAGCACAACTTCCATAGCCGCCAGAAGCACTGTCAGCACCCAGACTTTTTCCGCTTACACAAAACTCACCCAAGCCAAACTCGATGCTGCAACAAGCAACTCGCAAAAAGATATTCAGATTGTCCAGAGCCGGATCGATAATCAGGACAAACGCCTGGACAATCAGGACAAATTTATAGGCGCACAGGAATCCAGAATCGGCGATATCAGCTTCTACCTGACTGCGTTTGGATTTCTGCTCACAACCATTCTTGCCCTATTGGCATTGATCATATTTTTCACGGTTCGCAGCCGCGCCCGTGCGGAAGCCCGTATCAGCGCTGAAAAATGGTATGCCAAAAAGACCGGCGACCTGGAGCAACAAATACAAAGCTTTCGTGAGCGCCTGTCGCAACAGGAGCAGCAATTCAATGCACAAATCAAAACACAAGCAAAGAACCGGCGTACTGCATCCAACAATACCAGCACTGAAATCATAGCGGAAACATTACCGGAAAATGCCGCGCCCAAATCATCCCCTTCTATTCCGCTAAACATAACGGAAGACGAAGCGCTCAGCAATTTAGCGGAGAATCTGTTCGGGAAAACCGAATCTGAAAACTGGAACAGCAAAGGATTTGACTTGCTCATCCTCGCCAAAGAAGCCTGGGAAGAAACCGACCTGCGCACAGATTACTTAACCGAAGCCGCGGCATGCTTCGAGACTGCGCAAGAAAATGCATCCGAGTCCGATATAAGCTTAATTATGAGCAACCAGGCCTATACCGCAGCCTTGCAAGGGCAAACAGAGGGGCAAGTACGCCCCTTGTTGCGCAAGGCGCTGTCAATGGGGGGTGAAGCCCTGTACAACGGCATGCTGAAAACCCTGGAAATCAATCCTGTGCCGTCTGACGCCATATTCCGCACCCTGCTGGATTCAGCGTGGAATGAAGCCAAACAGACCGGATGGCTAGGATTCACCAGCATGGGCCGAAGAAACCCTTAACCATCTACATTGTCATGCGCCTCCATTCCTGACAGGAGGCGTAATGAGTCTTTCAAAGGTATATTTATTACCTTTCTCAATTCTTATCCATTTGTAATACAATAAGTAAGTTTTTCCGTTCGTTTCGGTCATATGGTGTTCCAGCCGACGGGTTAAAAACAAAGCTATAGTTGTGTTGGCTATCAATGTTACTTATTGATCCCGGCTCAAGGTTGATAAATGGCAGTAGCGATTCAACCGTCAACATAGCAAAAAACATTACTGCTATTTCAGCTTGATGGAATTGCAGTATTTTATAATTATAAAAGGGTCCGTTTATGTGTTGGAGTGGTGAAGCGTCCGGCGTTTTAGCCGTCGCAGGTCTTAGTACCGCAGCGTATGTTGCAATCAAACAAGGGGAATCGAAAGAACTTTGGATTCCGTTAACCTATTTTGCCTTAATGGAATTATTGCAGGCGGCAACTTACGTCTATATCGATTTATGTGACAATCCGAGCAATCAGATACTCACGCTTTTAGGCTATTTACACGTCTCGTTCCAGCCATTTTTTGTCAACATGGTCGCGATGTATTTCATACCTGAAAGCGTCAAACTGAAAATACGAACCACTGTTTATACCCTTTGCGGAATCGGTACGCTTTTCATGCTGATCAAGATGTACCCTTTCGCCTGGGCGGGAACCTGCAACATCGGCGTAGAGGGCTTTTGCGGACCCAGCGTATGCTCTACGTCAGGCGACTGGCATATTGCATGGCAAATGCCGTTGAACGGCCTGATGTCAGACCCTGTCGGCTGGTTGTTCGGCTTTAACTGGGGCTTGCACGCATTTACCTATATTGTGGTCGCTTTTTACCTGCCGCTTATGTATGGTTCATGGCGCTTCGTAGGTTTCCATTATTTAATCGGCCCGTTTATTTCCGATATCACAACCACCGATCCCAACGAATATGCCGCGGTTTGGTGCCTGTTCTCCATCGCATTATGCGTGTCGGTTATTAAAACTCCGATCAGAAAGCATCTGCACGTTAAGACTTGGCCTTTTTATAAAAAATATATTGGCGATTCGCTTTAACTTACAGCAGGACTCAAGCATCGTAGGGGGGCGACCGGCCGCCCCTATCCTGCCAAATCTGATCATTCCATAACAACCGCCTGCCGTTTCGCACCCCAGTTCCCCGGTTTTGGATTGAATACCCCGGCACAGCGCTCGCCGCAAAAACGGCAGTTTCCTGACGCATCCAGATTCCATTCAGACAACTGATACCAGTCACGGCCTATCAGCAATTTTCCGCAACCATGACAATAAGTGCTCTCCGCGGACTTATTATGCACATTACCCACATAGGCATAATGCACGCCATTTTTTAAAGCTATTTGCCGCGCCTTCAACAACGATGCAAGCGGCGTAGGCGGCTTATCGCGCATCTTCCAGTCAGGGTGAAAAGCCGTAAAATGCATAGGCACATCCGGCCCCAGATGCTCTACGACCCACTGGGTCATGGCTTCCAGCTCTGCTTCCGAATCATTCTCGTCAGGAATAATCAGCGTGGTCAGCTCCAGCCAGACCGATGTCTCATGCTTGATGTATTCAAGCGTTTCCAGTACCGGTTGCAGATGACCACCGGTAATCTCGTAATAAAAACGCTCGGTGAACGCTTTCAAGTCAATATTGGCGGCATCCATCCATTGATAAAATTCAGCCCTCGGTTCCGCACAAACATAACCTGCGGACACCGACACCGACTTTATGCCTAGACTCCGGCAGGCCTGCGCGGTATCAATCGCATATTCATGGAAAACCACCGGGTCGTTATAGGTATAAGCGACGCTGTCACAGCCGTGCTCCTGCGCCGCCCGCGCAATCGCATCGGGAGACGCCTTGCTCATCAAGGTATCCATTTCCCGGGATTTGCTGATATCCCAATTCTGACAGAACTTGCAGGCCAGATTGCAACCGGCGGTACCGAAAGAAAACACCGAGGTGCCGGGCAAAAAATGGTTGAGCGGTTTCTTTTCGATAGGGTCAATGGCGAAACCGCTGGAGCGGCCGTAACTGGTCATGACAATCTGGTTATCCAGATTCTGCCTGACAAAGCACAGGCCGCGCTGATCCTTGTGCAGCTTGCAAAATCTCGGACAAAGGTCACATTGAATCCGGCCATCTTCCAACAGATGCCAATAACGGGTTTTCACCGTGTCGTGCGTAACAAAAGCCGTCATTTTCATGCTCCTTGAGCCATTAATGAATAGTAAGCGTATCTTACTTTTATATATAACTTAACAGATGGCTGGATCAAATTATTTTCGTATAACTACCTAGGTAATGATACGTATAGATGTCAGCTTGCGTTAACCTTATTATTTCTAATCGAGGTATTCACAAGATGCATGGCTGTTTTAATTTTTTCAGCAATTTATAAGAATTAAATGTTAGCATCCAAAGCGAGATCAAGGCGCTATACCAAAACGGCTTATACCGGCTTCCAAGAGGTTTGATAACCCCTTTTCGGACAATAACAGGACAAGCTAATGAACAGACAACCCGCTGTAGCAGGCTCTTTTTATCCTGCCGACCCCCAACAGCTTCATTCAATGCTGACCCAGTACCTGAATGACGCTGAAACCAACAAAAAAGTCCCCAAGGCCATCATAGCGCCGCATGCCGGTTACATTTATTCCGGCCCCATCGCCGCAACTGCTTATGCACGGCTAAAGAAAGCCCGTGACAGGATAACCCGGGTTGTACTCATCGGCCCGTCCCATCGTGTCGCGTTCAGGGGACTGGCCGTAAGCAGGGCGGAAACTTTCACCACGCCTTTAGGCCCTATCCTTGTTGACCAGAAAGCAGTGGAGACTATAGTCCAGCTGCCTTTCGTCGAATACATTGAACAGGCGCATACTTATGAACACAGTCTCGAAGTGCATTTGCCCTTTCTACAGGAAATGCTGGGGGACTTCAAAATTGTCCCCATCGTCGCCGGCGACGCATCACCGGAACAAGTCAGCCAAGTGCTAGCTGCGCTGTGGGGCGGCGATGAAACGCTGATCGTGATCAGTTCCGACCTGAGCCATTATCATGCTTACGCAACCGCTCAGCAGCTTGATAAAGCGACCAGTCTGGCAATCGAAAATCTGCAATATGAAGAGCTCGCCCCTGAATCCGCCTGCGGCAAAGTCCCTGTCAGTGGACTGTTGAGGCTGGCGCGGGAAAAATCACTCTCGGTTAAAACAATCGACCTGCGCAACTCCGGCGACACCGCAGGGGATAGAGACAGCGTCGTGGGTTACGGTGCTTATGTCATTGAATAAAGCGTTACAGCAGCGGTTGCTTGAGTTGGCGAAATACTCCATTCAGCATGCCCTAAAAACAGGATCGCCATTAAAAATAAACTTGGCGGAATATCCTGCAGAATTGACGGAGCAGCGCGCCACCTTTGTCACCTTGCAAACACACCATCAACTGCGCGGCTGCATTGGGACTCTGGAGGCCGTCAGGCCGCTGGCCGAAGATATAGCCGAAAACGCATACGCCGCGGCTTTCAAAGACCCCCGGTTTCCGCCACTGCAAGCGGACGAACTGGACGGACTGGAAATACACCTGTCCCTGTTAACGCCTGCTGAGCCAATGACATTTACCTCTGAGCAGGATTTGCTGGAGCAACTTCAACCCGGCATAGACGGACTGATTCTGGAAGAAGGTTATCGTCGAGGAACCTTTCTGCCCTCGGTATGGGAGTCGCTGCCGGAGCCTGAACAATTCCTGCGGCACCTGAAACAAAAAGCGGGATTGCCGCCCGATTACTGGTCAAAAAACATCAGGATTTACCGCTATCGTGCCGAAATGATAGGCTGAGTCAAGAGGTATTACATTGAAGTCATGCAAAAAACTTATCCGCCTAATCTGCGGAAATGATACCCTGCCACGATGCGTAAACTAATAAATAGCAACATGACTGCTGCCATATAAGCCGTTGCCACGCCGACAGAGCCAAAATCGGTGCCGAGCACAAAGCTCAGTGCCACCATCATTACCGTAGAGACCATAGTCAAGCTTAATACGATGCGGTGCAAACCCATAAATTGCAGGTAATAAGGCACATCGGCAAACAGGGCGCTGAAGCAGGCACCTGAGGCAACAATCAGCATGGTATGGTAGCTGGCGCTGAAATGCTCGCCGAATAAGCCCAGTACGGCGCGACCCGCGAAGATAAGAATGAGCAGCAAGATCAGAACCGTGCTGCCGACTGCTAAACCTCTTTGTTCCATAATCTTTCGTATTGCATGTCTATCACCACGGCCTATCATCACGACCATCATAGGCAGATAATAACGATTGGTTGAGGTTCCTATCAGCGAAATAATACCGCCTGTCTGGGCGGCAACAGCATAAATTCCCACTTCTATATCGGAAGGAAACAGTATTTCCAAAATAGTAACGCCGCCGCTAGTCATGACAGTTAACAACAAACTATTCAAAACCAGAGGTAAAGAGCCTCTAAGCCACTTTTTACCTTGCATGCTCGGCGTCGTATTTTTCATGTCTGTCGGCATCAGTCTTTTAGCCAGGCACCACATAACGGCTAAGGTAATCGTCCATGCGCCGCCGAAACAAAGCACAGCGGTTAAAGCAGATACTTTAACAGGACTCAATGACAAGACGATAAGCAGCACAAAATAAACTGCCGGCAGAAACAACCTGTAAATTGTGACGCTGAGCAGCTGAGCGCCATGGGCGGCAACAACATCCACCAGAAACAGCGTCACAGCTATGACCGGCAAAAAACCGGTAAAAACGGCAATAGCGATATGCACATCAGTCTGCCGTAACGCTAAAAAGGCTTCAAGGCTTACACCCAGTATCACCATCAGCAATAGACTGAAACCGCTGATGCTGCGCAAGGCAAACAGCCAGAAACCGCGAAATCGTTGCCAGTCCTCGCGATCACGCAATAACGCTACAGCCCGCAACGCATATTTTTCAAGGCCTAAAGTCGCCAGCGTTGACAGCATTGTTACGATTGACACAGCCACACTGTAATCGTCAAAGTCACCGACACTGAGCCATCGCGCCAGCAAAATATTGGCCGCATACATCAAGCCATAATTGGCCAGCGCCATTACAAACAATCCCAGTGAACGAAAACTATTCGAGTCCAGGCCTAGGTGGTGATCTATCAACGCCAATATTTTCAAGTAAAGCCATGATTAATAAAACAGCCGCCCAGTTCAGGCTGGCCCAGAAACTGGACGATATTTTGTAGCCTATCAGTTTTTAACATCAGACTCTTTTCTGATTATTTTAAAACACTCAGCAGTTCCGTTCATTTCATTGGCTGTAAGCAGATAATGCTCGCCGTCCACCATAAAATGGGCAATTCCTTCAGGCGACTTGTCTTCGTCGCCGACAATCTTGCCCAGAGCGACCACTTTAGGATGAAAAGGGTCGGCCAAGGAAATTAATTCAACCGAACCGGCTCTTTCCATGCCGACGGCAACATACGGTATGCCATCCAGATCCATGGAAACCAGCATTTCGGGTTCCGAACCTTTTTTGCTGCTGCGCCGCTCCGGATAGACTTTATGAGCAAAGGCCAGCTCATCAAGCTGGTTACCGGTATCGCCGAGCAATGCGCCTGTTGCTGCATCAAAAACGCTGACCGAACGCCCGCCGCTGGCCGGCTGACCCTCCGCTGGCGCAGAACTATCCACGTCAGTGTCGCCTTCGTCAGCAGTAACGAAATAACGGCCATTGGCTACTGTGGTAATTCCGTCGGGCTCACGCAAACCCGCTATCGATTGGTCAAATTTCACCCAGCCGTCATAACGGGCATCGGTCTTATGTTGACTTGCCCCCAAGCCGTAGTAGCCAATGACCTGCTCGTTGATTAAATCAACGACCGCTACCGCATCGTCTTCCTGCAAGGTTACATAGGCTTTCTTTGCATCTGGCGAAATAGCTATATATTCCGGCTCCAATAAGGCTGGAGAATGGGTTTTTATCGGAATCAGAATTTTCTGCTCGCCTTTGGTTTCCGTGCCAAAAACATCCTGCCCTTCAAAATGTCCCAGCAGAACCTTTTTCTTCTCAATCTTGCCGTTACCGTCAAAATCCATGCTCTTGCTAATGATGCCATCGCCATTCCAGTCGATTTCCCTTTCCATAAACCGTCCGCCTTTGCTTATCACAAAGCCTTCATAGTTAATCGCGTTAGCCAACTCCAGATTTTTGTGGCTCGCAATATGTCCGGATTTACTCAAGCGAACAATCGAAATACTACCTTCCGGGGTAAAAAATTGCTTGCTTGACAGCTCAAACAAGAAATCCTCCCCTTCATTGGCGATCACGGCAAGATTGCCGTCTCCGGAAAAAACTACCGCATCAGGCCCAAAGCCAACGACGACACGATCCATCAATAAACCCGTTGTTGCCGAACGAATCTCCAGCCTGCCGGGACTGTTACCGGCATCGATAACCGCCGCGAACATGTCCAGCGAAGGATGAAACGCAACCGAAGTCAGCTCCTCGCCTTTGCCTAATTTAAGATTGAAGCGCGCTTTCCTCTGCAAGCGCTGAGGATGACTGACATCCAGCAAATCAACTTCACCCGTTTCGAAATTGCTGAGCACTGCCCGCAACGTGGATTGCTGCACACTGACGATTTCCGTGCCTTTGTCGTAACCCGAATCATAATGACTGACAGCCTCTATGCTCCAATTATTGCCGGGAACTGCTGGCGTCAATGCGCAGCCCGCCAGGCATAAGACCGGTACAAATTTGATAATGTGACTGATTTTCAACGCTAACCTCTTTGATAACACCTTGTAGGCCGGAATAAGCCCGTTCGAGCGCAAGCGAATAACAGGTGTTTCCGGCGCATACCTAGCCTGATGTTTAAAGCATCCATCATATATGAATTCTTGTCCATAAAAAAAGCCGCGCTGTGAGTTCCAGCGCGGCTTTGTCTCTAACTAATGCCTGATCTATTTAATACGCTAATTGTGCGCGTATAGTATAGGTATTATTATTATCAGGATCAGCACCAGTAGTGGTAGTAACAGCAGGGTTATTCATACTAAATGCCCTAGTGTAATCACCCATTAAGCGGATATTGCTGTTAAGGTACCAGTTTAACGCGACAGTGACATTCGATATTTTTCCGCCCGTGAAAGATCCATCGTCCAGGTCAACAGCAGAGTAACGTGTCGCAAGTTCCCATGCGCCCCATCCGCCATTTTTCAGACTGAATTTCTTCGCTGGATCGACTTTATAAAATCTGCCTTGCTTGTATTTGCGTGACTCGCCGGTGATTGTCCAGGCAGCGTCTGCATACCAGCCATCCAGCTCCAAATCATGATTGCCGTTTAAAAGCGAGGTTCCCTTTTGCTTACGGTCAATCCACATTCTGGTATATTCAGCGCCTGCAGAAAACGGTCCGTACAAGCCGGAAGTTTCCAAGCCTAACATTTTCATATTGTCCACATCATTAACAGTCTTATCTATCAAGAAGAGATTGGACATATGATCTGTTTCATAATCAAATCGAAGCGCTTTAGACTGGGCTACGTCGCCGTTATCATCCGGCTTGCGGTAATTACCGGCAACGCCTAAATGCACAACCTTGGTTTTCTCTTCAATCGGCGCGTAAGTGGCGCGCCCTGAAATACCAAAGCCTTCATCTCCGGCATTAGCGACTTCCGTGCCAGTGGTTCTAGCAGGCGTAATCGAATTGCCATAAACACCGGCAGCAGCCGTCCATCCTTTTTTGGCTTTGCTTTGAAGATTCAGACCGATCGCACGATCGACAACCGGCGAGTTTAATACGTTCATTAATGAACGCTCGGTAAACATCAGGTCATTAGAGCTTTCCAGCAACTCGCGGCTGAAGTTTTGCTTTTGCTGACCGACTGTAGCATTCAAATAATCCAGGCCGGTGTATTCAATAAACAAATCCTTCATCGCTACGGCGTTATCAGCGAAGTCTGCTTGCGTTTTAAAGTTCCAGTCTTTAAAGAAAGTACCGGTAAAATCTATCCGTGCGCGGCGGAATTCTGTGCCGTCATTGGCTTCAGCATGAGTTGCTGTACCTGTTGTAACAAAGTTATCGTTGTTGCTGTAATTCGCATCAGCCTGAATACGACCGCCCAGTTTGAACTTGAAATTTTTATCATTCGTTTCAAAGTTAAGGCCTTTGTTATCCAGTTTAACATTAACCGAGTCAGGTCCTGAATCTGCTGTGGCGTGCTCTTGTAATGCCTTGATGGCGTTATCTTTTAATGCCAGATCTTCACGAATTTTAGCAATTTCCGCTTTATCTAATTTTTCTTCTTTATCGGCTGTTTTTGCAGGAGCCTTTTCGACTTTCTCGAAAGCGCCCATGAGTTGTCTATGCGGACCGGGTTCTGCATAAATCTGTTTGGTCTTGGTGTCTACATAAAGATCCATGGCAAAAGCGCCGGATGTTACCCCCGCACCTAAAACGGTGGCGATTGCCAATGTCAGTCTAGAAATTTTCATATTTTGCTCTTGGTTGTTATTGAAAGGTTAAAGTTTGCGCAAGAATAGGGAAAAAAAATGACAGCTTAATGACGGTTTTATGACAATTTCATGACAAGACAACAAATCAATGATTAAGTTGCCGTCTTACAAAATTTGGAATGGCTTTTTAAGACTTTGTTGAAATTTCCGATAATATCCAACACGTTGCTTATTATCTTTTTAGCAACACCCGTCTTTGCATAGCAGTTTGCAAGGTTATTGAAAGGTTGCGGTGTTAGACTCGATCATTAAGGCAGGTAGGTAAAACAAAGTGGCAATATTTAATTTCGAACCAAACAATGATCTTAACGTACAATTGCTTTCTCTATGAAAGCCGCCAAATAATATTAAGGTAAAGAAACGCTAGATCATGGGAATTCTCAGTATATTGCTCTGGACTCCGGCTGTTGGGGTTTTGCTTTTGGTTGTAACGCCTGGGCTGCACACCCGCTTAATCCGCTGTATAGCTAACCTGTTTACCGCCGTCGCATTTTTGCTGGCTTGCAGTCTGGTCAGACTTTATGACCAACACGATGCCAGTATGCAGTTTGGCGAATATTTTCCGCTTAATATTAAATTAGGCAGCGCTTACGCCTTGGGCATTGACGGCCTATCCATGCCGATGCTGGTTTTGGCGACGCTACTCACGTCAATCGCCCTGCTGGCTTCGTTCTCTATTTCCAGTCGCGTTAAAGGCTACCATATCAGCATACTATTGCTTGAGTTCGGGGTGCTGGGCGTGTTTCTGGCTCAGGACTGGGCTCTGTTTTATATCTTCTGGGAAGTAACCTTAATCCCGCTGTTTTTCCTGATTGACCGCTGGGGCGGCACGCGGCGGCACACGGCAAGCCTTAACTTCGTGCTCTATACCATGGGCGGCTCGATTTTCATGCTGATCAGCCTGATCGCGGTTTATGAGTACGTGCCCGAGCATGTTTCACTAATGAGCGCGATGAGCCAGGTGTCACAAAACATGCCGAAAGATCAGCAGGTTTTGGCGTTGCTTGGCTTCTTGATCGGATTCGGCGTCAAAATGCCAGTTTTCCCGTTACACGGCTGGTTGCCGCTGGCTCACGTTGAAGCGCCCAGCCCGGTCAGTATTTTACTGTCCGGCATTTTGCTGAAAATGGGCGCTTACGGCTTGCTCAGGGTCATCGTCATGCTGCCGGAAGCCGCACAAACACTACAGCCTCTGTTGGTTTTTCTGGCGTTGTTCGGGATGCTTTACGGCGGTTTGCTGGCATGGCGGCAAAGCGATCTTAAGGCCATGGTCGCCTATTCTTCAGTCAGCCACATGGGCATTGTTTTATTAGGCATTGCCACCTTGAATGAAGTCGGCATTACCGGAGCAGTCTTGCAAATGACCGCTCACGGGCTGATTGCCGGAGCCTTATTTTTGCTGGTCGGCCTGCTGTATGAACGCACCCATACCCGCAATATTCAGGATTACAGCTCACTGATCCAGGTGATGCCGCGTTTTGCATTTCTCACCACGTTAACGTTATTGGCGGCGATGGGCTTGCCGGGTTCGGTGGGTTTTATTGCCGAATTACATGCGATTATCGGCGGCTTTCAGCAGTGGGGCGGCCTGATGGTGTGTTTCAGCGTAAGCATGCTCATCAGCGCTGCCTATGCCATGCGCACTATCAGCCTGTTATTCACCGGCCCGGTAAAACCTCAGATGCAGCACATTGAGGACTTAAGAACGTCCGAGCTATTGGCCGCCGGAGCACTGGTTGCCGGCATTGTATTGCTCGGTCTATTGCCTGCGCCATTGATTGATTTGTCCGCAGCAACCGTCACTCAAATGAACAGCCTGATCAGGCTACGGATTTTATAGGACTTACGATGCAAGAGTCTCCTTTAAAGCCCCTTAACTTACGTGAACAGATCACCACTACGCTGAATAATTTGGATCATGTGCTGCCAGGACAAGCGCCGATTCTTGATTTTGTGCATCACAACACCTTGCACGGATTCCAGCATCTGCCGTTTGAAGAGGCTCTGGCTGAATTCGAGGCATTGACCGGCATTTGCTGTTATCTTCCCGAAGAAAAAAACCGCAGATTCTACAGCCAAAGGCGTATTGATGAGCGCGACCTGTCGGCGGCATTTGCGCATAACCCGGAATTGCTGGCAGGACAGATCGTTTGCACGGTAAAGGATAAAACGATTACCCGGCAAGACCTTTACCGCATTGCGATGTTATTTGACCTGCAAGCCGTTAGCGTCAGCCAGTTGAACTGGCAGATAGAGGAATTGGACGCTTTAAGCGCTGTGCAGGCCGATGTGCCTTTGCAGGTTCAGAGCCAGTTGCTTGCAGAGGGCAGCACCATCAGGCAACTGTGGGAAAACATTTTAAACAAACTCGGCCTGGAGCAAGCGGCGCTGCACCCCGAAAACATGCTTGACCTGTCGCTGGAGCAAGCCGAAGACTGGCTGGCGCAAGTTTCAGAAAATAGTAGCGCATCGGTACATCAGCAGATGCTGCAACAGGCAGAAGCTGCCCTGGACGAACTGCTGTCCGAACTGGGCGGCAGCATTACCTTGCGCGGCTTCATCATGGCATTGAGCGGAACAGACATACTTGATTCCGTCCGTCCACAACTGATACGCCTGTGCGCTTCCGGCATGGATGAAGGCATGGCCCCGTGGCAACTGCCTGAACGCAGCCGGCTAGGTCTTTATGCCGCCTGGCGGGCAACGGTGCAATATGATGCAAACCCGTTTTTGCATGAACTGCCCGACTGGCAGCAAATTATGGCTGAACTGCCTGAAGCTGCGGTAGATGCCATCATCCTGCAACTGACCCACCTGGAAATACCGCAAGCCAAATGGGAAGGCTACCTGCGCCGACTGACTCTTGAAATACCCGGCTGGTCTGGAATGATCAACTGGCGGCAGCATCACCCTAAATACCACACCGAAAATGATGCCGCGCCAACACTTGCCGATTATCTGGCCATTCGCCTGACGCTGGATCGGCTCTGGCTTAACCAGATCTGCCGGAATACCTGGAATATCGAAGCCAAACTGGGTTCCCTGCAAAGCTATTTCCGTAAAAACCTGCCCGAGTTTATAGTCCGCAGACAGCTGCACCAAAAAAACCTGCCTGAATATCTGACCCAACTGGCTGAATCATTAACCAACCAGACAGATGCCGAACGCCATCACCGCACCGACTGGCAACAGCTTGCCGACCTGATCGAAACCTGGCAGCTCAGCCCGATGACGGAGAACGAGGACGGGCGCTCAGTATGCAATAGCGGCTGGCGTTTGTTCCGCTTGTGCCAGCACCTGGGGCTGAACGCTGCGCACATAGAGCTGCTACACAAAACAGACCTCCTGCAGATGCTGGCCGTGCTGGATGAATTTAATGCTACCGAACGCAGCAAAGTCTGGCTCTATGCCTACGAGCACCATTACCGGGAAGCCTTTTTCCAGGCCCTGCGCGCCAACCACAATCGCGGGCGCTGGGCAAACCGCAATGAGCGCCCCGATTCACAAATCATATTCTGCATGGATGACCGAGAAGAAGGTTTTCGCCGCCATCTTGAAGAACTCAATCCCGCCATTGAAACACTGGGCGCCGCAGGTTTTTTCGGCGTTGCCATGAATTACAAGGGCCTGAACGACAGCGAGGTGACGCCGCTGTGTCCGGTGGTGGTGACGCCGGCGCATGAAGTTCAGGAAATGCCGCGAACCGGTAGCGAAAAAGAGCTGCTTAGCCATAACCGTGGCCGTAAGCTGGGCCAGCGCATTGCCAATCTGCTGCATCAGGGCTTGCGCCGCAATCTGCTGTTGTCGCATCCGGTGATTGATGCCATTGCGCCGCTTGCCTTCACCGGCTTATTAGCTAAGTCGCTGTTTCCCAAGCCGCAACACAGTCTTGTTTCCGGCATAGCGCAGCTGGTTGCGCCCAAGGTTGAGACCCAATTACTGTTTACTTCGACAGATAATGTGACAGTTGCCGAACCGGAGCGCCCCAAACTGGGTTTTACCGATAATGAACAGGCCGACCGGGTCGCAGGCTTTCTGCGCAACACCGGCCTGACTTACGGATTTTCGGAACTGGTTGTGCTGATGGGACATGGCTCCATCAGCCAGAATAATCCGCATTTGGCCGCTTACGATTGCGGAGCTTGCAGCGGCCGGCACGGCGGCCCCAATGCGCGGGTGTTTGCGGCGATGGCCAATCGTCCGGAAATACGCGGACTATTGGCAGAACGCGGCATCACTATCCCGTCCGATACCTGGTTTATCGGCGCCGAGCACAATACCTGCAATGAAGAAATCAGCTGGTACGACATCAGTGATGTTCCGGCAGAGCGGCTGGCCGGGCTGAAAAAATTACAACAGGAATTGCGCCATGCCCAGCTCATGTCTGCGCATGAACGCTGCCGCCGGCTGGCTTCGGCTCCTCGCAACCCGACACCGGGCGAGGCCTTGGCCCATATAGAAGAGCGCGCCACTGATTTCTCCCAGGTTCGGCCTGAGCTCGGCCACGCCACCAATGCCTCTGCCGTCGTTGGCCGCCGTTCGCTGACGCAAGGCGCATTTTTTGACCGCCGGGTATTTTTGATTTCCTATGATCCTACCCAAGACCCAGACGGCAAAGTACTGGAAGGCATTTTGCTCGCTGTCGGCCCGGTTGGTGCGGGCATTAACCTGGAATATTATTTTTCCACCGTCAATAACGAACGTTTTGGCTGCGGTTCCAAAGTGCCGCATAACATCACCGGCTTTTTTGGCGTGATGGAAGGCGCAAGCAGCGATTTGCGTACCGGCCTGCCACAGCAAATGGTTGAAATCCACGAGCCGATGCGCCTGCAGATTCTGGTTGAGGCGAAAACTTCGGTGCTGGAACAAATCTACGCCCGCCAGGAAAGTTTGCGTGAGCTGATAGCGGGCGGCTGGGTACATCTGAGCGCTAAAGACCCTGACAGCGGTAAAATTTTTATCTTCGAGCGCGGAACAGGTTTTATGCTCTGGCAAGCCGCCGCAACCGAAAAATTGCCGGTCTATGAAAAATCACCGGACTGCTACCGGAATCAAACACTGCCCGTCCCACCGGCGCTCATTAAACAACCTGAAATGTTGGGGGCCGTATAATGGATGCATTAGTCATTTTCATCCCCTTAATGCCATTTATCGCCGCTGCCATCATCGGCATGGGGCATCTGTTTGGTGTAATCAACGGTGAAGCCGACGAAAGCGCCACCGCTGATATTGCCACCTGGGCTATCAGCATGTCTTCCTTGCTGGCTCTGACTTTGCTGGGCGCTGATTTGCTGGGCAAAAATATCGGCTCATACAACATAGGACAATGGCTAAACAGCGACACGCTGAATGTTCAGGTGAATTTTATCAGCGCCGGGTTTAATGTCTATTTGGCGGCGCTGTTTTCACTGCTGTTATTTATTATCATCCGCTTTTCAGTCAACTACATGCACCGGGAATCGGGTTATCACCGGTTCTTTTTTATCTTGAGCCTGTTTGCTTCTGCGATGCTGCTGTTAGTGGTAGCCGGCAATGCCGTCGGCACTTTTATCGGATGGGAAATTGCAGGATTTTGCTCGTACCTTTTAATAGCCTACGCTTATGACCGTCCGGTTGCCGTGACTAATGCAACGCGCGTTTTTGTGACTAACCGTATCGGCGATGCCGGTTTTATTCTGGGGATTGGCTTAAGCTATGCCTGGAGCGGAGGCATTAACTGGAATGACCTGAACGCTGTTGGCGCCCATCTGTCCAGAGGCGAAGCAACCGCGATATCCTTTTGCTTTGCCATCGCGGCTTTTGCAAAATCCGCCCAACTTCCCTTTACCCCCTGGCTGGCACGGGCGATGGAAGGACCAACGCCGTCCAGCGCCGTGTTCTACGGCGCGGTAATGGTGCATGCCGGTGTTTATCTGTTGATTGTGCTGGAACCGCTTTTTGAGCAAGCCCCCTTTATCATGGCTCTGGTTGCCTTAATCGGGGCCATGACAGCAATCTATGCCTTTATTGTCGGACTGACCCAGACGGACGCCAAGAGTTCTTTGGTTTTTGCGACATCCGGTCAACTGGGACTGATGTTTCTGGAATGCGGCCTAGGTTATTGGCAGCTGGCCGGCTGGCATCTTTGCGCCCATGCCGTTGTGCGCGGCTATCAATTCTTAACCGCGCCATCACTGATGCATAATGTGCAGGGCAACCCCATAAAACCCGTAACCCCTGCCATTGCGGGGTTACGCTGGGCGTATGTTGCATCTTTGCAGCGGTTCTGGCTGGACCAGATTAAAGACTGGGCATTGGTAAGACCGATTCGCCGATTGGCGGACGACCTGGGCTATTTTGATGATCATGTTGTTGATGGCATCATGGGCGCTCCCGCTCCTGCAATCCGCGCAATATCGTCGCTGGCGCAATTGGAGGAGCAAACGATTGGCGCCCGGCTGGATAATGAATCCGATTCCTTTGCCCAGGGCAGTGGTCTGGCGGGAAAGCTCACCGAATGGGCTTCAGCTATCCTGCACTGGTTTGAAGACCGCTTTGTATTGCGCGGCATAGGTAAAGGCACAGTCAGTTATGGCCGTCAGCTTGGGCATGCCGCCAATAAGTTCGAACAGTTAGTGCTAAGGCCGCGTTATCTGGTGCTGTTTGTGTTTATAACATTGCTTGTTGCATTTTGAGGCTCTGATGGATATTACTGTTACCCCTTGGTCGGAATCAGCCGCCTTTCCGCTGCTCACTACGCTGACGCTTGTCCCGCTGGCAACCCTGATCGCTATCCTGTTTTCCCGGTCATCGGCTGTCGCACTGCGGTTCGGTTACGCCGGATCGATATTGACAGTGCTGCTTAGCCTCTATCTGCTCTCTGTTTTCGATTCCAACAGTCCCGGCATTCATCTGGTTGAACAGGCGCACTTCGCCGGTCTCAGTTACAGTGTCGGCGTTGATGGGACAAATATTTTATTTATTCCGCTGGCGGCTATTTTAACGTTGTTGGCTTTGATTTATACCTCAATTACCCGGCATGTCACCGACCGGCTGTTCATCGCCTGCCTGCTGGGTTATGAAACCGTACTGATCGGCGCTTTTGCCGCGCTGAATGTCATGCAATTCTGGTTGTGGTGCTTGCTGGAGCTGATTCCTGTGATTCTGTTGACGGCTCATGCCGGAACCGGGCAAAACAGACGCAGAATCATCGTCTTATTGCTGCAATACTGGGGCAGCGGCTTGCTGATGGCCCTGGCTGGGTTTTTGTTGTTGGCTTTCGGTTTGATCGATGCCGAACATGCTCTGACTTTCGACTGGCTGACGCTGCAACAGAATAATGCCTATTTACATGATGAGGTATTGATTTTTGTTCTGCTGTTTTTCGGCTTTGCCGTCCGTATGCCGTTATTTCCGTTTCACGGCTGGTTGCCGGTATTGGCGGAGCACGGCACGGTCGCCAGCGCCGCCATTTTTCTGGTGGGCTTGAAACTGGGCGTTTATGCAGTCATCCGTTTTATTTTGCCCATGGTTCCCGGTGTCGCCGAACATTGGTCGGAACTTGTGGTGACCATGGGGTTTATCAGCATCTTTTACGGCGCATTGCTGGCGCTCATGCAAATCAATATTCGCCGGTTGCTGGCCTTTGCCGTCGTCAGTCATACGGGAATGCTGATAATAGGCGTTTTCTGCTTTAACGCTCGCGGCCTGGAAGGCAGCATCTTGCTGTCACTGGCGTATGGTCTGGCGACGGCAGGCATGCTGTTCAGCGTCGGCCTGATTTATGAGCGCACCCGCACCGCTTTTATCCCCCGATTGGGCGGGCTGTTTGACACCAATGCCACCATTGCGATTCTTTTTTTGATTTCCGCGCTGAGCACCATGGTTATGCCCGGTACGCCGGGATTTGACGCCGCGCATCTGCTCATTGAAGGGATTATTCAGGAAGACGGCTGGCTGCTTGCCATCGCTATCCTGATCGGCAACGTTCTGTCCGCAGCCTTCCTGTTATGGGCTTTTCAGCGCATATTCATGGCTTCCTCCAAACGGGCTGAACAACCTTACAGCTGTAGCCACCACCCTGTTACAAAAGAACGGGTTATTACTGTTGCGATTTGTTTATTGCTTATCGGCACCGGCTTTTACACAACGCCGTTGCTGTCCATTATAGACAAGGAAGCCGTTGCTATTGGCGAGTACTATCCTGTGCACGGCGCACAACAGACAGACACGCTGACAGAGCCCAACGACAATACTGAAGCTTCCGCTCCTGCTCACGCCCCTCGCCTACCTCCTGTAGGCGAAGCCGGTACAAAGGACGGCCAACATGATTGAAGCACATTTTCCTGTTTTAAGCCTGCTGATACTGCTGCCTTTATTCGGCGCTGTTGCGGCCGGCGCCAGTTGCAGCGTGAGTTTGGCCAAGAAAACTGCGCTATCGGTTGCCGTTCTCGAATTAATCGCAGCGCTTGCAGTGTTGCAAATGTTCAATACCGATGATGGCGGCTTTCAGCTGCTTGAACGCCATGCCTGGATACCCCGCCTGAATATCGAATACCTGATCGGTGTCGATGGCATTTCGGTGTTATTTTTGCCGCTTTCAGCGCTGTTGACGCTGATGGTGATTATTGCTTCATGGAATTCGGTGCAGCATTTGAATTGTCTTCATTTCGCCCTGCTGCTGGCATTGGAGGGCGTCACCATCGGCGTATTTTTAGCGCTGGATATGACGCTGTTCTTCCTGTTCTGGGAACTGACTTTGCCGCCCATCTTCTTTTTGATCGGCTTATGGGGCATAGGTCCGCAACGGCGCGGCGCGGCGTTGAAATACACGATGTTTATGCTGTTTGGCGGCGTGCCGTTATTATTTGCCATCATCATATTGGCAATCAATCACGCCAATGGAATCAACGGCAACATTCCCCAGCATCTGTCCTTCAGCTTGCCGGTATTGTTGGAAACGCCATTGCCGGATAACTTGCAAGCTGTGGTATTTTTATTGCTGCTGACCGGCTTTGCCGTTAAGGCGCCTTTAGTGCCCTTTCATACCTGGCTGCCAACCGCAGCGATGGAAGGCCCGACACAAATGGCGGCACTATTAACCGGCCTGAAACTCGGCGCTTTTGGCATGATTCGTTTCGCCATGCCGCTGGCGCCTTCGGCTGCCGTTGAATACAGCTGGGTGCTGGGCATTCTGGGCGCCATCACGCTTCTTTACAGCGCATTGATTGCCTTGCAGCAAACCAATTTGCGCCGCTTGCTGGCCTACGCCAGCATCAGCCACGTCGGACTGGTTATCGTCGGCATCGCATCATTAAATATACAGGGCATTCAGGGCGCGATTTTTCAATTGCTCAACTTCACGCTGGTGGCAGGCTCCCTGATGCTGGTGGCGGGTTTTATCCAGCATCGGCTGGGCAGCACCGAAGCTATCCATCTGGGCGGTTTGGCTAAAGTGATGCCGCGGCTGACCTGTTTTTATTTCTTATTCGCGCTGGCCAGCATAGGCCTGCCCGGAACCGGCAACTTTCCTGCCGAGTTACTGTTGATCATCAGCACCATGCTTGCGCATCCGAGCATCGGCATTGCAGCCCTGGCCGGCGCGGTTCTTAGCGCGGCCTATATGCTGTCTTTTACCCGCCGCGCCTTCTTCGGCCCCGTCACGCAAGCCAGTGTCAGCCAGGTGCAGGATTTACGCCCCCGTGAACTGGCTCTGCTGTGTGTTCCGGCTTTGTTGATTCTGATGTTCGGTTTTTTTCCTAACAGCATGCTGCAAACCAACCGCGTAGCGGCAGAAGCCTGGCTGTTCCGGCTGCTTAATCAGCCGGTATTGGAAAGCGGTGAAGAGACTGTCCCAACTAATAACAATGTTACGCAATAGTCTGTAGCCTGTTTGAGCGCAATGTTAAAACCGGCGTCGAGTATCCGGCTGCCGATAGTTACGAATCATCAACCTGATCGGCCAGCGCAGTCAGTTTCTTGACCACCTCCGCCAATTGCTCCGAATTCTCTGCGCGCACCGTGGCATGAGCCACTTTGCGGCCTTTGCGCGGCGCTTTATCGTACAAATGCAAATGCGCGTGGGGAATCGCCAATAGCTTTTCAGTCTTAGGCAGTCCGCCGATGAAATTCACCATCGCCGCTTTGCCGACTGATGTTGTTGCGCCTAAAGGCAGATCCAGAATCGCCCGCAAATGATTTTCAAACTGGCTGGTTTCGGCGCCTTCGATCGTCCAATGGCCGGAGTTATGCACCCGTGGCGCGAACTCGTTGGCCAGCAGTTTTCCGTCTATTTCAAATAACTCCAACGCCAGCACGCCGACGTAATCCAGCGCTTCCAGCAAGCGGGATACATAGCCTTCCGTCTGTTTTTGCATGGCATCGTGATCGCGGCATTCGGAAACGCGCAGGATGCCGCCGCGATGCAGGTTCTCCGATAACGGATAGAAAACAATCTCCCCAGAAACACTGCGCACGGCGATGATGGACACTTCGCGGTTGAACGGGACGAAGGCCTCGACGACAGCGGGTACGCCTTGTAGCAGCTCCCAGGCGGCTTTTAAATCATCCGCCGATTTGAGCATGGACTGGCCTTTGCCGTCGTAGCCCTGGGTGCGGCTTTTTAAGATGGCGGGATAGCCGATGGCGGCCATGGCCTGTTCCAGGCTTTCAAGACTGTCCACCGGCGCATAAGCCGGGGTAGGGATGCCGATGTCGTGGAAAAAAGTTTTTTCAAGCAATCGATCCTGGGCAACAGCCAGGGCTTTAGGTGAGGGATACACCCGTGTGTGCGTCGCCAGAAACTCCGCGACTTCAGCCGGAACATTCTCGAATTCATAAGTGACCACATCGGCGCGTTCCGCCAGTTGCGCCAGCAATTTCGGATCGTTATAGTCGCCGATCAAGGCTTCGCCAAGCCGGTTGGCGCAGGCATCGGAGGATGGATCGAGAAAAATGAAATCCAGTCCTAATGGAGTGCCCGCCAAAGCAATCATTCTGGCAAGCTGGCCTGCGCCAAGTACGCCAACTATCATATATCGTCCTCTGCTCGTGGATCCGGGTGCGCAAGCACCGTTTCGGTTTGATCGCGCCTGAAATCGTTTAATGCATCCTTATACTGGACATGTTTGTTGCTGATAATGGCCGCCGCCAGCAAAGCCGCGTTGATGGCGCCCGCTTTGCCTATCGCCAGCGTGCCGACTGGAATGCCGGCGGGCATCTGCACGATGGACAGCAATGAGTCCATGCCATTGAGAGCCTTGGACTGCACCGGTACGCCCAGCACAGGCACGGCGGTTTTCGCCGCCGTCATGCCGGGCAGGTGCGCCGCGCCGCCAGCGCCTGCGATGATCACTTCCAGGCCTTTGGTCTCGGCCGTTTCGGCATAATCGAACAGTTTGTCCGGTGTACGGTGCGCCGAGACCACTTCAACCTCATGCGGAATGCCGAGCCGCTCCAGCGTTTCCGCTGCAAAACGCATGGTTTCCCAGTCGGACGTCGAGCCCATGATGATGCCAACCAGTGCCGTCATGTGTTACTCCTTTCAATATCAGAATAATCTGGACAAATAAAAACCGCGTAGTATCTCATAAATGTCGGAATGATGTTTTGCAGGATGCTGAATTAAGAACCGGTGATTTCTAGCTTTCATCACTATCAATTCCAGTCTGTTCGGTAATGTTTTTAGGGAAGGTCTTTTTAACTTTAACGCCCAGCTCGACAAAACTGCTGGCCTGATTGATCAGATTGCCGCGGCCTTGGCTTAATTTGTTCATGACGCCGTCATAGGTCGCGTGGACGGTGCTTAACTGCTTGCCCAGCTTATCGAGATCTTCAACGAAGCCGCATATCTTGTCATAGAGGCTGCCTGCCTTATCCGCGATAGCCCTGGCGTTTTCATTCTGGCGTTCATAGCGCCAGATATTTTCGATAGTGCGCAACGTGGCCAATAGGGTAGTCGGCGTAACCACGATGATTTTATGCTCGAAGGCATCGGTAAACAGGCGTTCGTCAGCCTGAAAAGCAGCAATAAACGCAGCTTCGATAGGCATGAATAACAACACAAAGTCCAAAGACCGGATGCCTTTCAGGCCGGAATAGTCCTTGCCGCTCAAGCCCTTGATGTGTTCGCGCACCGCGTCGGTATGCTGTTTCAATGCGGTGACGCGTTCCTGGTCGTCCTCTGTCGAGCAATAACGTTCATAAGCCAGCAGGGACACCTTGGAATCGATAATGACATCCTTGTCTTCGGGCAAGCGGACAATCACATCCGGCTTGAACAGCTTGTTATCCTCATCCCGGAATGCGCCCTGCGTTTCATACTCGATGCCTTTGCGCAGCCCCGATTTTTCCAGCACTTTTTCCAGGATCATTTCACCCCAGTTGCCCTGGGTTTTCTTGTCGCCTTTCAAGGCGCGGGTCAGGTTAAGCGCTTCCTGGTTCATCTGCGCGGTATCGCGACGCAGCGAGACGATTTCCTCGCGCAAGGAAATGCGGTCCTTGTTTTCGTTGTCGTAAACCGTTTCTATGCGTTGCTTGAACTCGCCCAGCTGCTCCCGCAGCGGCGTGACGATATGATCCAGACTGGTTTTGTTGTGTTCGGTAAACTGCTTGCTACGTTCATCGAAAATCCTGCCGGCCAGGTTTTCAAACTGCGTGTTTAAGCGGACTTCCGCATCCTGCAATAACCTTAATTTCTCCGCCGCATTTTTCATCTGCTCATCCATGCGGGTTTGCAGTTCGGTATTCTGGGTTTTGGTTTCTATAAACAGCTGCTGCAACTGTTGCAGCTCGGCGTCCTTGGTTTGCAACTGTTTTAGTTTTTCCTCCGAGACGGCAAGGTCGGTCGAAAGCCGCTGGATAATAGCTTTGTCTTTGCCCGCCAGCAAGCGCATCGCTGCTGCGCCGGCCAGCAAGCCGCACAAGCCAAGAACCCATGAGGGAATGTTATTTATAAAGTCCAAGCCGATTCCTGATTCGGGTTACAAGCGATTAAATATGGCTTCAGCCGTATCCAGCGTTTTTTCCAGGTCTTCATCGCTGTGCGCGGCTGAAACGAAACCGGCTTCGAACGCTGAGGGCGCCAGATAAATGCCTTCCTCCAGCATGGCATGGAAAAAGCGTTTGAATAAATTCTGGTCGCACCGCATGACCTGGGCAAACGTAGACACTTGCTCTTCCGCGCTGAAAAACAGGCCGAACATGCCGCCCACCGTATTGGTCGACAGGGCTATGCCCGCCTGATTGGCGCGAGTCTTCAAACCCGACGTCAGTTTTTCGGTTTTTGCAGTCAATGCCTCGTAAAAACCGGGCTGGGCTATCAATTCCAGCGTTTTTAAACCGGCGGCCATGGCGACAGGATTGCCGGAAAGCGTACCCGCCTGATAAACAGGCCCGAGCGGCGCAAGATATTCCATGATTTTGCGCGAGCCGCCAAAAGCGCCGACCGGCATGCCGCCGCCGATGATTTTGCCCAGCGTGGTCAAATCGGGTTCAACATTGTAAAGCCCCTGCGCACCGCTCAGGCTCACCCTGAACCCGGTCATCACTTCGTCAAAAATCAGTATGCTGCCGTATTGGTCGCAGACCTCGCGCAAGGTTTCCAGAAAATCCGGCACCGGCGGTATGCAGTTCATATTGCCGGCAACCGGCTCAACGATGATGCAGGCGATCTGCTCGCCTATTTCGGCAAACAGGGCCTTGACCGCTACGCTGTCGTTGTAAGTCAAGGTAATGGTATTTTCAGCAACGGCTGCCGGTACGCCGGGAGAGCTGGGGACGCCAAAAGTTAACGCGCCGGAACCGGCTTTAACCAGTAATGAATCCGAATGGCCGTGATAACAGCCCTCGAATTTAACGATTTTGTCCCTGCCGGTATAGCCTCTGGCTAAACGGATCGCGCTCATGGTCGCTTCGGTGCCGGAGCTGACCATCCTGACCAGTTCGATAGACGGAACCAGTTCGCAGACCCGTTTAGCCATTTGTGTTTCAATCTCAGTCGGCGCGCCGAAACTCAGGCCTTTTTCAGCCGTCTGCTTGACCGCCGCAATAACTTCGGGATGGGCATGCCCTAAAATCATAGGCCCCCAGGAGCCGACATAATCGATATAACTATTGCCCACACTGTCGTAGATATAAGCGCCACGGGCATGGTCGATAAAAACCGGTGTGCCGCCTACGCCGCTAAAAGATCGTACCGGCGAATTGACGCCGCCTGGAATTACAAGTTTTGCATTGGAAAATAAAGCTGCTGCTTCGGTCATGATTTCTTCTTATAAGGTTAAATACGTGGCTAAAGGATAGGGTAACTTTGCCATGATTAAAAGTTTATAGTCTCTTGGTTGGTCTTCTTGGCGCACACTATCCATCATGCCGGACAGGAATTAAACAACATGCCTCAAAAACAAGTATCAAAGCACGAATTGCACTAAAAACAATAGATTTATAATGCTGTCTGAAAAATAACGGCACTTATATAATAAAGCTATTATATTCAGTTACAAATAGTCATAAATAACAATAAATTAATGCCATCACCATTATCGCCAGCGCAGTACCTAAAGCGCAACTCTCTTTATACGCTGATTATCGTAATCGCCATCATTGGCATTGCCGAAGCGTTGATAACATTTGCGCTTCATCAACGGGACATCGCCTTATCGCCGATACAAAATACCGCCCTTAACATCATGCTGCTGACTGTATTGAGCGCGCCTCTGTTGTGGTTCCTGGCGTTGCGTCCGCTAGCCTTGCAGACCGTTCGCAGGCAAACGCAAGCTGACGAGCAGATTGTATCAAACAAGGAACTGCTGGAAGCCTTGGAGGCCCACGTTCTGGTCAGTATTTCCGATGTTCAGGGGCGCATTGTCTATGCGAACGACAAATTCTGCAAAATCTCTGGTTATACACAGGAGGAGCTCATCGGTCAGGATCACCGCATCGTCAACTCCGGTCATCACGACAAAGGCTATATCCGCAATATGTGGCGCACTATCGCCGGCGGGCAGACATGGCAGGGCGAGTTCTGCAACCGCAGCAAGAACGGCAGCTTTTACTGGGTGGACAGCACCATCGCACCGCTGCTGGATAACGACGGCAAGCCGCGCCTTTACATTTCAATACGCAGAAATATTACGGCGCAGAAACAGAATGAGGTAAAACTGACGGCGCTCAAGCGTGCGCTGGATGCCAGCAGCGAGATGATCCTCATCACCGATGCGGCGGGCCACATCCAATACGCCAACCCGGCGCTGTGCCTGTTCACCGGCTGGGCAGAAGATGCGCTGATGAACCGGCAGCCTGATGTATTGGACAGCCCCAACGTCGATCAAAAAACACTTGCCAAGATGCAGAACCAGCTTAAACATGGCAAAGCTTGGTCCGGCCGGCTGTTAGGCCGCCGCAGGGGCATAGTGCCGATCCGCATCGCAGGGCAAGCCACACCCCCTGATACCCTTGAGTATTGGGCCAAGATTAATGTGACTCCCATCTTAACGCCGGACGGAGTACTGTCCGGTTACGTACAGATCCAGCACGATGTCAGCGATCTGGTTAAACGCGAGCTGGCCCTGCAGATGGACAATGCGGACACCGTCGCCCGTCTGGCTATCTCTGAAGCGCTACATCAGCCCCAGACAATGAAAGAATGCTTTATACACGTTCTGGATATCCTGTTTGATCTCAAGACTTTCAATCTGCAACGCAAGGGCGGCGTATTTTTAAGAGTGCAAGATGAGGACTGTCTGGACATGTTCGTGTTGCACGGCGAGTTCAGCGATGAGTTTATTCGCAAAGAACAACGCATTGCCTTGGGGGACTGCCTGTGCGGGCGCGCAGCCATGTCGGGCAAAATCCTGGTTTCCGATGACTGCTTTTGCGACCCGCGGCACGAACATCAATTTGACGGCATGCAACCCCATGGACATTACATCGTTCCGATTGCTTCCGGCGGCGACATTCTCGGCGTATTGTTTCTTTACACCGATCCCTATCCGATGCAAAGCGAATCCCGTATTGCCATGCTTCAGCAAGTAGGCGAGATGATGGCTCTCGCCCTGTTGCAACAACGCGCCAAAAATTCGCTGGAAGCGGCTCGCGATACTGCCTTGCAGGCCGCTCAAACCAAATCTGCGTTTCTGGCCAATATGAGCCATGAAATCCGCGCGCCCATGAGCGGCGTGCTGGGAATGCTGGAAATCATAAAGGACACAAAGCTATCCCGTGAGCAGGAGGGGATGATAGAAATTGCTGCAAACTCGGCGGAATCCCTGTTGGTAATCCTTAACGACATTCTGGATTTCTCTAAATTGGAGGCCGGCAAGGTCAAGCTGGAAGAGATCGAGTTTGATCTGCCCGATTTGGTGAAGGAGGTTTGCTCGCTCCTGTCCAAACGCGCTCATTCCAAAGACCTGGAACTGAGCTGTTTTCTACCAGACAACCTACCGCCACGCTGGCGTGGCGATCCTATGCGCATCCGCCAGATACTCACCAACTTGATCGGCAATGCTATTAAATTTACCGATCAGGGTGCTGTCTCGGTAAAAGTCTTCATGTCGGAAGTAGTCGCTGGAGTGGCCAGATTACGCTTTGAAGTAAAAGATACCGGAATCGGCATCGCTCCCGAAACGCAAACGCATCTGTTTCAGCCCTTTTCCCAAGCGGACAGCTCCACGGCGCGCCGTTTTGGCGGCACAGGGCTGGGCCTGTCCATCAGCAAGAATCTTGTGGAAATCATGGGCGGCATCATTGGCGTGGAAAGCGCGCTGGGGCTGGGGGCACGCTTTTGGTTTACCTTGCCATTGACGCCCGTGGGAAACAATGCCCCGGCCCTGCTGCCATCTTCCGGCCGGAAACCCGCTCCAGCAGCCAAGATGGAAGAAAGCTTGCCTGATTACAGCGATAGACAGGTGCTGGTGGTCGAAGACGACGCGATTAATCAGACCGTCATAGCTTCCCAGCTCGCCAAATTTCAGATTAAACCGGATGTAGTCAATAACGGACAATTAGCCCTGGATCGGCTACAACACAAGTTTTATGATCTGGTATTGATGGATTGCCAGATGCCCGTCATGGATGGTTATGAAACCACCCGTATTCTGCGCGGACGGGAAATAGCCGCAGGCGATGCCCGGCGTGTATCCGTTGTGGCCCTTACCGCCCATGCGGCGGCGGGAGAGCGCGAAAAATGCCTGGCCGCGGGCATGGATGATTATCTGGCCAAGCCCGTTACCAGAACCGATTTGGCAAAAGTCCTGCCGCACTGGCTGGGCGAACCATTTAACCGCAAAGCAGTATCAACTCCTATTGACTCACGGCGGAGAAAAACCTCCGAAGCAGTAGCCACAACGGACTCGGCAGAAGCCGTCTGGGATGAAACTGCCACCCTTAAACAACTGGATAATGACGCAGACTTGCTGGCTGAAATGATCGGTTTATTTATCAATGAAGCCCCCAGGCAAGTGGCCGAATTGCACGACGCCATAAGCCGGTCGGATCTCGCGGCATTGGCCGATGCCGCCCACGCAATCAAAGGCATGGCTGAGCATTTTCACGCTGAAACGACAATAAGCCTTGCATTAAAACTGGAGCATGCCGCCCGAAATGCCGAGCGGGCTGATTTTCAATTGATGACGAATGATTTGTCCAATGCAATAATGAGGATGATAGAAAATCTGCTGCACCGGAAAGAGACAAATCCATGATCAATGAATTCAACTTTCATGAACTGAAAGCCGCTGAACGCCTGCCTTCACCTTCAGGAACAGCGCTGGCCATTGTAAAGCTTGTACAGCGGGACGATGCCACCATGCAGCAAGTCGCTCAATTGGTTAAGATAGATCCCGCCTTAAGCGGCCGGATATTGCGTTTCGTCAATTCAGCCGCCTTCGGCGCGCGGCGCCCCATCGCCAACGTTCAGGATGCAGTGATGATGATGGGCATGCAGGCGGTGCGCAACTTTGCCCTGAGCCTTTCTTTAATCGGCAACAACAGCACCGGCAATTGCTTAAAATTCGATTACGTAGCCTACTGGTCACAATCCCTGGCCATGTCGGTGGCCATCGCGGCCATCACTGCACGGGAACGCACCGTATTACCCGAGGAATCATTTACCCTGGGATTGCTATCGGACATTGGCCGCCTTGCGCTTGCAACCGCCTGGTCAGAGATCTACAGCGAATGTCTTGCCACGGCTCAGGACGAGCAGCTTATCGCTTTGGAAAGAGAGCGTTTCGCCATCGACCATAAAGCCTTGAGCTTGATTCTGCTGAATGACTGGGGATTGCCGCAGATATTCCTGGATGCGCTAAAACTGAGCCTCGAGACGGAAACAAAAGATACTTCCCGAACCGCCCGGCTTGCCAGTCAACTGGCTTTCGCGCGACAGATCGCGCGTTACTGTCTGGCTGATGACAGCTATAGAGCCTCCCTGCTGACGGATTTAAAAACACAAGCACGTCTTCATAATCTGAATGAGACCGCCCTGATCGATTTTGTCGATGAAGTCATCGAAGAATGGCACGAATGGGGAAAACTGATTAACGTTGACACAGACGTTCAAAACTCCGTACCAAAAGCCGCCTCCGAAGAATCACTGTTGTCAGGTCTGGATTTATTGCTGGTCGACGATGACGTCATCATGCTCACACGTCTTTCCAAACAGCTTACAGAAGCCGGACATCGGGTCAACATCTGCCGCAACGGTGAATCTGCGTTGCAGCATGTCATCGAGCACAAACCCCAAATGGTAATTACCGATTGGCACATGAAACCCATGGATGGACTCGCTCTTTGCAAGGCGCTGCGCACCTCAAGCTTTGGCAAGAATCTTTACCTTATCATGCTCACTACCACTGAAAACGAGGACGCCCTGATTGAAGCTCTCGATGCCGGCATCGATGACTACGTGACCAAACCCGTCAGCTTGCGCGTGCTTCTGGCCCGCATCCGGGCCGGTCATCGTATTGTCGTGCTGCAACAGGAACTGGAAAAGGAAAGCCGTGACATTCAGCACTATACCGCCGAGCTGGCGGCGGCTAACCGCCGTCTCCGGATTATGGCTAACACAGATATTCTGACCAGCTTGCCCAACCGCCGTTACGCCCTAAGTCGGCTGGAGCAGGAATGGGCAACAGCGCAACGGTGCAAGCGTCCCATGAGCATTCTGATGCTGGATTTGGATCACTTCAAATCGGTCAATGATACCTTTGGACACGATGTCGGTGACCAGGTACTGTCGCATGCAGCCAAACTCATGAAAGAGACTTCACGCACCAACGATATCGTTTGCCGGTTGGGTGGCGAGGAGTTTCTGATAATCGCCCCCAACACCAACGGCAGTGCGGCCCTGTTGTTGGCGGAACGCATCCGCAGTTCCATCGAAAAAAACCAATACAGTGGCTTGGCGCAGCACCAACCGATTACCGTCAGCATTGGCGTGGCAAGCTCTGTGGATGACAAGCCGGGCTGGAATGAGTTGATGAAACTGTCGGATCAGGCTTTATATAGCGTCAAACACGGCAGCCGCAACAGCGTGAAACTTGCCGCGTTTTAAATGCAAAAGGCCGTACTGTAAAGTTACGGCCTTCCCTATTTGCTTAAAACTTAGGTGTTTTTATTAGTGGCGGCTTTCAGCAGGGGCGCTATCTGCTACAACATCAAGATCACCCCAGCCCAGCCGACGGTGAAACAATTCGAGCAGCAATCCCCAGCTTTGTAAAGCCAATGCAGGGTCGTAGCGCGGGCCTTCATCGCGCATGAAAGCATGCTGGCCATTGAATTCATGCCATGTGAAGCGGGCGCCCACTTCTTCGAGACGCGCTTTTAGCAGGTTGCGGCCTTCCAGCGGAACGTGCGGGTCCTGGCGTCCCCATATGTGCAGGAGTTCACCTTTGATTTCACCGGCGCGATCCAGGGAGTTGTCGTTCTTGCCCAGCCCCAGCCCTCTTTTGTGAATATCCGTGGCATAGAAGCAGGTTGTGGCTAATACGTCAGGATTCATGGCGGCGCGAAACGCGAGATGTCCGCCGATGCAGATACCCATCACGCCGAGACGGCCGGTGCAGTCTTCGCGTGATTTCAGGTAATCCAGCGCTGCGCGCGCGTCGCTGTCATAGGAAGAAAGTTCTTTGGTGATCTTGTGCTCATTGCCCCGGGTAGTGCCTTCCTCATCATAGGCAAGCACGGTGCCGGCTGGCTCAAGTTCGTGATAAATTTCCGGGCAAGCAACAATAAAACCATGTCCGGCAAGCATTGCCGCTGTGCGGCGGATAGGCGCTGTTACTTGAAATATTTCTGAATACATCAGGATGGCAGGATATTTTCCTGGGGCCGCCGGGCGAAAAATATGCAACCGCATATCACCAGTCGGCGTGTTGATGTCAGCAATTTCGTTGTCTTTGATAAGCATATTGATGTCCTTTTAAATGGCCGGATATGATAATGCAAGACAGTGATTACACACAATAATCCAGTGCAAAAGGATCATAAAAAGCGGCGGCCATTAGGCCTGGTTAAATTTGCCGTTATTCCCGCACAACATAAATATCGACAGGATTTTGCGGCCGGATAGCGGCCACCGGCAAGTCTTCCCCTTGTTTCCAGCGCTTGACTGCATCCTGCTTGTTACTGCCGGTAATCAGGAAAATGACTTCATGGCTGGCGCTCAACGCTTTTGCGCTGATGGAAACGCGCTCCGGCGGCGGCTTGGGTGAGTTATGCACGGCATGCACGAGTTCGCCCTGATCGTGTTCGTGGCCGGGAAACAAGCTGGCCACGTGTCCATCTTCGCCCATGCCCAGCAGCACCATGTCAAACGGCAAGGCGGCGGCAACCAGCGGCCGGTAGAAGGCTGCCGCCGCTTCGCCGCCCATTTCGGCGGGCATGGTGTGAATCTGCGCGGCGGGTATGGCCACTTTGCCGAGCAATGCCTGACCGGCCATGACGCTGTTCCTGTACTGATGATCGTGGGGTAAACAGCGCTCATCGCCGTAATAAATCTCCCACTTCGCCCAGTCGGCATCGGCTTGCGCCAGCAGATTATAGAGTTTTTCCGGCGTTGTGCCGCCGGCCAGCACCAGTTTGAACTTGCCGTGATCGGCAATTGCCCGTTCAGCGGCATTAAGAATTTGCAGGCAGGCAGCGGCGGCAATTTGATCGTCATTATCAAAGTAATGCCAATGGTAGTTTTCTTGCATTTATATTTATTTACACTCGGGGGTTAATGAACTGCGCCAGAAATGGCTTTCCTTATCAAATATCCGGTGACTGTCTTCAGGCCCCCATGAACCTGCGGGATAAGTGGCAATGTAGTCACGCTCGCTCGCCCAGGTTTGCAGGATGGGGTCGACAATGCGCCATGCATATTCTACCTCATCAAAGCGCAGAAATAATGATCTGTCGCCTTTCAGCACGTCCAATAACAAGTCTTCATAGGCATCAATGGCTTTTTCGTCCTCATTGCGGAAACTGGCGTCCAAACTGCTGGTTCTGGTATTCATCTCCAAACCGGGTTCTTTTACCGTCATTTCAATACGGATGCACTCTTCCGGCTGTATGCCCAACAGCACCCAGTTTGGATTCATGCAATGCACGTTGGTATCACGGAAAAATTGCAACGGCGGGTGGCGGAAACAAATCGAAATTACCGATTGGGCCTTGGCCATGCGCTTGCCGGTGCGCAGATAAAAAGGCACCCCGCGCCAGCGCCAGTTATCAATATACAGCTTCATGGCGGCGTAGGTTTCAGTCGTGCTGTCAGCGGGTATGTTGTCTTCCTGCAGATAGCTTTTAACTTTTTCGCCGTTAATGCTGCCTGCCGCATATTGAGCGCGGAAGGCATGTCCGTGCACGGCTTCTTTGGGAATAGGGCGGATTGATTTCAATACCTTAACTTTTTCGTCGCTCAATGAATCCGATTCCATTGAAACGGGCGGTTCCATGGTCACCAAGGCCAGCAATTGCAACAGGTGGCTTTGCAACATATCGCGCATGGCGCCGGCGCTGTCGTAGTAATCCCCGCGACTGGCTATGCCGATTTCTTCAGAGTGGGTGATTTGAATGTGGTCTATATAATTACGGTTCCATAACGGTTCCAGCATTACATTGGCAAAACGGAACACCAGCACATTTTGCACCGTCCCTTTGCCCAGATAATGATCGATGCGGTAAATTTGCTCTTCGGTTAAATAATGGCTGATACGGTTTTGTAGCGCATGGGCGCTGTCCACGTCATAACCAAACGGCTTTTCAATGACCGCTCGCCGCCAGCCGTGTTCTTCGTCAAATAAACCGTTGCCGCTCAACATTTCCATGACCGCGCCAAAATCTGACGGGCTGAGGGACAGGTAAAAGGCTATGTTTTTGGGGAATTTATCCTGATTGAGCGTTTCGGTCAGCGCTACGTAGCACTGTTCCTGCTGTATATCACCCTGGTGGTAATACAAGCGTTCACTAAAACGCTGGAAAACTTTTTCATCGAAATGCTCCTTGGCTTTTGCCTGAACCATGTCCCTGACTTCGGCCATCCATTTTTGCTGATCCCAGGGTCTGCGGCCTATTGCCAGAATCCGTGTACCATCAGGCAGGCGATTGGCGACATCAAGATGGTACAGCGCCGGCATTAATTTAATGCGGGAAAGGTTTCCCGTGGCGCCAAAAATAACGTACGTACAGGGTTCGGTGTTCATCATCAGGGTACCTCATTGTTTTTAGGGAAAGCGGGAAACGAAATGGCGTAACCTGATAATACTGTATTTAAACAGTATAGGTAGTTGATGCAGTTTTGCCGCCATGCCCGGTCCAATCGGTATGGAAAAACCGGCCTCTGGGCTGATCCACCCGCTCATAAGTATGCGCCCCGAAATAATCCCTTTGCGCCTGCAATAAATTAGCCGGTAATCGTTCAGACCGATACCCGTCATAGTACGCCAGGGCGGAAGACAACGCCGGAGTCGGGATGCCCAGCTCGATACCTGATATGACGGCTTTCCGCCAGCCTTCATCGGCTTGTTTCATGGCATCTGCAAAGAAGTCGGCTAACAGCAGGTTTTCCAAATCAGGGTTGGCATTATAGGCCTGCTTGATGTTGTTTAAAAACCGGCTGCGGATAATGCAGCCGCCACGCCACATCAAGGCAATATCGCCATAATTGAGCGACAGGTTATATTCTTTCGATGCTTCGCGCATCAAACGGAAGCCTTGCGCATAAGAAATAATCTTGGCCGCATACAAGGCATCGCCAATGGCATCAATCATGGCTTTCCTGTCGCCGGTAAATTTCCGTGGCTGTTTAGGCAATACGGACGCCGCCTTAACCCGTTCCTCTTTTTGGGCGGACAAGCAGCGGGCAAACACCGACTCGCCAATCAAGGTTAACGGAATGCCCAGGTCCAGCGCATTGATGCCGGTCCATTTGCCGGTGCCTTTCTGCCCGGCTGTATCGAGAATTTTTCCCAGCAGCGGCTGTCCGTCTTCATCCTTGTAAGTCAAAATAGCGGCGGTAATTTCAATCAGATAAGAGCTTAACTGGCCCCGATTCCATTCGGCAAATACCGCATGCATTTCATCGGCGCTTAGACCCAAGCCGTCGGACATCAGCTGATACGCCTCGCAGATCAATTGCATGTCGCCGTACTCAATGCCGTTATGCACCATCTTCACGTAGTGCCCGGCTCCGTTATCCCCAACCCATTCACAGCAAGGCTCGCCATTAACCTGCGCGCTGATGGACTGAAAAATGGTTTTGACTGCAGGCCATGCGGCTTTATTGCCGCCGGGCATAATGGACGGCCCGCGCCTTGCACCTTCCTCGCCGCCGGAAACGCCAGCGCCTATGTAGAGAATATTTTTTTCTTTCAGGGAGAGGGTACGCCGATTGGTGTCCGTGAACAGCGAATTGCCGCCGTCAACAATAATATCGCCGGCTGATAACAGCGGCACCAACTTGTCTATAGTCTGATCAACAACCTCACCCGCTTTAACCATCAGCATAATGATGCGCGGCGATTTCAGGCTATCAATCAACTCCTCCAGCGAGTGCGTGCCGATAATCTGTGTGTTTTTGGCGGGGCCATCCAGGAACTCATCAACTACACGGGTGGTGCGGTTATAGGCCGCGACTTTAAAACCATGGTCGTTCATATTAAGAACCAGGTTTTGTCCCATGACCGCCAAACCGATTAAACCGATGTCTGCTTTCATATTTGTCTTCCGTAATTAAAAAGGATGGGGAATGCCATATTTACCGCCATGCTTCCAAAGTGCCTGTTAAATCAATGTTTGCCCGGCTCCAGTTTCACCCCCCGCCTTTCGTAAGTGACATAGGCTTGCAGCGCCGTCATTTTCGGATCGTCGGCGGCCAGAGGCTGCCCTTCCAGCGGATTTTTAAGACACCAGTTGATCATTTGCCAAAGCGGTACGACTTGACCCAACTGTTTTTGAAATTTCGGATAGGTCTCGGGATGGGTATTGGCGGCATTGGGATGGCACTGGGCGCAGGCAACGCCGTTGGTGCCCAGCTTCGGGCTGGTCCATAACCCGCGGCCCTCGCTCACAACATCCATGAATTGCTGCTGCCAGCGCCTTACATCGGCATCGGTAAATTCATCCGCCAATGCAGAACCCGTGGCCGCAAACGCCAAACACAGCGCCATCGTTATTTTTTGATAAGTAGACATGTTCTTGCTCCCGTGCTGAGGCTAATAGTGTGTTTGCGGAACAATCCGCGCCTTTTCGTCCTGATAGAGTGCGTCTTCCGGGCGTTTTTGCTTGCCGTTATAACGGATAACCCGGCTGCTGTTGTCATAAAGCGTAAAATTCAAATCCACGTTGCCATTGGCCATGTTGATGAATTGCCAGCCGGTGGCGTCGCGCTCGAAAAACGGATCGGCCCGGTTCATCGGCACCGTCAGTTTCGGCAGGTGCTGTTCGGCCTGGGCGTAAGATTGCGGATAGGGCCACGGCCAGGCGGTCGCCATGACCGAATTGAAGCTGATATTGCCGATCTGGTTGTACTGTATCTGGTGGACGTGACCGTAAATGACCGAAACCTTTTTGAACGGTTTCAGCAACGCTTGAACCTGATCGGCGTCTTCAGTCCAGAAATTCCAGCCCTTATAAATCTTCTGTAGCGGCGAATGGGAAAACACCACCACCGGCGTATCTTTAGCAACCTTGGCCAAATCGTTTTTCAGCCATAGCCGCTGTTCCTCGCCGACCATGAACGGCGAACCGTTCGGGTTGTCGAGCCCGGCCATTTCCAGCATCCGCTGCTCGGCGGTCGGCCAGCGCTTGAAGGTCCAGTCGTCATAGGTTTTGATGCTGTTCAGCACGATGAAATGCACGCCTTTATGGTCGAAACTGTAGTATTGCGGGCCGAACAGCTTTTCCCAATATTCGCCCAGATCCAGGTAATAATCGTGCTCGCCCATCACGTGACGGACCTCGCCATGCAAGGCCGACAAGATTTCCGCGCCATGATCCAGTTCGGGCTTGCTGCCAAGCTGCGCCAGATCGCCGCCGAACATGACAAAATCCGGTTTGGGCACCAACAGATTGGTTTCCGCGACGGCGCGAATCAGGCCGCGATCCCAGTTTCTGACGAAACGGTTGTCTTTGATATGCTGGATATGGGCATCGGAAATGTAGGCGAAGGTGAAATTCTGGCTGCTGTCGGCAAAGGCCAGCTCGACCAAACTCAGGGGCAGGGTGCTGCCGATGGCTAACGCACCTGCGGTTTTAATGAAATTCCGGCGACTTTTATTGATGGTATTCATAGTCGATTCCTCTTTCAGTTAGCCGCTGGGGCAGGTGTCGAATTGGCATATTGGGAGCCGGTTAGCGCTCTCATAAAGTCCACCAGATCATTAAGCTGCGGATCAGTCAGATTAAGAGGACGGATGCCGCCGCTCAGAAAAGCGTTAACCGGATCGCCCGCTTTGTCCACGCCTCCGTTGTTGTAATGAATCATCACCTCTTTCAATGTTTTCAGGCTGCCGTCGTGCATATAGGGCGCGGTCAGCTCAATGTTGCGCAAGGTAGGCGTCTTAAAGGCGCCGATTTGGCTTAATTCGTCGGTCACCGCAAAGCGTCCCAGCTCTGACGATTTTTTATCGGTCAAAACCATGTTGTCGACATTGCCGCCTTTATTTTTGGCTTCCAAAAAAGCTTGCGCCAGCCGGGGTACGTCTTGCTGGATCTGGTTAATGCCGATGCCGATGTTGTGGAACCGGCTGTCGGTAAAGAGCGCGTGGTCCTGTTCAATGGTATGGCAGGAAACGCAGCGGCCTTGCCCGACGAACAGCTGGAAGCCGCGAATCTGGGCCTCGGTCATCGCATCGGCCTGGCTTTTAAAGTGATAACGGTCGAAGGCTGAGTCGCCAGAGACCAGCGTGCGTTCAAAGCTGGCAATGGCTTTGGCGACATGATCAATAGTTATTTTTTTGCCGCTGACCCCGAATACGGACTGGAATGCAGCCTGATAATAAGGATCGGTGCGGGTAATTTCGAGTATCGGTTCGTGATTGGGCAGGCCGTGCTCAACCGGGTTGATCAGCGGTTGCTTGGCCTGGCCTTCCAGGTCCGGCTCACGCCCGTCCCAGAATTGCGACTGGTTGAATGCAGCATTAAGCACAGTGGGGGCATTGCGGGTTCCGGTCAGGCCGTGGTGGCCAACCGAGACCGGCAGGCCATCGGTAAACGCCTGTTTATCGTTGTGGCAGTTTGCGCAACTGACCGTGCCATCGACAGAAAAACGCTTGTCATGGAACAGTTTATCGCCCAATTCAATTTTGGCCGGGGTTTGCGGATTGTTTGCCGGTATAGGAACCGGCGGCAAACCTGACAGGTTAGTTTCTTCGGCAGGACTGACCGGCTGTGAAACCGGTTCAGGAACAGCCTGCGCACTGGCGAATAATGCCGTGGCGCCGAGGGCTAGCAATAATAAATATCGCATGGTGAACCTCCTGTTGTGTCATAGAGAAAAGCAGTTGTACTGTTTATAATCTTGAAACCAACTTTCAGGTACTCGCAACCTGATTGCCTGAATACAGGCTACCAGATTAAGCTTTTAACTGATGTTAATAGCACAGAAGGCGATAATATTAAACTTTATTTGGAACTATTTTGCCGTAGCTGAATTTGGGCGCGGATCAAGGCTCCAATAACCACAATCAACAGCGCCGCCAATGAAAACTCCAGTAATAAAAAGGCGGCAATTTTAAACCAGGCAAATAACGGATCAACAAACCTGACCAGCCAACCGCCTGCCTCATCTGCCAACGCTGAAAGGTAAGTCAAGGCGCTTAACCAGATTTTCAGCCGTACCGAAAACTCAGTCATCAGCATCAAATGGGTTAAGGTCAGCACCAGCATGCCCATCGAAAAAAGGTGGAAATGTGAAACTTCCAACATGCCCTGATAACTGCGCGGCGGCGTAAATTGTTCTTCGGAACCCCGATAATAGAGGACAACAGAATCAGGCGTTAAGTCCATATGATGAAAATACATCAGGCCATTACTCACCCACAACAAGACGATATAGCCCAAAAACATTAACACCAGAGCGTTTAATAAGGCTTTACGATGCTGTTCGCCGGTAACGAAATAACGCATTATTTTTTACCCTGATCTTTTACCAGAACCTGATAAATCGCCATCACTTTGCGGATACTGTTGATTGCTGCTCGTGTGCTTAAGGTCGCGCCGCTGATGCCATCCACGCCTTGATTAAAATCCATTTCGGCTAACGGGCGCTTATACAACTGCTCAAACCAGCGTTCCGGCGGCTGATATTCCGGCGGCTCATGAAAGGCGAGGGTAGTGACGTTGCGCAGCTCACCTTCCGTTGTCAGCACTATCATCAGGGTTTCCGGCTTGGTTCTGACCGTGCCGGTTTCAATCGCGGCGTACCCGAGCACCTTGCCTTGATCTTTGCCGACATAGAAAGTAAATAGCCCGGAATCCAGTTTGACCCTGGCCAGCTCTTCAATCTTGGCGGCTTGCCGCTCATCGGGGAACAACGACAACTGCTCGACTTGCTTGTCTTTGCCGAACGCCAGTTCCAGCGCTTCATTTTTGCTGTAGAAAATTTTGGCGAAGCTTGGGGTTACTGCGCCTAGCAGCAATAAAAAGAGAATAAAAAATCCTCTTTGCCTGATTGTTTTCATAGTGCGTCCCGTTTACAGAATTTATTAAACTTACAATGAATAAATACAAATAGTTTAACACCTCTAACGAGCGATGGATTTTACTTATTTAGGAATGAAAACTAAATAACGTGAACATACAATAAACCGTAGGGGCGATCGGCCGGTCGCCCACTGCGTAAATGTATGAATTATTTAATGGAGAAAAATGCCTATCAGCTAGAAAATAAACCCGAAGCCCAGATTAAAATCATCCGGCAAGCTGCCTTTCTTCGCCGTGAAATTGCGATAATCCGCTTTAATCACGACATTGGGAATGGGTTTGTACTGCAAGCCAAACTGATAAATTTTCTTGTTTTTCGTTTCATCGTCAGAAAAACCGACCGGTGCGCTGGCGATAGTATCCAGCTGTTCATAACGGAAAAAAGGCGCCAGATATTGCGTGGTATCTTTAACTAACAAAGGCAATACGTCATAGCCGAGTTCTGAATACCAGCCGTAGTTTTCTTCGCCAATGGTTTGTCCTTTGGCGGCACTGAGCACCCCTGCATTGTCGATATGCCCTACAGAACCCAGAGTGCGGAATTCCAGTCCGCGATATTTCCACTGCACATGCCCTTCATAGAGCTGCGTAAAGACATCAGCCTTTTTACCGGCAAAGGTTTGATTTTGCCCGGCGTTACCCATATACGCCGAACCGCCGAATGAGAAACCCGGCACCACGGCAGGCGCATAATCCACCCGTCCGACAAAAGCCAGATCGTCGGCCTTGGCCTGACTGCCTTGCTGCCTGCCGGAACGGATGCCGTCAGCACTGAAATTGGCGGCATTCAAGCCATTAACAACATAAGCGGTATAAGTCAGATTCGGCAACACCTCGCCAAACAAACCTGCGCCGATTTCGCGCCAGGTGCTCGGGAGAATCAGACGCTCCACTTCCGGGCGATTATTGCCGAAATAAAACGGCGGCTCATGAATCTGGTTGATTAAGCCCATCGGCATCAACACCATACCGGCGCGAACATTAGCCATCGGATCGATAAAGAAATCCAGCGCCGCCATCTCGACCGAGACAGAGCCGCCATTAGAGGTAGAACCGTGCTCAAATTCAAGTTCACTGTTAAACAAAATATTGTCGGTAAACTTATAGCCCGTATATAAAACCATTCTGGCCATATCAGCACTGTTATTGCTGCTGCCTTTATCTACAACCTTAGCGGAATAATTGGCTTCGCCATAGCCGCCGATGGACAATCCCTTACCTACCTGATAGACCTTGGATGCCGCAGGCCCCAAGCCATAAGCGCTTTTATACTGCACCTCATCAGGAATGGTCAGGTTGGTACGCAGTTTCTCGACTTCCTGACTCAGCACATCGGTTTTTCGCTCCAAGGTCTTTACGTCGCCACCAGCAGTTTTGGTCTGGGCAGCAGCCTGCATGCCGGATTTCATTTCATCAATTTGCTTTTGCTGAGCCTGGATGATTTTCCACATATCCTCCATAGTCTGCGGTTTTTCCAGCGCACTAACAGACGCACTCAAAGCAACAAGCGCTGTCAGCACCCCGCCTTTCAATAATACTTTATCGTTAATTTTCATTTACACATCCTCTCAGTCATAGTTTATGAAAGGAGTATAATGCAAATAGTTTTATTGTTACAAATGATTCTTATTTAGAATTCAATTTTGCAATAAAGACTTTCTTGATCTTTCACAGTAATTTGGAGTTTTAAATGCCGGTTATTTTATTAGCGTGATGTTGTCTTTAGCTTGGGAAGCAATGCCGGAATCTGGAATTACTATGGTATTTAAAACAAAAAGCAGGATTAGCGCCTACAACAAGATTGTGCTGCTCAAAATGGATTTTGCTCAGCAATTCGTTACCGCCTACTTCTTTAACTGCGCTATCAGGTTTTTGATCGCCAACTCCTGCTCCATGATGCTCTCACATAACCGGAATTGATCAGCCGCGCGTCGCAAATTCTGTTCCGGCTCTATCACCTTGAAATAACGGTCACCTTCCAGATAATCGGTATAAAACCGCAGGCCCAACTCGAAAGAAATCAACCGTATGGCAGGATACAAATAATGGTAATCGTGTTCGGTAAAAAACGCGCCAGCCTCGGTTAAGTAACTTTTTAGCAAGGCGGCGCAAGTGTCCAAGTTGAACTCACCCGCAACCGTTTGGCAGCAGGATCGCAAACAATCGCCGATATCGTAATGAACCAGACCCGGCTTGACGGTATCCAGATCGATAATACTGACAACCTTTTTGCTGTGCTTATCAAAAAGAAAATTGTTTAACTTGGGATCGCCGTGAATAACCCGCACAGACAGCAAACCCTGCTGTTTTGCAGTCTCCAGATCATCGGCGATAGACTGGAACCTGGCGATAAATTCAGCGCAATACCTACTCTCTGGCGATGGCTCCGGTTGCTGTAAGATTTGCTGATAATGCTTTAAATATTCCGGCGTTATATGAAAGCCGGGCAAAGTATCATGCAAAAGAAGAGGATCAAGGTCGCTGACCAAGCGATGGAAATGCCCCAGCGCAAATCCTGCCTGTTCGGCATCGCTGATATTGCCTATGGTCTCTAAACTTTCCGTATCCCTTATAAAACTCAGAGCCCGCCAGCAATCGCCATTTTCATCCTGATAAAACGTGCTGTTATCTAGGGTCTTTAAAATTTCCGGGATTTGCAGCTTGACCGACGCACTGGGTTTTTGCGCTATATGCCGGTTAAGCGTTACCAGATTTGCCATGATTTGCCCGGGCGCAGGAAAAACAGTGCGGTTTATGCGCTGCAGAACAAATGAAGAGGTTTCTGTGGCGACCAGGAAAGTATCATTGATCAGGCCATTGCCGAGCGGGGTTATCTGCGTAACGGCGTTAGCAAACTGATTGGCGATGGGGAGTAGTACATTCATTAAAATACTGTCAAGGTATGTGAAGCAACCTGATATGCCACATTAAGCAGTTTCCCTGGCCTTGATCAATCCAGTCAATTTCTTCAATGCCTGACCTCTATGGCTCAGTGAATTCTTAACTTCTGCAGATAATTGAGCTGACGCACACTGCCGCTCCGGCACCCAGAACACCGGGTCATAGCCAAAGCCGTTTTCGCCGACTGCATGATCTAAAATCCTGCCTTCCCAAACTCCTTGGGCGATCACGGGACAAGAATCATTCGCATGCCCCATAAACACCATGACACAGATAAACCGCGCAGTACGCAGCTTTTCAGGTACGCCTTCCAGCTCCTGCAACAACTTGTTCAGATTGTCCCGGTCACTGGCGCCAACCCCTGCATATCTGGCGGAAATAACGCCGGGAGCACCGTTCAGGGCATCAACCACCAGGCCTGAGTCATCGGCTATCGCCGGCAACTTGCAATGCAACGCCGCATTTCTGGCTTTCAAAATGGCGTTTTCTACAAACGTAGCGCCGGTTTCTTCCACGTCAGCAACATTAAATGCAGACTGTGGAACAATGGGATGCTCGGCAAGTATCGCCTGAATTTCCCTGATCTTGTCGGGATTTCCGCTAGCCAGAACGACTTTTTGTAAAGCCGAAATCGTCATTTAATGATTTTCCAGCGCTGACCGCTGTTTTTCCAGCAATTGCTTGATGCCGTGTTCAGCCAGTTCCAGCATTGCATCCAGCTCTTCTTTCCTGAACGCATGGCCTTCGGCGGTGCCCTGAACCTCAATAAACGCGGAGGCGTCATTCATCACTACATTCATGTCGGTTTCTGCGTTGCTGTCTTCGGCATAATCCAAGTCCAGCACGGGAACACCGTCATAAATACCCACAGAAACCGAGGCAACCTGTCCGTGTAGCGGATTGGTTTTGATTTGTTTGCGTTTAAGCATTTTTTGTATCGCCAGTGACAGAGCAACAAAGCCGCCGGTAATGGATGCAGTACGGGTTCCGCCATCCGCTTGCAACACATCGCAATCGATAGTAATGGTATGCTCGCCCAGCGCTTTTAAATCAACCGCTGCCCGCAGGGAACGGCCAATCAACCGCTGAATTTCCAGAGTACGTCCGCCCTGTTTGCCACTACTGGCTTCACGTCCCATCCGGCTATGGGTTGAACGCGGCAACATGCCATATTCGGCGGTAACCCAGCCTTCTCCTTTGCCTTTTAGGAAACGGGGGACACTTTTGTCAACGCTGGCGGTGCAAAGCACCCGGGTGTCGCCAAACTCAACCAGAACAGAGCCTTCTGCATGCTTGGTAAAACCGCAGGTGAATTTTATATCTCTTAGTTGATCTGGATTGCGTCCGCTAGGTCTCATGTGTGTTTCGCCGAAATGAAAACCACACAGTATACCTGAATTGCACCCTATCCGGTTTTCGATTTATCAATAATCATTGCCTACAGGGACGTAGGCAAGGCGCGCCAATTCCCGCTCAATCATATACTGGTTTATAATAGTGCCGGTTTGCAGGTAGCCCCACTCTTTGGGATAAGTTTCCGGGCCATAGTATTCAGCTATTGTCTGTTTGTTTTGCTAGAGCCCGTCAGTTATAGGTGATAAATGATAAGAAGTATGACCGCGTTTGCCGGTAATGAGGCAGAAATCGGAAACATGTCCGTAAGCTGCGAGTTGCGTTCGGTCAACCACCGTTATTGTGACATCACCTTAAAACTGCCTGACAGTTTGCGTTTTGTTGAAGCCGATCTGCGCTCAGCCATATCAGCAAAGATCAGCCGGGGCAAAGTCGAATGTTCATTAAGCTATAAAAAACAGGCTAAAAACGGACAGAGTTTTATCGTAAACACTAATGCCGTCGCCGCATTGCTGGCCGCGACCGATGTCATTGAACAACAAATGACCGCCGCCTTATCATTTTCAGCGCTGGATGTGCTGGCGTTCCCCGGCATTCAACAGGAGCCGGGCACGGACAAAGATCAGCTTAATCAAGGCATCACCGTCCTGGTCAATCAAACACTGGAACAACTGCTGGAAGCGCGGGAAAGGGAAGGCGCTCAGCTTAAGGCTCTGGTTGAAGAGCGTTGCGTAAAAATGCAAGGGTTCGTCGTCTCGGCAGGCAAGCGCCTGCCGGAAGTCCTGCTGCTGATCCGCAACAAGCTGAAAGACCGGATCACCGAGCTGGTCGCGCAACCGGATTTTGACCGTCTGGAGCAGGAACTCGTTCTGCTGGCGCAAAAACTGGATATATCGGAAGAACTCGACCGCCTTAACACCCACATCACTGAAGTGTTGCGGGTGCTCGATCAAAAAGACCCGGTCGGCAGACGGCTGGATTTTTTGATGCAGGAGCTGAACCGCGAGGCCAACACCCTGGGATCAAAATCAGCCGACAAGGAAATGACGCAAATCTCTATTGAGCTTAAAGTGCTGATTGAACAAATGCGCGAACAGATACAGAATATCGAATAACCCGTATGCCAAACTCCCAACTTATTGACTCCATGCAGACCACAAATGAATAACGGCAGACTTTATATCATTGCAGCGCCTTCAGGCGCCGGTAAAACCAGCCTGGTTAAACAGATGATTGCTGATCTGGATAACCTGACGGTGTCCATTTCCCATACGACCCGCCAGATGCGGCCGGGCGAGAGTCATGGGCAGGATTATTACTTCGTCACGGTTGCAGACTTTCAAGCCATGCTGGAAAAGCAGGCATTCCTTGAACACGCCCAGGTTTTTGACAATTTTTACGGCACCGCGCAACAAACCGTGGAAGAAAACCTGAACAAAGGCTTTGACGTGATTCTTGAAATCGACTGGCAGGGCGCCCAGCAAATTAAAAAACTGCTGCCCGACAGCCTCTCGATTTTTATTTTACCGCCATCGACAGAGATCCTGCTGCAACGGCTCAGGAACCGCGGACAGGATGACGAGCAGGTCATTGCCCGCCGGATGCGCGACGCCGTAACCGAAATCAGCCATCACGACGAGTTTGATTACCTGGTGGTCAATGATGTCTTTGAACAGGCGCTGACCGAATTAAAAAGCATCATCATCGCCAACAGGTTAACCCGAGCGAGGCAACAGCATAATCTGCGGGCTTTATTAGCCTCACTGCTTTCGTGAGTGAATGCCCCTTTAAATAACCCCATGCTCAATCACCGGCAACACCCAGTATTTAATCCCCGAGCCGGAAAACTCTTTTCTTAACTGCTCCAGTAACGCCGACAACCTCTGTTCCGGCACATACATCTGGAAACGGATTTTTTCCTGCCGCCCGCTGACCTGTTCGGCCAGCGACAACCCTATATTTTTATGATCATGCGCGTTGACAGGAAAACTGCTGAACCCATGCTCCGATTCCAGCATCAACAGGCAGTCAACTACCACCTCTTCAAGAGCGGTCGGCACATTCAACGTGACTAAATACTCTTTGCTGTTGTTCATTGCTTAACCTCTGGAGCCTGACCGAATAATTTAAACAGAATCGGCAATAAAAATAGCGTTAAAAAAGTGGAAGAAACCAAGCCGCCGATCACCACAATGGCTAACGGCCGTTGAATTTCAGACCCCGGACCGGTTGCAAACAGCAGCGGAATCAGGCCGAAGGCGGCGATACTGGCCGTCATCATGACCGGCCTTAAACGGCGGGCGGAACCGATAGTCACGACTTTTGCCAGCTCCATGCCGGTTGCTATCAGCTGGTTAAAATAACTCACCATGACCACGCCATTGAGCACCGCAATGCCCAGCAATGCAATGAAGCCAACCGATGCAGGCACGGACAGGTATTCGCCGGATAGCCACAAGGCGAAAACGCCGCCTATCATCGCCAGCGGTATGTTTGACAACACCAGCGTCGCCTGGCGCACCGAACCGAATGTTGTAAACAATAATAAAAAAATCAGCCCCAACGAAACCGGAACGACCACTGATAGCGTCGCCGCGGCGCGTTGCTGATTTTCAAACTGGCCGCCGAACTCAACGGTGTAGCCGGTCGGCAATTCAACTTTTTCGGCAACCGCCTTGCGGGCTTCATCGACAAAACCGACTAAATCCCTGTCCTCTACATTGCTGCGGATAACGGCAAAACGCTGGCCTTTTTCCCTGCCTATGGAGACCACGCCCTCCACTTTTTCCAATCTGGCAATTGCCGTTATCGGCACATGCCCGCCGTCCGGCAGGGCAATTTGAAGATTGTCAAAATTGGCCGTATTGCTGCTGCCGCGGACAATGAGCGGCGTCCGTTTAATGCCTTCCTGGACGATGCCAAGGTTTAAGCCTTCAATCTGCCCCCGCAGCAGGGTCTCGATGCTGTCACTGTCCAGCCCAAGGCGCCCGGCCGCCAATTTATCTATGGTTATTTGTAAAAACTGCATGCCGCTGTTTTGCTTGGCAAACACATCGCTGGAGCCGCTGATGCCTTTCAAAACGGCGGCTATTTGTCCGGCTTTTTCATTTAAAACGGCGATGTCCGACCCGAATAATTTAACCGCCACATCGCCGCGCGTGCCGGTGAGCATTTCCGAAACCCGCATTTCTATCGGCTGGGTGAAGCCAAAAGCGATACCCGGCGTTTGAGCCATGACCTTGCGAATCTCCTCGATCAACTGCTCCTTGCTGTCCACATGCCACTGGTCTTTGGGTTTGAGCACGAGGAAAGTATCGGTTTCGTTTAACCCCATTGGATCAAGGCCCAGCTCGTCAGAGCCGACGCGCGAAACGATAGTCGCTATTTCCGGTATATGCTTGAGCAGGTTTTTTTGCACCTGCCCATCCAGCGCAACGGATTGCTCCAGGGTAATCGACGGCAGCTTTTCCAGCTGTACGATGATGTCGCCTTCGTCCATGGTCGGCATAAAGGTGCTGCCTATCTGGGTAAAGATGATCACGGTCACGGCCAGTAGAGAACCCGCCCCGATAAATACTTTCTTGCTGCTTTCCAGACACCATAGCAAAGCGGGTTGATAGTGTTTTTGCAATTGTCTCGGCAGCCACGGTTCCTCATGCGAAACCTCTTTCAGCAAATAGGACGCGATAACCGGAATAACGGTTAACGACAGAACCAGTGATCCGCTGAGTGCAAATACGATAGTTAAGGCAACCGGGGTAAATAATTTACCTTCCAGCCCCTGCAAGGTCAGCAACGGCAGAAAAACGATAATAATGATTAAAATACCGGACGTGACCGGCGCCGCAACTTCGCGGGTTGCCCGGTAAATAACATGCAGACGCGGCAGACGCTGGGCTTTTTCTGTGTGCGCCAGATGGGTAATGAGGTTTTCAACCACCACGACGGCCGCATCGACCAGCATGCCGATAGCGATGGCAAGCCCACCCAGACTCATCAGGTTGGCCGACATGCCCATGTAGTTCATCAGGATAAAGGTGAATAAAGCCGCCAGCGGCAATGCCAGAGCAACGACTATAGCGGCGCGTAAGTTACCCAGGAATAAAATCAGCAGTACTACAACCAGCGCTATAGCTTCCATCAAAGCGTGCAAGACCGTATCGACCGCCTTGTCCACCAGATTGCCGCGATTGTAAAAGACCTTGGCTTCAACGCCCTTAGGAAAACCTGGGCTGATGTCGGCCAGCTTTTTCTCTATGCCGGCAATGGTTTGTCTGGCATTGGCGCCGCGCAAACTCAGCACCAGTCCGGTGACCGATTCGCCCACGCCGTTCTTGCTGACTGCGCCATAGCGGGTCAGGGCGCCGATTCTAATGTCCGCAACGTCGCCGACCGTAATAGGAATGCCGCTGCTATTGTCAACCACGATGGCGCCCACATCGGCTAAGGTCTTGATTCGGCCTTCGGCGCGCACAATCAGCGCCTCCTCGCCATCGGTCAAGCGTCCTGCGCCGTCATTGCGGTTATTGCTTTGCAAGGCGTGCATCAGCTTGTCGATGCTGATGTTTCTGGCCGACATGCGGACATTATCGGGTATGACCTCAAAGCTCCTGACCTCACCGCCCAATGAATTGACATCGGCAACGCCCGATACCGTGCGTAACGCGGGGCGTATCACCCAGTCCAGCAAACTGCGCCGCTCCATCAGGGTTAAGTCCCCACCTTCAATGGAAAACATGAACATCTCGCCTAAAGGCGTGGTCATCGGAGCGATGCCACCTTCGACACCCGCTGGCAAATTTCCCCACATTGTGTTCAAGCGTTCCGCGATCTGCTGCCGCGCCCAGTAAATATCCGTGCCTTCTTCAAAATCAACGGTAATATCGGTTAGCGCATATTTGGCAATAGAGCGCAGCATGGTTTGATGCGGAATGCCCAGCAGATCGATTTCGATGGGCGCGGTAATTCTGGCCTCGACCTCTTCAGGCGTCATGCCGGGCGCTTTGACGATAATTTTTACCTGCGTCGGCGATACTTCGGGAAAGGCATCAATAGGGATATTTTTAAAAGCGTAATAGCCGCCGCCTGATAGCAGCAATACGGACAAGAGGATGAGCATCCTCTGGCCCAGCGCAAAGCGAATCAAATTGGCCATTATTCTTCACTCCCCAATCCCAGCCAGTTTGCCTTGAGTGCGACCGCGCCTTTAACAGCGATTTCTTCATTACCTGTGAACTCCTCACCGCTAATAATTGAATCATCGCCCTGTTTGCCGATCACTGTAATGGGGGTAACCAAAAATCCTTGTTGATTGCGAATGAAAATAAACGACTTGCCTTCGTTTTGGGCAATCGCCGCATTGGGGATTTTAAATGCCGCTGTGTCAGCGGTATGGATAATCCGGGTATTAATGCTTTGCCCCGGCCGCACTATAGAATGCAATGACGTAGGAAACGGAACACTGCCGGGGGCTGCTTGTCCGCCTTTAATAACCGCTCTGGCCAGAATAGTCTGGTTTTCGACATTAACGCTTTGCCCCAATAAAGTAATCTCCGCGCTGACCGGTGAATTTTCAACCAATACCTGATCGCCGATCTTAATGCTGGCCATGCGTTCCTGCGGAATATTAATCTCCAGCCAAAGCTCATCCAGATTGGCAATGCGATATAACGGCGCCAGCATATCTATGCGGGTTCCCGCAATGGCCAAACGCTCCATAACCACGCCGTCAATAGGCGCATGAACATTGAGTTGCCTGGTTAACCGGTGTGTTTTATTAAGACTATCAATATCACTGGCGCTCATCCCTGCGATTTCCAGCAGTTGCCTTTGTTCATTAGCTTCGGAAACAGAGGATTTATATTGGATGCGCGTTTCCTCCCAGCGCCTATCGGCAATGACGCCTTCTTCCAGCAATTTTTTATCCCGATGATAAGTAGCCGATGCTAATTGCAGCACGCTGTCTGCCTTAAGGTATTCACGCTGTAACGTCAGCAAATCCGGACTATTGAGTTGGGCTAAAATATCTCCTTTTGCAACTTTATCGCCTATCGTCACATTCAGTTTATCGATGACCCCGGCTTGCGATGCGCTGACAATATATTCCTGAGACGGTGGAACCACCACTTTGGCCGGTGCAGATAACACCGGGATTTGTGTAACAAGTTCCAGTTTGCCCAGTTTCACACCCAGATTATCGATATTTTCCTGTGAAATTTGAATGCTGTTTTCGGTTGCGTAACTGCCGAAAACAGCCAGGCTCAATAACAACGCCATTGCAGGACGGGCAAAAAACATTTTCATGGCATAACTCCTACAGCCTGATTATAAAGCGCTATATCGCGCTGTAGTATGATTGAACGTGCTTTAGCATTAAGAACGGCTTGTTGCGTTCTGGCCTGGATTCTTAATAAATCCATCAGATTAATTTCACCCACGGCAAAGCTCAATTGCGTCATTTTTAAATGCTCTTCGGCAACCTGTTTCAACTCGTTGGCAATGCCCACTTCGACCCGATTGACTTCCATATTATGCTCAGCTTCGTGATGCGCCTGCTCCAAATCGCGGGACAGCTGTTCGCGTTCAGCAATCAGTTTATTTAATTCGACATTAACCGCTGCAACCTGCGGTGCCAGATGCGCACTGCCGCCAAAAGGAACGGTAACGCCGATGTTGAAACTTGCCGTTTGATTGCTTCGAGGATCATTAGTCATCTGGTCACTGTTGACGCCAACGGCAACATTGGTCTGGCCGGAACCGATCAATTTAACCGTATCAAGTTGCGCCTGTTTGCGTTCGATCTGGCTATTAATAGCCGCCAATGCCGGATGACCTTGCTGAATTTTCAGTATGTCAGCCAGTTTCTCCTGATAATCGCCGGGGATTTTGGTCATTTGAGTGATGCTGGAATACCGTTTTCTGGCATGCATTAATTCCGCTTCGGCCAGCGTTACCATTGAGCGTTTTTGCAGCGACTCTGTTTGCGCCAGCAATAAATCAGCTCTGGGCAAGTCGCCCAATTCAACGCGCCGCTGCACTTTGGCCAATAACTGATCGGTAACCGTAAGCTCGGTTTTCGCCTGCTCATAACTCAAGTTTGCCAGCGCAATATTCCATAAGGCATTTCTGATCAGCCCCGCCACGCGTAATTTAACCGCATCCGCTTGTGACATCGCGCTGTTTTCTGCCTGC
>JBAZWN010000020.1:0-63663 GCA_041660285.1 Methylobacter sp.
GTTTGCTTGGTGACCATAGCGAGCGTGAACCACCCGATCCCATCCCGAACTCGGAAGTGAAACCGCTTAGCGCCGATGATAGTGTGGCAGTTTGCCATGCGAAAGTAGGGAATTGCCAAGCTCTTAACATCAAAACCCAGGCCTAACCACCTGGGTTTTTTTTTGACCGCGTTTTTGAAGTGATGCTGGAATCAAGCCTGATGCACGGCAAAACCCTGTTTTTGGTATCATGATGCTTAATTTTCATAAGTGTTCGATCACAAAAAATACAAAACATTACATGCAACATTCAAACAGTAAATATTGGGATTTTTGCACTCCAATTGCCGGTATTTTACTCACCTTATCGTTTGCTCCTTTTGATTGCTCCTATTTGATTCTTGTCGCGCTGATATTTTTGTTCGCCTCCTGGCAGAACATATCAGCCAAGCGTGCGGCTTTGCGCGGATATTTATTTGGATTGGGTTCGTTTGGTTTTGGCGTGTCCTGGGTCTATATCAGTATTCATGATTATGGCGGCGGCAATGTACTTGCTGCAATCTTGCTTACCGGCCTGTTTGTTGCTTTTTGGAGCGTATTTCCGGCGCTGACAGGTTATCTAGCAGTAAAACTGATGCCGAAAAATAAAGAGCTTATTCGGGTCATGTTATTGCCTGCTATTTGGATACTAATCGAATATTTGCGCGGCTATATAGTGCTTAACGGGTTTCCCTGGCTGCAAATCGCATACTCTCAGCTAGAGACGCCATTAGCCGGATACATACCTTTAGTAGGTGCTTATGGCACCGGTTTTATTGCGGCATTAACGGCTTCCGTTGCGGTGGAAAGTTGGCACAACAAGAAACAGCTGTTGGTGCTGACAACTGCGCTTGCAGTCTTATGGGGAGTAGGCGGCTTGTTGCGGACAGTCAAATGGACGCATGAAATCGGCGATCCTATTCGTTTTTCCTTGATTCAGGGAAATGTAACGCAGGATCAAAAGTGGCGGCCTGAAAATAAAATCAATACCTTATTAAAATATAAAACAATGACTGAGGAGCATTGGGATTCCAATGTCATTATCTGGCCGGAAACTGCAATTCCCGCTTATCTGGATCAGGTTAAGGAAAACTTTCTATTGCCTTTGGCGCAGAACGCGAAACAGCACAATACGGATTTAATAATCAGTGTCCCGGTACATGAAAGCGCGCAGAATGAGAACTTCAATGCGGTAATAACGATGGGCAAGGAAGAAAGCATCTACCGTAAAACCCATTTGCTGCCCTTTGGGGAATATTTGCCGCTACAGCCCTTGTCAGGTTTTGTGCTCAGTATGATCGATATAAGATTGGGCAATTTCACCGCGGGCTCAACAGTCCAGCCTTTGTTAAAAGCTGGCGGCTATCCATTCATAACCTCAATATGTTATGAAGACGCATTTGGCGATGTGAATATACGGGGGATTTCGGACGCCGCCTATCTGGTTAATGTGACAAACGATGCCTGGTTCGGAAATTCAATAGAACCCCATCAGCACCTACAAATTGCCAGAATGCGGGCAATGGAAACAGGACGCTATTTACTGCGGGCGACAAATACCGGAATGACAGCGATTGTTGCACCCGATGGAAAAATCATCAAGCAGGCGCCTTTGTTTACAGCAGCGGTGCTTACGGAGTCGATAACTCCGATGGGAGGATTGACGCCGTTTGCAAGATGGGGTGATAAGCCGGTTATCGCTGTAATGTTTATTTTGTTGTTATGTGCGATGCTTTATGACCGATTGTCTAAATTAAAAGCGGCGCAGCTACTTCGCAGCTCTTGATATCGGGTTATTACTGCCTTAAATCCTTAACAACGCGCACGATCTCGCTATCACCGGCGATTGCCTCGATGCTGAATCCCAGTTTTTTAACCAGCGACAACATGGGGTTATTGGCAAGCAATACTTCAGATTCAAAAAATGAGATGCCTTTGGATTTGGCGGTTTGCATCAATGTTTTCATGATTCTGGAACCTATGCCCATACACTGGCAGTCGTCGGCAACAACCAGCGCAAAGTCAGCAGAACGGCCGTCCGGGTTCATCATGTAGCGGCCAACGCCCAGTTCATGAGGCATGTTCCCGTTATCGCCTAGCGCGACAAAAGCCATTTCACGGTCATAATCAATTTGGGTGAAGCGCACTATCATTTCCGGCGTCAATTCATGCAAGGATTGCATAAACCGGAAATATTTACTGCGTTCAGACAGGCGGTGAACAAAATCCTTTTCCATGACCGCATCTTCAGGGCGAATAGGCCGGATAATGATATTACTGCCGTTCGCCAGCTGATAATGCTGGGTTAATTCATGGGGATAAGGATGGATCGCCATGTGCGCATAAGGCGTGAGCTGGTGCGATGTTTCCACTTTAATGCGGGCGTCAACCGCTATCACGCCGTGCTCATCAACGATCAGCGGGTTAATATCCAGCTCCAGAATCTCCGGCAGTTCGCTAACCATAGCGGATACATTAAGCAGCGCATCAATCAGGGCTTTTTTGTCGGCGGGCGGTAACTGGCGGAACGCTTCCAGGTATTTGGCGGCCTTGGTTTTGGCGATCATTTGCTCGACCATATAAGCGTTCAGCGGCGGCAGGGCAACGGCATTATCCTGCAATATCTCGACCATTGTGCCGCCCATGCCGAAGCTGATGGCAGGGCCGAATACAGGATCCCTGACCACGCCTATCATCAGCTCACGGCCGCTGTGCGAACGGAACATCGGCTCAACGGTCATGCCGACTTCTGTGATCTCGGGATATTTTTGCTTAATGGCGGATTCCATTTCTACAAAATTGCGGGAAATATCCTGAGCGCTGTTGATGTTGAGCCTGACGCCGCCAATATCGGACTTATGGCTGAATTCGGCCATGTTCACTTTTAACGCGACCGGAAAACCGAAGGTTTCAGCGGCAATCATCGCGTCCTTGGCGCTGGCAACCTTGATGGTTTGCGTTACCGGGATATGGAATGCCGCCAGGATGGCTTTGGATTCCTGCGTGGTCAAAACCTGGCGGCCTTCTGAAAGCACGCCTTCGATAATCAAGCGCGCGCCGTCAACATCGGGTGTCGCAAACTCAAGCAAAGGAGACGGGATTTGTTTGAGCAGTATTTGGTTCTGGGTATAGTTAGCCAGAAATGAAAACGCATCAACAGCGACTTCCGGGGTGCTGAAGTGGGCTATCTCGCTGGCGGCAAAAAGACGGCGGCCTTCCTGAACCCTCGCGCCGCCTGTCCATGAGGCCAGCACCGGTTTCTTGCTGCCCTTGGCGCCGTCAATAATGCATTGGGCAACCTGAGTCGGGTTGGTCATCGCCTGGGGCGTCAAAATGACCAGCACCCCGTCGATGTTGTCATCGTTAAGGCAGATTTCCAGCGCCTTTTGGTAACGCTCAGAGGTCGCGTCGCCCAGAATATCAACGGGATTGGCATGAGACCAATGCGCAGGCAGCACTTCATTTAACGCGGCTATGCTGGAAGGGCTCAGTTCCGCCATGTGTATGCCGACATCCTCGACTCTGTCGGTGCTCATGACGCCGGGGCCTCCGGCGTTGGTAATGATGGCCAGACGGTCGTTCTTGACCACATAATTGTTTGCCAGAACGCGGGCGGCGGAAAACAATTCGTTAATGCTGTAAACCCTAACCACACCGGCCCGTTCAATTGCCGCATCAAAGACATTGTCGCCGCCGACCATGGCGCCGGTATGAGACATGGCCGCCTTGCAGCCCGCATCGTGACGGCCGGATTTAATCAGGATCACCGGCTTTAGACGGGCGGCGGCTTTAAGACCGCTCAAAAAACGGCGGGCATCGCGTATGCCTTCGACATACATCAGAATGCCGGTGGTTTTGCTGTCGGTCGCCAGATAGTCCAGCACCTCGCCGAAATCAATATCCGCCGCGCCGCCCATCGACACGACGGTTGAAAAGCCGATGTCCTGGGACTTGGCCCAGTCCAGAATCGCGGTGCAGATGGCGCCTGATTGGGACAGCAACGCCAGATTGCCGTCCTTAACCGTGCCGTCGCCGAAAGTCGCATTAAGCTGTGCGCCGGGGCGAATAACGCCCAGACAGTTCGGGCCAATGATGCGGATGCTATAGCGATGCGCAATGTCCAGGATTTCCTGTTGCAGTCGACTACCAGCCGCGCCCAGTTCACCGAAGCCAGCAGTAATGATGATGACGGAGCTGACGCCTTTCTCGCCGCACTGGCGCATAATGTCGGGGACACTGGGCGCGGGCGTGGCGATCACAACCATATCCAGCTCTTCCGGCACGGCATTCAGGTCGGGATAAGCTTTTAAACCTAAGAGTGTTTCACGTTTGTTGTTGACAGGATAAAGCCCGCCTTTAAAGCCAGCCTCCTGCATATTCAGCAGCAGTCGGTAACCCACGCTTTCCTCGCGCTCGGATGCGCCGACAATAGCAACTGATTTGGGGGTGAAAAAGCGGTTCAGGTAATGAGGGCTCATTGATGCTCCGGGAGTCAGGGAAGATTCGTTCTGCGGTGCAAAATTCTAACATTTTTGATCTGCCGGCCCGATTAAATTTTGATTACAGAAGGCAGCGCTTCGCCATAAATTGCTACACTAGCCTTTTTAAATTGACGGAACGTATCTTGAAACGATTGATTATACGATTGCTGATCGGCGCGCTTTTTAGCCTGGTGAGTTATCAGTCTGCTTTTGCCCATGCCGGAGAGGAGCACAGCAAAAACTGTTTTCTAAAAATGGGAGATACCCGATTGCTGCTCAGCGGTTATCAATTCCAGCTCGAACTGGAAGGAAAGCACTTTTGCCATTTTTTCCCGGCGCTTGGGCAGATTGTGCTGGTGGTCGAGCCGTTGAAAGAAGGGCTGGAAAATAAACAAATCACGCTGGAGTTATCAGCGCTGACCTCGTGGATGGATTGGCCTTTAAATTCCGCCCAGGCTTTTACCGTGATTAAGCAGGAGCCGGCGCAGCGCATCGGTACAGGCCTCGTCTCGATTTCGCAAACCATCCGGCAGCGCGGCATCTACAGGCTGAATATTACGTTGCAAGATGATTCGGGTGATCGACAGCAGCAGCGCTTTACGTTTCTGGTGGGTTTTCCGGTGACGAAAATACTGGTGGTGATTGCTTTGGTTTTAGTTTTGGTGATTGGGTTTGCTGGGGTGAGGGATTTAAAAAAGAAAGGTTGATTTCAATTCCCGGTTAAATGGCTCGTAAAAGCTGTCTTGTGAGCAGCGACTTCAAGTCTCGTCGAATATCTATATGGCATCGTTTGTGGCGGATTGCTTAACGGCGAATCCGTCTTACAGATTTCAAACCATCAATTACCTCGCCACTATGTTTCAGTATTTTGATGGTGTCTCGCATCATTGCTTGAAATGACAAATCAGTCTCCTTTGCAATCTAACGTTCGCCATAACCGGCAGTGAAAAGTGGGGCGACGAAGGAGCGCCGCTTTTCACTGTCCGAGTTGATGGCGTTGTTATGCGCGCGCATTTCGCGACACCCATGATGCCATTGGTAGCAAGAGAGCTAGTGCACCACCCTGAAGTATCGGGGTCATTAACACTGCGATTGCTCCCTGTGCATCTGGGTGCCAGAAAATGACATTCGTCAAAAAGACGATGCCACCAATGGAAACCAATACTGCCACAACATGCCAATGAACCGATAAGGCTCGTTTTCGCCACAACAGAATTAGTGCAATGCTCATAACCACATAAGGGAGAACCAGCCAGACAGCGAAAAACGCGAACGCACCAACGCTAGTTGGCTTGAGCGCTTTCACGAAAACGACAGTAATGCACGCGGCGACAGTGATGAGGAAGAACGTAATGGGGGCTATCCATTTCATAGGCGGGGCATTCCTAATAGAATAGCGCATAACGTAGAGCTAACCGGCGCTGCGCGGCTTTATCGCGCAGCGTCCAGTGACAGAAGGGAGCGAGGTTGAGCGCTATGTTAGGGGACGTTTGGTAGCAACGCATCGAGTTCGGGGCTGTGAAGTAGCTCATGAGCCATTTGGCGAATGGCTACGAAATGTGCATCTGTTATCGGTTGATGAACTTCCTTTCCATTACTGCCATATGTGAAATGGCCAATCGCACCGTCTGAAGACAGTGCTTCATACTCTTTGGATAAGCTGGCATCAACATGAGCGCCACCATCCTGATTGGCAGCAGACAGAATGATCTTTCTCCTTGAGAGGCGAGTTTGAGGGTCAAGAACAAAAACGATCTGGTCCCACCACTGACTAACCGGAATAATTCTCTTCACAGGGCCAAAATCGAGTGATGGGAAATATCGACAGCCACCATCGCCTAGTTGCATTGTTCCTAGACCGAAATACATAATAGTATTTGGGGTTGCGCCATCTGTTGTGCTTAGCAAGTTGATTGTGGTCGCGTTCAGATGCTTGAGCAGTGACGTTGATGCCTTAGTGTTATGGATAAGTACCCGAACAATCGTGGCAATTCGAACTGCCTCATCAGTTGCGCCAGCATCGTAGCTTTCGCAGGAGCGCCTTAAGAACGCCAGTTGTCTTGCGAGGTGGGCGTGAAAGTCCATAAGACCCCTAACGTAATATATACGACATTGCTTGTCCGATAATCATCTGGGTATGTCGTATAATCATAATGGGATATAAATAACTTATTGTTCTATATTGATAAATTGTAAGGCAATGGGGCAAACCATGCAAGCAAATACGACATCGACGCACATCGGGAAATTACTCGGAACCAATAGTCCACTCTACTCATTAGTTTAGCGTAAGTAAATGATATCGTTCTAAATCCTCCGGCGTATCCAAATCCCACTGTTCGTTCAGTTCATGATGCCGAAGCTTATAGCGTTCGATACGGCTGCGGGTTTGGGCTAGCACTCGCTCCGTTCCCCAGGGCATGTTATCGAAGAGTTCCGGGTGAGGGCGGTTGAGTCCGATCAGCACATAGCCGCCATCTTCCGCGGGGGCTATCACGACTTCATTTTCCTGATTTAAGGTGGTTAACGCTTCTTCCAGATCCTGTCCGGTTAATGACGGGCAATCGCAGCCCATCAGCAATGCATGGGAGTATTCGGCAAGCGCTGAGCAAAAGGCGTGGTGCATGCGTTCGCCTAAATCGGCCCCTTGTTGCTGCTTTAGGAGTAGCGGGTAGGCGGCTTCCGATTCCGTAAAAAAGTCATGGTCGGTTGTTGGTGAGCACCAGAGTTGCACGGGGCAAAGGTTGCTTTGTGTTGCCCGTTGCAGCGTTTTTGTGCTGAGTTCGATATGGAGCTCGGCGGCCTGTTCGGCGGTTAATTCCGGGATTAGGCGGGTTTTAACCTGGCCGGGAACCGGGGCTTTGCAGAAAATCATCAGCACGGCGTTGGGGTATTTGTAAGTCATGATTGATGCCATGAAGGCGACCGGCCGGTCGCCCCTACGGGTTTTAAATGGACAGGCGTAATCATCGTTTTCGTAGCGCCTTAAGAGGCAGCAGCAATAATTGCATAAAGCCTAGTTCGTGCAGCTCACGGAAAGGCTTTAAGCCGATAGCCATCGTCGTTTGAGGCTGCTTGGGTTCGGCAACATAGGTTCTGCACAGCCTGTCCCAGCAGGAAATGGAAAAGCCGTAATTGCTGTCGGTTTCTGCCGGAATGGTCGAGTGATGGATGCGGTGCATGTCCGGGGTGATGATCAGCCAACGCAGTTTTTTATCGATTGCCGGTGGGATGTTGACGTTGCTGTGGTTAAAGGTTGCGGCGCCGTTGAGGATAATCTCAAAAGCGATGACCGCCCACGGATTCGCGCCGATCAAAACAACGCACAGCACTTTGTACAGCATGGAAATCATGATCTCCAGCGGATGAAAGCGCACGGCGGTGGTGGCGTCAAATTCCAGGTCGGTATGATGCACCTGATGCAAACGCCAAAGCAGCGGCCATTTATGCGAAACGATGTGCTGGCAGTAAATGGCGAAATCCAGGAACAGCAAGGTTGCGATAATCGACAGCCATTCTGGCGCGGCCAGCCAGTTCAGCAGTCCGTAACCTTGGCTTGCGGCAGTTGTGGCGCTCAGATAGGCAAGGCCGCCGATGCTTAAACGCATGACCACCATGTTCAATGCGGCGAGCCCCAGGTTAACCGGCCAGCGTTGTTTGCGGCTGATGCGCAGCGCTCTTCTGGGGCTGACATATTCCCAGCAAATCATGATGCAGAAAATGCCCAGCGCAGCGCTTAAACGGATTATGGTTTCCAAAACTGTCCTCTGGAATAAAGTGCGGCTAATGTTTGCGGGTTTGCGCCAAAGAAGTAACGAAGACGCAAGCTCCACATCAGCAGTATAGTCCTGTAAATGCCGTAGCGTTCCCATCTTCGGCCGGAGCTGGAGACTTTGGCGTTAATACAGATCGGAGGGCTGGTTTTTTTCAGCGCCTTGCTCAAGGCGATGTCTTCCATCAATTCGATTTTGGGATATTGGCCCGCCGCCGCAAACGCCTCCCGCGTGACAAAAATCACCTGATCGCCGGTGGCGATGCCGGTCAGGCGGGAGCGCCAGTTCATCATGTGGGCGATGACTTTTAACATGAAATGATTGCCGCTTAATTGAATGTCAAAACGCCCCCACACCTTGTCGCTGCCGATGTGCTGTTCAATCAGTTGCAAGGCATGTTCGGGTAGAGTGGTGTCGGCATGCAGGAAGATCAACACATCCCCGGTGGCATGGCTTGCTCCGGTATTCATCTGCCGGGCGCGGCCTTTTGCCGAGGTTATGACCTTGTCGGCCAAAGCTGCAGTGGTGATTGGTTGGCCGTTGCTGCCAGCGTCAACAATAATAATCTCGCAGTCGTTTCGCAACGGCTGTAATACGGACAGGCAGGATTGGATGGTTTTCCCTTCATTCAGAGTTGGGATGATGATGGAGAATTTCATTGTCAGCGGCCCTATAACGGCTCAAACAATGCAGTAAGGTCATCGGCAGTGAGTTTTAATGATTCCTCTTTTGCCCGGTCTTTATAAATGCCCTCGGCCAATGCGCGCTTTTTTTCCTGCATGGCTAGAATTTTTTCTTCCACGGTATTTTCAGTGATAAGTTTGTAGACAAAAACAGGTTTATCCTGGCCTATGCGGTGCGCACGGTCTGCGGCCTGGCTTTCTGTCGCCGGGTTCCACCACGGATCGTAAATAATCACGGTATCGGCTTCGGTCAGATTTAAGCCGACGCCGCCCGCTTTCAGGCTGATCAGGAAGACATCCACTTCGCCGCTTTTAAACAGTTCAATGGCTGCCTCACGGTTGCGGGTTTGGCCGGTCAGTTTGGCATAGCCGATATGTCGGGCGTTTAATTCGTTTTCAATCAGCGCAATCATGCGGGTGAACTGCGAGAACACCAGAATGCGGCGGCCTTCTTCCAGCTGTTCGGGCAATAGCTCCATCAGCAGATCGAGCTTGGCGGACTCTTTTACCTTTTGCGCTTCCATTAGCCGCAGGGTGCGCGGATCGCAGCAGGTCTGGCGCAGTTTCAGCAGGGCGTCCAAGATGGTGATGTGGCTGCCTGCCAGCCCTCTTTGGGCAATCGCATCGCGGACTTTTTTCTCCATGGTCAGGCGGATGCTTTCGTATAAAGCGGCCTGCTGCTCGTAAAGCGGCACCGAGCGAATAATCTCGGTTTTAGGCGGCAATTCCTTGGCGACCTCCTGCTTGGTGCGGCGCAGCATAAAGGGTGCAACCCGGCGCGACAGGCGCGATTTCTGCTGGCTATCGCCGTGCACTTCAATAGGCGTGCGGTAGAGCCTCTTAAAGGTGGCGCTCTCGCCCAGAAAGCCGGGCATCAGGAAATCGAATTGCGCCCAGAGTTCGCCCAGATGGTTTTCCATCGGCGTGCCGGTCAGGCAGAGCCGGTGATTGGACTTAATCTGCCGCACCAAGCGGGCGGCTTTGGACAAGGGGTTTTTAATGGTCTGGGCTTCGTCCAGAATCAGGTAGTGATATTCATGCTCCAGCAGCGTTTCCTCGTCTCTGGACAGCAGGGGATAGGTGGTCAGGATCAGGTCGTAGTCTCTGATTTTGTAGAACAGCTGTTTGCGTTCGTTTCCCTGCAGGATCAGGATTTTCAAGTCCGGCGTGAAGCGTTCGGTTTCCCGCCGCCAGTTGCTCATCAAGCTGGTCGGCGCGATGATCAGGCTGGGCAAGGGCATCCGGCCGCTTTGCTTTTCGATCAGCAGATGGGTGAGTGTCTGGATGGTTTTGCCCAGGCCCATGTCGTCGGCAAGAATCCCGGCAAAATTGTATTCGCGTAAGAATTGCAGCCAGTTGAGTCCCTGTTGCTGGTAGTGGCGCAGTTCCGCCTGCAAGTTGTTGGGCAGGGCGACATCCTGGATGCCGGTAAAGTTTTTTAGTTTCTGCCCCAGTTCCCGCAGCGCTTCGCCGCCTGTTAACGAAAACAGGCCGGCGCTTTGCTCCTCCATGTCGGCGAGGCTTGCGGCATTAAAACGGGACAGTTTCAGCTCGCCGTCTTTGCCCATTGCGCCGCTGTTAAACAGCTCAAGCAGCACATTCAGGAACGGCCTGATTTTGTCGCTGGGCAAGGTCAGGTAATGGTGCTCGTCAATCGGCAGGTTCAGCATGTCGGGAAGGTTTTCCGGGTCGTAGTTTTCCAGTACCGGCATAATCAAAGGCAGTAAAGGCAATGACTGACCATCAACCTTGATATTGAAACGCATCTCAAACCAGTCGGTCTGGCTTTCGCTGATTTCGGCATCCCAGTTCTGAGCGGTTTGAAAGTTAAGCAGAAAGCTGTTGTCGATGTCGACAATCCAGCCGTCCTGTTCCAGCTCGAAAAGCGTGTGCTGGAGAAAATCGCCCCAGCGCGCGGCGCTATCCATAGCGGATTTTTCGGTTGGGCTGAACATCACCAGTTCCTTCGATCCGGTATCAGCAGAAGAAGCAGCGGCAAAACCCATTTCCTCAAGACGGGCGATGGCAATGCGTTCAATTTCCATATCGCGTTTAATGCGCAAAAGTCCCTGATCCGTTTTCACGACGCTATATTGTTCAGGTGGCAGCGCGGAAATTGTCCAGCCGCCGTACACAAAAGCTACAGCCATGAAATGCGTGTAACGCAGAGGGTTTACCTGTCGGCCAAACAGCAATAATTTGGGGGCAGGCGCCAGCTCATCCAGCTCGGTCAGTTCGACTTTTTTCGGGGCAGGCAGGTGCAGGTCCGGATGCTCAACAGTCAGCCGGAAACTGAATTCATCGGCATAGTCGGGGGGAATGACCGGAGCGGATAAGATCTTTCTTAATTGATCGGCTGTAAGACTGGGCGGGTTAAACCCGCCTATCGCGCTCAAAGCGGTGTCCAGATATTGCGGCGGCTCGGTCAGCAGCAGGACTGCTGCCGGTTCGATTGCAACCGTTAGTTTGTAGCCGCCATGATTCGGTTGCTGCCAGTTAAACCGTAAATCCCGGTTAGTCCCGGTTTTCAGCGGCGGGTTTTCGGTGTTCTGCCAGAATAACCGGCCTGTTTGCAGCAATTTTGATAAGGCCATATAGCCTATGTCTCCGGCAAGCAGGGGTTCGCCTTGGTGAGAGCCATTCAGCGCGCTCAGCAGTTTTGCAATTTCTTCATCCTGCGGCTGTATATAGCTGGTGTAGTTGTAGCTGTAACGGAGGTTGTTCAGGGTGGTTTTCCGGCCTTTGCCCAGGCCGCCGGATTTTTTTTCTTTGGTGATCAGGAAATCCACGGTGAAGTCGTGTTTTGTGCTGCCGGGCTTCAGGATGTAAACGATAAATTCCTGATGGATGTCGTATTGCGGCGCTGGCGCAGAAAAGCTATCCAGCCAGTCCATGCAACTGGGATTTGCAGCCGGTGAAAGACCTTGATTGGAATTTTGATACATCAGGCAGGCGGCGGCAACATGCTTGCAGTTATAGCCGACCGGGCAGGAGCAGTCGCCATCGATTTCGGCAGCGCTATAGTCAGGGCGCCAGACTATGCGGATATTTTGATTGTATGGATTTCTTTGGCTGCCTTTAACCGAGGCATTGAGCTGCACAAACAAAGCGCCTTCACTTTTAATTGTAAAATTGGTTACCTGGCCTTTTTCAAAATAGCTTCTTCCGCGTTCGTAAGAACTATCCCCGCATTCGTAACGTATATCGGAGATGAGAAGTTTTTTGGGTTTGCTCATAGGCCGGGGTTGAGTGGCGAGTTATTGAAGCCTTATTGTATACTGCAATCCGGCGCAGAATGGAATTGGTATCTTTACGGATAGCCTTATTGCGGATTTTCTGGTTAAGTAGTGTTGTTCCGGTGCTGAAAATGACGATTGAAAATCAGGATTCTGTTCCGGCATCGTACATAGGGCGCCATCCATTAAATATCGGGAGAAAAATATGAAACGGCATTTATTACCCATTTTTTTATTGCTGAGTGCGTGTTCGAGTCTGCCGCCTGCGATCGAACACGCTCCCCCGTATGATCTTGGTTATAACGAGGCAATCCAGAATATTGCCAAGTATAAAGATGCTCCCGTGCGTTGGGGCGGCATTATTATTGATGTGGAAAACGAGCAAACAAAAACGCTGGTGCAGGTATTGTCCTACCCGCTCGATAGTTACGGTCGTCCAATGTTGGACGAACAAAATGGAGGTCGCTTCCTCATTGAACGGCCTGAGTTCCTTGACCCGGCCGTTTACACCAAAAACACGGAAATTACCGTTGCGGGAACGATTAAAGGCGATGCCGAGCGCGCCATAGGCAAAAAGGTCATGCGGCTGCCGCTGATTTTCGCCACGACCGTCTATGTGTGGCCGACTTATGAACGCAGCAGTTATTATGACGGTTACGGCTATGGCTACAACCCCTATTACGGCGGTTATGGCTATCCCTATTATTGGGGTGGCTACTATCGGCCCTATTACCCCTACGGCTATTGGTAAACGTAATACTCTGCGATTGACTCAAAGTGGACAGCCGAATGTAGGTGGGCAACGTTTTTTGCCCACCTTTGTAGAGCAATAGCTTTATTCTGTTTGTTTTTAGGAACCCCGACTATGGTTATGAAAAAACTGCTATATCCCATCATCGCTTTTATTTTCATTGTGGCCGGCTGCGCGTTTCAAAAGCCAGACTATCTGAAAGTTATAACCGCGACTGAATTAAACCGAATCATGCAGCAAGAGGATATATTCCTGGTTGACGTTCACACGCCCGAACAGCAGCATATAAAAGGTACCGACCTTTTTATCCCTTACAACGAAATCGAGAAATACAAAGACAAACTGCCTAAAGATAAAAATGCGGCTATCTATCTGTATTGCGAGGGCGGCCCTATGGGGAATACAGCGGCAAGGTCTCTTTACGAGTTAGGTTACCGTAACTTATTCAACCTTGAGGGAGGAGAAAAGGCATGGAGAAAGGCTGGACTTGATTTTGAATAAGTAGATACGTTGTCCTAGCTTGAACTTGATATGATATTTAAAAGATCTAATTTCAACCAAGCCTTACATTGACAGGCAGCCATTGGCCGAGCTGCGTAATTCGCGAAAGACCGAGTTCGCCCCATAACCGCCCTTCATCAGTGCCTAAATTCTTGGGCTATTTCCCTATTTAACGCCCACTTCACATTGAATGAACGAAGAACCCAATCCATTATAGAGTGGCCTTAAATCACTGTTCTTTTTCATTAAACCGTTATAAATCCTTAACAAATCCGTAATAGATTTAACGTATATTTCTTACTAAAAATAGACGGTTATCGAAATAGATGAGGATATAACTAAAATGATGAATAACACATTGATTACCAGAATCATGGGTATACCTGAAAGCGCCGTATCATATCTAAAATCAAATTATCCTGACCAATTGGAATATTGTAGGTCGCCTGAAGGCGGAATAATGATTAGAGGTGATGGAAGTCTGCTATCTCAATATGGTTAGAAAGCAAAGGCTATACCCATAATGTCCGGAGAAAGGGGAGTAATTATTATTGTAAACAGTTGCTTTTGGCATTACGGCAGGGTAAGTTTTTAACTGATGGGATTTACATGTTTTCTTGATGGCTTCGATTAATTTCTAGAATTAAGTTAAAGCTGACGTTGCAGCAAATGAACGGACTCGTTAGACAACATCCGAAATATTTGTCCATACGATTAAATGGCTGTCAGCTAATAACACATTGCCCCACCTCGTTCTGCCTTCATCGCCATGAAGCAGCCTATCTTGACCGGCAAAAATTGGCCGGATTTCGTCCGTCAACCAGCAGGCAAAAACTGCCTCATAAGAGGTATTCGGAGCGTGGACAGGTTATCCCGTTAACAGCGTCACGATTGGCTATGAACAAATTCTATGGCATTGTTTTATCGCAGTAATTTATTTTCATGGTGGTAAAAATGATGGCGAAAGTGATAAATCCTAGACGCTGTTTTACATCCAACGTCTAGTAATTCAAGTAGCGAAGATTTTCCCGCAGATCACTGGCGCTAATACCAGCTTACTCTTCCAGGTAGAGGCCCGAACCGACAATATAGGTGTCCTCACCTGACTGGACTTTCCGGACGAAGGTCAGCTTACGCGCAGGCGTATTCTGTCCGGGCTTGAACCAGTAGAGATCCAGCCAGGCGCTGCCATCTTTCATGGCAGCGGCGATTTCATCCTGAATCACCGCCTTCCCTTTCAGATCTTTCAGATCAATAAGGTTCCTACCCTCCAAACTGGGTTGGGCCGGGTTCACCAACTCGGTGCCATCCGGGGCGGTGACGAACACATAGGTGTCCATGAAGACAAAAGGCCCCGTTTTGTCGCGCAACTGGCTGAAAGCCCCCTTTCCTCGCTCCGCAACCAGGGTTGAAGCACGATTGACGACATCCTCGATGAACGCCCTGTCCATCTGCATGTTATAGATGCCGCAGCCGATGATGTGCGGTTTCCCTGACGGGAAAGTCACCCGCTTTAAGAACGTGGACTTCCAGGTCGGGAAGATATTTCCGGGCTCAGTGTACAGGTAGTGGATCCACCCCTCGCCTGAAGGGTTCTTAACTGCATCAAGGATCATCTGGCCGATGGGCCTTCCCAGGATATCCTTCATGCCCCGCATATTTTGCCCCTCACCGGCAGGGTTCGCGGCATGGAAAACCCGGGTGCCGTCCATCGTCCAGACAAAGAAATAGGTATCATCACGGAACCACTTGGATCCCTGCTTGCGGAACTCGGGATAAGCCTTCTGGCCGCGCTTTTTGAGGACGGCTGCCCCGTCATGGACCAGTGCCATCAGTTCCGGCGCAGTCATCGTTCTGGCGACCGGGACGGCTTTAGGTGCATCGGCCAGATAGACGCCGCTGCCCACCAGCACCCATTGGTCGCCCATCTTCGCCTTGGTCACGTAAGCAGACTTCTGCGTGGAAACGCTTTCTCCCGGCTTGGGCCACATATAGTCCACCCAGCCGGAGCCGCTGGTTTGTACCAGCTCGAGCATTTTTCTGATCAGCTGCTTGCCTTGGGTGTCCTTCAGGTCCAGAAGGTTGCGCCCCTCCAGGTTCGGGAAGGGTGGGAGGACGAGATTGATCCCATTCATGTCGAACACAAAAATATACTCGTCCTTGGCGATGAAGGGGCCAGTCCGATCATGAAAAAGCGGAAAAGCCGCCGCGCCATGCTTCTCGATCTGTCCGACGGCATTTTTCACCGCGTCCACGACAAAGGCCCGTTCCATACGGTCATTGTACATGCCGCTGCCGACAATATAGCTATTGCCGGACGGCGACGTCACCAGTTGGACGTAGCTGCTTTTCCATCGGGGTAGGAGTCCGTCCGGCACAGGCCATTCGTAGTGGTACCAGCCTTCCGGTTTGCCGGGAACCGTCATTGCGGCATCAAGGAGTCCCCGGATGATGGGTTTCCCGTTGATGTCTTTCAGATCCAGCCGGTTCTTGCCCTCCAGCGCCGGATCGGGATGAACCAGCATGTTCCCCTGCGGATCCAGCACAAAGATGTAGCGCTCCCCCTGCCGCCAGCGGCTGCCGGAGACACGTAAATCGCTAAACGCTGCTTCTCCTTTGTTGTGAACCAGCTCTGCCGCGTCTGTCACCAAAGCAACGAGCTCGCGAGTCTCCTCATGCTGGTAGGATTGTTCGGATTTGGCGACGGTCTGCACATTGCCGTTGAAGCAAGCTGGCAGAAGGACAAAAACCGCAACCAGCGAGACTAAGTTTGATATAGAAGCCGCCCTTTGTGCGAACATAAAATTCTCCTTGCCTTCACCCTTTGGCGAGATGAGCATGTTTTTCATATTCCGTCCTCCTGAGTGAAACTGATGAGTGACTGGTTCCCGTAGCGGCGAATGAGTTAGAGGAGAGCCCTTTTCCCAGTATGACGCAGACAGATAAAACACAACTTTGCTCAGAGCCATTTACATGTTTTGAACGGCAATTGCTATTGGTGCGGCGATGGCCTAGTCAACTTGCTGAAGCTACTCGAAAAGCCGCTAACATTTTTGCTCGATAATGAGCTTGCTATTTGGCGCTGTCAAGCCATAACGCAGCGATCAAATCTGAACTGACCCACGTAAACCATCGTCGCTTAACAGCAACTTCCGCCGGAACTGGATTTATCCTGATGCGATCCGCCTTTGGTTTCTGCAACGGAACGGATCGCGCCTGCTGTGCAGCACCACGGCGTGCCCGGTTTCGCTTCGGCCGGTGCGATGCCGATAAAGTCATTGCCGTAGGCCTCGCCGGTGAGCAGGTTGTAATTGCGTTCGCAAACCGCCATGCGCTGGCCTCTGTAGTAGACGTGGCCTTCATCGTCATACACTTCGGAGTAGGGGCCGCGATAGATAACGGCATGGCCTTTGTCCAGACAGGGTTCATCCTGAGGCTTTACGGCGGTGATGGTGACGGAGCGGAACTCCAGGCCTTCAACAACCTGCCACGGCCGGTTTTCCCATTTGTCGTAGCTGACGGCGATAAAACCGGCGTTGATGAAGGCTTCCAGAAATTCATGCTCTTGCAGCGCGCCGGAAATGCAGCCGCTCCACAGGTGCTGGTCCTGCTTTAAATGTTCGGGCACAAGTTCATCGCTGACGATGTCCGAAATGGCCACGCGGCCGCCGGGCTTAACGACGCGGAAGATTTCCTGTATCAGTTGTTCCTTGTCGCTGTCGTGCACCAGGTTGAGCACGCAGTTGGAAACCACCAGGTCCACCGAGTTGTCCTGAATCAATGGCGATTCCTTGCGCTGTTTTTCCTGCCATGAGCGCAAGGCGATAATGTCGTTGGCATTGTGCACAGGGTTTTGTGTCAGGTGTTTATCCATGGCAGCCAGATCCAGCGCCAGATCCTGAATTTGCCCCTTTACGAACTCAACCCGGTTTGAGCCGAGTTTCTCGGCCATTTCATCCTGATATTTGCGGGCCAGCGCCAGCATGTCATCATTCATGTCGACGCCGATAACCTTGCCCGACTCGCCGACTAATTGCGCGGCCATGTAACAGATCTTGCCGGAACCGGAACCCAAATCCAGCACCACATCGCCCTTTTTCACGTAACGCGAGGGATCGCCGCAGCCGTAATCTTTGTCGATGATTTCCTGCGGCAGGATAGCCAGTAGTTCGCGGTCATAATCGACCGGACAGCATAAGTCGGCCTGCCTTGATTCTGCGCCTTCTGAATAGCGTTCTAAAACACCAGTTTCTATGGTCATTTTGATTCCTTTAATAAGTGGTTACGAATAAGTTAGTCCAGCGCGCCGCCGCAACTGCTGCCTTGCCCCGCTGTGCAGCCGTAACAATGCTGGCGAACGGTAATAGCGGCATTGGTTAGCGACAAGTGCTTTAAATCTCGCAGGTGGGTCTTGCCTTTGGGGTTTGCGCCCAGCGGCAGTTGCAGCATCTGGTTGAAGTCGCAGTCATAGACGTAGCCTTGCCAGTCTACGCTCAAGGTATTGCGGCACATAACGCCCTGCAAATTTTCCTGCCGGTAGTTGTCTTTCAGGCGCTGCAAGTAATCGTCAAACAAACCCTTGCTGACCAGCATACTGCCAAAGCGCTGAATAGGGATATTGGTTAAGGCAAAAAGTTTATTGAAGACGATGCCGTAGTGCGTTTGCAGGTGTTCCTTGTAGGCTGCTTCCAATGCCTGCTGTTCCGGCGGCATGTTGGCGCCTTGCGGGTTAAACACCAGATTAAGCTGAAGGCCGCTGTCCGGTTGCCCGTAACCCAGAGCGTTTAATTTTTTCAGTGCTGACAGGCTGGTGCTGAAGGTTCCCTTGCCGCGCTGTTTATCGACATTGTCTTCCAGATAACAGGGCAGGGAGGCGGTAATGACGACCTTGTTGGCGGCAAGAAATCCGGCCAAATCCCCGTGGACTGGCTCTTGCAGGATGACCAGATTGCAGCGGTCGATGACGGTAACGTCCATTGCTCTGGCGCGGCTGACCAGATACTTGAAATGCGGATTCATTTCCGGCGCTCCGCCGGTCAAGTCCAGCGTGTGAATAGAGTTTTTGCCGATAAAGTCCAGAACCAGGTCTACGGTTGCCTTATCCATTAATTCGGTGCGTTTAGGCCCGGCATTGACATGGCAGTGCGTGCAGCTCAGGTTGCACAGATAACCCAGATTAACCTGCAATATTTCCAGAGTGTTTCTGTTGATGGCAGGGAAATCCGAGTGCTCCAGGAGCGGCAGTGTGTCGTGCATAATGTTTAGTCTTTGCTGAAATAAATATCGCCGTAATAGGCTGTCGCTTTACTGTGGGTGTTATCGGTGTCGGTCATGACGGCAACGGCGTCGATATAACGGATGTCTTCTCCGACAAGCTGCTTGAGGTCGGCAAGGATATTGCGTTTTTCCGTATACCAGATGTCGGTCTGGTCGGCTGATGACCTGAGCGCAATCATCATGGCGTGGTTGCCGGCAAAAGCATTAGGCCAGATTTTACCTTTAGGCGAGGTGCTTGCCCAGACATAATCGATAGCCCGGGTGCGCCAGAAGGCCAAGCCGCCGCTGACAACCACATAAACCCGCGCGGCATAATCGTCGCCGGATTTAGCCTGCTCATTGATGTTGCCAAGCCGGTTTTCGATGCGCCAGCTCCAGTTCATGATTGGTGTTTTTTGCAAATCAATGCGCTGTTCCTTAAACAGCCCGGATGCGCTGCCGTCACTTTCCGCTTTTAATACTGTTATTCCGGCCAGATCAGTCAGTTGATAGTGCGTCCGGCCTTTAAACTCCTTGCTTTCCCATTGATCGAGCGTCCCTGATGAGAACAGGCCGATCATCAGCTTATCGGCAGTTTGTTCGGCGCGAACAGAAGGGCTCAACAGCATCAGGATACAGAAGATTCTTAGGCAGAGTAATGTGCGCATCACTGTTTATTCCGGTCTAAATATCAATGATATAGACTGCGTATCGGGCAAGTCTGAGTCGGAGTTGGTAATTTAGCATGAGTCGTTACAGCATAATAAAACTTACAAAATATTTTCAAAACAATAACAAGTTACCGCGATCCTTTAAAAAAGCCCAGATAGGCCTAGTTTATTTTTTTTGTTGCTATATAATACGCGGCTTACCAAAGTTATCGATGCCTCGGTGGCGAAATTGGTAGACGCAAGGGACTTAAAATCCCTCGTTCGAAAGGACGTGCCGGTTCGACTCCGGCCCGAGGCACCATGCACATCCAAGGGCTTAAGAGTTTTCTTAAAGCTCTTTTTTTATGTCTGCCGTTTTTATGAGACACTGACGTGGCTTGGTGAAATTTTAGAGTGTTGATGCAATTTTCTCCTCGAATAATCAGACAAAACCACCGCGATTTTTACGGCAGATGCTTGCTTGCGCTCTGTTTAAGCCCCCTTGTTTTTGCAACGGGAACTGTAGAGGCTAAAGGCTCTAGAGCGCACCCGATTAAAAAGATAGACACCACGCCGAATCTCCGCGGCGAGGACGTGTGGACGTTTACGCTGGAATCGAATACCTATCGAGGCACGGTGTACCTGAACCCTGTGCTGGATTTCTCGGCGAAAGGGGGATGGGATGTGCAGATAGCTTCCTACAACGTGCCCGTGTATGGCGGCGGCGCTCAGAACTATGAATGGGACAGCTATGTCAACGTGTCGAAGACCTTCGATCTCAGCACCCGGTTTAAAGCGATTGCCGGTACGCAGAACGGGACGACGGTGTTCTCGGCGTCACGCCAGTTTCATAACGTGGAATACGCCTTGGCGATCTACCAGCCCATTCCGACAGCGAATATCCATGCCGGACCCTATTGGGCGAACAAGGCATTGACTGTAACGACTGATACACTCGGCTATACGGCGGGATTTAGTTTTGAGCCTGTAAAGAATACGGTAACCGTACAAGGCGATTATTTTAGCGGCAGTAACAATGTATCCGGCGCTATCGTCAACGTGTTTTACCGGTTTCTTCCAAAGGCTCAAGTATATGTTGGCGTTGGCGTGCCTGAAACGAATTCCGGTAACGAGTTCTATGGAACGGTAGGATTCGCCCTGGCTTCAAAATCATTTTAATTTTCAAAGCCTGGAAATATGTCAAAATGGTCTTATTAGCTCAATAAAGACACGATATTTTATGGCATTAAAGACTTGCAAGGTATGCGGCAACAAAATTAACGCAAAAGCGAAAGATTGCCCGCATTGCGCAGTTGCTGAAAAGAAAATGCCCGCTTTTGTTAAGTACGAGATAGCGGCTCTTGCGCTGCTTTTCATTGTCATGGCGATAGTCGCCAAAAACATTCAGCAAAGCCCGACAGCGGAACAGCCAGCCGTTCAAGAGGCGTCGTCGCCTGCCGGGGTGTTATTTAATATTCCAAAGATTGCAGGGAAAACCCAAGCCGAGGTTGAGGCATTGTTGGGCGAGCCTGTTTTCTGCTCACAGGCGGAATCAGAGTTGAACTGCTCGTTTAAGGAAAACGAAATTGATATTGTATTTATTGACGGCAAAGCGGACTGGATTACCGTAAACGGAACATTCCGTAACCCGTCTTACAGTCAGGAGCTCGAAGGAAAAACCAAAGTAGAGATATTAAAGCTGCTTGGCGACCCCGTTTTCTGCATTAGGGCAAAAGCAAAATCCACCCTGCTCTGCTCATTCAAGGACGGCAATGTGAGCGTTCAATTTATCGACGGGAAGGTAGAAGAAGTTAGCGTAAAAGGCAGGCTAGCCAAGGAGCCATACAGCAAAGATGCCCTGGCAGTGCTTGGCCTCCCTGTAAAGGACGCGACTTTTAGTAATGAATATATCATGCGCTGGGAGAATATTCCGGGACTCCTGAGCGTAACATTGCATTCGGAAGGGGGAATGGTGTCTGTCGCTACCGTAAAGGTGAAAACCAAGTAAGGCCGTAATTCGTAGGGCGGTTTCGCAACGCAAACCGCCAATCAATGCACAACACCGATTACAGTCGGCAGATTGCCTAACGGCGAATCCACCTTACAGCGCTAATCATAAATCAATCGAGTCTGACCCCATTGATCTGCTATGTGATTGTTAGGTGCTGCATTTGTAGGTTGACTCAATTCGTTCAAAATATCCTTTCAGATCTTCAAAAGCATGCCGAACAGGCTTGTTTTCAAGATGCTTAATGTAGAATTCCTCTAAGTTTTTATTCTCATGCCCTTTGTCTGGCACAGGAAGGTCGGCTACCTCCTTCCACCTTATTTCAAAAAACGGTATAGGGAAAAGCGCTGGGAATTCGGCGCCTTCAGTTATATATAAAAGCTGCGTAAACTGATGGATGGCACGATTTCTTGCGTATCTAATTCCAGCTACAATTTCAGATTTTTGATCGCTTTTCCTAAGGCTTTCATAATTGGAGTATTGCTTTTTGTAGGATTCATCAAGAGCACATGCCCAAAGAATGGTGTGACCAACACTCTTTAGTGTTACTTCTGGATTGTTGTTGAGGCGTGTATTCTCCAGATAGTTGTTAACCTCTTCATTGAAGAAGTTATTTAGTCGCTCTTGTGTTGGAATCGACCCTTTATTCATCTGTGCAGCTAACGTTTAAATTCACCGGCCTGCGCGGCTTTTCGCGCAGGTCCGGTGGAATGATAGGTTGGGCGTCATTGTCACTCCTTCTTAGAGCCGATTGGCGGGAACACCGGCTTGGTTTCTATTGATGTCGTAAATTCAGGGGTGGAGTAGATATATCGAAGCTCGATGCCCTGTTTTTGAAACAAAAGCAGCGCCCCTTCAGAACTTGCAATTACCGTAGCCATACCAGTGAAGTCTTTTGTCATTGTCATTTGCGGCTCTTGATCTCGTAACAAACTTGCGCGCATGCCCCCCATGAAAAACGCTACGAGAATAAGAGCTGCCGTGATTGTTACAAACGCAGCTGATGCCGCACGTCCTGAGCGCGCGGGACGCTTTTTGATTTTTCTGGAAAAGGTGCTTGGACTTGGTTGAAGAAAGAATCCAGATCGGACAAGCCCGGACAGGAGGACTAATACTATTGACGTGAATAGCCCAACACCTGAAATCCAAGTAATCGTAAATTCCACGTATATCCCCAACATCAGTAGAAGAAACAAAAATGCTTGAATAGCAATCCAAATGTGTCCTTCCCACTTGATGGTCTGGGTATGCGATCGGACGAAGCGGCGCTGATGTGTCCAATCCATTTTTCGGCTGAATCCGCGTTCCAGCCGATCGGTTAAGGCGAGAAATGGAAGGACAACGAGCTGCAACATCGAAGTAAATACCCGCGCAAAAACCGCGCAAAAAAACATATAAAACAGAAATGTAGCGGCCACTCCTTTGGCGAGCGACATTCCGGCTATTGCCACGATCTGGAGTGGAACGTTCATCAAAAAGCCAGCGTAGTGCGCTAGCGATAGAGAAATGATTGCTAGGACGGCCCCGAGCACCGATGCTTTGTGATGCCACACCTCATAGAACCAGGTGCGGCCCGGCGGGAATGTGAATTGCATGCGAGGAATATTCCTATGACGCCCAACGTAGAGCTAACCGGGCGCGGCACGGTTAGCTGAAAAAACAAAACCGCATTATAACCGCGCTCCGGTTGAGCGCCATGTTATGTGTGCCCCTTTTCACTGAGATACATCTTTAATGCACGCTCAATACCAGCTTGAATCTGCTCTGTTGAGCCGCTTTACACATCCAATCCCCAACAACAAAACCAACGTCCCCCACAATAAAGACGGAACCAGCCAGAACCAGTTTTGGTAGAAGGTGGCGGGCGGATTTTTCAGGTAAGGCACTTCGTATAAGCCAGCCCAGGCCTGGTGTATCGGCGAGCGTTCCAGGATTTCCCCCGATGCCAGCGAAACGGTAGAAATGCCGGTGTTGGTGACGCGCAATACCGGGCGGCGGAATTCCACGCCGCGGGCCAGGGTCATGTACATGTGCTGGTAGGGTTCCTGCCATGCGCCGTACCAGGAATCATTGGTGACATTGACGATGAACTGCGCGCCGAGTTCCGCCAGCGAGCGGGTGAAGCCGGGGAAAAGGCTTTCGTAGCAGATTTGCGCGCCCATTTTATAGCCGTTCCAGTGCAGTAATTCGGTCGGGCCGTGGCCGCGGGCAAAATGTCCGGTGGGCGGCAGCCATTTGCGGATTTCGGGGAATATCTGTTCACCGGGGATGTATTCACCGAAGGCCAGCAGGATCGACTTGCTGTAATGCGGCGGCACTATCTCGCCGTCCCTGTTCAATACAAACAGGGAATTGGTGATCAGGCGCGATGGTTCATCGACGCTGTAAGCGCCGGTAATCAGCGGCAGTTGCCGTTCATGGAGAAACTGCGCCAGCGCTACGGGGTAATCGTCGGATTTAAACCGCTCGCCCAGCAAGGCTGGGAATGCGGTTTCAGGCCACATGGCGAAGTCGATTTTGGCGTCTTTATGGGCGCTGAGCGCGTTATCGGTCAGCGTGGTATAGCGGTTGAATATTTCATCGCCAAAGCCTTTGCCCAGTTCGGCGGCCAGTTTTTCTGCGTTTTCGATATAGGCCTGAATCAACAGGGTCTTGAACGACGCGTCCGGCTGCGGTAGCCTGTTTTTAAGCCACAGTCCGCCGACATTCAGCAGCACAAAGCCGGTAACGACAGCCGCCAGTATGATCTTGCCTGCGTTCTGTTTGCGCTTTTCCCAGGCTACATAAAGCGGCAGGTTGCACAGCAGGGTGGCGGCGCTGAGCCCGCTAAAACCGATGACTTCAGCCCAATGGTAAACGGGGATATTGGCGCCATACCAGGAATAGCCGAAGTTCCAGTCAAACAGGGTCAGCGAGTAGGCTTCGCAAAGAATGGTGATCAGCGTCATCAGCCACAGCGAAAGCCGCTTTGACCACTGAAATTTCTTTTGCCCCCAAAACCACAGTACACCGGCCAGCGGCACAAACAAGTGGGCTATCAAGGCATAGACCAGCATGCCGATGGCCGCTACAGGCCAGGGCAAGTGGGCAAACTCATGCAGCAGGTAAGTGACCCAGTTAAAGCCGATCAGCGTGAAGACGAACGAGGCGATCATGCCGCCAAGAAAAACGTTTCTTAGGCGGGTTTGCCGGTTCCAGAAAATCCATAACGGCACAAAGCAGAACAAGGAGGCCCAGGGCGGGAAGGGTATGTAACTGGTGCCGATCAGGAATCCGGACAGGACGGGGAGTAACCAAGGCTTAAAAACGCTGTTCATGGTGTTAGGGATGCGGTGTAGTGGTGCGAAGTTCGCTAGTTCCCAAGTAATTCGTCATACCCGCCGGGAAGCGGGTATCCAGTGCCAAGGATGGTGAACTGTGTACATCCATGTAGTCTGGATTCCGGCAATCCCTGCCGGAATGACGATTCCCCGTAGACTTATGTGTAACGATAAGGCCAGAGCGTGGGAACGATGTACTTGCAAAGATTAAGCGCGCGCTTTTTTTGCCTTGGACTTGGATTTTTTGCCATGAATTTCTTCATGCAAGGCGCGGTATTCTTTGGTCAGTTTATGGCCGGGAACATAATGGACGAGCGGCTGAGATACGGTGTGCGATTCTCTGACCTTAACGGAAGGAGAGATCATTGAAGCAAGAACCGGGAGTCCTTCCGCAATAAGCTCGTCAACCAATTGGTTAGGCAGGTTTGCCTGTTTTTGGAATTGGTTGACGATGATGCCTTCAATTTCAAGGTGCTGGTTGTGATCCGCCTTAATTTCCGCGATTGATTGCATCAATGTATATAACGCTTCTCTGGAGAAGGAGTCGCAATCAAAAGGAATCAGGCATTTATCGGCAGCGATTAATGCAGATTGGCTGTAGAAATTCAGGATAGGCGGCGTGTCTATGTAGATGACGTCAAAACCATCCAGATTGTCCAGCGCTTCCTTCAGTTTGAAAATTTTCATGCGCGATTCCAGCCGGCCTTGCAAGGGCTCAAGTTCAGGGTGCGCAGGAATAACGAACAGGTTGGGGAACGGTGTTTCATGGATGGCGCTTTCAAGCCCTGATCCGGATGAGCCGCTGCCAAACAGCGAAAGGCTCAGGCAATCTTTGAAAAAGTGGGCAATAGTTTTATCGCTATCACTGACTTTTTCGCCGAGCAGGTACTGGGTTGAGTTGCACTGAATATCGAGGTCGATTACTAAAGTACGCTTGCCTTCAATGGCGCTGATAGCTGCCAAATTACACGTAATCGTAGATTTTCCGACGCCGCCCTTCTGGTTGAAAATGACTCTGCGCATGTTATCCCCATGAAATCAAATAGTTGAAAGCCGCATTATAAGGCTTACGCTGGTAATATCAAATCCGTACAAAGGTATTATTGTGACATTCAGGGCATTTTGGAATTTCACTGGGTGTTTTGAAGGCAATTTCCTTGCCGCACTCGTCACAAATGAAAGTGCCCGGTCCTGTGATGTCGCCGCTGAGATAAGCGTGTTTTTCCGCGATCTGCTTAATTTTTTCCAGTTCCACACGGGTTTTATCGGCGAGGCTTAAAAAAGCGTCCAGTGCGAAGTTTTCAATCAGCTCGATGTCAAATTTAAACCACTCGGAGAGCGAGTCGCTGTCTCTTTTCTCGGTCAGCCCATGAGCCGCATGCTCGACATCCCTTTTAACAAATCCCGAGACCTTATCCAGCTCATCTTTCGTCAAGTCACTGGTTTTTCCTGCTTTTTCCTTTGAAATTTCCAGCGCCTCGGCAAAAGAATGCAGCGTATCCTCCATGGTTTCATGAAGATGCTTCATGATATCGGTATAGGCTGCGACAAATTTATTTTTATTCATGGTTTTTTAAACTCCTGGAAAATGGCACTTTAGATTTAAGCAACTGTACGGTATTCTAACGCTTTTGACCGGTAAAAGACGAGAAGGATGCAAGAAAATTATAAGCCGTTGGCTATTGAGCAAGAAGTACACAAGGCCTGGGAAGAATCAGGCGTGTTTAATGTGGCGGAATCTTCCACTCAGGAAAAATATTATTGTTTGTCCATGTTCCCCTATCCCAGCGGTAAATTGCATATGGGGCACGTGCGCAACTATACCATTGGGGATGTGATCAGCCGCTACCAGCGTATGTTGGGGAAAAATGTAATGCAGCCTATGGGCTGGGATGCGTTCGGCTTGCCCGCGGAAAATGCCGCGATGAAACACGGCGTTCATCCTGCCGACTGGACTTATGACAACATCGATTACATGCGCGACCAGCTTAAGCGGCTCGGTTTTGGCTATGATTGGAGCCGCGAATTAGCGACTTGCGATCCATCTTATTACCGTTGGGAGCAATGGTTTTTCCTCAAGCTGCTGGAAAAAGGCCTGGTTTATAAAAAAACCGCGCCGGTCAACTGGTGTCCGCATGACATGACCGTTCTGGCGAATGAGCAGGTCATCGACGGCTGCTGCTGGCGTTGCGACACGCAAGTTGAACGCAAGGAAATCGCCCAGTGGTTTTTGAAAATCACCGCCTATGCCGATGAGTTGCTGGAATCCCTGGAAACTCTGGACGGCTGGCCGGAACAGGTCAAGACCATGCAGGCTAACTGGATTGGCCGTTCTGAAGGCGTTGAAATGGATTTCTCTGTGCCTGGGCTGGATCAGCCGGTGAGAATCTACACCACCCGCCCCGATACCTTGATGGGCGTGACTTATCTTGCCGTGGCGGCGGAACATCCCTTGGCGTTAAGAGCGGCAGAAATCAATCCCGAGATCAGCGCATTCATAGCCGATTGCAAGCTAATGGAAACCTCGGAAGCGGCCATGGAAACCATGGAAAAACGCGGGATCGACTCCGGCATTAAGGCCATCCATCCGATTACCGGCGAGAAAGTTCCTGTCTGGATTGCCAATTTTGTATTGATGGGCTACGGCACTGGTGCGGTGATGTCTGTTCCCGCTCATGACCAGCGCGATTTTGAGTTTGCGAAAAAGTACGGCATAGCCATCAAGCAGGTGATTTTTGCCAAAGACGGCGAAAATGCCGATTGTGCGGAACAGGCTTACACGGTTAAAGGCGTATTGCGCAATTCAGGCGAGTTCGACGGCCTGACTTCCGAACAGGCTTTTGTGAAAATCGCTGAAAAGTTGGAAAGTGAAAATAACGGCCAGCGCAAAACCAATTTCCGTTTGCGCGACTGGGGCGTTTCCCGCCAGCGTTACTGGGGCGCGCCGATTCCGATCATATATTGTGATGATTGCGGTACGGTTCCTGTACCTGAAAAAGACTTGCCGGTTGTACTCCCGGATACTCAAATCAACCCCGTTGGTTTTAATACGACCCGAATCGCGGGCAATGATGATTGGGTGAGCGTTAATTGCCCTTGCTGTGGCAAACCGGCGCGACGGGAAACCGATACCTTTGATACCTTTATGGAATCGTCCTGGTATTTCGCCCGTTTCGCCAGCAGCAAGGCTGACAGTATGCTGGATGAAAGCGCCAAATACTGGCTGCCGGTGGACCAGTATATCGGCGGTATTGAGCACGCTATTCTGCATTTGTTGTACGCGCGTTTTTATACAAAATTGCTGCGCGACGAAGGCTTGCTGGTTTGTGATGAGCCGTTCAAGAAGCTGTTGACTCAGGGCATGGTGCTCAAAGACGGCAGCAAGATGTCCAAATCCAAAGGCAACACGGTCGACCCGCAAGCCTTGATTGATGAATATGGCGCCGATACCGTCCGCTTGTTCATCATGTTTGCGGCGCCGCCAGAACAGTCTCTGGAGTGGTCCGACAGCGGCGTGGATGGCGCGTTCAGGTTTCTTAAAAGACTCTGGAGGCAGGCGTATTCGCATGTTGAGGCGGGCGGTTCTACGCAGGCGATTGACAAACAAGCGTTAACCGAAGAGCAGCAAGCTGTACGCCGCCAGTTGCATCAGACCATCCAGAAAGTAAGCGATGACCTGGGCAGGCGCTATACCTTCAATACCGCCATTGCGGCGAATATGGAGCTGATCAACACTCTGTCAAAATTTACCGACGATTCCGACAATGGCAAGGCCGTTCGGCAGGAAGCGCTGGAAGCCATCGTGTTGATGCTGTCGCCGATTGTTCCGCACATCTGTCATCAGTTGTGGCTGGATCTGGGACATCAAAAAGCCGTTGTCAGCGAGGCATGGCCTCAGGTTGATGTGACGGCTTTGGAACAGGATACAGTGGAGCTGGTGATACAGGTTAACGGCAAGTTGCGCAGCAAGATTTCGGTTTCGATTACTGCATCTAAAAATGAAGTCGAGGCAATGGCGCTAAATGATGAAAGCGTGAAGCGGTTTATTGAAGACAAGCCGGTAAGAAAGGTGATTCTAGTGCCTAATAAACTGGTCAATATCGTAGTTTAAGGGAGGGGCGTGTGGTGGCAAAAAAAGCGGTTATTGTTGTGGTTGCGTTGTTAGTGAGCGCTTGCGGTTATCATTTGCGCGGTGCTATTGCATTGCCTGCAGCTATGAAAAATATTTATCTGGAGGGCGGTTCCGGGCAGCTGCGCGACCAATTCAAGCAGATGGTGACAGCATCTGGCGGGCAGCTTGCCAATTCCCGTCAGGGTGCGGGTCTTGTAGTCAGGATATTGAATGAAGAAAATAACCGGCGCACCTTATCTTTGAGTTCCAGAGGCAAGTCTAATGAGTTTGAGCTGTACTATCGAGTGGAGTACGAATTGGCTAATGAAGGCAATGCCATGTTGATGGAGCGGCAGCCTATAGAGATCAGGCGTGAGTATTATAATGACCAGGAAGCTGTTCTGGCCAAAGAGAACGAAGAAAAAGGGATCCGTGATGAAATGTACCAACAGGCCGCACGAACTATAGTTAATCGAGCCAGAGTTGTATTAGAGGCTGGCGCTAAATAGCATGCGCATCAGGCCTGAGCAATTAAATGCGGCTCTGCAAAAAGGTTTGGCGCCTGTTTATCTTGTTAGCGGCGATGAGCCGCTACAGCTGGGCGAGATGGCTGATGCAGTCAGGAAAGCGGCAAGACAGGCGGGCTTCGAAACGCGAGAAGTTTTTTCTGCAGATACAGGCTTTGAATGGAATGAATTAACGGTGTCTGCCGATTCGTTGTCTATTTTTGCAGATAAAAAAATCATCGATTTAAGATTGCCTTCCGGCGCACCGGGAACAGAAGGTTCAAAAGCCTTAGTCGCCTATTGTGAAAGACTGCCGGATGATACGCTGCTACTGATTACGGCGGGAAAGCTGGCAAGTGCCTCATTAAAAACGCGATGGCTCGAGGCACTGGATAAGGCGGGTTGTGTCGTTCAGGTTTGGCCGCTGGAGGGCCAGGATTTAATCCGCTGGCTACAGCAAAGAATGCAAGCCCGTGGGCTGCAGGCTGAAACGGATGGTTTGCGGACACTGGCGGCTAGAGTTGAAGGCAACCTGCTGGCTGCCGCTCAGGAAATAGAAAAGCTCTATGTATTATACGGAGCCGGTAATTTGAGTAATCAGCAGATTCTTGATGTTGTCGCCGATAGTTCCAGATTTGACGTGTTTAAGCTGATGGATAGTGTGCTGGCAGCCAGTGTAAACAGGGTCTTCAGGGTATTGTCCGGTTTACAGGCAGAAGGGATTGCGGCTCCGGTTGTGTTATGGGCCTTGACCCGGGAAGCGCGGCTATTAAGTAAAATTAAACTGGCGTTATCCCAGGGACAAAACAGGGAGCTGGTATTCAAAAACAATCAAGTCTGGGATAAACGCAAGCAGCTGGTTAGTGAAGCCATCAGCCGGCTTAATGACAGTGATCTAAATAGAATACTGGTATTGAGCGCAAAGGCGGATCGGCAGATTAAAGGGCAGCAGCAAGGCGACCCCTGGGAGACGTTGCTGGCGGTTTGCCTGATGTTCGCTTCGTCTACAGGACGTAGGCGAGGGGCGTGAGCTTCAGAAGGCTATGGCAAATACAGGCTAAATTTGGCCCCGCCAAACCGGCTGGTATTCTCGGCTTTAATAAAACCATGCCTGTCACCATTGGTATGCAATTTTGCAATGGTTTCGGCGAAAAACAATCCTAAGCCGGTATTGCCGGTAGCCATATCAATCTGGGTGTTTTTTTTGGGATTGAATGACAGAAAATTTTCCGGATAACCTGCCCCGTCATCTTCAATACAAAAAACAATATAATCATCTTCCTGTGCGGCAGAAAGCAGGATTTTGTTATTGCAATAACGTTGCGCATTGTTAACGAGCGTGCTGATGGCATTGCTGATCAGGCTTTGGTCGCAATAGCAAAAAAGATCGTCATCGCATTCGGTAGTGAGCTGAATGTCGCTCAAAGACAATAAAGTGGATTGTTGGGCGATAATGTCCTCTAAAATATCAATGGCGCTATGCTCATCGATAGTCGGGTTAAACTGGGATAAGTCAATTTTGTAAAGAATCAGTAACTGCATGAGGCTATTGTTCATGCGATTGGATTCAAACTCCAAGTGCTGGAACTCGCGAGGTTTGGGATTTTGATAGGTATTTTCCAGCTGGGAGATAAGCGCTCTGAGAGTGATCAGCGAATTCTTTATGTCGTGCACTGAAGACGCCAGAATGGCTGGAAAATCGATTGAAAGAGTATGGGACATTATGATGGCTTAATTTATTGGTTAGCTTTATCAAGCTCTGCCTGAAGGCCGCCAATTTTGTTGTGAGGAATGCCTAATTGAATGGCTTTGTTAATATAGGCTTGGGCGTTTAGGATTTTTTCTTGAGTGCCGCCGGATGTCTTGATGTCATGAACCATGATTTTTGCCATGTTCAAAATGATGGTCTGGTTGTCAGGCATTTTTTCGATGGCTTCTTCAAAAACCGCAAGAGCCTCATCAATCTTGCCTTCCTTGAATAGGCTGACGCCCTTGTTATTGACGTCAATCAGCTCCTGTTTTACCTGGCGAAGCAAAATTTCTGCATAATTATCGCCAATAAAAGTAGTGCACATTTCCCCGACAGTATCGATAAACTGCTTGTCATCAATGTTGGTTTTAACTAAATCAGCGAGAATTTCTTCGGAAATTTGGGTGTCCCCATATAGATGGCAAGCCTTCGCCATTTCCAGGCGTAATCCTCTGGATGCCTGGTTGCCAAATTGAGCGTTTAATTTAATCGCCTTGTCATAGGATTGCTTGGCCAGCCCCTCCTTATCTATTTTTTTATAAATATCGATTTCTAATGTTGCCGCCCTAAGCTTTCCTTCAGGATCATTATGGAATTGCTGGCTCAGATCAAGCAACGTTTTTAGCGCTTCGTTGGTTGAGTTGGTTTTTAAGTGGGCTTTGGCCAGGCCTGCGTAGTCTTCGGGTGATTTATGTATAGAGTGCTTGCCCAATTGAACGGCGGCGCCATAGGCTTTTTTGGCAACGGGAACGTTGTCGGTCTTGTCGGCCAGCAAGGCGAGCCGTTTTTGTCTCAGGATGGTTAGGGGGCAAAGTTCAATGGCTGAATTAATGGTGGACAAGGCTTCCTCATGGTCGCCGAGGGCCTCATGCGATTTTGCCAACCAGTCATAAGCTTCCAGCATCGTCGGGGTTTCGTTTATGACCTGCTGAAAAGACACAATAGCTTGTGTAAAGTTATCGTTAGAAAAAGCGATAATGCCCAAGCCCAGCCGAGCCCAGGGAATTTCTCTTTCTTTCAGTATTTCCTGATAGATTTTTGCGGCTGTCTTGAAGTCGCTGATTTTAATGGCCAGTTCGGCGCGCGTTTTCAGCAGCTGCAGGCGCATTTTTTTGTTGTCCTGCTCAAGTAACTTTTCGCAGTTATTTATGGCCTGGTAAAGGTTGCCGTTGTCTATTTCACGATCAATGTCGGCAAGATATTCCTTGATGACATAACATCTTTCCAGACGGCCTAAAAGTTGCTGTCTGTTAAACGGCTTTATCAGGAAATCATCAAGTTTGTGGTCGAGGATGCTTAGAATTACGCTCTGATGCTGCTCGCCGGTAACCATAATAAAGATGGCGTTAAGCGGCAATAGCTTGAGGTATTTTGCTTCTTCCAGAATCTGCTGGCCGTTTTTTCCTTCACCAAGGTTATAATCACAAAGGACAATATCAAATTTTTCTTTGCGCATCGCAGCCATTGCATTGACGCCGGATTCCGCTTCGACAAAGAATCGGGCCCCTAAATCAACGAGTATATGCTTGATAGTCTCGCGCATAATCGCCCGATCCTCGATTATCAGGATTTTTTTTGCGCTGAGATCTATCTTCGTCTTCATAAGGATTAATTGTAGCCTTACATTTTGCGCAGTCTAGTGCGGAGTTGAAAAAAAATCAATGTACCCCCATATTGAAACCGGTAACAACTTTAAATAATTCAGGAACAGTAAAAATGACGGTTAAAGCAAAAAAAGAAACCTTGGGTTTTGAAACTGAAGTTAAGCATCTTCTGCATTTAATGATCCATTCGTTGTACAGTAACAAAGAAATCTTCTTACGGGAACTTATTTCTAATGCGTCAGATGCCGCAGATAAGCTGCGGTTTGAAGCGCTTTCAAATGATAGTTTGTATGAGGGCGACAGTGAGCTGAAAATTCGTCTGGAATACGACAAAGAAAAACGCACCATTACCATCATCGATAATGGTATCGGCATGACCCGGGCGGAAGTTCAGGAGCATATCGGCACCATCGCCAAATCCGGCACCAAACAGTTTTTTGAAAAATTAACCGGCGACCAGGCCAAAGACAGCGAACTGATCGGCCAGTTCGGCGTCGGGTTTTATTCCGCGTTTATTGTGGCCGACAAGGTGACGTTAATAACCCGCAAAGCGGGCGCCGCCAAGAGCGAAGGCGTACGCTGGGAATCCGCAGGCGAAGGCGATTACACGCTGGAATCTGTGGAAAAAGCCCAACGCGGAACAGAAATCGTATTGCACCTGAAAGAAGCCGAAAGCGAGTTCCTGGACGGCTATCGTATTCGCTCGATTGTCAGAAAATTTTCCGATCATATTTCCCTGCCTATCGTCATGGATAAGGAGCCCATGCCCTCCATGGGAGAAGAAGGCGAGGAAGAAAAAACTGCCGAAATCGTGGAAGAGACCATTAACAGCGCCTCGGCGTTATGGACCAAGGCCCGTCAGGAGATTTCCGATGAAGATTACAACCAGTTTTACAAGCATGTAGGGCACGATTACCAAGATCCGTTAACCCATGTGCACAGCAAGGTCGAAGGCTCTAACGAATATACTTTATTGCTCTATGTGCCGCAGCGCGCGCCGTTTGATCTCTGGGACAGAGACACCAAGCACGGGGTAAAGCTGTACATACGCAAAGTGTTTATTACCGACGATGCCGAGCAGTTAATGCCGCGTTACCTGCGTTTTATCAGAGGGATTATTGATGCCAACTCCCTGCCGCTGAACGTTTCACGCGAAATTCTGCAACAAAGCAAGCAGATCAGCACTATTAAATCGGGTGCTGTGAAAAAGGTGCTGGGCATGCTGGAAGATCTGGCCAAAACCGAGCCGGAAAAATACGAGACGTTCTGGTCCGAGTTTGGCGCGGTTATCAAAGAAGGGCCGATTGAAGATCACGCCAATAAAGAACGTGTCGCCAAATTGCTGCGTTTTGCCTCCACACATGCCGATACCGATAAACAGGAAGTTTCGCTGGAAACTTATGTCAGCCGTATGAAGGAAGGGCAGGACAAGATTTATTATGTCACCGCAGACAGTTTTTCGGCGGCAAAAAACAGCCCGCATCTGGAAATTTTCCGCAAGAAAGGCATTGAAGTGCTGCTGATGTCTGACCGTATCGACGAATGGCTGGTATCCAATCTGAACGAGTTTGACGGCAAGCATATACAGTCTGTCGCCAAGGGCGATCTGGACCTGGATGTTCTGGATGACGAAGAAGCTAAAAAAGAGCAGGAAGAAGTTAACAAGGATTTTGAAGCGGTGCTCAAGCAGATTAAAGAAGTGCTGGCCGATAAAGTCAGCGAAGTGCGTTTGAGCCATCGTTTAACCGAATCCCCCGCCTGTCTGGTTGCTGACGTTTACGGCATGAGCCTGAATATGGAAAGAATCATGAAGGAAGCCGGACAAGGCTTGGGCATGGGGATGGGCAGAAAGCCGATCTTCGAGCTTAACCCGACCCATCCTCTAGTGGTTCGCATGAAAGAAGAGCAGGACGATGCGCGTTTTGCCGACCTGACCCATATCCTGTTCGATCAGGCTATCCTCAGTGAAGGCGGACAGCTGGATGATCCGGCGGCTTTTGTGCATAAGTTGAATGGTTTATTACAGGGCTTGTTGCACTAACCATTAAAAAACGAAAAAGGCTGGATATATTCCAGCCTTTTTTATGGGTGATGGTTTTGTCGGTAGGTGCTTGTGTGCACTATTACTGAGCAGCGAAGTAAAGTTTTAACTCTTCACATGTACATTGATTTAAAAAATCTGGATAATTCTCAGCCTTCAATGCACTCGTAATTTTTATGGACTTCAAATTAATCAATACGGATGGCCATGCGCGGCGTGGTCAGCTCAAGTTTGCCCGTGGGGTTGTGGAAACCCCCATTTTTATGCCGGTCGGCACGTATGGGACGGTTAAAGCGCTGACGCCTGACGAGCTGACCGGCATCGGTGCGCAGATTATTCTGGGCAATACTTTTCATTTAATGCTGCGTCCGGGCACGGATGTCATCAAGGCGCATGGCGACTTGCATGATTTTATGCGCTGGGACAAGCCGATATTGACCGATTCCGGCGGCTTTCAGGTATTCAGCCTGGGCGCGTTAAGAAAAATCACCGAACAAGGCGTGACTTTCAAATCGCCCATCAACGGCAGCTCCATTTTTATGGGGCCTGAAGAGTCGATGCAGGTGCAGCGCGATTTGGGTTCTGACATCGTGATGATTTTCGATGAATGCACCCCGTATCCTGCGACGGTTCATGAGGCGGCCGACTCCATGCGGCTGTCCTTGCGTTGGGCGGCGCGCAGTAAGGCTGCACATGAGGGTAATGCGTCGGCGTTATTCGGCATTGTGCAGGGCGGCATGTATGAGCATTTGCGGCAGGAATCCATAGCCGGTTTGGTTGACATCGGTTTTGACGGTTATGCCATCGGCGGCTTGTCGGTAGGCGAACCCAAAGACGAAATGATGGCGACGCTGGATGTGGTGCATGGCAAAATGCCGGTCGATAAACCGCGTTATTTGATGGGCGTGGGGACGCCGGAGGATTTGGTGGAGGCGGTCAGGCGCGGAATTGATATGTTCGATTGCGTGATGCCGACCCGCAATGCGCGCAACGGTCATCTTTTTACCACTTTCGGCGTGGTCAAGATCAGGAACAGCCAGTATGAGTTTGATACCGGGCCATTGGATGAGGCCTGCGGCTGTTACACCTGCCGGAATTATTCGAGAGCCTACTTGCGTCATCTGGATAAATGCAAGGAAATGCTGGGTTCAAGGCTCAATACCATTCATAACCTTTATTACTACCTGAGCCTGATGCAGGGCCTGCGCGACGCCATTGAAAAGCAAGAGCTGGATATTTTTGTCAAGCAATTTTACCAACAACGAGGAAAAGCCGTGCCGACTGTGGCATAATAACGAACTTTTTTAAATACAATAAAAACCGAGGACAACAATGAGTTTCTTTATTTCTGATGCTGCCGCCGCAGCCGCTCCAGCCGCCCAACAACCGGGTCTTGAAGGCATGCTGTTTCCACTGGGCATACTGGTGTTTTTTTACTTTTTGTTTTTACGTCCGCAATCAAAGCGCGCTAAAGAGAAAAAACAAATGATCGCCGCCATCACCAAAGGCACTGAAGTGGTAACTTCCGGGGGTATCTTGGGCAAGGTCGCCGATCTGGATGATAATTTTGTCAAAATTGAAATCTGTGACAATACCTTTATCCAAGTGCAGCGCCATAATGTCGAGAGCATAATGCCTAAAGGAACTTATAAAGCGATAACTAAAAAAGTTAGTTAAGTTCTTTTCCCTGTGTTATAGCGCATGGCTTGCTGGCGCACGCTGATCAAGCAAAGGCGCGGTTTAATTGTTGGAATAAAATAATGCAAAATCGGTACCCACTTTGGAAAAATCTATTAGTCCTGATTATTTTTACGATCGGGATTGTTTACGCGTTGCCAAATTTGTACGGTGATGATCCTTCTGTTCAGGTGTCTTCGGCACATGCTGCAAAGCTGGTGCAGGAACAGGCAAACCAGGTCGAGTCGGCTATTAAGGATGCCGGGGTTGGCATCAAGGCGTTTGAGTTTAAAGAAGATCATATCCTGGCGCGGTTTAATAATACCGATGACCAGATGAAGGCGGCGGATTTGCTCAGAGACAAAATGGGCAGCGATTACACGGTTGCATTAAATCTGGCGCCTACGACGCCCGCATGGTTAAGGTCTTTGGGTGCGGAAGCCATGTACCTGGGTCTGGACTTGCGCGGCGGGGTGCATTTTCTGCTGGAAGTGGATATGAACGCCGCCGTTAAGCAGGCCGAGGATCGTTACAACGATGACATTCGTCAGGCATTGAGAAACGAAAAAATACGTTATCAGTCCGTTTCTAAAGACGACGGTTATATCAAAGTCAAATTGAACACTGCCGATGATAAGTCCGCGCTGTTGACGCTGTTGGGCAAGGATTTTCGGGCGCTGGATGTCACGGAGCCGGATGCTCAGGACCAGGTCTGGCTGAAAATGTCTGAAAAGGAAGAGAGGGAGATCAAGAAATTTGCCGTGGCGCAAAACATGACTACCTTGCGTAACCGGGTCAATGAACTGGGGGTTGCTGAGCCTGTGATTCAGCAGCAAGGCGAGAACCGTATTATGGTTCAGTTGCCCGGCGTACAGGATACGACCCGTGCCAAGGAAATTCTGGGCACAACCGCTACGTTGGAATACCGTCTGGTTGATGTCGAACACGATGTGCAGCAGGCCGTTGCAGGACATGTTCCGGTGAATAGCCGGTTGTATTATGAAAAAAACGGTAGCCCGATATTGCTGGATCGCCGTGTTATTGTGACCGGTGACCAGATTGTCGATGCTTCTTCGGGGATGGATCAGGACGGCAGGGCGGCGGTATTTATTTCTTTAAACGGTATTGGCGCAGCAAAAATGGGTAAGGTAACCCAGGCCAGCATAGGCAAGCCGATGGCTGTGGTATTTATTGAATACAAAATTGACACAAAAATAGTCAACGGCCAAAAAGTCCGCCATAAAGAGAAAGTGGAAAAGGTTATCAGCGTAGCCACTATCCAGGGCGTCTTCAGCAAGCGCTTTCAGACCACCGGTTTGGACAGCCCCCAGGAAGCGCGGACACTGTCGCTCCTGTTAAGAGCGGGTGCCTTGGCTGCACCGGTTGATATTGTTGAAGAGCGTACCGTCGGTCCAAGCCTTGGGCAGGATAATATCGATAAAGGCATGCTGTCTTTTATCGTCGGCTTTGCTTTGGTTGTGTTGTTTATGGCGGCTTATTACCGGCTGTTCGGCATGATCGCCAACTTCGCGCTGGCGTTTAACGTGGTGATTGTTGTGGCTATTTTGTCGATGTTGCAAGCAACGCTGACTTTACCGGGTATTGCCGGGATTATCCTGACTGTGGGCATGTCGGTTGACGCCAACGTGTTGATCTTTGAACGGATCAAAGAAGAGCTCAAAAATGGCAACACGCCGCAAGCCGCCATATTTATCGGCTACGATAAAGCCTTTGCGACCATCCTTGACTCCCACTTTACCAACCTGGTGGTCGCTGTGGTGTTGTTTGCTTACGGCACAGGTTCCGTTAAAGGTTTCGCGGTGACGCTGATTATCGGTATTTTGTCATCCATGTTTACGGCCATTACCGGTACGCGGATGGTTATTAACTGGATATACGGTAACCGCAGGGTTGAGAAATTATCTATTTAGTAAAATGCCGGATGACATGCCTTTGGGCAAATCCGGCCTACATGACTTTTACATAGAAGATTAAATATGTTTAAAAAAGATATAAATTTTATAGGCAACCGAAACATAGCGCTGATATTTTCCGCTGTGCTGACGATTATCTCGATAGGATCACTCGCTGTGCGCGGATTGCAAATGGGCATTGATTTTACCGGCGGTACACTGATTGAAGTCGGATATCAAAAAGCGGCTGATTTAACGGTGCTGCGGAACACTTTGGATACTGAGGGTTTTAGCGATGCCACGGTACAGAATTTCGGCACGGCAAAAGATGTCCTGATTCGCTTGAAGCCGCATGAAGGGGTGAGTAGCGCCGATTTAAGCGCTAAAGTGCTTGAAGCCATCAACAAAAACACGGCGGAACCTGCAAGTGTGCGCCGTGTTGAATTTGTCGGCCCCCAAGTCGGCGATGACCTGGCAGAGGACGGTTTTTTAGCGTTGTTGTATTCAACGATATGCATTTTGATTTATGTGGCTTGGCGTTTTGAATGGAAGTTTTCCGTAGGCGCGATCATAGCAACTTTGCACGATGTCATTGTTACGCTGGGATTATTCTCTATTTTAGGGCTGGAGTTTGACCTGACGGTGTTGGCTGCGGTTCTTGCCCTTATCGGGTATTCCTTGAACGACACCATCGTGGTTTATGACCGTATCCGCGAAAATTTCCGGGCGTTAAGAAATAAGTCGACCGAGGAAATCATGAATATTTCGGTCAATGTCACGTTAAGCCGAACCATCATGACTTCATTGACAGTGCTGTTGGTGCTGGTTGCCTTGTTTTTCCTGGGCGGTGAAGTCATTCATAACTTTTCCATTGTGCTGTTATTCGGCGTGTTTTTCGGTACGTATTCCTCCATTTTTATCGCCAGTCCTGCGGCTCTGCTGTTGGGCCTCAGTCCTGAGGATTTGATGATCCCGGTAAAAGAAGGCGCGGAACTGGACAACAGACCTTAAGCGGCAGGTATTTTCAAAATACGGCGGCTGATCAGGTATAATTAGCCGCTTATAAACATTATTCATATTTGGAGTTTTAAAAAAATGGCGATAGAACGCACTTTTTCAATCATTAAACCTGATGCCGTAGCAAAAAACGTAATCGGCGAAATTTACAGCCGTTTTGAGAAGAACGGTTTAAAAATAGTTGCCGCAAAAATGCTGCATTTGACCAAAGAGCAAGCCGAAGGTTTTTATGCTGAACACAGCGAGCGCGGCTTCTTTAATGATTTGGTGGCATTCATGATTTCAGGTCCTGTCATCATGCAAGTGCTGGAAGGCGAAAATGCGGTTCTTAAGCATCGCGAAATCATGGGCGCAACCAACCCTAAAGAAGCGGCTGCCGGAACTATCCGCGCCGATTTCGCCAACAGCATTGATGAAAATGCCGTGCACGGTTCAGATGCCGTCGAAACTGCTCAAAGGGAAATTGCTTACTTTTTCTCAAACAATGAAATCTGTGCAAGAACCCGTTAAGACCAAAACCATCAATTTGCTCGATTTCGACAGGAAGGGCCTTGCGGCCTTTTTTGTCGAATTAGGCGAGAAGCCTTTTCGGGCGACACAATTGCTTAAATGGATCTATCAGGAAGGCGTCGAAGACTTCGACCTGATGACCAACTTAAGCAAACCCTTGCGCGGTTATTTAAAAGAGAACTGCTATATAGCAGCGCCGGTTTGTGTGCTTGAAAAAGTCGCGACCGACGGTACCTGTAAATGGGTCATGCAAACCAGTTGCGGCAACCGGATAGAAACGGTTTTTATCCCTGAAGAGGGGCGCGGCACTTTATGCGTCTCGTCGCAAATCGGCTGCGCTCTGGCTTGCAGCTTTTGCTCTACGGCCCAGCAAGGCTTTAACCGTAACTTGACCACGGCCGAAATTATCGGCCAGTTATTTGTCGCGCAAAAACGCTTGGGCGCAGAAAACAGAATTACCAATGTGGTCATGATGGGCATGGGCGAACCGCTGCTTAATTTTGACAATGTAGTGGCGGCCGTGAATCTGATGATGGACGATTTTACCTTTGGCTTGTCCAAGCGCCGGGTGACCATCAGCACCTCAGGCGTAGTGCCTGCCATGCACCGGTTGACGCAAGTTTGTGACGTTAGTCTTGCGGTGTCTTTGCATGCCGTGACCGATGAGTTGCGCGATGAACTGGTTCCCATCAATAAGAAATATCCGTTAAAGGAGTTAATGGACGCGTGCAGGGAAAACGCAAAGATAGCGCCGCGGCGCACGATTACTTTTGAATATGTGATGCTGGATGGCATTAATGACTCGGTTCAGGATGCGCGGGGATTAATCAAGTTATTAAAAACCGTACCGTCGAAAATCAATTTAATACCGTTTAACCCGTTCCCCAATTCGTCTTACCGCTGTTCCGGCAAAGAAGCGATCAACCGCTTCAAAACGCTGTTAAACGACGCGGGTATAGTCACTACGGTCAGAAAAACGCGTGGCGAAGATATTGATGCAGCCTGCGGCCAACTGGTGGGGCAGGTTGAAGATAAAAGCCGCAGGCATCTGAAAATTCAACCGGTAGGCTCTGAACGTGCAGCCTGACGCATTAAAAAAGATCGTCCGGTTTACTACTGTTGGCCTGCTTTCAGCCGGATTGATTGCCTGTGCTTCAACCGGCGAAAATAGTGCTAAAAACGCCGCGTCTGAAAATGTACATTTGCAATTAGGGGTGCGCTATCTCAGCTTGAATAAGCTGGAAATAGCGAAAGAGAACTTACAGCAAGCATTAAAAGACGATTCAGGCAATATCCAGGCACATAATGCGTTGGCTTTTTTGTATGAAAAATTAAATCAATTCGACGACGCCCGGGATCATTACGAAACGGCTTTGGATCTGGCGCCCAATGATCTGGGGGTGCAAAATAACTTTGGCCGTTTTCTCTGCGAACACGGTGAGTTTGAAGAAGGCATGGCTTTACTGGTGAAAGCCGGTTCCGATCCGATAAACGACAGGGCATGGATGGCATTAACAAACGCCGGGCGTTGCCAACTGGCAATGGAGCAAAAACAAAAAGCCGAAGCGTACTTCAGGCAAGCGCTGCAATTAGATAACGCCTACGCGCCGGCATTGCTGGAAATGCAAAAAATTGCTTATCAAAATGGCGATTTCTGGGCGGCAAAAGGGTATTTGCAGCGGTATTTGGGCGCTGCATCCCACACGCCTGAAACTTTATGGTTTGCAGCGCAAACGGAGCGGGCGTTAGGTAATAACGAGCTTGCAAATGAATACAAAAACTTATTGCTGGAAAAATTTCCACTTTCAAATGAAGCAAAAAAAATCAAGTCGGTTCTGCAGTAACAGGCTGTATTAATAATCATGGCAAACAATATTCAAGCAATTCGCGGGATGCATGATGTGCTTCCCGAACAGACTTCACTCTGGCAGCATGCGGAGCAAATCATCAGGGACGTGCTCGGCGCTTACGGTTACAGTGAAATCCGGCTGCCCATCGTGGAAAAAACAGAACTTTTCAAGCGCTCTATCGGCGAAGTCACCGATATTGTCGAAAAGGAAATGTATACGTTTGATGACCGGAACGGGGATTCCTTAACCTTGCGTCCTGAAGGCACGGCCGGTTGCCTAAGAGCCTGCCTGGAGCATGGTTTGCTGCATAATCAGGTGCACCGGTTATGGTATTACGGGCCTATGTACAGGCATGAGCGCCCGCAGAAAGGCCGTTACCGCCAGTTTTTTCAACTGGGCGTTGAAACCTACGGTATGGCAGGACCCGATATCGATGCGGAATTGATCCTGATCATCGACCGGCTATGGAAAAGGCTGGGCATACGCGATAAAGTCCGGTTGCAGCTTAATTCATTAGGCACTATTGCCGAGCGGATGCTTTACCGGGAAAGCCTGGTCGGCTATTTTCAAGGCTACTTGGATCAGCTGGATGAAGACAGTTTGCGGCGGCTGGAAACCAATCCGCTGCGCATTCTGGACACCAAAAATCCGGCGATGAAAGAGGTTGTCGCCAATGCGCCGGAATTGATGGATTATCTGGGCGATGAGAGTCTCCAGCATTTTAAGGCGATAACCGCGATACTGGACGATCTGGGCATAGGCTATGAAATCAATTCCAGGCTAGTGCGCGGCCTGGATTATTACAGCAAAACTGTTTTCGAGTGGGTCACCGACGAGCTGGGTTCGCAAGGCACTGTCTGTGCGGGCGGGCGCTATGACGGACTGATCGAACAACTGGGCGGCAAACCCAATCATGCGGTTGGTTTTGCGATGGGCATGGAGCGCTTGCTGGCATTGATGGAAACGCTGGACAATATCCCGCTTGCAAGAGCCGTTGATGTGTACATGATCCGGGTAGGCGAAAAAGCGGAACGGGAAGGCATGCGTTTTGCCGAAACTATCAGAAATGAGTTCCCCGGATTAAAATTGCAGCTTAACTGCGGCGGGGGCAGTTTTAAAAGCCAGTTTAAAAAAGCCGATAAGAGCGGCGCCGAATTTGCCATTATTCTGGGGGATGATGAGGTTGATCGCGGACAGGTCAGCGTTAAGTCTTTGCGCAATAATGAGCAGGAACAACAGGATATGTCGCAGCAAGAGGCGATCAGGTTTTTGCAGGATTATTTATAGGCTGGGTTCGCCCATAGAGCGCAGCCCACCCCGCAACACTTTTTTAAAAACATTAGCAGAGAAAAACAAGTGGAAATTTACGATACAGAAGAAGAACAGGTCGAGGCATTAAAAAGATGGTGGAAAGAGAATGGAACCGCAACTATCGTGGGCTTGGTAGTGGGCATTGCCATCATTCTGGGTTGGAATTATTGGCGGGATCATAAGAAAGAGCAGGCGGCGCAGGCCTCCGTGATTTACGACCAGTTGCTGAAAGCAGTGGATGACAATCAAAAAGACTCAATAGACAAATTGGCCGGACGCATACAAGAACAGTTTGGTGCTACCGAATATGCAGCCTACAGCGGCCTGGTTCAGGCAAAATTAAAAGCGGATCAGGGTGATTTTGCAGCAGCAAAGGATATTCTGAAGAATGTTGCGGCAAAGTCGAATAAGGAACTGAGCAATATCGCCAAGATAAGACTGGTGCATTTAATGCTGGCCACTGGCGAATACGAGCAGGGTTTGCAGCTGATAAACGATGTTGACGCGGAAGCCGGATCAAGTTTCTCGGGCAATTATGATGAATTAGTGGGTGACTTGTATGTGGCCCTGGATCGTCTGGATGAAGCCCGCACGTCATATCAGAATGCGCTAAGAAACGGACATCAGTCGCCATTGCTGCAATTTAAAATTGATGATTTGACCGCGCAAGAAAAGGTGGAAACTCAAAAATAATGCGCCTGCTTACACTTTTATTGCTGGTTATTGCCTTAACAGGCTGTGCAGGCTTTGATACCCTGAAAGAGGGGGTTTCCGGTCTTTCAGATTACTTTCGTGGCGGTGCAGATAATGCCGACCCACCTAGCCCTTTAGTTGAGTACGCCCCCGAAATCAAAATCGAAGTACTCTGGAAGGAAAGAGTAGGTGTAGGAGAGGATGAGCAATCTTTAAAGCTGGTTCCGGCGATTGGTTATGGAAAAGTATTGGCGGCCGACCGGGAAGGATTGGTGCAGGCCAGAAGTCTAACAACCGGTGCTTTGCTTTGGGAAACTGAGACCGAAGTCCATTTTTCCGGCGGGCCTGGCCTGGCTGGCGGAATCGTGGTGCTGGGTTCCAGTGACGCGGAAGTTGTTGCCTTGAATATCGAAACTGGAGAAGTGCTGTGGAAGACCACGGTATCCAGCGAGGTGCTTTCGGTGCCGGCCATTGCCGGTAATACGGTTGTAGTCCGCACCACCGACGGCGCTATGATAGCCCTTGATGAAAAAACCGGTGGCAAACGCTGGAGTTATGAACGCAGCGTGCCGGCGCTAAGCATACGGGGAACAGGTTCGCCAATTATCGTTGGGGATAGCGTGATTGCCGGATACGATAACGGGAAGCTGCTGGCGTTGCGATTGAGTGACGGTAAGTATGTCTGGGAAACCACCTTGGCTGTTGCAACGGGACGCTCTGAAGTTGAAAGGCTGGTGGATCTGGATGTTGATCCTATCGCAATTAACGGTGTGGTCTACATTGCCGGCTATCGCGGTGGCGTGGGTGCTGTCTCGGAGCCGGATGGTGAGGTGTTATGGCGTAACGAAGGTGTTTCTTCTTATTCAGGTTTGAGCCATGATTACCGGTATTTGTATTTGACTGACCCGGACAGTCATGTTTTTCAATTAGACCAGAGCAACGGCTCGGGATTGTGGAAGCAAAAGGATTTGCATGCAAGGAGATTAACAGCCCCCGCGGCCTATGATAGATATGTGGTTGCAGGGGATTTTGAAGGTTACGTGCACTGGTTTTCCAGCACCGACGGCAGGCAGCTTGGCCGAGTGCAAGTGACTGACGGCCCGATTGATGCCAAGCCTGTCGTGGCAGATGACACTGTTTATGTTTATGCAAAAGACGGCACGCTTGCCGCCTTAAAAGCCCGGTAAAAATATGTTACCTGTAATAGCCCTGGTGGGGCGACCTAATGTTGGCAAGTCCACATTATTCAATTATTTAACGCGCAGCCGTGACGCTCTGGTCGCTGATTTTTCAGGCTTGACCAGAGACAGGCAATACGGCCGGGTAAAACTGGGGCATCGCCCCTGTCTGGTCGTCGATACCGGCGGCATAGCCGATGACGCCGAAGGCATAGAAAGCTTTGCCAGAAAGCAGGTGCAGATCGCGCTGGAAGAAGCCGACATCGTGTTCTTCATGGTTGATGCGCGCGAAGGGCTTAGCGCTTCCGATAAAGTCATCGCCGATACCCTCAGAAAACTCGATAAGCCGGTAGTTCTGGTCACCAATAAGGTCGACGGCATAGACGCCAATATGGCGGCGTCAGATTTCTATTCGTTGGCGCTGGGCGAGCCGGTGCAAATCGCCGCCTCGCATGGGCGCGGCGTGCCCGAGTTGCTGGCAAAGGTTGACCAACTGCTGCCGCCCGCTGATGAAGAAGTCGAAGACGACAACAACAAAGGCATCGGCATCGCCGTGGTCGGAAGGCCGAATGTCGGCAAATCGACGCTGGTCAATCGCATATTAGGTGAAGAACGGGTTATCGTATTTGACGAGCCGGGCACGACGCGCGACAGTATCTACATTCCGTTTGAACGCAACGGCAAGATGTACACGCTGGTGGACACCGCCGGTATGCGGCGCAAATCCAAAGTGGACATGGCGATTGAAAAGTTCAGCGTCATTAAATCGCTGCAGGCAATCGAAAAATCAAACGTGGTCATCTACTTGATTGACGCCCGCGAAGGCGTCACCGATCAGGACGCGCATTTATTGGGCCTGGTGCTGGAGGCGGGAAGGGCGTTGATTATCGGACTGAACAAATGGGACGGCATCAGCGCGGATCAGAAAGAAACCATCAAGCGGCAACTGGATGTAAAGCTGTCGTTTCTTGATTTTGCGGAAAAACACCCGATTTCCGCGCTGCATGGCAGCGGCGTCGGCAAACTGTTTGATGTCGTGCAGCAACTGTATGAATCGGCAATGCTGGACATGTCCACGCCGGTGCTGACCCGTATCCTTAAAGAAGCCACGACAGCCCATCAGCCGCCGCTAGTGAACAATCGCCGCATTAAACTGAAATACGCCCATCAGGGCGGCCGGAATCCGCCTATCGTGGTGATCCACGGGGTGCAAACGGACGTATTGCCGGAGTCGTATAAGCGGTATTTAATGAATTATTACCGTGACCAGATGGGACTGGTAGGGACGCCCATACGTCTGGTGTTCAAGTCGCCGGTCAACCCGTTTCACGGCCAGAAAAACAAGCTGACCGAATGGCAGGTTAAAAAGCGCGAACGCTTGATGAAGCGTGTGAAAAGCAAAAAACAATAATTCACGCTTGTTATTAAACAAAATAAGATAGGGAGTAACTCATGGCTAGAATCACATTTCAAGGTAAACCTTTGCACACCTGTGGTGAACTGCCCGAAGTAGGCAGCAGCGCTCCGGCATTTTCATTGACCAGCCGTGCGCTGGTGGATGTCACTCTGGCAACCTATGCCGGTAAAAGAAAAGTCCTGAATATCGTGCCCAGCCTGGATACGCCGACATGCGCCGCTTCAACGCGCAAGTTCAATCAGAAAGCATCGCATCTGGACAATACCGTGGTGTTGGTCGTTTCCGCCGACCTGCCTTTTGCGCAAAGCCGTTTTTGTGAAACGGAAGACTTAAAAGACGTTGTTCCCCTGTCAACTTTCCGCTCCAGTTTCGCCAATGATTACGGTGTAACCATCGTCGATACCATTTTGGCGGGCTTAACCGCCAGGGCAGTTGTGATTATCGATGAGAATGACAAAGTGATCTACACGCAATTGGTCAATGAAGTCGCCAATGAGCCTGATTATGAAAGCGCACTGGCTGTGCTGGATTAAGGTGGCTAAGCAGGTTAAACAAAAAAGTGCGTAACGACGCTTTTGCCCGTCCGAGTTAATGCTGTTGTTAGCCAGCTATTTCCCCAATAAGTATTATGGAGGCTGGCTTCTGTGTTTTGGGGTGGAGTGGTTCGCGTACCTCACGTAGCCGGAATCCGCTATCCGCGAACAACTTTATCCAACTTTCCAAGGTTCTAGAATACCACGGTGCCGGATCAGTGAAATCGGTACTGAATCCTGTCCATGAACCTTCTCGCCATCCATCCCGGTATGGAAAATCGCCGCACGCTATAACCGGGTGAAGGGTTTGCACGATAAATGAGCCATGCGCAGCCAGCAGCGATGGAGTAGCCCTGAATACGCCCTCGACCGACTCTTTCCCGAGCAGCGAGAAGTTAGCGACAATCACATCAACCGAGCCCCTGAGTTTTCCAGTAGCAATGTCCTCGTAGGACATCGTGCGAAAATCACCGCCCCCGGCGTTTTGGGCCGCTTCAATAAGTTCTGGCACGACATCTACGCCGACCACATGGATATTTCTGGCAGCGAGTTCACGAACAAGCCATCCTTCGCCACAACCGATGTCGAGAACCGAACATGGCGAACGGCTGAGTACTGCATCGACGATCGCTTGATCGGTAATCTGCCTGCGGCTCTCGATCTGCCCTTTACGTACCGCAACGGTCCACGATGGGGCGTTCTTGCTCCATGATTCGACTATTTTCGCGTCGCTGAATAGATCAGTGCTCATTCGATTCCCGGCGGGATATCGACAAGTTGCTCCGCCGGTTATGTGATTTTTTCTGCTTCAACTTCAATCATTACCATAGCCACATGAGCTTTACCATCTGCTTCTAGCGGCACTTTATCCAGATATTGTGAAGAAACCTCTTCGATAAATATCTCCCTTTTTTCTTTTGGAATTCGTTGTGTATAGGGTAACCATGTTGTTCGAATCCATCCTTCCAGCCCTGGTTTTCCGTCATGTGTCATGTCTTTAGGAATAAGTTCAACACGATTTATAGAAAAACCGGATTCTCTCAATAGCATCTGATATTCATCGACACCAAGAAAACCGAAAGGGAACTCAAATTCAGTAAAGTACTGCGCCCATTTGTTTGAAGTTTTAAGGTCATCCATGACCGAAAGTATACCTTCCGCGTCCCCTTTTCCTCCCATTCGCAGCAGGATTTTCCCTCCAACCCTGAGACTTTTATATAGGCCTTCAACGACGGGTTTATGATTCTTGACCCAATGTAGCGCCGCGTTTGAGAAAGCCACATCAAAACAGTCTTCAAATGATAAATCACTAGCATCCATTAGTTGAAAAGAAAGATTGGGGTGCTTGTTTTGTGAATATTTTTCCTTTGCCAAGTCTATCATTTGCATCGAGTTATCAATGCCGACAACCGCCCCGTCACCCACTAATTGAGCTATTTCCGCAGTTACTTTCCCGTCACCACAGCCCAAATCAAGAACATCTTCCGCTCCCGTTAAGTTGAGATTTGCGATAAGTTCTCGTGCCCATTTTTGTTGAGCTTGAGAGTTTCTTTCATAATCTTTTGCATTCCAATTGTATGTATTCATATTTTCCTTATTGCATAACAAGTTGTTATCCAGTTTCTACATAGCTATACACTACTCACCGGTTTCATCGGCAAGCTGTTCGCTTTTGTCGTTACGCGCTGTGATGACAGCTTCGTGCAATCGCAGCAGGGCGGCTTCAAGAGCCGCTATGTCCTCCGGGGAGTAATCATTAAATATTTGATTAATGAATGTCAGATGCTCTGGAAAAGTGCGTTCATATAAGGTCTCGCCCTCCGCCGTCAATCGCACAATCTGACTGCGGCCGTCTGTTTCCGAGGCAACGCGTTGAACCAGTCCTTTATCTTCCAGGCGGCTGATTACGCCTGTTAACGTCCCTTTGGTGATTAAGGTTTTCTCGCCCAGTTTCTTGAAAGTCATACCGGCTGTGTTGCCTAAGGTGATGATAATGTCGAATTGCGGCAGCGTCAGATCCAGCGTGTGAACATGACTGGCTGCATAGGATAAGAAGGTCTGGTGTGTCCGTAATAACTCACGCAGCACCGTTGGAAATGTTGAGGTGGAATTCATATTTTTAAAGACAATTGTTTTAATTAGTACAAAAGAATAGCCCTAACTAAAATTAACCTCAAGCTTTTTAATGTAATTGCTGTTTACATTACCCAACCTCTTCAATTCTGGCAGTTGAATGGCGTCACGTTTCCGCAATTAAGGTGTTTTATTTGTTTTCCGGCAAGAACTTGCCAGCCTGCGGCTCAAATTGGACGGAGTTTGCAACCAAGCAAGCGTGCAAATAGGGATGTCCGATGAATAATATAAGGTATTGATAAGTAATAGACATTTATGGATGTGCAAGTGAAAAAGCGGATAAAAAGTAGGACTCATAAAAAAATAGTTCTGATTAGAACAAATAATAGTACTAATCAGAACAAAATGTGCTAGACTTTAACCATACTTGGCAATTAACGTGAATCTTTCATACACAAAAGTTCATTTTAATCGTTACGTAGAAATACTTTATTTATCAACTGTGAGGTTTATCCTATGAACACATTCAACAAAATCCTGGTTTCTTCTGTTATGGCCGTCTCTATGGCAGCAATGTCATTTACCGTTTCTGCGGTGGCGAACCCATCCTATGAAGATGTTAAAGCGGCTATCGAAAATACGCAGGCCAAAGTCGAAGAGACTATTGCTGCACTGAACAACGGCACTGACAACGAAGTGCTGGCAGAGATGGTGAGCGATGCCCGCCAATTGCAAAAAGATATTGCCAATAACGTGCTGGACTTGAAACGCAATCAAGCCAGTAATGTGTTGAAGCAAGCGCGCACTGCTTTCAAGAACAATGATCGGGAATCGGCTAAAGAGTCTTTAGCCGATGCGGCAAACCGGTATAAAGAAATTGGGCAAATCTACGCAGCGAATCACTAATCTTTAAGGTGGACACGCCGGCAGGCAATCATCCACTTTAAACGAAGTTACAAACCAGACCCTTATCCGGAGTTTCCTGGTAAGGTTTTTTTACTATTTATAAAACGTTCTAAGTGAAATCATGGTGGGATAGCTGCTCGATGAACCAGCGCAAGACTTTGCCTTTATTGGTTGTTTTCCACGCCATATGGCAAGCCTCTATCGGTATCGTGTCTTCTACCGGCAGCGCGATCAGCAGGCCTTGTTCAAGCACACCCTGAATCCGGTGGGACGGTAAAAAACCGACGCCTAAACCCGAGCATAAGGCATGTATTTTTTCCTCTACAGATGGCACGCTCAACACCGGACGCTTGCTGAATACCCGGCGGCTTTGCGGCGCCTGATTCCTGGATGAATCCCTGACTACGATAAAACGGTGTTGCTCAATCTGTTGTCGGGACAGAGGCAGTGACGCCTGGGTCAGCTCATGACCCGGTGCGACTGTGAAAATCCATTCAATCTGCCGAATCTTCTGGTATTTAATGCCCTGACTCGGTGCGGGTTCAGTGCCTGCGCCTATGACCAGATCGGCCCGATTACTGGTTATCGCTTCTTGTGCGCCGCCCAGCACTTCTTCGTAAATATTGATTTCAATATCCGGCAGCACCTCGTAAAACCGGGCTATTAACGGATAGATAAAATCAAAACTTAAAATCGAATCTATCGCGATATTGAAAACGGGTTCCCAGCCGCTATGGGTTTTCTTGGTGGCTATAGCCAGGCGTTCGGTTGCGTCCAGTATTCCCCGGCCTTGTTCAAGCAACACTTTTCCGGCCTGCGTTAATACGGCTTTTCTGCCTTCCTTACGAAACAACACCACATCCAGGTCCTGTTCCAGCTTCTGTATGGTATAAGAGATTGCTGAAGGAACCCGATACAGTTCATTAGCCGCAGCCGCAAAACTGCCTTTCCGGTCAATTGCGTCCAGTACTTCCAGCGCATCAAGGGTGATAGGATATTTCATGCTCTCTGTTTGTGTTTATTGTTCAAATATTTTGAATATATTGAGCAAAATCTATCGCTTTTTAATATTTTAGGCAATCTTATAATGAACTCAAATTTTCAAATTGTTTAACATTTAAGAGGTTGTTATGAAAAATCTAATCAAAAAAACACTGGTTTCTAACGCAGGTTTGGAAGCTGTCATACTGCGCGTTCCTATCGGCTTAATTCTGGCGGCGCATGGCAGCCAAAAATTATTCGCGTGGTTTGGCGGTTACGGATTGGAAGGAACAGGTCAATGGATGGCGTCGGTGGGTTTAACGCCAGGGTTTGTCATGGCGTTATTGGCGGGCAGCGCTGAATTCTTTGGCGGTGTTGCGTTAATTCTGGGTTTGTTGACGCGTCCAGCGGCGATGATTAACGCCGTTACGATGCTGGTTGCACTGTTTTGGGTGCATTGGGGACACGGCTTTTTCCTCGATACGCATGGCATTGAATATGCGCTGGCTTTATTATCGGCAAATGGTGCGCTGATATTGATTGGCGGAGGGTGGTATTCGCTGGACGCTGTGATCGGGACAAATATACTGGAGGCTAAAGATGAATAAGCAAACACGACAACTCGCGGCTGTCATCACCGGGCAAAACACCACCGATGGCGTCGGCGTCAAACTGAAACGTATTGTCAGTCAGCAGCAAAAAAACGCTTTTGATCCTTTTATCCTGCTGGATGAGTTTGGTTCGGATGAGCCGTCGGATTATATCGGCGGCTTCCCCGATCATCCGCATCGCGGCTTTGAAACTGTGACTTACATGTTGGCTGGCGCGATGTTGCACCGCGATCATCTGGGTCATGAAGGGCATCTGCGCACCGGCGATGTGCAATGGATGACGGCCGCGCACGGCATTATTCATTCGGAAATGCCGGAACAGGAAAACGGTTTGTTGCATGGCTTTCAGCTATGGATCAACCTGCCCGCCAAAGAAAAAATGAAACCGCCGCATTACCAGGAGTTTGCCGCCGCGAAAATCCCTCAGGTTGCGTTGGCGGACGGCGGTTACATCAAGGTCATCGCAGGCGAATATGTGGCCGCAACACAAACAATATCCGGCCCGGTAACCGGCGTAACGACACAGCCGTTGTATTTCGATGTATCGTTAAGCCCAAGGCAACAGCTGGATATACCGATAAACGCGCAGCATACCGTTTTGATCTATGTTTACAAGGGCGAGCTGGCTATCGGCGCGTCGGACAAGGTTTTAAAAGCCGGGCAACTGGGGCAGTTAGTCGACGGCGACAACATACGGCTGGCAACGCAAGACCAGTCGGCGCAATTCCTGGTGTTAGCCGCGCTGCCGTTAAAAGAACCGGTTGTGCAATCAGGCCCGTTTGTGATGAACAGCGTCGAAGAAATCGAGCAGGCGTTCCGTGATTATCGTAACGGTGTGTTGACGCAGTAAATCAGCTTTTATTTAACTGGACAAAGGAGATAACCATGCAGCAAAAACCAGCAACAACCCGTGTAAAAATCCACGATATTATCCAGGCGCGCTGGAGCCCCCGGGCTTTTGACCCTGGCAGACAGGTCAGTCATGATGATTTGCTGGCGCTGCTGGAAGCCGCGCGTTGGGCGCCGTCCTGCTTTAATGACCAACCGTGGCGTTTTGTGGTGTGCGATAAAGCCGCCGATGAAACCGGCTGGCAACATGCATTTTCAACGCTGGCTGAAAAAAACAAGTTATGGGCCAAGAACGCCCCGGTGTTGATACTTTCCATTGCCATGGAAAGTTTCAATCATAATGGCCAGCCTAATCGCTGGGCGATGTATGACACCGGCTCCGCCAGCGTCAGTTTGTGCTTGCAGGCTACGGCGTTGGGTATGTGCGTGCATCAAATGGGCGGCTTTGATGCTGAAAAAGCCCGTGAGGTTTTTAATCTTCCGGGCGATTGCAGGCCGATGGCGATGATGGCTGTCGGCTATCAGGCCGACGCGGATGTGCTTGATGATGATTTTAAGGAAGCCGAATTAGCCGAGCGTTCCCGCGCCGCACTGAATGAACGGTTTTATGCAGGGCAATGGGGCAGGGCAATTGAGTGATTGGTTGATGGCCCATGGTGAGTATCCATGGGTCTAAATCACAAGGCATAATCCAATAAGGTAATTCCAACCCAGGTAAAGCCAACGGTTGTAATGATAAAGCTGATTGCTGAATAGACTTTCCAAATGGTTTTTCCCCAAAAATCCGGATCAAAGGCGGCAATAACAAATACACAAGGATTGGCAATTCCACCGATCACCACCAGCCAGCAGGCGGTAACGGATAACGGCACTTTGACGGCATAAAATGCCAGGCAGAATAAAGCCATTAACGCAAAATCGACATGCGCCCTGATCAGGGTTTTATAATCGGGTAAAAATTCACCATCAATCCCTTTAATGGGGAACCATCTTGCAAAAGTCATAAGCCACGCCGACGCCAACAGGGCAAAAACCATAATCACGGCGCCAATTAATAATATTTCCATCGTATTGTCCAAGTTCTATTGATTATAAAAATACACTATACCGATCGGTATATTGACATGATAGTATACCGACCGGTATAGTGGCAATCAACCCGTTTTTTGTTTCTCTCGCCTATGTCTTTAACTCTGCAAGAAAAAATCCTGCAAGCCGCATCAGAGCTGTTTTATAGCCAGGGCATCAGGGCGACCGGAGTCGATGCCATCGCCAAGGCGGCAAACACCACCAAGATGAGCCTGTATAAATACTTCCCCTCCAAGGACGATTTGGTGATCGCCTTCCTGCGCAAGCGGGATGAGGATTTCCGGGGCTGGTTTGCCGCTCAGGTTGACGCTAAGGCGGATACACCCAAGGCCAAGTTGCTGGCGGTTTTTGATGTGATTGGCGAATGGATGGCTGTCCCCGAATTCCGCGGCTGCGCCTTTATCAATGCCGCGGCCGAATTTTCGCTGGAGGGCAACCCTGTGCATCAGGTATCCGCCGAGTTTTATGATCATTTCCGAAGCTATATTGCCGATTTGGCCGGACAGTATGGTTCCAAATCCCCGGAAAGCCTGGCGCTGCAATTAAGCCTGCTGGTCGAAGGCGCCATCGTCTCGGAACAGATGAAGCGCCATTCAGGCGCCGCCGAACAGGCCAAGCAGGCCGCCATTGTTCTTATCGAGGGCAGCTTGGACCATATTTCCGACACATCTTTGCCAACCAATAACTCCCAGGAGGAGCAATGAGTGAATTTTTCCATGAAGGCAGCCGACAACTGCAAGACCGTTTCGAAACCCGGCCCATGGCCGACCGTCTCGTCGAGGCGATTGTCAGCGATCAGATCAGCCCGGAAGACAAGGCATTTATCGAAGAACAGAACATGTTTTTCCTTGCCACCGTTGACGGGGAAGGGCGCCCCAATTGTTCCTATAAAGGCGGCAGCGTCGGGCTGGTCAAGGTTATCGACGAGCAGACCCTGGCTTTTCCGCTCTACGACGGCAGCGGCATGTACCTGTCGGCCGGCAATGTATTGGTCAACCCGAATGTTGGCCTGTTGTTCGTCGATTTTCAGCGGCAAGCCCGTCTGCGCCTAAACGGCAGTGCTTTCATACAGGACAACGATCCGTTATTGGTTTACTGGCCCGAGGCGGAAATGGTTTTTCGGGTAAAGCTGCGGGAAATGTTCCCCAATTGCCCTCGCTATATCCACAAGATGACGCTGGTCGAAGAGTCGGCATTCGTTCCCAAGCAACATTGCGAAACACCCGTGCCGGACTGGAAACGTCTGGAAGTCGTAGCGGATGTATTGCCATCGCGCGATGCGCACTTGGCCGGTAACGAGCAGGATGCCGCGGCGGCGTTGAACCGCAAGTAGCCTGCTCATCAAGGTTTAACAACAGCGTCTATTCCTGGTTCCAGAAACTGACGACTTTGCAGCTGCAATCAATCCAGACATAGACTGGCATGGGTTCCATTTACGGTATGGAACCCATAGTTTCTGTTATTGAAATTTTCCGCACACTTGACGAGTTTTGCCGCGCCATTTTGCCTGCGTAAGGCACCATTTACTAAAAATAAACATTTTAGTATTCCTCAGATAAAAACATTCAAGCCAGTATAAGCCGGCAAAATTATTAGTGAATAAAAATTTTGCCGGCCCGGCAGCAAGAATCCTGCTTTTCCGGCTATGACGTCGGAGCATAGGCCAATCTTAATTTAGAGTCATTACACAGGAAAATTCAATTGGTAGGAGAGGCTAGTGATTGATGGTAATCATAAGTTATTGCTGATGATAATCCAATAATAACTCAAATTTAGTTATCTTTAGTTTGTTTAGCGGGGCGGTTTTATGGATAATGTGCATATAGTTTCATGAGTTTCAGTACAAAGGTTTGATCATGACAGAACAAATGAGCAGAGGGATCGAGTTAATGCTTGTGGGGATGGGGATCGTGTTCCTGTTCCTGATCATGCTGGTGGTTGCGATCAACCTCATGTCGGCGCTGGTGCAGCGTTATTTCCCCGATGGCCCTGCCACTGCGGCAGCCGCCAGCGTGAACGCGGGCGGCATCGACAAAAGCGTGGTTGCCGCCATTACCGCCGCGGTGCATCACTACCGGGCCCGGCATAAATAACGGCACCGATGCCCTGACAGTCCGCTGCCCCGTTTACCCTTATATTTATTAATTAGCACTGTTATCAAACGGCCCACAAGGCCCATGATGAAAAAAGACCCACAAAGGTTCCAGGAGACATAACCAATGGCCCCAAAAAACAAGCAACCCTTAGGTATCACCGAAGTGGTGTTGCGTGACGCCCACCAATCCATACTGGCCACCCGGCTGCGCATCGAAGACATGCTGCCGATCTGCGAGCAGCTCGATGAGATCGGCTACTGGTCTATCGAATCCTGGGGCGGAGCCACCTTTGACGCCTGTATCCGTTACCTGGGCGAAGACCCCTGGGAACGGCTGCGCCTGCTCAAGGCCGCCATGCCCAAGACCCCCCAGCAAATGCTGTTGCGCGGGCAAAACCTGTTAGGTTACCGGCATTACGCCGATGACGTGGTCGACAAATTTGTCGAACGCTGCGCCATCAACGGCATCGACGTATTCCGCATCTTTGACGCCATGAACGACATGCGCAACATCGAGCGCGCCGTCAAAGCCGTACTCGCGACCGACGCCCATGCCCAGGGCACCATCTCCTACACCACCAGCCCCGTGCACACCATGGACATGTGGGTGAATCTCGGCAAACAGATTGAAGACATGGGCGCCCACTCCATCTGCATCAAGGACATGGCCGGCCTGCTCAAGCCTTACGACGCCTTCGAACTGGTCACTCGCCTGAAAAAGAGCACCAATATCCCGATCCACATGCAATGCCACGCCACCACCGGCCTGAGCATACCCAGCATCATCAAGGCCGCCGAAGCCGGCATCGACAACGTCGACACCGCCATCTCCTCGCTGAGCATGACCTACGGCCACAGCCCCACCGAGACCATCGTCGCCGCTCTTGAAGGCACCGACCGCGCCACCGGCCTGGACCTGGTCAAGCTCGAACACATCGCCGCCTACTTCCGGGAGATCCGCAAGAAATACGCCCAGTTTGAAGGCAGCCTGAAAGGCGTGGACGGCCGCATCCTGATTTCCCAGGTGCCCGGCGGCATGCTCACCAACATGGAAAGCCAGCTCAAGGAACAGGGCGCGGCCGACAAGTTTGATGAAGTCATGCTGGAAATTCCCCGCGTGCGCGAAGACTTAGGCTTTATCCCGCTGGTCACCCCGACCTCGCAAATCGTCGGCACCCAGGCCGTGCTTAACGTCATGACCGGCGAGCGCTACAAGAGCATCACCAAGGAAACCGCAGGCGTCCTGAAAGGCGAATACGGCGCAACCCCCGCCCCCGTTAACAAAGCCCTGCAAGAACGGGTGCTCAGCGGAGCCCAACCGATCACCTGCCGCCCGGCCGACCTGATTGCGCCGGAAATGGACAAGCTGGTCGCCGAGGTGCAGGAAAAAGCCAAGGCCGAGGGCGTCAAGCTCGCCGAACACATTGAAGAAGATGCTCTGATCAACGGCCTGTTCGCGCAGGTCGGCTGGAAGTTCCTGGTCAACCGCGGCAATCCGGCCGCCTTCGAAGCCGCACCGGACGCAGCGGCTTTTGCCGCCAACACGCCTAAAGCCGCTATGACCGGCAACAACCCGGCCGCACCCGCCAACCCAACGCATCAGCCGGTGGAAACCTATACCGTCAACGTCGACGGCCGCAATTTCAACGTCGCCGTTGGTCCGGGCGGCGACGCGCTGGCGATCCAGCCGATGGCCGCCACAACCCCGGCAGCGCCCATAGCCGGCAGCGGCGCCGTGATTGAGGCGCCGATGGCAGGCAACATTTTAAAAATTCAGGTTGAAGTGGGCAGCACCGTTGCCGAAGGCGATGTCGTGGTGATCATGGAAGCGATGAAAATGGAAACTGAGGTCCGCTCCAAGGTCGCCGGTGTGGTCAGCGCCATTAACGTCAAGGAAGGCGGCGCCGTTGCCGGCGGCGACGTGTTGATTTCCTTATAACGAAACGATAAACACGGGACAGCCCATGGAAAATCTCCTTTCACTCTGGCAAAGCACCGGCATTTACAACTTTACCGGTGGACAGGCCTTCATGATGCTGATCGGCTTCCTGCTGCTGTTTTTGGCCATCAAAAAGGGCTTTGAGCCGCTGTTGTTATTGCCGATAGGCTTTGGCGCCATCCTCAGCAACATCCCGGTGGCCGGCATCGCCGAAGAAGGCGGCATCCTGTACTACCTGTATTACGGCATCAAGCTCGGCATCTTTCCGCTGCTGATCTTCATGGGCGTGGGCGCGATGACCGATTTCGGGCCCATGCTGGCCAACCCCAAGACCTTGCTGCTGGGCGCCGCCGCCCAGTTCGGCATCTTTGCCTCGCTGCTGGGTGCACTGGCGCTTAACGCCATTCCGGGACTGGAATTCAGCCTGAAAGACGCCGCCGCGATCGGCATCATCGGCGGCGCCGATGGCCCCACCGCCATTTATGTCGCCTCCAAACTGGCGCCCGACCTGCTGGGCGCGATCGCGGTCGCGGCTTATTCCTACATGGCGCTGGTGCCGCTGATTCAGCCGCCGATCATGCGCGCTTTGACCACCGAAGCCGAGCGCAAAATCGAAATGCAGCAGCTGCGCGTGGTCAGCCGGACCGAAAAGATCGTCTTCCCGCTCATGCTGCTGACTTTGTGCACCCTGCTGCTGCCTTCGGCGGCGCCGCTGGTGGGCATGTTCGCGCTGGGCAACCTGATGAACACCTGCGGCGTGGTGGAACGCCTGAGTCAAACCGCGCAAAACGAACTGATCAACATCGTCACCATCTTCCTGGGGCTGTCGGTCGGTTCAAAACTCAGCGCCGAGGCTTTTTTGCAGGCGAAAACTCTGGGCATCTTAGGGCTGGGCGCAATCGCCTTTGCCATCGGCACCGCCGCAGGCGTCATCATGGCCAAGCTCATGAACAAGTTCAGCAGCACGCCGATCAATCCCCTGATTGGCGCTGCGGGCGTGTCGGCGGTGCCGATGGCGGCGAGGGTGGCGAACAAGCTGGGCCTGGAAAGCAACCCGCATAATTTCCTGCTGATGCATGCCATGGGGCCTAATGTCGCCGGGGTGATCGGCTCTGCCGTCGCGGCCGGCGTGTTGTTGAGTTTGGTGAAATAACCGTGGAAAGGATGGGCGACTGCTTAGTCGCCGCTACCTCTAATCATTTTGTACGTCAGTCCGGACTCCTGCATCTTGTCCAAACGAAAATACAACTTTTATGCCGCCTCTGCCGCCTTGCGTTTGCCATCCCAGAATGGCGATTTTTTTACGCCTTCCGCTATATACGTTAAGCCTTGGTCCACTACATTTCTTAGCTGGCTGATCAACTTATTCAGCAATGCTGCTACATTAAAATGCTTTCCGGAAACAGGCGAAGCGCCCATTTTACGCATAACAGGCTCAACCACCCACACTTGAAACATAACCTGTCCATACGATGGCAGCGCCAGTGCGGCCACAACCACTTTATCGAATAACACTTTTATTTTTTGCTCAGCCGAATGCCGGACAATTTTTAAATTGTTGCCAACTACCCAAACAACTTCATTGACTAAAAGATTGACGAATCCATCAGCGGTTTTTTTAAAAAACTTTACCGCTTGATCCGGGCATTGCTGGACTATATCCGAGGTGGCATGAATATTTTCATGAATCGCCATTTTTTTTCTGATTATTAAATCCTTGGATTCAAGAACAATGCGCTGAATAGCCTCAATCTGCTGCTGGATTTGCGCTAAATACGGGGCGATTTCATCAATTCCGTTTTTGACTTGCTCCCTGCACTGGTTGATTTTATGTATTGCTTTCTTCAACAGCGATTGTTGCGCGTATGTCAGTTTCGCCTCTAATTCATGAATTTGCGTGTCACGCTCAACTAAGGATTTCTTTAGTTGGCTGATAGTTTTTTTGTTTGATTGCAACTGCTCAGAAAGTTTAGCTACCTGACCTTCCAGTTGATTTAATTTAGTTAACACGCCCGTTTTGTTACTGCTTTTAGACTCCATGCCTCTTCCTCCCCTTATGTGATTGTTTATATTTATTATTATTTACCTTCAAGCGGAGTCATTGATAACAAGCGAGACCATTAAAGTCAAGAAAAAAGCGGTCAAATTCTTTATAAAAAACCGCACAGATAACGGCTTATTCTCCCAATAAGCTAAACACCCTGCTTCTCAGCTATATTTATGAATTGCTTATTTTCTCCACAGACATGAACCGGAAAGATTAATCACCGCTCTAGCTGCGTAAAAACCCAATCATGACGCAGACAAGCCATTGATTTTATAAATTTTTACCTACAACACCACGGCTCTAGCCGATTACACATGCAAGGCTGCCGGCTTGACTAGGACAACTTACTCATTTCTGAAACTTTACCGTAATCAACGCCAACGCTGATGATAAAGCTGCTTGCTTCTTCGATGTTCATTTCCGACTTGATCACTTTTGATTTATCAACAATCACCGTAAACCCGGATGTCGGGTTGGGCGAGGTAGGAATAAACAGCACGTATTTATCATCGTATCTGTTCGTCACATAAGCGGCCATCCAAACGCCCTCTTTTGGGTATTCAACATAAACCACTTCCTTGGCAATGGTCTGGTCACGCGATGAAAGCATATTAATAACTTTTTTAAGCACCCTGTAAACGGTATTCAGGAACGGGATTTTTTCGATAATGTAATCGAAGGCGGCAATGGCCCAGAAACGGCCTTCTTTAACCATTTTGTGGCCTATCGAAATCAGGATAATAAAACTGACTCCAAAAACCAGAATGGTATACAGATAATTATCGGCATAGCCGTAAACCATTTCAAACAAATCGGAAACCCTGTCCCTGACAAAAAGCATAATTTGCAGGATAACCACTATAGGAATAACCGCTAAAATGCCGATCAGGAAATAATTAAATAGCTTTTTGACCAACTCTTTCATTTTTCTCTCCGCTGTTTATAAGGATTTCATTATTAACAGGATGCCTGATGCAAATAAAAATACTGCAAATATCTTGTTGTATTTTTCATTATCAATCCTGCTATAAAGCACTTCCTCGATTAACAAGAATATCGCCACACCAACCTGAACAAAGCCCATTTTGTCTGCATAAGACACGCTATACTCACTATGGATAATATATAGTGTCGCCAACTGGCACAAGGCAAACGTCGCATAGCAGGCTGCCGCGGTCACACGCGTTTGGTTTTTCGGGTATCGCTTGCTGTAAATCATCACTGTTAACAGCGAACCGCCTAAATTACTCATGCCATGAACAAGCCCTGTCATCATCAGGTAAGCTTTCTCATATTTGACTACGGATTGAAGGGCTTTTTCTATGGCCGTTGAGAAATTCTTTACCGCCACAAGCATCAGCATTACACCGATCAAGAAACTGATATTGATTTTGACCGCAGTAACCAGCAATAAAAACAGCACTATAAAAGGGATGCTATAAATCAATACATTTTTATAAAGCTTTGTATCAACATATTGAAAATGCCTTATAAGCTGCAAAGTGCTGATGGTAATGGAAATCGGCAGCAATACACCTAATGCATCGACAAAGTTATAACCGAATAAAAGCAAGAGTGGCGTCCCAAATAATAATACGCCCACCCCGAAAATAGATTGAACAACGGATGTTGCAACAACCGTAAGTAGAATATCGACCGGCATTATGTTCCTCTGGGTTATTTTTATTGGATCGCCGCATTATACTAAAGGACGCTGTTAAGCGGGTTTATGATTGCCGCTTTTGTGATAGGAACACACTGCACATAAAAAAACCGGCATATGCCGGTTCTTAAAAAATGCGGAATTTAATTGCAGACACGTTTAACGGGAAAATAGCAGCTGAAACAGCTTCCTTTCCCTAATTCGCTGGCAATATTTAATCGGGCATCATGCCGCATCAGCACATGCTTGACGATGGCCAGTCCCAGCCCTGTGCCGCTCACCTTTTTGTTGCGCTTGACTTCAGAGCGGTAAAAACGTTCGGTAACGCGGGGAATATCCGCCGCCGCAATACCTTCGCCCTGATCCTCAACATCCAGCACTATGTCGTCGCTGGATCGATACCAGCGTACTTTTACCACAGAGTCTTCCGGCGAATACTTAAGCGCATTGCCCAACAGATTGGTAAATGCACTGCGTAACTCATGCTCTTCACCGTATATGTGCGCATCAATTTCCAGGGTTAATTCAATCCGTCGGCTTGAAGCATTTTCCAGCGTATCGCCTTCCTTGCAAATCTGGCTTAATAAAGCGGGGACATCAACACACTGCGCCTGTTTCTGTTGAGTTTCCAGGCGCGTCAGCAATAACAAATCATCAACCAGATGCTGCATGCGCTCAGTTTGCCCATGCATTTGCTGGAACGAGTTGGTTAATAACGGCGAATTCCCGTCATCCATGTCCTGTAAGGTTTCCAGATAGCCCTTCAACACGGTCAAGGGAGTTCTGAGCTCATGCGAAACGTTAGCCACAAAATCCTTGCGCATCCTTTCCATTTTTTTCAGCTGCGTGACATCTTGAGCCAACAGCAATCGCAGTCCTGCGCCATAGGTAACAATCCGCACCGCCAGCGTGATGCGATTATCTACCGGAGAAGGCAAAATAACCGCCTCGCTGTAATTTCCGGATTTGAGATAACGGATAAATTCAGGGAACCGGATAAGGTTGGGAATGCGCTGACCTTTATCCGATTGCTTGAGCCCTAAAACCTCTCTTGCCGCTTTATTCGCCCACTCAATCTCGTCATTGGCGCCCAAAACGACGGCCGCATCAGGTAACGCTTCAGTGGACTGACGAAACTGGTCAACCATTTTACCCAGTTTCTTTTTGCGTTTTTTTTCGTTCTTTTTAATGCGGTAAACGTGGTAATAAATTTCTTCCCAAACGCCGGTAGTCTTGGGATATTGGGCTCTGCCTCCTGTCCGTATCCATTTTTCAAACCGGTTAATCTGATATAGCTGGCGCATTAAAATGCCCACAGTCAACAGCAGCACCAAGGGCATAAAATACCCGGTTATCCAGCCCGCTATCGACACCACTAAGAACAGCAGCAATCCGGTAATGAGTTCTTTTTGCCAGACTCCCATAGGGGTTTACAAAGGCGTGGATGCAGGAGCGGCTGACGCGTCCGTCACTGAAAACCGGTAACCGAAGCCGCGCACGGTTTGAACCAAATCCTCCCTGCCGTATTCGCCAAGAATTTTTCTTAACCGGCGGATATGCACGTCAACCGTGCGCTCTTCAATGTACACGCTACGCCCCCAAACCTGATCCAGCAACTGGGTACGATTGAAAACCTTATCGGGATGAGTCATGAAAAACTGCATTAAACGGAACTCGGTCGGACTCACGTCCAGTTGCTTATCGCCGATGCTGAGCCGGTGCTGTTCGGTATCCAACACCAAATCGCCCAGTGTGATTTGCGCCAGATCATTTATTTTCCCGCTTCTTCGTAAAACGGCGCGAATACGCGCCACCAACTCCTTAGGCGAAAAAGGTTTGGTCATATAATCGTCTGCGCCGATTTCCAGACCTCTGACCTTATCCTCTTCCTCACCGCGTGCAGTCAGCAAAATAATAGGCAGTTCCCGATACATCGGATCCTTCTTCAAGCGCCGGGCCCACTCGACGCCGCTCATGCCCGGCAACATCCAGTCCAGCAAAATCAAATCAGGCAAGGCATCATCCAGGATTTTTTGCGCCTCTTCTGCATCTGCTGCGGCAATCGACTTAAAACCAACCTGCTCAAGCACCATTGCCAGCATCCCTCTGATAGCATCTTCATCTTCAACAACAAGAACGGTATAACTAGACATAATCAAATTAGGATAAGATAAATTTATATATTTTAACAACGCCCATATTACCCTTTTATGACAAAAAGGGCTTACTCAAATAAAAAGATCCAAGGTAAAGGCCGTCCGTGACCTTAGAACGAACCTTACACTATCGATCTCTAAATAACATAAAACTTCTAAAGCAGAATCAATCGCCCTGCACATGGAACCTTTACGGCTCCTTTTAAGCAACGCTTATAAAATTCAATGCGTTAATTCTATAATTTCTCTCAAAAAACTGTACTTTCCTTCATATTATATTCATAGTTATAAACTGATACTTGATAAGCAGTTAAAGCATCATCGTAATTTTGAAAATATGTTTAAAAAGAACCTTTTTATCAACAATGAAAATAAGGAGATCGATTATGAGCATGTTGAATGAATTTAAAGAATTTGCCGTCAAAGGCAATGCTATCGACATGGCCGTCGGTATAATTATCGGCGC
>JBAZWN010000021.1:0-62542 GCA_041660285.1 Methylobacter sp.
CGGTGAACAAAGTCTCAGGCGGCAGCAAGCTGGTTGCCCAGGCAGGCCACACCATGGAGGAAATCGTCACCTCCATCCGTGCTGTGACCGTCATGATGGCAGAAATTACCGCGGCTTCAGCTGAACAAAGCTCCGGCATCGAGCAGGTCAATCAGGCCATCGCCCAGATGGATGACGCAACCCAACAGAATGCCGCCCTGGTGGAACAAGCCGCCGCCGCGGCGGAATCGCTGGAAGAACAGGCGCAAAACCTGTCGGGTACGGTAGATGGCTTTAAAGTGGACGGCAACTCGCGTGATTCTGGCCGTTCTTTTCCCCTGGAAGCCGTGCCAAAGAAAACCGCACCAGCCAGAACAGCTGCCGGTAAAACCTTACTGGCCAGCCAAAGCCCACAGTTACAACCCGCTTATAACGACGATTGGGAAGAATTTTAATTCCATTTTAACCGCCAGAACGATGTTAAAAGCGGCTACCCGGCTATTCCCTTGCGGACTTGTTTATCTTACGCATCAAACAGATATAGAGGGCTCATAAAAGAACTCAATTGGTGCAACACACAGGAAAACCGCACACATTCGATGCGTTGTTCCCAGGAACCCGAACAACCTTGCTTTAAAAGAAAAAGCCATAACACATTGTATTTATTAAACAAATATTACTGTAAATCCATATAGCATTTTTGGCACAACGCTTGCTTCCAACACTACAGAGGCTCTAATGGCGGAGCACTAAAAAATCCTGGTTCAACGATGAACCAAATTGACAAAGGCGTCTAACCGGACTGAATGCATCGGGCATTCCGTTCGGAGGCGCTTTTTTTTTGCCCGATTTTTCAGCTTGATGAGGTCACCATGAAACAAACCCGGATAGTTACTATTAAGAAACTGGTTACGGCTCTGGCCGCTGCCTCCCTGTTAACCTTTGCCTCCAGTTCCGGCGCGGTTGAAAAACTGGAAAAAGACAGCCTAAAACTGGGATTCATCAAACTGACCGATATGGCGCCTTTGGCGGTTGCTTTGGAAAAAGGCTATTTCGAAGAAGAAGGCCTTTCCGTGCAACTGGAAGCACAAGCCAACTGGAAGGTCTTGTTAGACCGGGTTGTCAGCGGCGAACTGGACGGCGCGCACATGCTGGCAGGTCAGCCCATTGGTTCAACCATAGGTTTTGGCACTAAAGCGGACATCATTACGGCATTTAGCATGGACTTAAACGGTAATGCCATTACCGTATCCAACGATGTCTGGAAGCAAATGAAGCCGCAGGTTCCACTCAAAGACGGCAAGCCGGTGCACCCGATCAAAGCTGATGCACTAAAACCGGTTGTCGAGAAATTTAAAAGCGAAGGCAAGCCCTTCAATATGGGAATGGTGTTTCCGGTATCTACCCATAACTACGAATTGCGTTACTGGCTGGCGGCCGGCGGCATCAAACCCGGATTCTACGCGCCGCCTCAAGATACATCAGGTCAGATTGACGCCGAGGCCATGCTGTCTGTAACGCCGCCGCCGCAAATGCCCGCAACGATGGATTCAGGCACGATTGTCGGCTACTGCGTCGGCGAACCCTGGAACCAGCAAGCGGTATTCAAAGGCATAGGGGTACCGGTCATCAGCGATTATGAAATCTGGAAAAACAACCCGGAGAAAGTTTTTGGCGTCAATAAAGAGTGGGCCGACAAAAATCCCAATACTCACAAAGCAGTGGTCAAAGCACTAATCCGCGCCGCCATGTGGCTGGATGCGGAAAACAACAAAAACCGTCCCGAAGCCGTGGAAATGCTGTCACAAAAACAATATGTTGGCGCTGATTACGAAGTGCTGGCCAACAGCATGACCGGCACCTTCGAATATGAAAAAGGCGACAAACGCGACCTGCCCGATTTCAACGTGTTCTTCCGTCACAACGCAACTTATCCGTATTACAGCGATGCGATATGGTATTTGAGCCAAATGCGCCGCTGGGGGCAAATCAACGAATACAAGCCCGATGCCTGGTACCTGGAAACCGCTAAAAAAGTGTATCGCCCTGATATTTACATGGCCGCCGCCAAGGCCCTGATTGCCGAAGGCAAGGCGAAAGCCGGCGACTTCCCGGCCGACAGTGAAACCGGCTTTAAAGCACCGAGCGCCGACTTTATTGACGGCATCACGTTCGACGCCACCAAGCCCAATGATTATCTGACCAAGTTTGCTATCGGCCTTAAAGGCAAGCAAAAAGTAGTCGGCGGCAAGGTGGTTGAATAATAGCATCGTTCCCACGCTCCGACGTGGGAACGATTAATGTAAGCGTCTCCCTAAACAACGAACGCATGTTAGTGCAAGGATGCACCTTTTTTACCTTTCACCTGCTTAAAGGTACCGACAATGAACAACAAACTGATCAAATTTCTCAACATAACAGGCCTCACCTGGTTTGTTCCTTTTGTAAAAATAGCGGCTGGAGAAAACCCCACGCAGCAAGTCCGCCAGCTCTTTATGATCATGGGGGTTCCCGTTATCGCCTTCACCTTGTTTCTTGGCCTCTGGAGTATTTCCGCATCCAGAGTCAACACCAGCTTGGGCGCCATTCCAGGCCCTGTTGCAGTCTGGCATGAGGCAGGCGGGTTATTGGCCGAGCATTTCGCCGAAAGAAATAAAGAGGCCGAGTATTACCAGCGCCAGCAAGAGCGCAATGATCAAAAACTCGCAGAAGATCCGGCGGCTGAAATCAAAGCCCGTCCCTATAACGGCCAGGCCACTTATCTGGATAAGATTTTCACCAGCCTTTACACGGTGTTTGCAGGCTTTGTCATTGCCACACTGATCGCCGTGCCGTTGGGCCTGCTCTGCGGCATGAGTCCGGTATTTAACACAGCGCTTAACCCGCTGATCCAGATATTCAAACCGGTCTCTCCGCTGGCCTGGCTGCCTATCGTCACGCTGGTGGTCAGCGCCGTATATGTGAGCGGCAATGACTCATGGTTTGAAAAATCATTTATAACGTCCGCAATCACGGTGACCTTATGCTCGCTTTGGCCGACCCTAATCAATACGGCGGTTGGCGTGTCGTCGATTGACAAGGATCTGGTTAACGTCGGAAAAGTGCTACGCCTTAACTGGAGCACCCAGATCAGGAAAATCATTCTGCCGTCGGCATTGCCTTATATCTTCACCGGCATGAGACTGTCATTAGGCGTGGGCTGGATGGTGCTGATCGCCGCAGAAATGCTGGCGCAAAATCCGGGACTGGGGAAATTTGTCTGGGATGAATTCCAGAACGGCAGCTCCAACTCCCTAGGCAGAATCATGGTGGCTGTTTTCACCATAGGCATCATCGGTTTCGCGCTGGATCGCATCATGCAGTCATTTCAAAAAGTATTCTCTTTCGGTAGAGAACTTTAACCAGGAGCCGGTCATGACAGCAACAAAACTTAAAGTCGTTGATATTGCCCCTGCCGCCAGGCAAGCCTCTCCGTCCAACGATGCTTACCAGCCCTTGGTGGAATTGAAGAATGTATGCAAAAGCTATGGCGCGGCATCCATACTCAAAAACATCAACCTGAGCATTAAAGAAGGCGAATTCATTGCCATTGTCGGCTTCTCCGGCAGCGGTAAAACCACGCTGATTTCAACCATTGCCGGGTTAATCCAGGCCGATAGCGGCGAAGTGCTAAAACAGGGATTACCGATCACTGCGCCGGGGCCGGATCGGGGCGTGGTGTTCCAGAACTATTCGCTGATGCCCTGGCTGACCGTGTTTGAAAACGTGGCGCTGGCAGTCGACCAGATATTTAAGGACTGGCCTGCCGAGCAACGCAAAGCGCATACCGAAAAATACGTCAAAATGGTTAATCTTGGCGCGGCCATGGATAAAAAACCCGCCGAACTCTCCGGCGGTATGCGGCAACGGGTCAATGTCGCCAGAGCCTTGGCGGCCAGCCCCGATATTTTGCTGCTGGACGAACCGCTCAGCGCGCTGGATGCACTGACGCGCGGCAACTTGCAGGATGAAATCCTGCAAATCTGGGCGCAGGAAAAGAAAACCGTCATCCTGATCACCAACGATGTCGATGAAGCCATCTATATGGCGGATCGGGTTATCCCGCTTAACCCCGGCCCCGATGCGACGTTCGGCCCGGATTTCCATATCAATCTCGAGCGCCCCAGAGACAGAACCGCATTAAACCATAACGCCGAATTTAAAAGATTACGCGCCGAAGTAACCCGTTATTTAATGGACATCGGCATGGAAAAAAACCGGGATGCGGCCATTGATAAAATCGCCCTGCCCAATGTTAAACCCAACACCGGCAACGACTGGAACCGTGATCATTCAGCCTTCGCCGCGCCGGATGATTCAGACCGCCCCCGTTATCTGGAGTTTTCGCAACTATCAAAAATTTATCCCACGCCCGACGGCAACGGCACGGTTAAAGTCGTGGACGGTTTCGACATGAAGATGAAAAAAGGCGAATTCATCTCCATCATCGGCCACTCCGGCTGCGGCAAATCCACGGTGTTATCGATGACCGCCGGCCTGAACAGCGTATCCGAAGGCGTTATCATTCTGGACAACAAGGAAATCGACGGCGCGGGCCCTGACCGCGGCGTGGTGTTCCAGGCGCCCAGCCTGTTTCCCTGGCTGACCGCGTTTGAAAACGTCATGCTGGGCGTTGATAAGGTTTATGCCCATGCCGCCAAATCGGAGCGCGATGACATAGCCGAATACTACCTGACACGCGTCGGCTTGGGTGACGCCCTGCACAAAAAAGCCGCCGACATGTCCAACGGCATGCGTCAGCGTGTCGGCATCGCCCGCGCCTTTGCCTTGTCGCCCAAACTGCTGTTGCTGGATGAACCTTTCGGCATGCTGGATTCCCTGACCCGCTGGGAATTGCAGGAAGTGTTGATGGAAGTCTGGGAAAGAACCCATGTGACCGCGATTGTAGTCACCCATGATGTCGATGAAGCCATCCTATTGGCCGACCGGGTGGTGATGATGACCAACGGCCCGCACGCCAAAATCGGCAAAATTCAAGACATTGACCTGCCCAGGCCGCGCAGCCGCAAAGCGCTGCTGGAGCATCCCGACTACTACAAATACCGGGAAAGCATACTGAGCTTCCTGACCGAATGTGACCATACCCATTAAAACCGTCTTAACAATAAACAGGAGGCTTTATGCCGCAGAAAAAAACCAAATTGCCCGCATCACTGCTGGCGCTCTCTGTCATGAGCAGCCCGGCCATGGCCGGCACGACTCAGGATGTTGAGGATGCGCTTAATTTCTATCATTACGGTAAAAACGGTGCAGTCAAGTTTGACCTGAACACCCGCTGGGAAAACGTTGATCTAGACAAAGGCGCTACTCCAAATCCAAAAACCGCCAATGCCCTCACCTCGCGTTTGCGGGCCGGTTTACTCTCACCCGTATTTCATGGCCTGCAAGGTTATGCCGAATACGAAGGCAATCTTGCCATGCACGAGGATTACAACAGTACGCGCAACAACAATACCGGTTATTCAACGGTTGCCGACCCTCAAAAAAGCGAACTCAACCAGCTATGGCTCAGCTATGCAGGCATCCCTGATACGCTGATTAAAGGCGGGCGGCAACGCATCAAGCTGGATGACGACCGCTTCATCGGCAACGTGGGCTGGCGGCAAATGGAAACGACCTTCGATTCGGTGCTGATCACCCACAACAATCAACAGCTGTTCGGCCTGACCGTTAACGCTGGCTATATCGGTAACGTCAATACATTTACCTCCACAACCGAAAACATCGAAGCCCCGATTCTGAACGTCAATTATAAAATCGGCGATTACGGCAATCTGGTCGGTTACGGCTACTGGCTGAATTATACTGAAATCGAAAACTATGAAAAATCCAGCCAGACTTACGGCTTGCGCATGACAAATTATCAAAAACCGGGGGACTCGCTCAAGGTGAGCGATAACTACGGCCTGGTTTACACCGCTGAATGGGGTCATCAGCAAGATTACGGGCACGGTCCGACCAAATATTCAGTAGACCGCCTTAATCTGATGGGCGGCTTAACGGCCTATAACCTCACCTTTCAAGGCGCCATGGAACAGCTTGACGGGATCGGCACCAATAAGACCTTTGATACGCCGCTAGGCACCAACCATGCATTCCAGGGCTGGGCGGACTTATTCCTGGTGACGCCTAAAAATGGTATTCGTGATGTATTCGCCACAGTGAGCTCCACGCTGGATCGGGGCGAAGTTGTCTTAACCGGGGTTTATCACGATTTTACTGACGATACCGGGCAGATCAGGTACGGCGATGAATGGGATTTTTCGGCACTCAAGAAGTTCGGCAAGCATTATTCATTGCTTGCCAAATACGCTTATTACAGCGCCGGTGACTATAATCAGGCCGATACCTTTATTAATACCGATACCCAAAAAATCTGGTTGCAGGGAAACATAAGCTTCTAAAACTCACCGCTTACAGCGCATCAATTGCAAGCCGGAATAAAAACCACCCAAGCCTATCCTGAGCTTGTCGAAGGGGACAGCGCAGGACGGGTGTTTCCGGCGAGTTTATGCAGTGATGCCGGAAACACCTGTTTTCGCTTACGCTCAAACAGGCTTATTCCGGCCTACAGAACTGACATCCTATTTGGAATTACTTATAAATGTCCTTACGATGTCCAATTTCCAATAACAGGATGATTAACTCATTGTCTTTTATCTGACATATCAGCCGATAATCTCCAATTCGATAACGCCATAATCCGGCATATTTTTTCCCTTGAAGCGCTTTGCCGTGGGAACGAGGGTTATCTGCTTCAATAAGCTGGCACATAAACCGTTCAATTCGCTGTTTTGTACTGGTATCAAGTGATTTTAACGATTTTACCGCACTGCTCTTTAATTTGATTTGCCACTTAGTCATAAAGGCTTTTTTTGGCTTCGCTCCAGTCAATCAACTCATCTTCATTGTTACTGAGTTCATCCAGCGCATTTTCTGCAAGCAAAGCATCACTATAATCGGCTAGATATTCGCGTAAAGCATCATTAACAGCTTGATCTATGGAGATATGCGCTTGTTTAGCCAGCTGGTCAAATCGCCTGTCGAGCTGTTCATCAAGAATTATTGTTGTCATCGTTTAATCCTCTTTAGTGTCGTTTTTTATGCTAATTTCATCACACCTGCCGAAAAGTCTTTTTTGCGACCAGTAATGGAAACTTTTAAATAATCAACAGCCTGCAAAAATGATCGATTAATAAAGTGGAGGGATACGTATGCGTCATTATGGCAGCGATAAAATCCAAGACGTCAATATTAACACAGCAGATTCATTCAAACATTTTTCTGCAATGTTCATTGGACGCTTTCATTACGGCAAGCATTATTCCCATATTGTCTCAACATCCTAACCCACTCTTCTTTTTGTCATGTTATCTAACTCTAACCATGCACCATCGCTAGGATTCCGGTAGCAATATCGTAGACCTGATGGTATCCGTGAGACCAAAAAATCCAGCCTCCTTTAACGAACCTGATCTCAAATTTGTCAATTTGCTTGAGTATAATAATTCACCCATATAAACTCCCAGTACACATCACTTCAGCACAAGCATTAATAACAAAGACGATCCCGTCCGAGGAGATTTTATGTCCAATCTTAAAAGCTATTCCCGTCGTCGTTTCCTGACCCAATCCAGCATGGGTTTGTTGGCTTTTGCCGGTATGCCGGGCTTGCTGCGTGCAATGGAAGGTCTGCACGGCATGCCAAGAATAACGCCTAACAAAGCCTCGCCTAACTTCAAACCGGATGTCGAACTTGAGCTGTTTTGCCGACCAGGTTCCGTGTCCATCCTGCCCGGCCAGACTACCCGTGTGCAGCAATACTCCGCACGGCTGTTGCAGGGGCCGAAGGAAACGCTGACGGAAATAGCCGGTTCGTATTTGGGGCCGCTGCTCCGCTTTCAGAAAGGCCAGAAGGTGCGTATTCATCTGCATAACGAACTGTCCGAAGTTACCGTCACCCACTGGCACGGCCTGCATGTGCCAGCCAATATGGACGGGCACCCGATGTATATTATCGATCCCGGCGAAACGCTGGTGTATGAGTTTGAAATACTGAATCGCGCAGGCATGAACATTTACCATCCCCATCCGCATGAAGCCACGGCCACGCAAGTTTACAATGGTCTTGCCGGGGCAATTTTGATCAACGACGCGGAAGAAGCCGCACTGGAACTGCCTTCCGGCCAGTACGAAATTCCCATCGTTATTCAGGACCGTCTCTTTGACAGGCAGAATCAGCTGGTTTACGCCCAGAGCATGCATGACCGCATGATGGGGTTCTATGGCGACCGGATACTGGTCAACGGGCATCCGGATTTTCAGCTTAATGTCGCCAGCCGCGCGTACCGATTGCGCTTTTTAAATGGCTCGAACGCGCGCATTTACAAGCTGGGCTGGGACGACGGCACGCCGATCACGGTGATCGGCGTCGATGGCGGCTTATTGGAACAACCGGAAATCAAACCGTATGTCATGCTGGCGCCGGGCGAACGCTTGGACGTTTGGGCGGATTTCAGCGGGCGCAACGAAGGCTCGCAGCTAGTGATGCGCAGCCTGCCTTTTTCCGGCGTAATGTCGCACATGATGCACGGCGAGATGGGAGGAATGATGCATGACAACGCATTACCCGTCGGCAGCAATTACCCTATTTTCACTGCCCGCGTCACCCAAAAAGTGAGTGACAGTCCCAAACTTCCGGCCAAATTATCGAAAATCAACAAATACCGGATTGCCGATACAGCCAACCCCAAGAAACCGGTTCCCATCGCTATTTCCGAAGGCCATATGGCTATGCAGCTTAACGGCCGCCCCTATATGTTCAATGACGTTCAAGCCAATGAGAAAATCCCGGTCAATACCGTCCAATTGATGGAAATTTTCCATGCCCACGGCGGTCACGGCTCTCAATCCGCGACAGAAAACGAAGAACATGGCGAAGACATGCAAGGCGGCGGCATGCACCATGGCATGATGGGCCGGATGGGCGGAGGCATGATGGGGAGGCATGGCGGTCGCGGGATGATGGGAATGGGCGGCGGCATGGGGGGCATGGGCATGATGATGGCCATGGCGCATCCTATCCATTTACACGGGCAACAGTTTCAAATCATCAGCCGCAGCATCGATGCCGGCATGGAGGATAATTACGCCACCGTGCGCGAGGGCTTTATCGACAGCGGCCTGAAAGACACCGTACTGGTCATGCCCGGCGAACGGGTGCGCATCATCAAACCGTTCCAGGATTTTAAAGGCTTGTTTATGTATCACTGCCATAATCTCGAACATGAAGACATGGGCATGATGCGTGATTTCCTGGTTGAATAATTGTCAGGCAGGGATGCAATGCATGCCCTGCCAAACCAGTCTTATAACAGCGCCTTGATCTCCGGCACACAGGAACCGCAATTGGTTCCGGCCTTAAGACAACGGCCGACTTCCTGATGGGTCTTGAGCCGTTTTTCCCTGATGGCTGCTTGTATGGTTTTTTCGCCTACATTAAAGCAGGCGCAGACGATGGTGCCCACATCAGGAACGCCCAAAGGCGGGATGCCGGTTAGCAGCGCCGTCCTTTCCTGTTTCTCCAATGCCGCTTTTACAAACAGGCTGGTCAGCCAGTTACGTTGAGGAAGCGCATTACCGGCGGCGATAAAAACCACGCTTTCCAGTTGATTATCGACCAGACGCGCCGCCCGGTAATTGCCCAGCCCGGCGTCCTGATACTCCTGCCATTGGGGATTGCTGCCATCGGTGTTGCACAGGTTCTTTTTCGCCCAATCCTGCCAGTTTTCAGGCAAGGTTTCACCGGCCAGTTCATAACGGTAAAATTGCTCGCCTTTAATTTTTACCCAGTATTCAGGGGCGTTAATCGTCAGTTCGCGCCGCGACAGGATAAAACCCTGCCAAACCGGCTGGTAAGGTTTGATGCGGACGGGCGTGTGCTTGCTTTCCGGCTGCTTGGAGATCGGGTCAACTATCGGGTTGACTAACGCGCCCATGCGTCCGCGACTGGCGTATTGCTCGGTCCAGTGCATAGGAACGAAAATACTGCCCTGCTGCTGGCCGTCGGTAATCTGCACCCGCGCAAGCATTGAACCCCAACAGCTTTCAATGCTTGCCAGGCTATCGGGCGCTAATCCGTATTGCGCCGCATCGGCAGGATGCATTTCTGCAAAAGGCTCGGGCTTGTGCTGATTCAGTTTTGCGGCGATGGCGGTGCGGGTCATGGTATGCCACTGGTCGCGCAGGCGGCCTGTATTCAACACCAAGGGATAGTCTTTATCCGGCAGATTGGCCGGCAGGCTGGGTGTTACGGCTATAAACCGGGCTTTGCCTGATTCGGTAAAAAATTGTCCGTCTTCAAAAAACCGCGCCCTGCCCTGCGGATACGCTTGATTGACCGGCCATTGAACCGGCTGGAAACTGTCATAATCCTGCCGGCTGATTTTCGCGAAAGCGGATATGTCAAAATCCCGCAGGCCATTGTTTTCAAAGCCTGACAGCGCCGCGTGTTCGCGGAAAATCTCCACCGGGCTCTGGTAATGGAACGCCTGCTCAAAACCCATGCGCCGGGCCACCTGGGTAACAATCCACCAGTCGGGTTTGGCGCTGCCTGCTGGACTGAACAACGCCCGTTGCCGCGAAATTCGCCGTTCGGAGTTGGTCACCGTGCCGTCTTTTTCGCTCCAGCCCTGCGCGGGCAACAATACATGCGCCAAAGCGGCAGTGTCGGTGTCGGCTATGCAGTCGGAGATCACAACAAAGTCGCATTGCTGCAAGGCCAGCTTGACCTTGTCGGCATTGGGCAGGCTGACGACCGGGTTAGTGCCCATAATCCACACGGCTTTTACTTTGCCGTCGTGGATGGCGTCGAACAGCTCAACAGCAGGATAGCCCGGTTTTTTGGCGATGTTTTGAGTGTTCCAAAAACGAGCGACCCGATCCATATCGCCAGCGTTGGAAAAATCCATGTGCGCGGCCAGCTGATGCGACAAGCCGCCGACTTCGCGCCCGCCCATCGCGTTCGGCTGCCCGGTCAGCGAAAACGGCCCCATCCCCGGCTTGCCGATTCTGCCGGTAGCCAGATGGCAGTTGATAATGGCATTGACCTTGTCGGTGCCGGATGAAGACTGGTTCACGCCCTGGCTGTACAGGCTCATGACCTTTTCGTGTCCGGCGAACCATTCATAAAACCGGCGCAGGTCATCCTCGTTCAACCGGCACAGGGCGGCAACCTGTTCAATACCGGCGCTGGCCGCATTCAGGGCTTGCTCAAAGCCTTCGGTGTGCGCTTCGATATAAGCTGAATCCAGCGCGTTTTGCTCGCCCAGGAAATGCAGCAAGCCGTTAAACAGGCTGGTGTCGCTGCCGATGGCCAGCGGCAGATGCAAATCGGCGATGTCGCAACTGGCGGTGCGGCGCGGGTCGATGACGACGATTTTTAACGCGGGATTGACTTCTTTTGCCGCGCGTATCCGCTGAAAACTGACGGGATGGCACCACGCGGCATTGGAACCGATCAGCACTACCATGTCAGCCTGTTCGTAATCCTCATAACAGCCCGGCACGGTATCCGCACCGAAAGCGCGTTTATGTCCGGCCACCGACGAAGACATGCACAGGCGGCTGTTGGTATCCATATTGCCGCTGCCGATGAAACCCTTCATCAGCTTGTTGGCGACATAATAGTCTTCGGTCAGCAATTGCCCGGAACCGTAAATCGCCACGGCATCGGCGCCATATTTTTCTATAGTGCTGGTAAAGGAGTCGGCAACCAGATCCAGCGCTTCCGCCCAGCCGGCATCACGCCCATAAACCCTGGGTTGCAGTAGCCTGCCTTTAAGCTCGACCGTTTCGCCAAGCGCCGAGCCCTTGGAGCAAAGCCGCCCGAAATTAGCCGGATGCGTGGCGTCGCCGCGAATTTCAAGGCTACGATTCGCTTCATCGACCTTGGCGCTAATGCCGCAGCCTACGCCGCAATAGGGGCAAGTGGTTTTAATCATGGGCAACTATTCTGTGCATAATTCTTACCAAAAATCAGCGCATCCCTTATACCGGAAATGTTTTCTTCTTTTTCCAACAACTCCTGATACCAGCCGCCGTCAGTTGTGTCACCATACAGCACGGCGCCAATCAGCCTGTTGGCTTTAATGACCAGCTTCTTATAAATGCCTAAAGCGGGGTCTGTGAAATGTATGCTGTCGCTGCTTTCATCGCCCAAAAAATTGCCCACGGAAAACAGGTTGATGCCCGTTACCTTAAGCTTGGTCGCCGTCGGCAAAGCGACATATTCCGCCGCGCCATGAGCGCTGAGGTGATTGGCGCAGACTTTCGCCTGCTCAAACAACGGCGCGACCAGTCCGAAGGTGGCGCCGCGATGCTGAATGCATTCGCCCACGGCATAAATGCTGGGGTCGTAGCTTTGCAGGGTATCATTGACGACAATGCCGCGCTCGCAATAAATCCCCGCTTCCTGGGCCAGCGCCATATTGGGGCGCACGCCTATTGCCATAACAAACAGGTCGCATTCCAGTTTGCTGCCGTCTTCGGCAACTGCTCCTTCGTCGCCTAAAGCGCCTACTGTTGGTGCTCTACCTCCTGATCTGCCCCCCATGGATGGGGGAAATGCCGCAAGACTGCCGGGAGCAGTCGCGGCCATGCAGTCGTCAAAACTTACCCCCGTGATATGGCCGCTTTCATCGCCCAGTAATTGCTTTACGTTGGCGGCCAGTCTAAATTTCAGGCCGCGTTGCTCCAGTTCTGCTTGCAGCATTTTTGCTGACTTCCTGTCCATTTGCCGATTCAGCAATACTTCGTGGTTATGGATAACGGTGACATCCATGCCCCTTAAAACCAGGCCGTTGGCAGCTTCCAGTCCCAACAGACCGCCGCCCAGAACCACGGCTTTTTTATGGCTGCGGCTGTAGGTCAGCATTTTGTTGACATCGAAAATGTCACGAAAACTGATCACGCCCTCCAGATCATTGCCGGGAATGGGCGCTATTACGGCTTTGGAACCGGTCGCGATTAATAGCCGGTCATATCCGGCAACTGTGCCGTCCTGCGCATAGACATCCTTTTTTTTCCGGTCTATATACACCACGGCTTTGCCTTCGCCCGCATGCAGCGTTATGCCGTTGTCGATGTACCATTGACGGCTATTGATGACGATATCCTCTATGGTTTTCTCGCCGCACAGCACCGAGGACAACATGATGCGGTTATAGTTACCGTAGGGTTCGGCCCCGAACACGGTGATGTCGTATTTGCCGGGCGCTGCCGACAGCAGTTCCTCAACCGTTCTCATGCCCGCCATGCCGTTGCCGATGACGACCAGGCGCTGCTTCATAAGATATCAGGAATGGTCATAATCCCTTCCGCCACCATGACCGCTTCACCGCCTACCCTGATGGTTAATGTATCTTCACCTTTATGATCCATTTCCAGATTGAGCACGCTGCGGCGATTGCTGGCCTCGCCCCGATCAACCGCGAACGTATAGGTGCCTTTCTTCATGTGCTCGAAAGAGCATAAATAGGCGGCGAAGGCTGGCATGGCGGTTCCAACCGGCGGGTCGTCGTGCAGGCCGATATTCGGCCCGACCAGGCGCGCGTTGAAATCGGCATCCTGAAAAGGCGTCTTGGCCGAGAATAATAAAATTTCCTGGGCGGCCGTTTGCGGCGCAATCGACTGGCTCCAGGCCTGAAAATTGAATCTCGCTTTTCTCACCGTTTCGTAATTGTAAACCGGCACAACCAGGTAAGGGAATCCGCAGGAAACCAGACGGGTATTGAATTTCTTGTGATCAATCTGCCCCTCCGGGATGGAAAGGAAACTGGCCAGTTCGCCATCGGGCGGGGCGAAGCGGTCAACAATGGGAGAAACCTTGCCGGTAAACTGGATGAAATCGGGCTTGCCGTTATAGTTGGTGATGTTGGCGCTGATAGGCCCGACATTCTGCTCAAAAACCACCGGCGTATATTTTTCGCTTAATACGATATCGCCGCAGGAAGCCAAAACAAAAGCGGTCGCGATTACCGGATGCCCGGCAAAATCAATTTCGCCCTGGGGCGTAAATATACGCATCCGCCTTTTTACGGCATCATCCTGATGAAATACAAATACGGTTTCCGTTAAATTCAGTTCCCTGGCCGCCAGCTTCATTTGCCGGCTGTTTAAGCCATCCGCATTGGGGAAAACAGCAATCTGGGCGCCGTTGAAAATCTGCCGGGTAAAAACGTCAGCAATATAATACTTATAATTCATGAACCTGCTCCACAATGCTGACTTGAACGCTGCCGTTTTCAATACGAACGGGATATGCGGGTATCGCCACCGTTTCATCCTCCAGGCAAACGCCGGTGCTCAGGTTGAAATGCTGCTTGTATAACGGCGAAGCGACTACCGGCTGGCCGTTAATATCGCCGCACAGACCGCGCGACAATACGTTGGCCTTGCCGAACGGGTCGTAATTGCCGATGGCATACACTTCTTGTCCGCCGCCCTGCTCCTGAATCGAAAAAACAGCCACTTGCCGCCCTTCAACCAGCGCGCAAACGCCCGAATCGGACTGCAAATCATCAACACTGCAAACATCTATCCACCGGGCCATTACGCTACCTCGACAAGTTTAAAATGCTTCCGCTCTTCCTCGTCGGCGGGACGGATCTGGCCGCGCTCTTCCACAAACACCACGTTATCATCGGGCTGGTCGCTGTTGATGAAATGACGGAAACGTTTCAGTTTTGACTCATTCTCAATAGTGGTTTTCCATTCGCATTGATAGGTGTCGATCACATAGCGCATTTGCTGTTCCAGTTGATCGCACAGCCCCAGCTTGTCCTCAATAATGACTGAGCGCAGATAATCCAGGCCGCCTTCCATGTTTTCCATCCATACCGAGGTGCGTTGCAGGCGGTCTGCGGTGCGGACATAAGAACTCAAAAAACCGTCGATGTATTTAATCAGGGTTGCCTTGTCCAGCCCGGTGGCGAATAAATCCGCGTGGCGCGGCTTCATGCCGCCGTTGCCGCATACGTAAAGATTCCAGCCGTTTTCCGTGGCGATGACCCCGACATCCTTGCCCTGCGCTTCGGCGCATTCGCGGGTGCAGCCGGACACGGCGAATTTGATTTTATGCGGGGAGCGCAAGCCCTTGTAGCGGTTTTCCAGTTCTATCGCCAGCCCCACGCTGTCATCGACGCCGTAACGGCACCAGGTGCTGCCGACGCAGGATTTAACCGTGCGCAAGGATTTGCCGTAAGCGTGGCCCGATTCGAATCCGGCATCTATCAATTCTTTCCAGATATGCGGCAATTGATCGACCCGCGCACCGAATAAATCGACGCGCTGGCCGCCGGTGATTTTGGTGTACAGTTTGTATTTCTTACCGACCTGGCCTAACGCAATCAGCATGTCGGGGCTGATTTCGCCGCCGGTGATGCGCGGCACGACCGAATAAGTGCCGTCTTTTTGCATATTGGCCAGGAAGGTATCGTTGGTGTCCTGCAACCCTAAATGCGGCTTTTCCAGCACATGCTCGTTCCAGTAGGAAGCCAGGATATTGCCGACGGTCGGCTTGCAGATTTCGCAGCCTTTGCCTTTGCCGTGTTTTTCCAGCAGCTCGGCAAAGGTTTTGATTTGCTCAACCCGAATCAGGTTAAACAAATCCTGCCGGGTATAGGCAAAATGCTCGCAAATATCGGTATTGATTTCAAAACCCTGTTTCGCCAGCTCCGAATCCATGACCGACTTAAGCAAGGCGGAGCAGCCGCCGCAGCCGGTTGCGGCTTTGGTTTCCGCTTTCAGCGCTCCCATCGTGGTGCAGCCCGCTTCAATGGCCGAACAAATCGCGCCCTTGGTCACGTCGTAACAGGAACAAATTTGCGCCGAAGCAGGCAAGGCATCCGGACCCAGACCCACCGATTCATCGGAGCGGTGCGGTAAAATCAGCGCATCCGGGTTTTCCGGCAGCTCGATGCCGTTCAGGCAGTATTGCAGCAAGGTTCCGTAACCCGAGGCATCGCCGACCAGCACCGCGCCCAACAACTGCTTTTTATCCTGGCTGACCACCAGCCGTTTATAAACTTCGTGATCGCCATTTTGGTAAGAGTAAACCATCGCCCCCGGCGTTTTGGCATGGGCATCGCCGATACTGGCGACATCAACCCCCATCAGCTTCAGCTTGGTGCTCATGTCCGCGCCGGTAAAGCTTGGCCAGTCGCCTGCCAAATCGGCCACGACGGTGCGCGCCATTGCGTAACCCGGAGCCACCAGCCCGTAAATCACGCCGTTCCACAGCGCGCACTCGCCAATGGCGTAAATATCAGGATCCGAGGTTTTACATTGATTATCAATGACGATGCCGCCGCGCGAACCGACTTCCAGACCGCAATCACGGGCAATATCATCGCGCGGACGAATCCCCGCTGAAAACAGCACAATATCCGTTTCCAGCTCCTCGCCATCGACAAAGCACATTTTGTTCACGCACTGCTCGCCGTCGGTAATGATGCTGGTGTTTTTTCCGGTATGCACAACCACGCCAAGATCTTCAATCTTGTGCTTGAGCATGGCGCCGCCCGCTTCGTCCAGTTGCACCGCCATCAGGCGCGGGGCAAATTCGACCACATGCGTTTCCAAACCCAAATCCTTCAACGCTTTGGCGGCCTCCAGCCCCAACAAGCCGCCGCCGACTACCGTGCCCACTTTGCCGGTTTTAGCTGCCGCAGCTATCGCCTCAAGGTCTTCTATGGTGCGGTAAACCAGGCACTGCGCCCTGTCGTGTCCCGGCACCGGCGGTACGAAAGGATAAGAACCGGTTGCCAGCACCAGCTTGTCATAACGAATCATCACGCCTTTTTCAGAGGTTACGGTTTTATTGTCGCGGTCGATTCTGGCGGCTTTATCGCCTATATGGATCGTGATGCCGTTTTGTTCAAAAAAACCCTCTTCGACCATCGACAGGTCTTCTGCCGTCTTGCCGGAAAAAAACGCCGACAGATGCACCCGGTCATAAGCCGCTCTCGGTTCCTCGCAAAAAGTAACCACTTCAAAAGCATCCTTAATGCTGCTTGCGGCCAGGCTGGACAGAAAATTCTGCCCCACCATGCCATTGCCGATAACAACCAATATTTGTTTTGCGCCCATGTCCAAACCCCGATGACTACGTTGATGCTGTTTTGTAAGCTAACAGCAAACCGTATGCCATAAACCATGACCATCTGCTTTTCCGGCATGGATGTAGGCCAGTGGCGGCAGCCTCGATGCCATCATGAATCGGGAACATAAAAAATCTGAAACATGCGCACTATAATGGTGCATACTTGACTGGTGTGGTGCGCTCTATCGCCTGAATAATTGCGCAAACGCCCCACGCATCAAATTGCGGCTGGTAAAGATGACACTTAATCCGCACTGGGCTTGCGGGTATTCTAGTTGCCCAGATTAAATAAAAATGAACAGTCAAATAATTCTTTAGGCTTATTTGGTCTGTAAGTTGCTTAACCATTAAGCATTAACTCAGGAACCACACTCAAGCAAGACGATGTATAAACGCATACTTGACCACCTTAACGCAGCAATCCTGCTATTTGATCGTGACTTAACCCTCACCTATATCAATACCGCCGGTGAAATCCTGCTGGCAGACAGCTCCCGCCACCTGGTAGGCCTCAGCGCCCATGAGCTATTCAAGTCATCCGATCCTGCACTGCAGATGAATTTACAGCAATGCCTGAAGATGGAAGAGCCGCTGGTGGATCGCGAGCTTGTTCTGGATCGCATGACCCAAAGCGTTACCATCAACTTCAGCGCCACGCCTTTGCTAAAAGATGAGCGGGTCAACGAAATACTGGTCGAGCTGCAACAAGTGGACAACCACCTGCGCATATCCAAGGAAGAACAACTGTTAACCCAGCAAAATACCGCCAGATTGCTGGTCAGGGGCTTGGCCCATGAAATCAAGAATCCGTTAGGTGGGCTGCGCGGCGCGGCGCAACTGCTGGATCTGGAATTACGCGACCCGGAACTCAAGGAATACACCCAAATCATCATTGCCGAATCCGATCGCCTGCAAGGCTTGATGGATAAAATGCTGGGTCCCAACAAACTGCCCAATAAGGGGCCGCTCAATATCCATGAGGTGTTGGAACGCGTCCGGCAGCTGGTTCAGGCCGAATGCAGCGGCAGCCTCACCATTAAATGCGATTACGACCCCAGCATCCCCGACATACAGGCTGACAAAGACCAGTTGATCCAGGCCATCCTGAATATCGTCAGGAACGCCGTTCAGGCTACAGACGGCAAAGGCAATGTCACCATCAGAACCCGCATTCACCGGCAAATGAACATAGGCCGAAAGCGCTATAAATTGGCGGTAAAGTGCGACATTATCGATGACGGCCCCGGCATCGATGCCGACATGATGAACCAGATATTCTACCCCATGATTACAGGGCGGGCAGACGGCACCGGACTGGGGTTATCGATTGCCCAGGCATTGATTAATCAGCATAGCGGTTTAATCGAATGCAATAGCGAACCCGGAAACACCGTGTTTTCAATCTTTTTACCCGTGGAGACCGGCAATGAATAAGCCTGAAACAGTCTGGATCATTGATGACGACAAATCCATCCGCTGGGTTGTCGAAAAAGCCCTGCAAAAAGCCGCCATCAACACCCGCAGCTTTTCCAGCGCGCAAGACCTGCTGGCCGCTTTTCAGGACGATGTGCCTGACGCCCTGTTGACCGACATACGCATGCCCGGCATGGACGGGCTGGAGCTTTTAAACAAGATTCAGCTCAGCCACCCTGACCTGCCGGTTATCGTGATGACCGCCCACTCCGACCTGGAAAGCGCCGTCTCGGCATTCCACGGCGGCGCATTTGAATACCTGCCCAAACCCTTCGATATCAAGGAAGTCGTTGACCTCGCCCATAGAGCCTGCATTCATGGACGGCAACAGCAGGAGCATTCCCAAGAGGCGCAGGAAAAAGAAGAAACCACGCCGGAAATCATCGGCGAAGCCCCGGCGATGCAGGAGGTTTTCCGTGCCATAGGACGGCTCGCCCGTTCGCACATCACCGTACTCATCAACGGCGAATCGGGAACCGGCAAGGAATTGGTCGCCAAGGCCCTGCATCGCCACAGCCCCAGAGCGAACAACCCCTTCATCGCCCTGAACATGGCCGCCATCCCCAAGGATCTGATGGAATCGGAACTGTTCGGCCATGAAAAAGGCGCTTTTACCGGCGCGCAAACGCGGCGGGTCGGGCGTTTTGAACAGGCCAACGGCGGCACCCTGTTCCTTGACGAGATCGGCGACATGCCGCCGGAGCTGCAAACCCGGCTGCTGAGAGTGCTTGCCGACGGCGAGTTTTATCCGGTCGGCGCGCATACCTCAGTCAAAGTGGATGTGCGCATCATTGCCGCCACCCACCAGAACCTTGAAACGCTGGTGGCCGAAGGCCGCTTCCGGGAAGATTTGTTCCACCGCTTGAACGTCATCCGCATCCACATCCCGCCCCTGCGCGACCGCAAGCAGGACATACCCTTGCTGCTGCGCCACTTCCTGACCCAGGCGGCGGCTGAACTCAACACCGAAATCAAAACCCTAAAGCCCGAAGCTGAGGCTTTTTTAAGTACGCTGGAATGGCCGGGGAACGTAAGACAACTGGAAAACAGCTGCCGCTGGCTGACCGTCATGGCCTCGGGCCGGGAAATCCACCTGCATGACCTGCCGCCTGAGCTGCTCAATACAACCTCAGAAAAAGAGGCGACCGGAGCCGATTGGGAATCACTGCTGAGAAACTGGGTAGACCAGCAGCTGCTGCGCTCCCAAGCCGGAACAGGGGAAGAAGGCGAAGTCGCCAAACACGCCATCCCGCTCGTTGAAACCATCCTGATTAAAGCCGCATTGGATTTCACCCACGGCAAACGCCATGAAGCCGCCATTTTACTGGGCTACGGCAGAAACACCCTGACCCGGAAAATCAAGGAGCTGGGGATAGAGGACGAATAGTTTTTCATGTAGGGCGCAATAGCGGCTGTATTGCGTATTGTCGCCGAATGTTAATCCGACCCATGCGGCGCAATACGCTACGCTATTGTCGCCCTACATATGACGCCTTGCCGAGTAACCCAACGCTCTAAGGGGCAGACGTAGGATGTGCTGAGGTACGAAGCGCATCGTTCGCGATGGATTTATAATTGATGCGCATCACTGCGTTCAGCACATCCTACGCACTATTGAATTCCACGCTCACACTCCTTTTCCGTCCTCGTTCCCAAATTCTCATCTGAAAACGTAAACAGCGTTTTTTAAAATCCTCTTTGTCTTTATACTGTAATATTGTTCCTTTTTTAGCTCCGTTCTCACATGGCAACCAGTCAATCAATACCACGCATCGCATTAACGCCGGGCGAACCTGCGGGCATTGGCCCCGATCTTTGCATCCAGCTGGCGCAGCAGAATTTACCCTGCGAAATCATTGCGATAGCCAGCCCGCAATTGCTGGAAGATCGCGCCAGACAGTTAGGCTTGCCAATCCGAATAAAAGAGTTTGACGGCGCCGCTCCTGCAACCGCCCAGACCGCAAGATGCCTGACGGTATTGCCGGTGGAGCTGGCGGAACCGGTTCAATGCGGGCAATTGAACCCGGCTAACAGCCGCTATGTGTTAAAAACCATCACCAAAGCCACCAAAGGCTGCATGGACAAGGTTTTTGACGCAATGGTCACTGCGCCTGTGCACAAGGGCATTATCAACGATGCAGGACTGCCGTTTACCGGCCATACCGAATACATTGCCGGGATTACCGGCGGGCATCCGGTTATGATGCTGGCAACGCCGGGTTTGCGCGTCGCATTGGTCACCACGCACCTGCCGCTTTCCGAGGTCAGCCAGGCCATCACCCATACGCGGTTGAGAACGGTTATCCGCATACTGGATCAGGATCTGCGCACCCGCTTTGGCATTGAAAACCCGAAGATTCTGGTGTGCGGGCTTAACCCCCATGCCGGAGAAAACGGCCATCTGGGCCGGGAAGAGATCGAAATCATTGAGCCGGTGCTTGAAGGCTTGCGCAAACAGGGCTTGAACCTGCACGGGCCATTGCCTGCCGACACCTTGTTCACCGCCAAGTACCTGGACTCGGCGGATGCCGTGCTGGCCATGTACCATGACCAGGGACTGCCGGTGCTCAAACACATGGGATTCGGGCAGGCCGTCAATATCACGCTGGGCTTGCCTGTTATCCGAACCTCGGTTGACCACGGCACCGCTTTAGACCTTGCCGGCACCGGCAAGGCCGAAATCGGCAGCCTTGAGTTCGCGCTGCAAACCGCATTAACCATGGCTTCTAACAATTCCAAATAAAATGGCACATATCCCGCGCAAGCGCTTTGGTCAGAATTTTCTTCATGACCACAACATTATTCACAACATCCTCTCCAGCATACAGGCAAAACCGGGCGAACACTGGGTTGAGATAGGCCCCGGCCAGGGCGCATTGACCGAACCTTTGTTAAAAGAAAGGATACGCCTTGATGTAGTTGAGCTGGACAGGGATCTGGTGGCGCTGCTCAGGGAGAAATTCAAACAATACGATAACCTGCAAATCCACAGCGCCGATGCCTTACGGTTTGATTTCTCGGCGCTGGCTGAAGCAGGCGAAAAGCTGCGCATCATCGGCAATCTGCCCTATAACATTTCAACGCCGCTGATGTTCCACCTGCTGGACAACGCCTATTGCATTGAAGACATGCACTTTATGCTGCAAAAAGAAGTGGTTGACCGGATTTGTGCAGATCCAGGCAGCAAAAAATACGGACGGCTCAGCGTCATGATGCAATATTATTGCGCAACGGAACTGTTGTTTGATGTGCCGCCGGAAAGCTTTGATCCCGCGCCCAAGGTGATGTCGGCTATTGTCCGGCTGGTGCCGCATCAACAGCCGCCTGTCGAGGTTAATGATATAGCCAGACTCAACCGGGTCGTGACTCAGGCATTCTCGCAACGGCGCAAAACGCTGCGCAATTCACTCAGCAAACTCATCACCGAAGAACAGATTGTCGCCTTGGGCATAGATCCTACCTTAAGGGCTGAAACCATACCGCTTGCCGACTTTGCACGCTTAAGCAATCTGTTGCAGGAATAACCGAGTAAAACAGTGCGACAATATGTCACATTCCATTGTGTATCATTTATCGCTAATATAGCTGCAACTCTTGAGATGCAAACTTCCTCCTCGGGAACTCAGAGTTTTATATCCTTCTCTAATGCGGCTACCAAGCCGCATTTTTTTGCCTACAGGATTGTAGGTAAGGGGCGTTAGCAGGAGCGGAAGCTTTGCCTTTCGTTTAGCAAAATCCAGCCAACTCAACAGCCAAGCCTGCGACATTCTGACTCGCGACAATTTGCCACATTCCATTGTTTATCGTTTGTCGCTAATATAGCTGCAACTCTTGAGATGCAAGCTTCCCCTTAGGAAATTCAGAGTTTATATCCTTCTCTAATGCGGCCTAATCAGCCGCATTTTTTTTGCCTACAGTACCTGTCATTTATCCCTGAAGCGCGAAGTATTTTTGCCTGAAATAAACAGCCACCTTGACCAGACCGATCAGCACCGGAACCTCCACCAGAGGCCCGATGACTGCGGCAAAAGCTTGCCCTGATTGCAATCCGAAAACCGCCACAGCCACCGCGATCGCCAATTCAAAATTGTTGCCGGCGGCGGTAAACGACAGTGTGGCGCTAACGCGATACCCGGCCCCGGCTTTGGCCGACATGTAAAATGTGACCAGAAACATGACCAAAAAGTAGATAACCAGCGGCACGGCGATGCGAGCCACATCCATAGGCAACTGCACGATATATTCGCCCTTGAGGGAGAACATGACCAGAATCGTGAACAGCAACGCAATCAGGGTAATGGGACTGATTTTGGGCACGAACGTTTCCTCATACCACTGCAAACCCTTGCGGCGCACCAGAAAAAAGCGGGTAAGCATGCCGCCGAAAAAAGGGATGCCCAGATAAATCAACACGCTTTTGGCGACTTGCAGCATAGTAATCTGGATTTCAAGGCCGGAAGCTATGCCTAACCAGTCGGGCAGGATAGTGACGAAAACATACGCATAAACAGAAAAGAACAGCATCTGGAAGATGGAGTTGAACGCCACCAAACCCGCGCAGTATTCGCTATCGCCCTCCGCCAGCTCATTCCAGACCAGCACCATGGCGATGCAGCGGGCCAGGCCGATGATAATCAGACCCACCATGTACTCGGGATAATCCCGCAGAAAAATAACGGCCAGCGCAAACATCAGCACCGGGCCGATCACCCAGTTCTGGACCAGGGACAGCAGCAGGACCTTGGTGTTCTTAAAAACCAACGGCAATTCCTCGTAACGCACCTTGGCCAGCGGCGGGTACATCATCAAGATAAGGCCGATGGCGATGGGCATGGAGGTAGTCCCCACCTGGAAACGGCTCAGCCACCCTGTGAAACCGGGAACGAAATAACCCAGCGCAATCCCGCCCGCCATGACTGTGATAATCCATAGCGTCAAAAACCGCTCGACGAAACCCAATCGCTTTGGCGCGTGCTCAACTTGTTTATTCATAATTGTCATTTTCCGATACCTCAAAGAGTTTCCGCGCCGATCTTGTTCAGCGCCTCGGTCAGCTCTGCCCTGGGCATGGTCTCAACCGGCCGCGCCAGCAGTTGGCGGATGCGTTTTTCCAAAGCCGCATAGGTAGACTCGAAAGCCGCTTCAATGACTTCCTGGCTGCCCGTGACATGAGCCGGATCAGGCAAGCCCCAGTGCGCCCTGACGGCGCTATTGAGATAAACGGGACAAACTTCCCCGGCGGCGCTGTCGCAGACCGTAATTGCAATATCGACGCCTTTGTCATCGAACTCATCCCAGGACTGGCTGGAAAATCCCTCGGCCGGGATGCCGTGACGCTTTAATGTTGCCAGCGCATGGGAATTAACCTTGCCTGTTGGGCGGCTGCCTGCCGAAAAGGCCTTGAACCTGTCCCCCGCCAGATGATTAAGCAGCGCTTCAGCCAGAATACTTCTGCAAGAATTTCCAGTGCATAAAATCAGGATTTTTAACATGATCGGCCTCTATATCTATATATTCGGATAAGCGAATATTATAGGGCAAAAAAATTCAACCGCAACACTTCATCATTTCCTGGCGGCCATCCATCGCCTGCAGCCGGTCACTGTCTTTTTGCAGCTTTGCTTCTGCGCCAGCCTGCTTAACCGTGGCATCCAATATCTCAAACACCCAAGCCGGCAATTCGGGATTGATCTGGTAATACACCCACTGCCCTTCCCGGCTGTCCAGCAACAGATTGCTCTGCCTCAATTGTGCGAGATGGCGTGAAATCTTAGGCTGCAACAAATCCAGCGCATGGGTCAACTCGCAAACGCAGAGCCTGCCTTCCTTATGCAGCAAAGCCACGCAGCGCAGGCGCGTCTCATCGGCGAGGCATTTAAATAATGTGGTGGGCGTTATCATCTTGTTTACAGTCGTTTTGATAAATGTATTAACCCAGCTTGAACCCGACAAAAAACCCCGCCGCCCCGCTTGCGCCTTTGCTGGTGATGCTGGCCAAGCGATCAACCAGAAATCCGCCGGAGTGTTTTGCAGCTTCAGTAGCCGTATTGGCGGCGTGTTGCAATTCCGCGTCGGTTATATTGATGACATCGTAGTATTCGGCAACAAACAGCAGCACAATGGCCGCGCCACCCAGAAACAGCACGGTGCGTACCATTTTCTTGGCAAAATAACCGACCGCCAGCCCAATAACAAACGGCGCGCCTACATTGCCAAGCAGGAACGTTGAGGAGAAAATGTCACTGGAGGGTGCTGCATCGACTGATTGGGTGTTCATGGTTCTGATTTTTCCGGTATTTTGAGTTGAAATACGCGTTGGTGCGTACCAGGCAAGCCTGCAAGTTTTATTCATCCTAGCACAGCGAACGCTTGCAAGAAAGCAGAGCTTCCTTTATAAATAGGCTGCAACCAGCCTTCATAACAGGCCTCAATGTGGTATTCATAGTATAAATATCGCAAATCAAATTCATTCCGGCGAGTGCAAAATAATTTTGTATTTTCTTTAGCCGTGTTAATAATATCCATACCCTGTATCCAAACGCTTTTAACTTAGACATTGAGGTAACAGTCATGGCAACAGTAGCAGACCCCATCATTGGCACTTGGTACAAAGATGTAGAAAACGATCTGAAATTTCAGGTTGTCGCCATTGAAGAAAGTGACGATTCAATTGAAGTCCAATACCTTAACGGCGATATCGGCGAATATGATCATGACAGCTGGTATGGCTCAACTTTCGATTACATTGAGGACCCGGAAGACTGGAGCGCACCTTTTGACGACCTTGAAGCTGATGATCTGGGCTATACCGACCCGGATGAACACAAACCCAATCCTGAAGATATAGACATCGACGATTATCTGGATTAATTAGGAACCTATTACATGAAAATGAGTCCTCAGGAATTTCTGGACTGGAAATCAAAAAGAATTACCTTACTGGCAATGTCCGGCGCAGGGAAAACGACGCTGGCCAATAAACTGCCCAAAGCCAAATGGTTCCACTATTCCGGCGACTACCGGATAGGCACCAAATATCTGGAAGAGCCTATCCTGGACAATATTAAACGTCAGGCCATGCTCATTCCGTTTTTGCGTGAGCTGCTGCTTTCCGATTCCATTTGCATTTCCAATAAAATAACTGTTGATAATCTTGCCCCTGTTTCCAGCTTCCTTGGCAAACTCGGCAACCCTGATTTGGGCGGGCTTTCCCTACAGGAATTCAAGCGCCGGCAAAAACTGCATCATCAGGCGGAAATCGCCGCCATGAATGATGTCCCCGACTTTATTCATAAAGCCGAGGACATTTACGGTTATCATCATTTCATCAATGATGCGGGCGGCAGCGTTTGCGAGCTGGACAGCCATGAGGTCTTGGAAACACTGGCAAGGGACACGCTGATTATCTACATCAAAATACCGCCGGCCCTGGAGCAAACCATTATTGAACGCGCCAAAACCGACCCCAAACCGCTTTATTACCGGGAAGCGTTTCTTGATGAAAAGCTCGCCGAATTCATGCGCTTGAAAAATTACGCCTCCACCGATCTCATTCCGCCGGATGAATTTGTCACCTGGGTTTTCCCCGAGTTATTCAAATCCCGGCTGCCCCGCTACCAGGCCATCGCCGATCAATATGGCTATACCGTAGATGCGAATGATGTTGCCGCCGTCAAAGGCGAGGATGACTTCATCCGGCTTGTTGCTGATGCGCTTAGCTCTCAGCAATGAGACTTAACGGAGTCCGGTTATGCCTTTAGTCGCTCACACTGATTTACCGACGTTTCAGCGCCTTCGCGAAGAAGGTGAGGAAATATTAGACCCGGAGCGCGCCAGTAATCAGGATATACGGGAAATGCATATCGGCCTGCTCAACATGATGCCCGATGCGGCGCTGGAAGCAACCGAACGGCAGTTTTTCAGGCTGGTAGGCGCATGCAATCAAATCGTTCAATTTCATGTGCACCCCTTTACCGTTGACGGCCTGAAAAGAAGCCCGGAAGCGCAAGCCCATATTGATAAATATTACGAACCCTTTGAGAAAATCAAACGGGATGGCTTGGACGCGCTCATCATCAGCGGAGCCAACGTCACGCATCCCCATTTGCCTGAAGAAGATTTCTGGCAGCCGTTAACCGAAGTTTTTTTCTGGGCCAAGGAAAACGTCACCTCAGTGCTCTGCTCCTGCCTTGCCACTCATGCGGTCATTCAGTACTGTTACGGCATCGAGCGCACCCGGTTACCGGCCAAGCGCTGGGGGGTGTATTCTCACAAATTAACCGATCGCTCTCACCCTTTGGTTGCAGAAATCAACACCCGCTTCGACGTCCCCCATTCCCGCTTTAATGAAATATTCCAGAGCGATATGGAACAACACGGCCTTAAAGTCCTGGCCGTCAGCAAAGAAGCCGGCGTGCATCTCGCCGTCAGCCCGGATGGTTTTCGCATTGTGTTCTTTCAGGGACACCCTGAATATGATGACGTCAGCCTGCTTAAAGAATACAAGCGTGAAGTCATGCGCTTTTATCGCGCTGAAATAGACGACTATCCGCCCTTCCCGGAAAATTATTTCAACGCAACCGTACAGCAGATTTTTTCCGATTTTGAACAGCAGGTCAGATCGGCCAGACAAAGCAACCAGAGGCTGGATCAATTTCCTGAAGCCTTGGTGCTTGAGCACCTTGACAACACCTGGGGCGACACGGCAAAAGCGGTATTCAACAACTGGTTGGGGAAAATATACCAACTCACAAATCAGGATCGGCGCCTGCCTTTTATGGATGGCGTAGACCCGGACAACCCGTTAGGTTTGTAGACAAATGCATGAAAAATTTTTGCAACAGGCCATTGATCTGGCCGTAGAAAATGCCAGTTCAGGCCAGGGCGGCCCTTATGGTGCAATTATTGTAAAAGATAATCAGCTGCTCGCCGCCAGCGGAAACAGGGTCACCAGCAATATTGATCCCACGGCTCATGCCGAAGTGATGGCTATACGCCTGGCCTGCAAAAAACTGAATGATTTCCAGCTGCACGGCTGTATTTTATACAGCAGCTGCGAACCCTGCCCTATGTGCCTGGGTGCAATTTACTGGGCGCGGTTGAAAAAAGTCTTTTTTGCCTGCAGCCGCCATGATGCCGCTGCCGCCAATTTTGACGACAGCTTCATTTATGATGAGATTTCTGTTTTGCCGCATGAACGCAGCATAGCCATGCTGCATTTGAATCTGCCGAATGCCTTGCAGCCTTTTAACATCTGGGCCGAAAAAACCGACAAGGTGGTTTATTAGCCATTCAATCCATTATGATCCGGCTACTTTAACCAACCAGCCGTCTTCATCGCCGCATCCTAAAACAGCCTTGACAGTGGTATCGATTCTGACGAAATTACCCGTTAACGCTGCCGGCAATTTCGCCTTGACCCGGTGAAAACTGTTGTTGCTTTCAACCGTAAACTCCAGCGGCTGTCCTTTGGCCGTCAAGGTAACGGTATTGGGGTCTGCCCAGGGCGATATCATGAAAGTAAACTCTGATTCAGGCGCAACCTCAACCTTCTCAGGCTCTTTATACACGGGAAGACTAAACTCCCTGAACTGCGGTTTCTTGCAAACCTCTTCCACCTCACCAACAGAGTAGGCGGATGCTGTGGCATTAAATAAAACCGCAACAATAAACATCGCGGCTTTAAGCATTTTTATTACTTTCATATTCATTCCTCACTCATGACTTCTAAGTTATCTTTAAATCCGATTAAGCCGCTGCATTTAACAGTGAACCACTTTAATTATTTTTTAAATGTAATTCAACTTAGCCTGATATTTAATTAAACCGCTCAGGCAGCAACTGATACCTGAGCCCGCCGGTTCCTGCACTATTCCCGCCCTGCGGATCCAGAACCCGGCCAATGCCCAATAATTCCTCAAGCGCGCGCCTGTTACCCTCAAAGCCAACCTTGTACCGGCTAAACCCGGCTTCACCGCCGGACCAGACTACTGATTTGACCATAGCCAGCGAGTTCAGATAATGAATTACCCGGCTCCTGTCATTCGCATCTTTGTCTCCTGAAACCTCAAGCATTACCGAACTTGTTTCAATGACATCAGGCTTAACTGCGTAATATTTCGACAACCGGCCATACGCCCCCTCCATACCGGTCAGGATTGCATCGTTTAAGGCTCCGCACGGCATTGTCCACTGCTCGATACCTTCATCAAAATAAAATGCCCAGTCCGTCTTCCAGCAATCGTCCGTTTTAACCAGCCTGCCCGCCAAAATTGAGACTACGCCATAGCGCTCGGAAGCTGTCAGCAAAGATTGGGGATAAGCGCTCAAGACATCGCTTACTGATATTTTCTGCTGTTCTTCCAGATCCAGCAGCGGGAACAACAGCGGCAGACCTGTTTGCCTGGACGCTCCATTTACAGCTTTATTAATCTCGGACATCGTTTCAGCTTTAAAAAAAGAGCGCTGCCCATTTTCTTCGACAACCAGCCACAGCAGAGTTTCCGGCCGGGTCTCGGCCCAGATCTTAAGCTTGCTGGTTTTCATCAGATCCAATACATGAGACTCATTGAACAACACCCGCATAATCCGGGCGTTGCTATTTTCATCTGAATGACTCTCAATCAAGGAGTACTGATACTGTTTGACGAAATGCCCGGCATCGGCCAATGCAGACTGGACGACAGGGTCATGCAAAATATTTTCGCCCGCCATCACCCGCGTCAGGACGATAGTCAACGCCTCTTTGAGCGCGGCATTTTTATCCTCCTCAGACTGACTTTTTGCAATGACCTCGGTTTCATATAAACCCTGAACCTCAGCCGCAAAAACATTTGAGCTGAAAAGCAATCCACAAATAATCAAAGCCCTAAGAAGCACACTCATATCCTTCACACAAAACCGATGATGTCTTGTACAATATCGGCAATTCAAATTTCAATTCTAGCAAGAGAACATCACTTTGAGCGAACAAAATCAAGAAAGCCTGAATTATAAAAGCGCCGGCGTTGATATTGAGGCAGGCAATGAATTAGTTGAACGCATCAAACCTATTGCAGCCAGGACTCGGACAGCGGGCGTTATGGCGGGGCTGGGCGGCTTCGGCTCAATGTTTGAACTGCCTCTGGACCGTTATCAAAACCCGATTCTGGTTTCCGGAACCGATGGCGTAGGCACCAAGCTGAAACTGGCCAACGAATTAGGCATTCATAACACCATAGGCATCGACCTGGTCGCCATGTGCGTCAACGATATTATCGTGCAAGGCGCAGAACCTTTGTTCTTTCTTGATTATTTTGCTACCGGCAAGCTGGATGTTGATGCGGCGGCATCGGTTATAGAAGGTATAGGCAAAGGCTGCGAACTGGCAGGCGCGGCCCTGGTTGGCGGCGAAACGGCCGAAATGCCCGGCATGTATGCCGACGGTGAATATGACCTGGCGGGGTTTTGCGTCGGCATCGTGGAAAAAAGCAAGGTGCTGGACGGCAGCAAAGTTAAAGTCGGCGACAAACTGATTGGCATCGCCTCATCCGGCCCGCATTCCAACGGCTATTCGTTAATCCGCAAAATCATCAGCCACAGCAATTCGGCGCTCAGCGACTCATTCAATGGCACGTCATTAGGCGAAGCCTTGCTGGAACCGACCAGAATCTATGTCAAGTCGTTGCTGTCGCTATTGGAAAAAGTGCCGGTGCATGCGCTTGCCCACATTACCGGCGGCGGCTTGACAGAAAACCTGCCGCGGGTGCTTCCGGCAGGCATTAACGCCAATATCGACCTTTCATCCTGGGAATTTCCTGAAATCTTCAAGTGGCTGCAGACACAGGGCAATGTCTCTCAAGCGGACATGCTGACCACTTTCAATTGCGGCGTAGGCATGATCGTCTGCGTTGCCGCCGAAGATGAACAAGCGACACTTAGGACCCTGAGTCAACTGGGCGAAACTGTTTTCTCCATTGGCGAACTGGTTGAGTCTGCAGGCAAGCCGGAAGTGAAATATCTATAAAGGACAGAATTTACGGGGAATCGGGAGCGATTGAAGGCTTAAGTCAGCCCGCAACCAGCCCCAGCCAACTGTATATGCGCTTGATAATCAAGCCTTCATCATGTTGGTAGGCATGATCTTCATCGTTGATTTTCATCTGCCTGTAACCTGTATTTTCTTTCGCGGCCAAGCGCCGGTCTCTGGCGCTTTCGGTAACGTCCGGCACATCCAGCGCGCCGTAAATATCCAGCATCGGAACCTTGATCTTCTTTATAAGTTCCAGCGTTTGGGCTGTTTTAATATCCGTTTCCGGCACCGGCAGACTGATAGCCACTAGCGCTTTAACATCTGCCGTCTGCTCGCTCAGGGCATATGCGCCCATCAAGCCGCCCAGTCCATAACCTGCCACAACAACACTTTCTGCGCCGTTGTCCTTTGCATATTTGATTCCGGCCTGAATACGCGCCTGCGCTTCCTGAAACAACGCATAGTACTCGTATTCATTGGCGCCTATTTCCCTAAGCGGCATCTGCAGCGACAGCGTTGCCCAGTTATGCTCGGGCAAAAAGGTTCTCAACCTGTGAATCAACTGCTGATCCGGATGTCCGCCCATATCGTGGAGGATAATAACCGCGCCCTTGCTGGTTGTCTTTTCCGTCTCCGTATAAAGACCGAGAAACTTTCTTCCTTCAGCCTCCAGCCAGACCATCTTGCCCATAGTCAACGTTTTATTAATGCTGTCGGCAAAATCGGCTTCCCGTTTTGCATCGCTCGCCTGGACATTAACAGCAATACCAATACCCGCGCAAAGTGCAAAGACAATAATTCTAATTAATTTGATCGGGTTCATTTTTGGCTGTAAAAATCACTGTATCGATATAATTCATGCACATGCCGTAACAATACCATAATAACCGAAGCGACAGGCAATGCCAGCAGGATGCCTAAAAAGCCGAATAACTGGCCGCCAGCCATCACAGCGAACATAACCGCAACCGGGTGCAAGCCAATTTTATCGCCCACCAGCATGGGCGTTAACAACATGCCTTCCAGGGCTTGTCCGACCATAAAAACTATCGCAACCGGAACCAGGTTGATCAGCTCATGAAACTGCACCAAAGCAGCCACACACGCCATGACGATGCCTACGATTGATCCCAGATAGGGAACAAAACTGACCAGACCGGCCAGCATGCCTATCAGTAAAGCCAGATCAAGGCCCGTCAGCCACAGCCCGATGCTGTAAATACAGCCCAAGACCAGCATGACGTAAAACTGACCCCGGACAAAAGCGGCCAGCACCGTATCAACCTCGCCGGCGAGTTTAGCGGCTGTGTCGGCAGCACGCCGGGGCAATAAATCATGGACTTGGGCGACCAGGCCATCCCAGTCGCGCAATAAGTAAAAAGTCACCACGGGAATCAGCAACAGGTTCATCAGCCATGCGGCTATCACGCCGCCGGAATGCGAAATCGAAGCCATCGTTGTAGCTGCAATGCCGCCGGCTTGCTCCCAGTGACTTTTAATGACATTAATAATTTGGTTGGTGTCAACCGGCTTGATTCCCAGATGAAAGCGACGCCTCAACCAGGGGATAACCGTCTCATTCAGCCAGTCGGCATAAGCGGGCAGACTGGTTACAAAACGCTCGATCTGGTACTCCAGTTGCGGAATAAGCAGCAACAAAGCCAGAACAAAAACCAGCGTCATCACGAGGAAAACGACAATCACCGCTTTCGTTCTGGATAATCGATAGGTTTCCAGTTTATCTGTTAGCGGATCGCCCAAATAAGCCAACATTGCTGCAAATGCAAACGGCATCAGCACCGGCGATAACAGGTAAATCAGCCATGCAGCAACCGCAATAAACGCAAAAACCAGCCATTTTTGTGAATCCGACATTCAATTCCTTGCCATTAACCTGCGTAAATAATCACGGCAACCACGGCGACAATCAGCAGGCCAAGTATTATTGCAACAAGCTCTTTAAAGCCTATTTTTATTTTGTGGACACCTGCCGTTTTGGCTTTGACTTTATCGTCGATGATAGCCACACCTTCAATATGAGCGCGAACCGCTTTAAATTTGCCGCGATTATCTTTTGCAATCTGGTAGTAAATAATATCACCGACCACGGGCCGGCGGCTTGCTCCCTTTAATGACGAAATATGTATGAAAACATCCCTTTTTCCATTATCCGGTTTGATGAAGCCAAATCCCCGGTCTTCTTTCCATGTTTTTAAAACTCCCTTAATCATTGGTTGCGTCATAAGAATTACTTTTTTGTTTTAGCATTATAGTTTCTGATATTACAGCGGTTTCAGACTGGGACGAACGAAGCATGTCCAAGGCGTGCTTATCAATCGCCCAATGAAACAAGCCTGTGAGTTTGAAATATAAATATTCCTGATCAAATCTGCACGATTCGATCAGGAATTTAAAGAACCTGATTATTTCTTTATGATGACCTTATCATCAATAACTAATTCTGAAATGCCTCCCAGTGAGCCCTTCAATGTACACGATGCCGTTTTGAATCCGCCGTTTTTAGCATCATCACCAACCCACTTCAATGTAATATAAGTGTCTTTATCGCTCTCGGTTTCAGACGGGAAAAACACTTGCTCCCCTGTTATCTCCTTTATTTTCGTCGGACATTTTTGGCTTGCCATTTCCTGTATTGCAACAAAGTTTCTAATCTTTGCCGCCGCCTCGATTTGCTCAACAGACTGTTTTTCCTTGCTTACACCGACCATAAAAAAACCAATCAGAAAAACGGCAACCACAGCTATCATAATTTTTTGTGTTTCAGACATTTTCTTCCTCTTCTTGTTTGTGACGTACCCAACCATTTTACTGGTCACCCAAAGCATCTGCCTCTAAATTCTATGCGCATTATCCATTCTCAGCAATGAAAGATCATCCGCACATTAATGCTTTTAAAATTCAATCCCTTGTTCAGCCTTGATCCCCTGCTCATAAGCATGTTTGATTTTAGTCATTTCGGTCACCGTATCGGCAACCTCTATGACCTCAGGCGGAGCATTGCGGCCGGTCAGGATCAAATGCACCCAGGATGGCTTCTCATTGCGAATGAAATCAGCGATTTCCTGGCCGGTAATCCAGTTATAGCCGCAGCAATAATTAATCTCGTCCAGCAGCACCACATCAAACTCTCCAGACAAAATCTTCTGCTTACTGAGCTCCCAAATTTCCCGGCTGGTTTTAATGTCCTGCTCGGGATTTTTGGTATCCCAGGTAAAGCCGTCGCCCAAAGCGTGCCATTCGATATTATCAAAACGTTGAGCGGCTTTTTGTTCGCCGGTTTTCCATTGCCCTTTTATATATTGAATAACACAGACCTTCATATCCCAGCCTGCGGCACGAAAAACCATGCCTAAAGCGCTGGAGGATTTTCCTTTGCCTGAGCCGGTATTAACCAATACCAGCCCCCGCCGTCTATCTCTGGATTTCATAACAACCGTTTCCTTGTTCATTCGAGTGCACTGGAAAATCACCAGTGACATAAGTAGTCCGCACATTTTTACAGCAAACATCCGACAAAAACAACACGCCGGAACATAATCACAACCTGCCTTTCCAAAAGATGAATCAAAAGGGTCACCCATTGATTTTTTATCCGCTACCAGCCCTTACTGCTACAATGCGCCCATTTTAAACCGCACAAGTACTGAAGAAATGGACGTAATCCAACGCATTGCCGAAGAATTATCCGTTAACCCCAAACAAGTCAGCGCCGCTGTCAACTTGCTGGATGAGGGCGCAACCGTCCCGTTTATTTCCCGCTACCGTAAGGAAGTGACCGGCGGGCTGGATGACACCCAGTTAAGGCTGCTCGAAGAGCGCCTGGGCTATTTACGCGAACTTAACGACCGCCGCAAAACCATTCTGGACAGCATCAGCTCACAAGGCAAACTGACTCCGGAGCTGGAAAAAGCCATCAACGACGCCGAAACCAAAACACTGCTGGAAGATTTGTATCTGCCCTACAAGCCCAAGCGCCGGACCAAGGCGCAGATTGCCCGAGAAGCGGGGCTCGAACCGCTCGCCGACGCCTTGCTGGATGACCGCAGCCTGATCCCTGAGCAGGTTGCAAAAGAATTCATCGATGCGGAAAAAGGCGTGCCTGATACCGCCGCCGCGCTGGATGGCGCACGGCAAATCATCATGGAGCGCATTTCCGAGGATGCCGAGCTGTTGGCCGAGCTGCGCGAACGCATCTGGCAAAAAGGCATCGTTCACGCCACCGTTGTGGCCGGCAAGGAACAGGAAGCGGCGAAGTTTAAGGATTATTTCGATTACCAGGAAGCCATCAACAAGATTCCTTCGCACCGGGCTTTGGCGCTGTTCCGCGGCCGCAACGAGGATTTGCTGAATCTAACGCTTAAACCCGGCGCTGACGATAAAGCGGAGCATGACCTTTGCGCCCAGTTTGTCGCCCGCCGCCTGAATATTACCGACACATCAAAACCGGCCGACGCCTGGCTGGCCGAGACCGCGCGTTTCGCCTGGAAAATCAAGCTGTACACCCGCATCGACCTGGACTTGAAACTCCGGCTGCGCGAAGCCGCGGAACTCGAAGCCATCCGAGTTTTCGCCAGCAACTTGAGGGACTTGCTGCTGGCTGCACCGGCAGGTCCCAAAGCGACGATGGGCCTGGACCCCGGCATACGCACCGGCGTTAAGGTTGCCGTCGTCGATCCTACCGGCAAGCTGTTGGCTACCGATACCATCTACCCGCATCCGCCGCGCAAGGACTGGGAGGGTTCGATAAACACGCTGGCAAAACTGATCGAAAAGCACAAGGTTGACTTGGTCAGCATAGGCAACGGCACGGGTTCCCGGGAAACCGACCAGCTAGTGGCCGATGTCATGAAGCGGCACAACGAACTCAAGTTCACCAAGATCACCGTGTCGGAAGCGGGTGCATCGGTTTATTCGGCGTCCGAGCTGGCCGCCAAGGAATTTCCCGAGCTGGACGTGTCCTTGCGCGGCGCGGTTTCGATCGCCAGACGCCTGCAGGACCCGCTGGCGGAGCTGGTCAAGATCGATCCCAAATCCATCGGCGTCGGCCAATACCAGCACGACGTGAATCAGGTTCAGCTGGTCAAGGGACTCGACACCGTGGTCGAGGATTGCGTCAACGCGGTCGGCGTCGACGTGAATACCGCATCGGTAGCCCTGCTTAAACAGGTATCCGGCCTGTCCGCCAGCATCAGCGAAAATATCGTCGCCTTCCGCAACGAAAACGGCCCGTTCGCCAACCGCAGCCAATTGAAAAAAGTGCCCAGACTGGGCGACAAGGCTTATGAACAGGCGGCAGGGTTCCTGCGCATCATGAACGGCGACAACCCGCTGGATGCCTCTTCGGTGCATCCAGAAGCCTATCCCGTGGTTGAAGCCATCATAGGCAGCACCGGAAAATCCATCCGCGACCTGATCGGCCAGAGCCAGTTTTTGCGCAGCCTGAATCCCGCCAACTACACCAATGAAAACTTCGGCTTGCCGACGGTGACCGACATCTTGCAGGAACTGGAAAAACCCGGCCGTGATCCGAGGCCGGAATTCAAAAGCGTCGAGTTCAAGGCGGGTATCGAGAAAATCACCGACCTTGAAGTCGGCATGAGGCTGGACGGCGTAGTCACCAACGTCGCCAACTTCGGCGCATTTGTTGACATCGGCGTGCATCAGGATGGACTGGTGCATATCTCCCATTTGTCCGATACCTTCGTCAAAGACCCCAGGGATGCCGTCAAAACCGGCGATATGGTCAAAGTGAAAGTGCTGGAAGTCGATGCCGAGCGCAAGCGCATTTCGCTATCCATGAAAACAAATCCAGAGGCTAACGAAGCCAGACCCGAACGGAACAATCAAAAACAGGCCAACAAACCCAAGCAACAGGCTCCGGCGCAAGGCTCAATGGCTAACGCCTTTGCCAAGGCGCGAACCAGTAAATAACAGTAGCTCTGCTATACTGATTCCATTATTAACACACCAACAGGATTTGACATGTCTACCCTCCATCGTTTTTTTGTTTCTTTTCTTTTTACCGGCCTGTTGACGGCATATGCGCCATTAACCCAGGCCGAAATGCAGCAACAGGGTTATGGCAATATGCCCTATACAGCTGCCGCTCAAGTGGATGAATCTCAACACCGTAGTTATGGCAGCAAAATCGGCAATAAAGCGCTTAATGCTTTTGCCAACCTGACAACCAGTACATTGGAAATCCCCAAAAACATCATTAATACCACTAACAAAAGCAACATTTTTTATGGCCTAATTGGCGGACTTTTTAAAGGTGTAATTAACACCGTCGGACGCATGGCTGTTGGCATTACTGATTTAATCACCTTTCCACTTCCTACCAAACCTATCGCACACCCCATCTATATCTGGGACAACTTTGACATAGACACTACCTACGGAGACGTATTTCGTCTGGACAGGACACCGGAAGAAAAACCCGTTATTGAAGAGCCTGTTGCACAGCCGGTAGCGCAACCCGTTAAACCTGTTGCAGCCGCGCCCCAATCGCTTGCCGACCTGGATCAAAATCAACAAGACATCAACAGGAAACTGGATTCATTGTTCAAGAAACGAATGCGGAAATAACCCGTCACACCTTAAAGTAAAAAAGCCCGATGAGGATTTCCCCATCGGGCTTTTTTTATGGCTTTTTATTTGTAAAAACCTAGACTTGGCCTGACTGTTTTTAAAATTGGTCTCAACTGAATCTGACTGGCTGCTGCGACCCAAAGCGACGATGAGAATATAAAGATCAGTAGACTGAGCGATAGTGAAACTTTGTTGGAATAGACGTTTTTATTAAAATCAATTGAGTCTGACCTCATTGATTATTGATTATTTGACCCATTGATTTTTGCAAAACTTGACATAACTTGACATACGCATATACTTAGCGCATGCAAAAAAAACTAAATATAACAAATACTCAACAGGCCATTGAAGCGGTGGGACTTACTCAAACCGCAGTTGCAGAGAAGCTTGGCGTATCTAAAGAGGCTGTTTCTCAGTGGCTCCATAACAAGTCTTTTCCGCGTCCCAATAAGCTGCTTCAGCTAGGTAAGTTGCTAAACCTGACTTTCCACGAGTTAGTAATCAAAGAAGAGCCAAACGCCCCTAAAATTGCCTTTCGTAAAATGAGAGGAACTAAAACCAAGGATCATCATATTGAGAAAGCCCAGGAAATAGGACGGTTTTTGCGGCAATTGGTTCCTTTTTTACCGTTCGACACACTGGAAATGCCACCAGTGTTTAAGTCACCCAGTTGCGACTATGATTTTCTGTGCAAAGCCGCTACGAAAGTGCGGGAAGACATTGACTTGGGTGCAACGAACACCATTGATTTTAATCATCTGATTCGTCGCTTTAGTGAACTCCAAGCGGTCATTATACCTGTGCTGTGGGGCAGTAAGAGTAGTAAGAATCGCCATGAGAACGCAGTCCATATATACCTGCCAGATTCTCAAAGCACTTGGGTGTACCTCAATCTTGATACTAATATTCACGATTTCAAGTTTTGGATGGCGCACGAATTGGGGCATTGCTTGTCACCAAACCTTGATAATGATGAGGCGGAAGATTTTGCTGATGCGTTTGCTGGTAGCCTGTTATACCCTCACGAGCTGGCAGCAAAAGCCTATGCCAGTATTAGTCAACAACCTACCAGTGCAACAAAAATTGCTCATGTGGTCATTCTAGCCGATGCGCAAACTATTTCACCATACACAGTTATTAGGCAGGTTAATAAGTATGCTTTGCATGTAAACAAACCTGAAATCGATTTAGGCAATGCGTTCAATGGTGCTGTAACCAACTTTAACAAGAAATACCTTAACCTCAGTGACACGCTATTTATCGATATAGCGAGGGATGATAACGGCAAACCCAGCGCACGGGATTATATTGCCAAAGTCGAACACGCATTCGAGACGCCATTTTTTGATTTGTTGCGCCACTATTTAAAACAAAACAACAAAGGCTCTGGCTTCGTTCAGACTGTGTTGGATATGCCACTCCTAGATGCTCGGAGTATCCACACAGAGTTGACCTGATGCCTCAATCAAAAATACTTGTTGATACCAATGCCTATCTTAGGCTGGCCCAAACTATCCGCCCCTTGTTGTCCATGCCATTTGGCGATAACGAATACTGCTTGTATATCCTCCCCGAACTCAACAAAGAGCTAGAAGTCCACAAGCTACAAAACAACTTCTATTGGGTGACTGAGGACGAATATGTCCTGAATCGCCAGCACTTCCCAAATATTGGTAAAAAGCAGAAGAAAGCCATCGTCCAGACCTTCGAGTACCTGTGGGACTATGTGCAAACTGACCTGCCAGGTCCCTCGCGAGTGGATGCTCTATACTTAGCCTATGCAATTGAGCTGGACATCCCGGTAGTCACTGACGATCAGGATATGACTGCTCTGGCCGAGGCGTTTTATGCCAAGGTTATGCCCACCTTAGAGCTGCTGAAAATCATGTTGGATTGCGGCCACACGGATATGAAAACCATAACAGGGCTTTGCGATTATTGGCGAAACTTCAGAGATCGGCCTGCCAACTTGGAGGCGGACTTTAGGCGCCTGTTCTCTGATCAGTGATTGACTAACAAGAATCGTAGACTGGACTTTGTGATGCCCTGCCTACGAAAGCAGCTCTTGACCGAACCACATCATCCGTTGCCAGGATTAATTTCAACTATCTTTAATACTGCCAAACCAGTCCGAAATTTTAGAGGCAACAGTCAAGAACCCATTGCCCGATTCTATTGACTCGGGTAAGGTAAGCAAAATCACATTACCCACTTCACCTGGCACGATCCTTAAGTGATGCGCTTATCGATTTAGGAGTTTTTAAAATGATGACTACGCTGAGAGAACTCCTGGTTGCCGGTTTTTTAGTTCTGTTTATCGGTGCAAGCAGCAATGTTGCGGCGGCAGAAACCGCACTGACAGCTGTTGCACAATCCAGTAGCACCACCATTGCGCACCTTGAGGAAGCCCTGAAAGCAGTCAGTGCGAATGAGCTGGAAGCGGCCCAGGAGCATATTAATGCGGCCGGGCAATCTTCTAAAGAAATCCTTGGCGTCTGCTCTGTTGAATCCAAAAAACAACGCGGTTCCGGGGCTATCGCAAACGCCCGCCGTCAAGTGAAGGAAGGCAATGCGGCCGGTGCCGCCGAGTCTTTAAAGAAAGCTATTGAAGTCTTTAAATCCATGCCCCTGACTGTTGAAGCTGCCCGCCCAGCCAGATAAACAAAAACTCAAGACGCTTTTCTCAACTCACCCATGCCGTTCGGCTTTTTAACCACCTGGAGTTGCGCTTTAAAGCGTTTATGTACGCCTTCAACATGGGAAATAACGCCCACGGTCTTCCCGTGCGTATGCAGGCTTTCCAGGGTGCTGATCACGGTATAAAGTGATTCCGCGTCCAGGTTGCCAAAACCTTCGTCCAGGAACAGCGAATCTACTGATTTTCCATTGTTTGCCAGCTCGGACAGCCCCAGCGCCAGCGCCAGACTCACCACAAAACTTTCTCCGCCGGACAGTGTTTTTGGCAACCGCCGCGCATTGCCTTGGTAAGTGTCCTCAATTTCCAGAGCCAGCCCCTGCTCGCTCGGCATCTGCCGTATGTAATAACGGCCGCTGACTTTTTCCAGTATTTCGTTGGTTTGTGACAATAACTTGTCCGCAAGACGCCCCTGTACACGGCGGCGGAAATTCATGCCGCTTTCTTCCGCCATTTGCGCCACTTCCGTGGCGAATTGCTGTACCAGTTCTTCCTGATTCTGCACCTGTATTAAACCGGCGTCATACTTCTGTTGCAACTGCTTTTGCTCGTTCACCAGCTTTTCCAGACGCTGCGCTTCCATGCCAGCTATCTCCATTTGCACAGCGATACTTTTCAACTGGGCATTTATCTCTTCCTGACTTAGCTCGGTTTTAATAGTTGCGTTTTCAGACGCCAACTGGGCCTGGTTTTTCTCCAGCTCCAGCGTTCTGGCCTCAATATCCCGCTCCATTTCCTCTATCTGCCGCGCCAGTTCCGATTGATTTTGCATGGCCTCCAGAATTTCGCCCAGTTCATCCAGGCTGGTAAACTGGGTTCCGCGCATTTTTTCCTGCAACGCCTGCCGCAACACGCCGATTCCGGCCTCCTGCTGTGCAAGAAGTTGTTCCTTGTCGGCAATCAGCTTCTGTTTTTCAATCAGCGCCAGATGCAAACCGACGATTTCTTCTGATTTCAACTCGCTGCCATACCGTTCAAGCTTCTCATTACATGCCGTGATTTCTGCACGACAAGCGACTTCTTTTGCCGCCAATGCGTCCAGATCCTCTGTCAGCACTTTGCGGCGGAAAGCATAGTTATGATAATCCTGCCGACGGACATTAAGGCGGTCGTACAAGGCGTCTTCCTTGCCTTTGGCGGGCATTTTTTCGCCCAGCAAGGTCAGCTGTTTCATGACCTTCTCGGCCAGCTCTTTTTCTTCCTTCTGACACGCGGCTACTGCCGCTTCATAGTCTACCGGCTCTTTAGGCCGGTCCTGCCATTCGGCATCAAGCTTCTGCCCATCCCGCAACATCTGTTCGACAGTCGCTTCGCTCTTTTCAATCAATGCCTTTAATTTTTCTATGGCAAGCTGCTTGTTCTTGTATTTAACAGCCAGAATGCCAATGTCTTTTAATTCGCTTATTTCCGCCTTTAACAAGCGCTTCATCAATTTTATATTATTGATGTCCAGCTCGTTGCTCGCCGTATTAAGCTTATTGCACAATAATAGCCACTGGGAGTTGATCTTGTGCAGCTGATCCCGATTGGCCTGATTTTTTTCCGCATTTTGTTCAAGCAGCTTGTGCTGGTGCACCAATTTGTTAGCGGCCACCATTAAAGTTTTTATTTTGGCCTGCTGATCCGCCAATGCCTGCTGGGAACTCGTCTCGACAGGCGCATGCTTGGCATACGGATGCGCCAGAGCGCCGCATAAAGGGCAAGGCTGGCCGTCGACAAGATGCTGCCTGTCCGCCGTCATTTTTTTCAGCAATCCTTCACGAAACACGGCCATGTCCAGGGCGCGTTTAATATTTTCTTCCCTGCTGATTTCCTGTTTTAGCTTTTCAATCTCAAGACTAAGCTCATCGGCATCATGCTCCGTCTCATCTTTTTTTCTGAATTTGCCGAAAAAACTGAATCCGCTTGGCGCCAGCTTTTGGTTAGCCAGAGCCAGGCTGTTCAGCTCCTGAAAAGCATCAACCCGCTCTTTCTGTTCTAACCGCAACTCTTCAATTCCGTCCAGGTCGTGTCCATGCGCCAGAACCTCAAGCTCTTTTTCTTCATCCGCCAGCTTGTCTTGTAAACCGGCCTTTTTTTTATTTTCCTGCTCAATGGCGAATTTATTTTTTTTCAGCGACGAAAGGGTGTTTTTTGACCACTTGGTAGATGATTTTTGCTTTTCTTTCAGCTCAACCAATTCAGCCCTGAGCTTTTTCAATTTGCCTGTTTCAGGAAAGTTTTCCAGCAGCGACTCGTCGGCAGCATGTTCCTCCAGCCAGGCTGATACGGTTGCAAGCCCTGATTTCTTGTCGTTAATCTGCATTCCCAGCGCCTGCAAAAGGCTTGCTTCCGACTGCCGCTGCGAAGTGAACAGCCCAACCATAGCCCTAATCTCGGCTATGGTTTCCTGCTGCTCGGCAACCGATTTGCCGCTCAAGCCTTCAGGCGCTGTTTTATCAATGCCGATCTGGTCTTCTATCAGCTTAAGTTCATTCCGAAAAGCCCCCAGCGTCGTTTTTCCCTGCTGAATATCCTGGCTTTTTTCATTAATCACCCTGACATCATCTTTAAAAGTTAATGCATCCTGAGCAGATACCAGCCTGGCTAATGTTTTTTGTTTGCTTTCCGCCTGTTCTTTGACTTCCTGCAGACTTTTTTCCTGGTCGGCAATCTGATTTTGTATGGCTATAATCTTTTCCAACGAGGCTTGCTGCTGCTTCAGGCTGTTTTGTTCATCCTGCAATTCGGCATATTGATCATTGAAATCGCTTAAATCATGCTCACAGGCCTCCAGTTTTTCCGGTTCCATTACCTGTAGGGATGCCAAATCCTGTTTTAACTGCTCCAGACGTTTTTGCGCGTTATCGGCTTTTTCTGTAATTTCCTTTTTATAGTCCGCATAAATATCCGTGCTGATAATCTTTTCCAGAATATCCATGCGCTCACTGTCCAGCGCATTAAGAAACGCAGAAAAATCGCCCTGCGCCAACAGGATTGAACGGGTGAAATTACGAAAGTTCATGCCGGTAATTTCAGTAATCCGTGAACACACCTGCTGAGGCGTGGCCGCCAGCACTTCTTCATCATTCAGGCGGATCAATTTCATTTCCGGAAGCTTTAATTCGCCCTCAGGACTCTCCCCTGCCCGCTGCACATGCCAACTAGACCGGTATTTTTCGTTATCCAATGAAAATTCAATTTCCGAAAAGCACTCCGCCGTATGCTTGGTCATCACATGCTGGGCAGGCCGGTTAAAACGGAAGGTCTCGCCATATAATCCCAGAGTGATGGCATCCAGAATACTTGATTTCCCCGATCCGTTAGGCCCGGTAATCGCAAAAACACCCGTATCAGAAAATGGCGCCTGCTCAAAATCGATCCGGCTCTCGCCTTCTAATGAATTGATGTTTTTAAAATGGATATTAAGTATTTTCATAAACTATTGTTTTATATAGCTGTACACAATGGTGCTGATTAAGAAAACAGCGCGTACAAAAAAGCCCGCCTTACCCTTGGGAAGAAACTCACAAAAGCCAAATCCCATGCGAATAGAATAATCTTGTAATGGCTATGATAATAAGATTCCGCTTGGGGTAAACCCGTTTAAACGCCAGTAGCGGCGCAACCTCTTGGGAATAAGAAAATAAACATTCCACTCACCTGCCAAGATCAGGCGAGAGTTGCCAGTCAGGCGGCCTGATAATCGAGCGTGGTTGTTAGGCTGCATGAGGTATTTCAACCGGCTTAATGTTGGGTCGCGGCTTTTGTCTGGCTTGCCACAGGTCGTATTCTGCCTGCATTCGCACCCAACTTTCAGCGGTGGGGCCATTCATCCAGGTCTCAAGTCGAATCGCCATGTCAGCACTGATGGCAGCTCGGCCATTGATAACGCGAGACAAAGCAACGCGCGACACGCCGAGTTGTATGGCGGCTTCAGTTACGCCAATACCCAGCTCGGGTAAAACGTCTTCTTTTAAAATACTGCCCGGATGGGGCGGGTTAAACATAGTCATATCGAACACCTGTTAGTGATAATCTTGATAATCGACCAAGATTGCATTTTCGCCTTCAAACGTGAATGTGAGCCGCCAATTGCCATTTACTTTTACTGCCCAATGTTCGGCCAGCTCACCTTTTAGTTGATGCAGGCTCCAGCCCACAACATCCATTTCAAGCGGGCCTTTGGCTGCATTAAGCATCATCAATTGCCTGGCCAGTTTCGCCTCGTGTTCCGCCGCAATGCCAGCTTTCGAGCCGGTTTCAAAAAATTGCTGAATGCCTTTGTGGCGAAAACTCTTAATCATAGCGAAGTGTATCTCGACGCTTTACGCTTTACAAGTAATTTATTAACGGTCGTAAACCTTGTATGCTCTGCACTAACATAATTCAATCCCATTTTGCGTTTAGAAATACAGCATAACGTTCTATGTCCAGCCACATATCAAACAGCAATGGCAACACTACCTTAACAATTTCCCATCCTGTTAACGGCACAAACCGTCCGTTAGCAGATACTTAAGCTCTGAGTAAATCTCGCTGAAGCGTATTAATTCAATACAGATCAATACCGTATGGTTGATTGTGATGGAATATAGACGCATCGAAGTCCAGCAGCACGAATAATCAGGTACAATATTTTCATTAAACTCTCTTTCGGTTAGACCATGAAAAAAATCCTGCTTTCATTCTTAGCTGTCGTCCTGATCATAGAAGAGTGGCTTTGGGATTTACTGACTGCATTTGGACACTCGCTCGTCAGATGGTTGAATCTGGAATCATTCGAACAATGGCTCAGTCAGACATCACCGACTCTAGCGCTGGTGGCATTCTGCATTCCGATCATGATTGTCACACCGATCAATCTTGTTGCCTTCGGATTACTGGCGCATGGTTTGATTCTGCAAGGCATCCTGATGGAAGTATTGGCAAAATTACTTGGCACTTTGCTGGTAGCCAGAGTGTTTGCTTTAACCAAGCCCCAGCTTTTGACCTTTGCGTTCCTGCGGGTTATTTACACCACCATCACCGGCTGGCTGCAATGGGCACATCAGCAAATCACTGAAACCCCTGTCTATCGCTGGTCGAAGCGATTCAAAGCCGAGGCTAAAGCGAGATTTTCTGCTTGGTTTAACTAACCTTCACACTCTGTTCAGCGTCATGATTAAATCTCTATAAGCAGTTTACTATGTGGGTGTATCCCATCCATCGATTTTAGGCGTATTAAATCGGCGTTAAAAAAGGTAACTGGCTTGAACCCCAAGGTTGAAAGCATCCTCATTACTTATAGCAACTAACGGCCAAAAGCTGTCTATCGCTATCGTTCCACTAATAGCGGCGAAACACCCAAAAGCAGCCGCTTAACGCTGCCAGCAGAGGCGCAGATTTGCTGTGTCCTGTGGCTGGCCTTGTTAACTCTTTTCTTTACAGGTTTTAACCCATCTTTTCTGGAAAGATGCCAAGCTTACAGAGACATCCATTCCTAAATACTAGCGCAGCGCTTAAGGTGGGTGGCTAAGTTTGCTTGGTATTATTGGGTGCCGCCTACCTCCCATCGTGTGTGTGGCTAAGGTTTCCCAAAGCCCGTACAAACACCGAAGTGGATGCAGAGACATACGGAGGCAGGCGACATAACTAGTTGTAAGAGAAAATATACTCCTTTTTCTCTAAGCTATTTTTTAAATATTCTGGGTCCCTCCAGCTAACAATAAAGTCTTTATTAAGCACTATTTGGCTTTGCGTATTCGCATTGAATTGTACTGGATTTTGTTTGCTATCTAAGGTGATTTTTTTAACTTCTTCTATCATCTTTTTTCTCACTGGCTCATCGATGTGTGGGCAAGCCAGATAATCAAAGTAGAACATAAAGTATTCAGAAGCTATAAACATATCATCGCTATTCAGCAAGTAATCATCAGCTGATTTAACCAGCTCATCTCGTAGTTGCTTATACTCTAGCTTCCCCTCTATATATAGCATGAATGTTATCCAACGAAAATAGAAATCATTCGTTTCTGAATGCTTCTCTAAGCTACCAAAATACTCTTTCAGTTTATTCTCCGGCAGTTGATATTTTGATGGCAGCATTGTCAAGATAATCAAGAGATTTAATGTCTCAAGCCCAATCATCTCCTTTGCATGATTAATAAATATATTTATTGCTTGCTTAATATGGTCGAAAATTTTTTTGTGAATTATTTCTTTATGGCTTTCCGGCCAACCCGAAGTTCTTTCGAGCAGATCGTGAATTAATCTCGCCAATCTATCTGTTGGTCTTATCCGAATATCCATTGCATGAACAAAAAACAGCACATCTAAATCAACTAACAGCCAATTTAAATGAAATTCTTCTTTTTCATCAATTTCTGCTAACTTTGACAAGTACGTAACCATTCGCTTTGCAATTGCACTAAATAGATAGTTGGAAATTGAGTTGTACTCAACTTTATGATTAGCCAAAGCCATTTTGATTTCAGATATTGTCTTATTGGCTTTAGAGCTTGGTCTTGTTAATTGAACAATGGATTCTGAATCTGTGTCTTTTTCCTTATAACGTGAACTGTAGTATTCACCTACAGCATTGCTTAATGCATGTTTAGCCAAAGATATATCAGTTGCAAAAGGCCTAGAAGCTATTGTTGTTTTTGCCTCATTCAAATACATCTTATATTCCAATAAACATGATTCTAGTGCTTTTATGAAAGCCGTTTTCACTTCTTCAGATCTAAAGAAAACAAAATAATCATCTACATAGCGCCTAAAGTCATAGTCTTTCGAAATTTGATACACATTCAGGATCATTTTATCGACTAGGTTTAAATCGATTTTCTGTAAAATAATTTCTGCAAAAATACGACTTACTTCAGGCCCCACTATAATACCGTTAGTCTCACGATAATTTGTGAGCTGCATTAAGTTGTCGAATTCCCCATCAAAACTTCCGCTTGGCTTGGCTTTGGCCAAGCGCTTATTCTTTACAGCCCAACCAATTGAATGCGTATAGATACTGGGAAAGCACTTGGATACATCAACCTGCAGCATGCTGTGAAACTGCTTTTCCAGTTTATGATACTCATAAGACTCGAAAAACCGATATAAAAACGGATACTTTTTGTATTTAAAATAGGAGCTTGAAACAATTCTTTCTTCGTCTGCGCTTTCTACACCATCAGTTAGTTTTGATCCTTCTTGGGATTTACCATAGAACTTGGTTGATTTTCGATAAGGGTGTCTTAAAGAGTATTTTGATTTTGTACAGTAATATTCAATTAGATCATCGTATTCATTATAAAAATCACAAACTTTCAGCTGAGCTACCGGGTGCATGATTGATATTGCGCGTGACGTATTGTTACCACCTCGACATATAAGGTAATCCAAAGGAATATAGGAACCCTTTTCATTTTTAAAACTTAGACCCGAAATAACTTCATACACTCTAGCATGCGCTGGCGTTCTAAACCGTTGATACATTGTGAAGTTAGAGAACCATAACGGTAGCTCATAAGGAAGAACATCAGTTAGCAATGTTCTTAACTTATCATTAGTATCAACTTTAATAATATCAGGCATTTTGCCAAACCCGCATTATTTGAGCCGTTTTCTTCTTACTAAATTTCCCTATGTTCCGTTTTCTTGCATTTCCATATATTGATACTTTCTTAATTTTGTCTTGTTCATGTGGAGTGAATCCAAATCGAGGGCTAACTAATTGTTGACAGAGAAAACCATCAAGTGATTTTAAACACTCAAACTTATCAGTTACATACTGATAGTTATGAGCAAGGCCAGCTAACAAATCTCCGTTCTTACCCTTTCGTACTCTTTTCAGCATACAAAGATATTCAAGCCTTCTTTTTAGAAGGGATATATTGTTTTGTTTTTTATGATCACAAAAACTGATTGCTATTCGAGATTTAATTTTATTTAACTTCGATCGAGAGATTTTCAAAGTTACTTCGTTTGGCTTATTATTTTTAGATTCCACCGTGATCGAATAACCCAGGTAATCAAACTTTGCTGAGTTTGAAGGGTTACTATAGTACTTATCGGGATTTTTATTGAGACTGAGCTCCATTTTATTCATGAGGCCTTCAACATGGCTTTGTACACCAATTTCCTTACCTACTGGTGTTAGAACAATGATATCGTCAACATATCTTGCGCTATATATCACGTCAGGATGTGATGCCATCTCCTTATCTAACGATTCTAAATAAAGCTCTGCAAGTGTAGGGCTTATTGACAACCCCCTGGGCAAGCCATTCATACCATGATTAAGCCGGAGATCGCTATGAATGCCGTTAAGTAGTTTAATACATTCAGGTGCGAGAATAAGTTCATCTTCGAACTTATTAATGAGATATTCAAACTTTATGGTTTCATAACAATCTTTGACATCTAATCGAAGGACATGATAGTTGCCAGAGTCTTTTAGTAGCGTTTTTAGCTGTCTCACAATTCGGTTGCGATCTGACTGCCTAACTTTATAAATTCGTCGAATAAACCGATCGAGTAACTTGATCGCAAAGTCATCTTCCATCTTCGCTGGGATAAAGACTGGCTTGCTCTTTACTGTTCTTGTCACTAATGGTGATAAGGTAATGTTATTTGACTTCCAGTACTGAACAGTGTGATCTACGGCTGTTTCGACATCGCCATAAACAGACAATAAATCCCATTGCCAAACATCTGACGATGTAAGTGCTTTAGAAAGTTGTTCTCTATCAAAAACCTGTTTCAGCATTGATTCAGCCTATCGATTAGTGTTAACGCCAAGGGTAATCTCCGCCTAAAATCCTTATAGTTCTAAACAGGATAACATATACTTTTGGTATGATAGCCTGGCCTGGATAACTTCAACGACTGGCAGAGCGCTTTTAAATGCCTGCTCTTCATAAACTTGTTGCCATTCGGAAAATTTATCTGACAGTCCGCTTGGGGTCGAGAGCTGACTATCGTGACCAGCCATAGTCGACCAATTGAGACATTCAGTCGTAGGAAAATTTAAATTGAAAACATCCTGCGGCACCCCAGTCGTCCTGAGTCTCTAGTTCACACCCGGCAAGGGGTGTGAACATTATCCCAATGACTCGGTGCGATTTCGTAAAATCTGCATTTTCACTCCACAAAAAACGCTCCGTGAAAACACATGCACTATTACTTCTGGGAGACTACTTGTCATCACTGTGCTACTGCTCCGTTTCCATGACAAACAGCTTCGCAACACGTCAAGTCGTATTTCTTTCCAAAGGCCTTGCAACAAAGTGAAACCTGCTTGGATTGTTGTTTGCAACAGCTATAAACCGAATTTTAGCTCATTGACAATATCCGCAGAACAATTCAATTGAACGGCGTTCGACTATATAATTTAGCAATCCCATTCAGGACATTTTTTAATGTCTGCTAAGATGTTATCAGGAGGAAACTTAGTCTTATGCTGAAAAAAATTTTACGCTGGCTGCTGATTTTAATTTATAAGGTTGAAGTTAAAGGCCTGGAAAACTACAGAAAGGCCGGAAAACGCGTTCTGATTATATCGAACCACACCTCATTTCTGGACCCGTTACTGCTGGGCGTATTTTTACCCGATGACGTCACTTTTGCCATCAACACGCAGATTTCCATGCGCTGGTGGTTAAAGCCCTTTTTGGGCTTATCCCGCGTATTCCCGATGGATCCCACCCATCCGTTATCATTAAAGGATTTGATTCATCATTTGCAACAGGATACCCGCACCGTTATGTTCCCGGAAGGCCGCATAACGGTGACCGGCTCGTTGATGAAAATTTACGACGGCACCGGCATGGTTGCCGACAAATCCGAAGCCGCCATACTGCCCATCCGCATTGACGGCGCTGAATACACGCATTTCTCCTATTTGCGCAATATTGTGCGTTTGCGTTTATTCCCTAAAATCACTATCCAGATTTTGCCGCATACCCATGTTTCCGCACCCAATAGCCTAAGAGGCAAAAACCGCCGCAAATTCAGCGGGCACATTTTGGCGGACATCATGACTGAAATGATGTTTGCCACCAGCCATTACCGGCAAACCATTTTTTCCAGCCTGCTTGAAGCACGCAATATACACGGCGGCAAACATACCGTTGCCGAAGACCTGGAGCGTATTCCTTTAGCTTATGACAAATTAATTACCCGTACTATTGCCATCGGCAACGCTTTAAAGAAAATCACAACGGCAGGCGAAAATACCGGCGTTTTCCTGCCCAATTCCACTAAAACCCTGTGCGTCGTTTTAGGATTACAGCTTCATGGCCGTGTGCCTGCCATGTTGAATTTCTCAACCGGTTCAGCCGGTATGATTTCGGCCTGCAACACGGCGCAAGTCAAAACCGTTTTAACCTCCCGCCGCTTTATAGAACTGGGACATCTGGCCGAAGAAGCCGAGCAACTAGGCAAGCAGGTTAAGCTGGTTTATCTGGAGGATCTGGCTGAACAAATTTCCGTGTCCGCCAAAGTCAAAGCACTGATACAAAGCAAAACCGTCAACTATTGGTACAAACACAACCGATTCAGTCCTGATAGCCCCGCCGTTATTTTATTTACCTCCGGCACCGAAGGTACGCCTAAAGGCGTGGTTTTGTCCCACTCCAATATTCTGGCCAACCACAAACAGATTAAAGCCCGCATCAATTTTAATGCACAGGATGTGGTGCTCAACTTTCTACCCATGTTTCACTCCTTTGGCTTTACCGTCGGCACCCTGCTGCCGGTTCTTAACGGCATGACCACCTTCTTTTACCCGACGCCGTTGCATTACGCAGTCATTCCTGAGATTGCTTATGAAATCAATGCGACCATCATGTTCGGCACCAATACGTTTTTAGCGGCTTACGGCAAAAAAGCCCATGCTTATGACTTTTATGCCATGCGTTATGTCATTGCCGGAGCGGAAAAACTGCAAGAAAGCACCCGTGAACTCTGGGCCGGTAAATTCGGCATTCGCATACTGGAAGGTTATGGCGCCACTGAAACCGCTCCGGTAACTTCCGTAAATACGCCCATGGATTTTAGAGCGGGCACCGTGGGACGGTTTCTGCCGTATATGGATTACCATCTGGAGCCTGTCGAAGGCATTAATGATGGGGGAAGACTTCACGTCAGCGGCCCCAATATCATGCTGGGCTATCTGCTGTCCGACAACCCCGGCAAACTGGTTCCGACTGAATCCATTTACGGTAAAGGCTGGTATGACACCGGCGATATTGTTCATGTCGATGATGACAACTTCATCAGCATACGCGGCCGCAGCAAGCGTTTCGCCAAAGTCAGCGGCGAGATGGTCTCATTAACGGCGGTGGAATCGCTCGCCGTCAAAGCCTGGCCGGATACGCATCACGCGGCCATCAGTCTGCCGGATGCAAGAAAAGGCGAGCAGGTTGTCCTGGTCACCACCCAAAAAGATGCGTCTGTTGCTGACCTGGCGACGGCATCACCAGGCGTCGCCCATATCAGCCTGCCCAAAAAGATATTGATCGTTGATGCAATTCCGGTAATGGCGACCGGTAAAACCAATTACCTGGCAGTCACAGAGCTGGCGGCCAGTAAAATCTTTTAGCATTAATAAACAAGGTGGGGGGGGGGAAATGATTCATCCAGAGAAAAAAATTGCAGTCCTCATTGACGCGGAAAACACGCAACAAAGCGCTCTGGAGGCCATAATCACCGAACTATCCAAATACGGCTACCTTATCGTTAAAAGAGCTTATGGCGATTGGAGTAGCCCTATGCTAAAAAACTGGAAAACACCGATGAACGAGCTGGCAATTCAACCCATCCAGCAATTCTCTTACACATCAGGAAAAAATTCTTCTGACGCAGCAATGATTATTGATGCTATGGATTTACTGTATTCAGAGAAGTTCAACGCTTTTGCATTAATCTCTAGTGATAGTGACTTTACAAAGCTTGCAACACGACTAAAGGAGTCGCACATTCATGTATATGGTGTTGGAGAACGAAAAACCCCTATTGCCTTTCGGAATGCTTGTGACGATTTTATTTATATCGATGTTTTGAAAACTTTAGATACGGATACCGAGAAAACTGATTCGCTCAAAACAGAAGAACCTAAACAAGTAACAGAAAAACAAAATCAGCTAACTCGGCAACAGCTTTGTCAAAATACCAAGTTGATGAATATGTTGCGCAATGCTGCCAATGAATGCAGTAATGAAGAAGGCTGGGCAGAGCTGGGGGTTTGCGGCTCATTAATCAAAAGACAGCATCCTGATTTTGATTCCAGAAATTTTGGTTATGCCAAATTATCAACTCTTATAGAAACAACGGAACTATTTGAAATGAATAAAGTTGCTATGAAGGGAACCAATGCCTTCAAACTCTTCTACAGAGATAAAAAGAAGAAATAATTGATCGTCAAATCCCAGCCTACTTCAACATCATTACAATGAACAAACACATCTACCCGTTACTGATCGCCCAGTTCCTGTCCGCATTTGCCGATAACGCTATTTTGTTCGCGGTGATTGCAATGGTGATGCAGTCAACGCAACTGGCCAGCTGGTACGTTCCTGCCCTGCAAAGCGTATTTCTTGTTGCTTTCGTATTGCTTGCGCCGTGGGTGGGCGGCTTTGCCGATAACCACCCCAAATCCAGGGTGTTGATTATTGCCAACCTGATTAAAGCGGCAGGCGCAGGATTATTACTGTTGAATGTGGAACCGCTGATCGCTTATTGCTTGGTAGGCGTGGGCGCCGCCATTTACAGCCCGGCAAAATACGGCATCCTGCCGGAACTGGCGGGACATGAATTCCTAGTTAAAGCAAACAGCTGGATTGAAGGCTCCACCATTTTGGCCATCTTATTGGGCATGATTATTGGCGCCAAGGTGGCGGATTACTCGATACCCTGGGCGCTGAGCGGAACCATCATCATTTTTATAATCTCCGCATTGACCACCTTGTTTTTGCCGGTCAGCGCCGCCAAGGAAACGGCTCCCGGCCCGAAGGTGATTCTGTTTTTTCGGGAAATAGGCCTGTTTTTTACTACGCCCCGTTCGCGCTTCGCCATTCTTGGCGGCTCCTTGTTCTGGGCCGCCGCGGCAACATTAAGAGTGATTATTGTTGCCTGGGCGCCGCTGGTTTTATTGTCAAAAAATGCGACCGAAATTGCCGAACTGACATTATTCCTCGCTATCGGCATCATCGCCGGATCAGCACTGGTGCCCCGGATGATTCCGCTGGAACATTTACGCCGCGCCAGAATACCCGCTTATTTAATGGCTTTATTTATTTTGGGGCTGAGCCTGACAGACAGCATCTGGCCTGCCCGGTTTACACTGCTTTTTATAGGCATGACGGGCGGCATGTTTATCGTCCCCATCAACGCCGCATTGCAGGAACTGGGGCAACAGAGCATCGGCAGCGGCAGCGCTGTCGCTCTACAGGGATTTTTTCAGAACCTCTCCATGCTTTTGGCCGTCGGCGGCTATACTTTCGCCGCCTCGCATAATATCGATCCTATACTGTCAATGCTGGCTTTAGGCGCGTTCGTATTCATTGCCACTTTTCTGGTATCGCTGCATCTGTCGGATAATCAAGTCAAGCGAGGCCGGTAATGCAGGAAAAACCCGCCCGATAAATTTGGGCAATACCGCCCATAAGCCAAACATCTTAATAGCTTTTCGTACCACAGCTATTTATACTCCGATTGTGAACTTCCTCTTGCAGTTGTTGATGAAGCTCAAAAATAAAATCGCAGTAAGGGAAAATAATAATAATGATAAATCCCCATCAAGGCACACAATTACTAAAGCAACTCGGTGCAGCCGCGCTCTATGCCCTGATTGCCAAATTCGTTCTTTTCTATTTCTCACTCAACGGTCTTGTCTGCATCATTTGGCTACCGGGCGGGCTGGCGCTGGCTGCTCTGCTGCTTGGCGGAAAACAATATGCCTGGAGCGTGTTCCTCGGCGCGCTCCTGACCAACCTGATTGCAAGCGACTCCTTTTTGACAGCCGCCGTCATTGCCGCAGGCAATACGCTGGAGGCACTCTTTGGCGTCTGGCTGCTCAAACGCAGTAATGCGGTTAACCATGTTCTATCCTTGGGCGGCTACCTGAAACTGATTGTGGCGGGCTGCGCTGCCAGTATCATCGCCGCTCTGGTTGGAAGCACAACATTACTCCTTTCAGGATTCCTGACCAACGGCACTTTTTTGCTGAATCTGGCCCATTGGTGGATGGGAGATGTGTTCGGCATTATTTTGATTACCCCCCTGATTCTGGTTTGGCAGCGAGCACCCGATGACTGGATTAAACAGAAACGGATACCAGAGGCCATACTGCTGCTTGGTTCAACGTTTTTGATCGGTCAAGTGCTTTTTCTTGGCTGGATACCCGACGTCCTGAGCCCTTTTGCCAAGGGCTATTTTATGTTCCTTTTTATTACCTGGGCTGCGGTGCGCCTCGGAGTCCATGGCGTGACCGCCGTCCTGATAATGACCGCGGCTCAGGCGCTACTGGGCGCACTGCATGGAACCGGTTACTTCGCTGAGGACATTATCAAAACCCAACTGGTCAGTTACTGGTCTTATATGATGATTCTGTCGGTAACGGGCATGGCGCTGGCAACGTATTTTGTCGCGCGCAAGCAAGTCGAACAAACGCTGGCATCAAGCGAAACATTCCATCGCACACTCTTCGATGCCACGCCGGATGCCATGCTGATCAGCGACACGCACGGCATTATTACCCAGGCCAATCAACAGACGGAGCGCCTGTTGGGTTATAAGGCCGATGAGCTGCTCGGCCAGTCTATCGAAATCCTGGTGCCGGAACGCTTCCGCGCAACACATCCGGGGCAACACGCCCAATTTGTCGGTTCGCCAGTCACTCGGCCAATGGGAGCAGGACGCGTAGTGCAGGCGCGCCGAAAAGACGGCAGTGAATTTGACGCGGAAATCAGCTTAAGCCCCATTAAAACGGAACAAGGCTTATTTTTCGCCAGCGCATTACGGGACGTTACCGAACGCAAAAAAATAGAAACAGATCTTCGCATTGCCGCCATTGCCTTCGAGTCCCATGAACCGATGGTCATTACAGACACCGAAACGATCATTTTACAGGTCAACCGGGCCTTCACCGAATCTACCGGCTATACGAAAGAGGAAGCGATAGGCCGGAAAATCAATTTACTCAAGTCAGGCTATCATGATGCAGATTTTTATGCCGCCATGTGGGATAGCATCGAGCGCACCGGCTCATGGCAGGGAGAAATCTGGGATAAGCGCAAAAATGGCGAGATTTATCCCAAATGGCTGATTGTCACTGCGGTCAAAGGAGACGACGGCGCAATCACCCATTATGTCGGCACCCATATCGACATCACCGAGCGCAAGGCAACCGAGGAGGAAATCAAGCAGCTTGCCTTTTATGATACGCTCACCCAGCTCCCCAACCGGCGGCTGCTGCTGGAGCGCCTGAAGCACAGCATTGAGGTGGAGCGGCGCGAAGGCAAGCAACTGGCCTTGCTGATGCTTGATCTGGATCGTTTCAAGGCGGTCAATGACAGCCTGGGACATTTGGCGGGCGACGAGTTGCTGCAGCAAGTCGCCGCAAGAATCACCGGCCGGTTGCGTGACATGGATATGGTTGCCCGCTTGGGCGGCGATGAATTTATCGTGCTGCTGGAAGACATTGCGCATACGGAAGATGCCGCACGGGTGGCTAGAGACATCGTTACCGAGCTGACCAAGCCTTTTCAATTATCCCAAAGCGACGATGTGCAAATTGGCGCCAGCATCGGCATCAGCCTGTACCCGCAGCACGGCGACACCCCGGAAACACTCATGGATCACGCCGATGCCGCGCTGTACCAAGCCAAGGATGCTGGACGCGGCTGCTTTGCCTATTTTTCCGAAGACCTGACGATTGCCGCCCGTGAGCGCATTGAGCTGGAAAGCCGGTTGCGCCGGGCGATTGAACAACAGGAACTGTGCATTTTCTACCAACCGCAAATGGATATTGTCAGCGGCCGCATTGTCGGTGCCGAGGCCTTGGTGCGCTGGCAGGATCCTGCTGATGGGCTGATTCTTCCCATCCATTTTATTCCCGTTGCTGAGGAAACCGGCCTGATTCTCGAAGTTGGCGAATGGGTGTTGCGGGAAACCTGCAGCCAGGGCCGGCAATGGCTGGACGCTGGGTTGCCGCCGGTAACTCTGGCGGTTAATGTATCTCCGCATCAGTTCCGCCGCGGCGACATTAATACCCTGGTCACTACCGTGCTCAACGAAACCGGCTTTCCTCCTAAGCAACTGGAATTGGAAATAACCGAAAGCGGACTGATGGAGAATCAGGACAAAGCGACGGGTATTCTCACTAACTTGCGCAACCAGGGTATTCGCCTTGCCATTGACGATTTCGGCACCGGCTATTCATCGCTGGCCTATCTCAAGTGTTTTCCGTTGGATGTGCTGAAAATCGACAGGAGTTTTATCGAGGATATTCCCTACCACCAGGACGATATGGAAATCGCCGCCACCATTATTGCCATGGGGCATACCTTGGGCTTTAAAGTCCTGGCCGAAGGCGTGGAAACGACGGAACAACTGACATTTTTGCAGGAAAAAGGCTGCGATATGTATCAGGGATTTATCAAAAGCCAACCTGTACCTGCGGAAGCGTTTGCGGTGTTACTGCGTGACCAGCAGCGTAGGGAAGTGGCAGCTACAGTTGATTAATCGCCAAGAGATGCTGCGCCCGCCCAGCCGGCAATAAAACTTTGCACCAGCAATGCAACGGCATTCTCCACGTCTTTAATGCCGGCCGCATCCTGCTTGCCGGTCAGGGATAAAATGCAAATCCCGTGCACACCGCTCCAGAGCGCCCGCGCCGCCTGTTTGCTTTGTTGCACCGAACATTGCGGAGCCAGCTTCGCAAACTGCGCTTCGACCTTGCTAAAAACATTGCCGGCTTTCTCCTGATACCATTCAGGAACCCCCTCATCCTGCGGCAACCGATACTCGAAAATCATGCTCCATCGGTTGAAGTTCTGGCTGGCATACCTTAAATAAATCCTGGCCAGCTCCGCTATGCATTGTTCCGGAGCGCTGTCCTGCGCTTGTTGCAACTGCGCGGCAATGTCATCCAGTGTTCTTGCCTTGATATGCATGACCAAGTCAGCCATATTGGCAAATACCATATAGATGCTGCCGACGGTATAACCGATTTCCCTGGCTATGCTGCGCACTTTTAATGCCGGATAGCCGTCCTTGATGACGATGGCTTCCGCTGCATCCAGCACCATTATCCTGATTTCTTCCAGACTGTGTTCGCTTCGTCTTGCCATGTTGTGCGCGCCTTTACTTGTACTAAGAGGACTCTGCCATCAATTATGATGACTTCATTTCACACTGCATATTATTTTCTGCAAAGTATTTGATTAAGAACTCGACAAACGTTGCCAGCTTGGCGGGCAGAAAGCGTCTTTGCAGATAAGTGGCGTAAATGGCCAGCGACGGAATGCGAAAGTCCGGTAAGATTTCCACCAGCTTGCCCTGCTCCAAATAATTCGCCACCGATAATTCAGGCGCCTGGGTGATGCCCATGCCCAAAGCGGCCGCCTGACACAGCGCCCGGCCATTGTTTGAGGCAAAATGCCAGTTCGCCTTGATTTTAACCTCCTCGTCGCCCGCATTAAACACCCAATAATCCTTATGCGGGGTGTCCGTATAATGCAGGCAGCGGTGCGAACTTAACTCATCAATAGTTTGCGGTTCGCCGTATTCGGCGATATAGCCGGGAGACGCATAGGTGCACAACCGGGTTTGGGCGATTTTTCTGGCAACCACGCCCAAGTCCAGACTATCCGTGACCAGGATAGACAAATCAAAACTGCCTTCGCTTAAATTAACCTGGCTGTTATGCAGCGTCATCAGAATCTTGACGTCCGGATACTCGCGCTGATAAGCATCAATCGCCGGCACCATATAAAGTCCGCCAAAATCGATGGGAGCGCTGATTTTTAAGGTGCCTTTTACCTGCCGCCCCAACTGCGAGGTGTATTCCTGCAGTTCCGAGAAATCATCCAGCAGTTGTTTACTACGGTAATAGTAAATTTTCCCCGCCTCCGTCATACTCAGCTGCCGGGTTGTCCGGTTTAATAGGGCAACCCCTAAAGACTCCTCCAGCTGAGCCATGTATTTACTGATCATCATCGCCGAAAGATGCATTTCGCGGGCAACCGCCGCAAAAGTGCCCAGCTCAACAATGCGGCAAAATACCTGCATATTATTTAATTTAGCCATATCAAATCTTTTATAAACTTTAAGTTTATATTGTATAACCTTTATCGCTACTTGAAACCCTGAGTTATCGGAGTAGACTTCAACCCCGGAGATAGCGTGATGACCGCTTGGTTCTTTTCATCCCTTAATGATTAAGAGCCAAGCGGTTTTTTATTATAATAAGAGGTATTTATGAGCAAAATTCTTAATGAAGTATTAGCGGCAAACAGCGACTATGTAAATAATTTCGGCGACAAAGGCGCGTTGCCTATGCCTCCCGGAAGACACTTTGCCATCCTGACCTGTATGGATGCCCGCTTGGATCCTGCCAAGTATGCAGGCTTGTCAGAAGGCGATGCTCACGTAATCCGCAATGCCGGCGGCCGCGCCAGTGACGACGCCATCCGTTCTCTGGTCATTTCCTATAAATTGTTGGGAACCCGCGAATGGTTCGTCATTCACCATACCGACTGCGGCATGGAAACATTCACTGACGACATCATGCGCAACCTGTTAGGCAGCAGCTTAAAAACCGCTTCCGTTGATGCCAGCGGCTGGCACGATTGCTGCGAAGGCCCCGGTTCTGCCGAAGGCAAATATATCGACTGGCTGACCATTAAAGACCAACAAGAAAGCGTCCTGGAAGATGTAACTCGCATCAAGAACCACCCGCTGGTTCCTTCTGACATCCCGGTTTACGGTTATATCTACGACTGCAAATCCGGCCGATTGATTGAAGTGCCTGCCGCAACACAAGCTGGCAAAGCTAGCTAAAAACAGTACTAACATGCCCGCATCTCAGGATGTGGGCATGACTTCTCTCCCTGCAGTACCCGCAAAGCGCATAACCGTGCTTGCGCAGTTCCCATAAAAGTCTAAAATTCACTTTCCTGTTTTTTCCCGCTGTAACTTAAACCTTGCTCATGAATACCGAACTGCTCTCTGTCGTTGATGAAAACGACTGCATCATCAACACCTGCCCGCGGCATATCATCCATGCCACAGGCCTTAGGCACCGCGCCGTACACATCCTGGTTTTTAATGATCTGGGCCAATTATTCCTGCAAAAACGCTCCATGAAAAAAGACCTGAACGGCGGCCTCTGGGACACCTCGGCGGCAGGCCATGTTGATGCCGGTGAAGACTACGACATCAGCGCCGTCAGGGAAGTTGAAGAAGAACTGGGCATCAGCGCCCACACGCTGGAGCCGCTTTTCAAATTGCCCGCCACAGCGGCTATCGGCATGGAATTTGTTCAGGTCTACCGCTACGTTCATAACGGCCCGTTCAGTCTGGCGCCCGACGAAATTGACGAAGGCGACTGGTTTAACGTCGCTGAAATATCCGGGCGCATCGCCGCGGACGACCACCGCCTGACCGAAACCTTCAAAACGCTCTGGCGAGAATTCGAGGCACTGGCACTATGATCACCCGATCACAACTGAACGACTACTACCAAGCCCTGCTCCGCCCCGAAACCTATGCCGACTACTGCCCTAACGGACTGCAAGTGGAAGGCGCTGAACACATCGAGCGTATTGCCTTTGCCGTTTCCGCAACCCGCGACTCCATCACTCAGGCCATCGAAAGCAAGGCTGACACCCTGGTCGTTCATCACGGCCTGTTCTGGACATTTCACGGCGCCAAGCCATTAACCGGCTCCTTTGCCAAGCGGGTTTTCCCGCTGGTAAAAAACAACATCAACCTGTTCGGCTATCACCTGCCGCTGGACGGCCATCCTGAAATCGGCAATGCCGCGACCCTGGGTCATTTGATTGATTGCAGGCAGCAACAGCCCTTCGGCGACTACAAAGGCTCGGCAACAGGCATCAAAGGCGCGCTCGAACAGCCGCTCACGCCGGCCGGGCTGCAACAAAAGCTACAAGCCGTACTCAACCACGACGTCATTCTGGCCACGCACGACGACAAGGCATTAATCAAATCGATCGGTATCATTACCGGCGGCGCAAACGGCGAATGGCGCCTGGCTGAAAAGGAACAACTGGACGCCTATATCACCGGCGAGATCAGCGAACACGACTGGCACGAAAGCCAGGAGGCAGGCATACACATGTTTGCGGGAGGCCACAATGCCACAGAACAGTTCGGCATCAAGGCTTTGATGGAAAAAACCCAACAGCAGTTTGCGGTGGATTGTTTTTTTATCGGCAGTGAAAATCCTGCCTAAGAATGGCGGAGCGGACGGGGCTCGAACCCGCGACCACCGGCGTGACAGGCCGGTATTCTAACCAACTGAACTACCGCTCCGCAGTTCGAGCGGCGTATTCTATAAGATTACCTTGATCTGTCAAGCGTTAAGGCCCAGTTCTGCCCTGTACCGCCCTGACACAAATAGTTCGAAATAGGCTAAACTGGAACCGACGATACATACACAATAGGGGAAATTTAATGAGCGCATCAAACCGAACAGAGAAGACCATAAAATGCGCGCCCCGTCTTATTTCCCATATTGAAAAATAACCCAGCCCAAGCAATGCATTATTTAATTTCCTTATTTCTTTTCATTTTCTTATCACATGCTGCGGCAGCAGATGATTTTGGCGACATGGTTTCGACCAAAAACAAGCCTGATCCCGTAGTGCAACTGACATCTAAAGAACAAGAGTGGTTAGCAAATCATAAGAAGATCAGGATTGCCTTTGACGGCTCGTTACCGCCATACAGTTTCATCAATGACTCGGGGCAGCTTGAAGGCATTGCCATCGAAGTCATGAACACCCTTAGCAAACGGTTAGGCGTTAAATTTGAAACTTATCCCAATACCAGCTGGAACAAATTATACGAAGCGGCGGCGGCACATAAAGTTGATGTGGTCGCTACGATGGTCAATCGGCCGGATCGCAGACAGTGGTTTAATTTCACTCAACCCTACCTGATAAAATCCCTGGTTATCATGACCAAAAGGGATAACGTCACGATTAAAAATCGCTCCGATCTTATGGGTAAAAAGGTCACGATGGTCAAGGGCTACCAATTTGTCGACCGGATTATCAAAGAATTGCCTTCAGTCACTCCCTATTTCGTGGACTCTATGCTGGACGGGCTAAATGCAGTCAGCACGGAAAAGGCCGATGCAGCCATTACTTTTATGGCCACAGCCAGCTATCTGCAAACAAAATATCTTCTGACCGATCTGAAAATTGCAGCCTTCTATGATCTCAATAGCGCCAATGAAAGCCTTAATGAAAGCATCGCCGTGCGCAATGACTGGCCGATTCTGGCAGACATTTTACAAAAAGCGCTGCTCACCCTAAGTGAAGAAGAAATGCAGGCTATCCACGCCAAATGGGTTCCCAGTATCAAAACCTCAATTGACTATGAACTGGTTTGGAAAATTGTAGCTGCGTTCATAATCGTATTGGCCCTATTGCTGTTATGGGTTGCCCTGGTTCGCAGACAAAACAAGAAAATAAAACGCTCAGAAATCGAAGTCCAGACCACCAACAAAATCCTGGAATCATTGAAAACCGATCTTGAGCATCTGGTCTTAAAACGCACCGCCGAACTGCATTCCAGCGAACATAAGTTCCGCAGTCTGGTTGAGAATCTGCGCAATGAATACTTTTTTTATCAGCGCGATTCCGAAGGAATCTTCACTTACATCAGCCCTTCAATAACCAACATCCTCGGATACACTGCGGATGAGTTTATGACTCATTACCATAAGTATCTTACTGACAACCCGGTAAACCTTAAAATTGATGAGCACATCAAACCGTCTAACCAGGACATACACAATCCACCTTACCAGTTAGAAATATACGACGCACAGAAAAATATCCACTGGCTTGAAGTAACCGACACCCCTGTTTATGATGAATACAACAACTATATAGGCGTTGACGGCATTGTGCATGACATCACCTTACGCAAACAAGCTGATGACCGCTTAATCTGGCTGTCTAATTACGATGAGTTAACCGGTCTGGCTAACCGCCGGTTATTCGCCGATCAGCTTCAACATAGCATCAATATGGCGCACCGCACCAGCGAGTCAGTTTCACTTTTTTACCTGGATCTGGATCGCTTCAAGTTTGTCAACGACACTATGGGGCACGCTGTTGGTGACGAGGTGCTCAAAGAAACGGCCAGAAGAATTGCCGCCACTCTGCGTGATTCCGATATACCCGCCCGCCTTGGCGGGGATGAATTTGCTCTATTGCTACCTGAAACCGATGCTGATGGAGCGGCGCCGGTTGCCGAAAAAATCCTGAAAAAATTACGGGAACCTTACATTTTTGAGGAAATGGAGTTTACTCTGGGAGGCAGTATCGGCATTGCA
>JBAZWN010000022.1:0-59825 GCA_041660285.1 Methylobacter sp.
TTGGACTGTCGGTTTGGAAACTGACGAAAGCCCCACTAATCTTTTTTTGCCGCGATGGTCGCTGTTAGGCAGCGCCCATTACAAAATGGACTACGGCTTTGGCGCGTTATTCAGTTTTCGTCATATCAGCTATCGAGCAGAGAACAACGAAATCGGCACCGTCGGGTTAGAGCGCTATTGGGGGAATTGGCGTCTTGCTTATACGCTTTATGTCAGTCAGTTGGAAGCGGCTTCCGCTGCTACTTTCAGCCATCTTGGGACGGCGGCCTATTACTATGGCGACCATGATTATATTGGCGTTTCTATCAGTAACGGCCAGGAGGTGGTGCGTCTTGACCCCAGTCGTCTTGTCAATGCCGATACAGAAAGCTACTCCCTGCAAGGGCAACACTGGCTGACACCGGATTGGGCAGTGGTCTATGATGTGAGCCTCAACCTGCAAGGCACCAGTTACACGCGGCGCGGCGCTCTTTTGGGTTTGCGTTATGCCTTCTGACGCCATTGGCTGGGCATACTGGCTGGGTTTTGGCGCCATTGCCCTGACGCTGTTGCAGTTGTTGTACATACTTTTACTGCGCGGTTGGTTGTGGCTGATGGAGCGTCGCCGCCAGCGGTTATGGCAGTTATGGCGGCCTTTGTGCATGAACGCAGCCTGCGGCTTGGCGCCTAGCGCACCACCGCTGTATTTGTCCAATAGCAACTGGCTGCTCTTTTTCCAGCTTTGGCATCATTATCTGCTCAATGTAGGCGGCGAAGCGCCTGCTAATCTGCAACGTTTAGGGCGAAGCATGGGGCTGCACCATATCGTCATTAAAATACTTAACCGCGCACCGTCCGACCGGGAACTCATTGCAGCTACCGTGGCTGCAGGCTGGTTGCGGGATATTCGAGCATGGGAACCATTATTACAGCGGTTGCATGATGAAGACTCCGTGCGGTCTTTTTCCGCTGCCCGCGCCTTAACACGTATAGATACCCGTTCTGCACTGTGCGAGGTCATTCCGCTTCTCGTCACGCACCCGGATTGGCCCAGGCACCTCGTTGCCGGCCTGCTGCTGGAAGCGGGGCCGGTGATGGTGTCGCCGCCATTGCTGGATGCCATTCTCAATACCTCCCAGGAGCAAGTGACTGCCTTAGTGCGTTACCTGCCTTTTGCCGATGTCAGCACCACCAATATCGTGTTGCAACGCTATATGTTTACGGAGCAAAACTATGAACTGCTTTGCGCCTGCCTGAAAGCCGCACGCAGCCCAAAGGTGTTGTCTCTGGTTCGTAACTGCTTGAGTGACGCCCATTGGGAGGTGCGGGTGGAAGCGGCTAATGCTTTATGCCGTCTGGGGGACGGTAGCGATGTCGCCAGTTTGCAGCCGCTGCTATCGGATCAGCAATGGTGGGTGCGTTACCGCGCGGCTCAGTCCATCGGTGAGTTGCTGCACCGCGACAAAGCCCAAATGATGCGCATCCATCAGGCGCAAACGGACCGCTACGCTGCTGATATGCTGATGCAGGTGATGGCTGAATGGGAGGCAGCATGACGCTGCTTAATCTTGTCACTGTTTCGGAGTGGTTTTTCCTGCTTTATTTTGTCGGCCTGACCATCATTTATTTATTGCTTAACCTCGTTGCTTTTAGCGTTATTTCCCGCAACATGCTTTATCAGAATATTGGTGAAGGCGTTTCTTTATACACCGGCTTTGAGTCCCCTATCACCTTGCTGGCTCCCGCTTACAATGAAGAAGCCACTATCGCAAGTTCAGTCCATTCACTGCTGCAGCTGAGTTATCCTGAATATGAAGTCATCGTTATCAACGACGGCTCCAAGGATGCCACGCTGGACGTGCTGATCAAGGAATTCTCCCTGCAACCCGTCCCCGAAGCTTACCGGATACAAATTCCCACCCAGCCGGTTAAGACTGTTTACCGTTCCACCCGCTATCATAATTTGAGGGTGGTGGACAAAGAAAACGGCGGCAAGGCAGACGCCCTTAACGCTGGCATTAACTGCGCCCGCTACCCCCTGTTCTGCGGCATGGATGCCGACTCTGTTTTACCCAGAGACAGCTTATTCCGTATCGTCCGGCCATTTCTGGAAGATCCCGATACAGTGGCGGTTGGTGGAATTGTGCGCATTGTCAACGGTTGTGAAGTGCTGGATGGACACCTGATTGATACAGCCTTACCCCGTAACTGGCTGGCGCGGTTTCAGATTGTTGAATACCTGCGCGCTTTCCTGTTTGGCCGCATGGGCTGGCAGCCGTTTAATGCAGTATTGATTATTTCCGGCGCATTTGGGCTGTTTCGCAAGGAAGCTGTTGTCGCCGTAGGCGGTTATCGCAGCGACACTATGGGCGAAGACATGGAACTGGTGGTGCGCATGCACCGGATATTCAGTAAACAACGGCGGCCTTACCGGGTACATTTTATCCCGGATCCTATATGCTGGACAGAAGCACCGGAAGACCTGAACACCCTGAAAAATCAACGCATCCGCTGGCAACGCGGCCTGGCGGAAAGTCTTTGGCTTAACAAAAGCATGATGTTCGCTAAAAACAGCAGTGCAGCCGGCTGGCTGGCGTTTCCGTTTATGTTTTTTTTCGAAATGCTCGGCCCGTTACTGGAGTTAGCCGGATTGATTATGATGATTGCCGCATATTATTTGGGCCTGATGGATTACCATGCCGTCATTGCTATGCTTATCCTGGTATTCGGCATGGGATTTTTGTTGTCCGGCTCGGCCTTGCTGCTGGAAGAAATGTCCTACCGTATTTATCGCCGCCCCTGCGATTTATGCGTATTGTGCCTGGTTCTGATAGCGGAAAATTTCGGCTACCGTCAGCTAAACAGTTACTGGCGGTTGCTAGGCATGCTGCGCTGGCTGTTCAAAAGCAAATCCGCCTGGGGCGCCATGAAACGTACCGCAAAGTGGAACACGGTCAAAGCAAAATCGCCATGATGAGATTGTTGCTCGCGCTGGTGCTGGTTTGTTTTGCCGCTCCACTGCAAGCGGCGTGGCTGGCCTTGTGCGACGATCAGCCACAACTCACAACGCCTGACGATTTTCGCTTTAACACAGCGGATGGCGCGGCAAAAGTCCTGCGTTTGGTGGAGTATTCTCCACCTGAATCCTGCGTCGCAACGGCTCTGCCCGTAACAGCCGATGCGGTGCAGTGGTTTGCCTTGCTGAGCGCTGGCCAAGCTACGCAAATCGGGAAAAGCCGGGCGGTAGTGTTGCAGGGCAAGCAAAACGGCAAGCGCTTTGCCGGAGAAGTCTCTCTGGACAGTGGTGCTACCCCGCCGCTCAAGCCGCTGCCTTGGCCCTTATACCTGGATTTGCGCGACCATCTGGATATAACGCCTTTCGGCCAGGAAGAGCGGGCAAGCCTGGAGCGAAACGAAACAGGCCTTACTTTTCGCTGCCTGGCAGGCCGACAACAAGCCGGGTTTGTGCTGGGCGTGGGTCAAGACCTGTTGCCGCACAAACCCGGACTGGGGCTAAGTCTCTCTTTGAGGGGCGATGGCGGTTTCAGCTGGAGCGCATCTTACACCGCTGGATCAGGCCATCGCGACCCTTTGCCTTTAGCCGAGTTGCAGGCCGGTAAAGAGTGGCGCACCCAGCACATTGATCTCGCGCCGATGCTGAATCTGCAAAACAAATCGGATAGCTGGACAGTGCTTTGTCCGCAAACTCCGGCCAATCTAACAGTGAACAGCATGCAACTGACCGCTCCGGCGGCAGTTCAGCGCGGACGAGCCACCTGGTTATGGCATGAGTCAGCATGGCAACAAGCCAAGCCAGCCCTATGGAAGCAACTGCACGATCTGAATATCACTACGCTTTACATCACCATTCCTCTTGCCGCTGACTTGACCAGCGTCTTGGACACGCAGGCTTTGCGAACCTTTGTGACACATGCCGGAAAACAGGGCATAGCCGTATGGGGGGTGGCAGGTGATCCCCTGGCAGTGCTGGCCTCTGAACGGGAGTCCTGGCTGAAACGCGCCAAAGCTTATGCCGCTTATAACCGCGATGAGGAGGAGTCTGCCCGGCTCAAAGGCATACAATATGACATTGAACCTTATCTGGCTCCCGGCTACGCGCAAGCCCCGGAAGTTTGGAAACAAGCCTATATAGACACCCTGGCCGCTCTGCGTAAAGCCTCAACCATGGCGCTGGAAGCCGCCGTACCGGTGTGGTGGGCAGAAGAAACGCTAGGGGACAAGCCGTTGCTGGAAGCTATGGCTGCTTGGGTGGATGGCGTTACAGTCATGGACTATCGTACCGATTCCTGGCGCATTCAACAACAAACCCTGCCATTTCTGACTTGGGGGGCTCGCCATCGCAAACCGGTTCGCATTGCTCTGGAAGCAGGCCCGGTGGCTGAAGAAACGCGGTTAGTGTTCAACCGTGCCGAAACCGGCGAGCTGTGGGTCACCCGTGTGGGCGAGATTACCGTGCTGCTGCGTCTTGCCACGCCTGGAGTTAATGCAGGCGGCATTGCCTTTGGCCTGACTCAGGAAATTACGGTTTCGGGTGAAGCCGTCAGCTTTCATGGCCGTCTGGATGAAATGGAAACACACTTGCCGCAACTGGAACGCGCATTGGCTGCCTGGCCGACGTTTGCCGGTTTAGCGCTGCATGAGGTATTGAGGCCCTAAACCGGATCAGGCAGGCGCTTAAAATAGCTAACAAAAAGCATGGGGGACGGGGGGTATTGGATTAATAACTTCTCTGGCTTTTTCCCCGGATAAGGTGAATACTTAAAAACAGTACGACTAACAACACGCCATTTATTCATGAACATACGCCTGAAAATTATTTGCATATTTGTCTTGATTATCCCGGTTATGGTTGTTTTTTTTGCGCTGTTCCAAATGCTGGAGCAAAAGAACGAAGCGCTGGGAAACAAAGGGATTGAGGATAGTTACCAGATTATCAATCAAATCGATGTACTGCTTTCCGATGTGCTGGATTTACAACTCAGTGAGCGCGATTTTGTCATTACCGGCGATAAAAGCTTTCGTGAACATTATGTCCAGAGTCTTAAGAAGGTAGACACCGACTTGGCGCAAATGCGCAACATGACGCAGAATAACGCCGACCGGCAACAGAGCCTGAATGAATTTGAACCGGTTATGCGGAACATGTTGGGCTATTTAACCCAGTCTATTACGATCAGAGACGAACAAGGCCTAAAGGCGGCGGTCGAAAGGGATTCCATCAAAGCTAGCAAAGATTTAACGGATCATATACGCGCCATTCTGGCGGACATGAGTGGCGAGGAGAAACGATTCGTAACGGAGCGGAAAAAAGAATATGACCAGGCTCGTGTTGGATTCCATAGAAACGAAGCGGTATTTGTATTCGTAATGGGGCTTATATCCTTTATCACCAGTTTTTTTCTGGTACGACGTATCATTTGTCCGTTGCGCACACTCAGCCAGGGTGTTGAGCAATTGGGCGCGGGCAACTATGCAACAAGAATACACTTTCCTTGCTCGGGGGAATTCGACCAGTTAGCGAATGCGTTTAACCAGATGGCCGAGGCCATTCAGGCGCGAACACAAGAACTGAAGAGTATCGTTTGCACCATGGCAGACGGACTGATCATTCTGGATAGCGATGGCGGCATCCGTTCTTTAAATCCCGCCGCTCAACGATTGTTCGATTATACGGCTGAGGAGCTTGTGGGCAAGCACCTTAATCAGCTGCTGCCGCAACTGCCTGATGATACTGAGCACCGTGTTCTGACAGCCAATGCGGGTTACCGGTGCGAAGTAAATGCCGAACGTAAAGACGGCTTTCCATTTTCTTTGGAGCTGACATTCAGCGAAATGCCGGTTGACGGTTCCCGCATGTTTACCTGTCTGGTGCGCGACATTTCCGAACGCAAAGCCATGGAGCGGATGAAGAATGAGTTTGTTTCCACGGTCAGCCATGAGTTGCGCACGCCGCTCACTTCCATTCAAGGCGCATTAGGACTGATTTTGGGCGGCGCCGCTGGCGATTTGCCAGAGAAAAGCATCAAACTGTTAACCATAGCCAACAATAATTGCAAGCGCTTGGTGCGCCTGATTAACGATATTCTGGATATTGAGAAATTTGAGTACGGCAAAATGGCGTTTGATATAAAACCCATAGAAATCGTGCCGCTGGTGAGACATTGTATTGAGATCAATCAAGCCTATGCCAATGAATTTGGTGTTACATTTGTTGTTACCCATGATCAGGCAAGAGCGGTTGTGTTGCTCGATAGTGATCGTTTCACCCAAGTGTTGACCAATTTATTATCCAACGCGGCAAAATTTTCGCACCGGGGAGGGCAGGTTGAAGTTGCGACATCAATCATAGGGCAGCGCTTGCGCCTGAGCGTAACGGATTACGGTGCCGGCATCAAGGACGAATTCAGAGACCGGATATTTAAAAAATTTACCCAGGAGGATAGCGCGAATACCCGGCAAAAAGGCGGTTCCGGACTGGGGCTAAGCATCTCTAAAGCCATTATTGAAAAACTGGGCGGCATCATCGATTATGAAAGCGAACCTGGCAAAAAAACCACTTTCTTCATTGAGTTGCCGCTGTACAGTGATGAGAAAGCGCAGTCCTCTACACTAGATAGTGAGCGCGGCAAAGAACATCTGTTAATTCTGGAGGACGATCCGGACATCGCTACCTTGCTTAGGATGCTGCTGGCAGAACGCGGCTATGCCGCTGATATTGCCTATACGGCGGAACAGGCAACACACATGCTCAACAGCAAGTCTTATGATGCCATGACGCTTGATATGACGCTGTCGGGACAAAGCGGCATTGATTTTTTCCGGGAACTGCGCAGACAAGAGCGTTTTAAATATTTACCGGTTATTGTTGTGTCTGCATCTGCCGACCAGATCAAGCAAGAGCTTAGCGGCGAGGCCTTGGCAATCGTCGATTGGTTGAGCAAACCCATTGACGAAGACCGGCTTGGACAGGCCTTAACTCATGCATTGCGCCGTAATGGCCGTAGGACTCGCATATTGCATGTAGAAGATGACCCTGACATTGTGGATATTGTCGCCACCCTTTTGCAAAATACAGCGGAAATCGATGTTGCAATAAACCTGGCTGAAGCCAGGGAAAAATTACAGCAAGACTATGAGTTGGTTGTTCTGGACATGGACTTGCCTGATGGTTCGGGCGAGACCTTGTTGCCATTATTAGCGAATCGGGACAAAGCCATTCCTGTCGTTATTTTTTCCGCCAGTGAAATTGAAACAGCGGATAGTCAACACGTTCTGGCCAACTTCATAAAATCAAAGACCAGCAACGAAGAGCTGGTGAATAAAATAGAATCCATACTTAAAAGCAGGCGCAAATAAGCAGTCGGGCTTAATCTGCGCCACAACAACCTGAAATTTGATGATCGCGATGAGTTTTAATTGATGACAAAAATTCTTTATGTGGAAGATGAACATGATATTCAAGTCATCGCCCAGATGGCCCTGGAAACCGTTGGCGGCTTTGAAGTAACGATTTGCGGCTCCGGCATGGAGGCCTTGCAAACCGTTGCCGGTTTTGCGCCGGATATTATTTTGCTGGACGTGATGATGCCGGGCATGGACGGCATCCAGACTTATCAGGCTTTACGCCGGTTGCCTGAATGTGCGGCAACGCCGGTCGTATTTATGACCGCCAAGGTACAAGCCGGCGAAGTGCAGCACTACCTTGATTTGGGTGCTGCGGGGGTTATCCCCAAACCGTTCGATCCTATGACCTTGGCAGATGACGTGCAAGCCATCTTGAACGGCTGTGATGAACGATAAAGAGCAACTGCTTAGTCAACAGCTTGAAGCCATGCAACTGGCTTATGCACAAAAGCTGCCGGACAAAATAGCGGCGATTAAAGCCGATTGGCAGCAACTCAGATTGCAGCCCGCCGAGCAAACTTTTGATGAACTGAATCGCAAAGTCCACGGACTCATAGGTTCGGGCGCAACCTTTGGTTTCGCCGAAGTCAGCAAGGCGGCCCAGGCCCTGGAAGATGGATTAAGTGTCTATAGTCATGTTCCGCATACAGAGCCGGCGACGATAGATTCGCTATTAGCCGAGCTGGAAAGCGCAGCTAACTCGGCTGGATGCGCATCGAATAAACCGTAAAAGTATTTTTTAGGTCGCACCGGCTGCGGTTGGCGCGACTATTTATCCAGTGAGATCAGGCAAGGGTTAAGTTTTAGAAGCCGTTAATCGACAGTCCATTGCACCAGACCGCTGTAGGCTGTGGAGATAACAATCAAGCCGAAGATGATGCGGTACCAGGCGAAAATAATGAAATCATGGCGGCTGATATAGCGCAACAAGGCCTTGATCGCCAGCAGCGCGCTGATGAATGCTGCGGCCAGTCCTGCGGCAAAATAGGGCGCATCGGTTGCCATGTCCAGTAAATCACGGTGTTTATACAAGTCGTAAATGCTGGCGATAATCAGCGTCGGGATCGCCAGGAAAAACGAGAATTCGGTCGCGGCCTTGCGCGATAGGCCGAATAACAGGCCGCCGATAATGGTTGCGCCGGAACGGGAAGTGCCGGGGATCAGGGCGAAAGCCTGTGCGACGCCGAGTTTTAGCGCATCCAGCGGGCTTAAATCTTCGACTTCGTGGATGCGGATCTTATGCTCACGCTTTTCCGCCCAGATAATTACAAAAGCGCCGACGATAAACGCCAAGGCCACCGGAAGAGGCTTAAACAGCACGGCTTTGATGTGCTTGCCGAACAGCAGGCCAAGGCTCGCCAGCGGCACGAATGCAATCATCAGGTTCAGCACGAATTTTTGCGCTGATTTCTGGCTGGGCAAACCCATGATGACGGCAGCGATTTTGGCGCGATATTCCCAGCACACCGCCAGAATGGCGCCGACCTGAATGACGATTTCAAACAACTTGCCTTTGTCATCGTTGAAATTCAGCAAATCGCCGACCAGAATTAAATGCCCGGTGCTGGAAACCGGCAGAAATTCGGTCAGCCCTTCAACGACACCCAGGATAACGGCTTTAAGCGCTAATATAAGATCCATGTTTTTATCAGTTAGTGAAAGTGAGCGGCAATCATAGCAGACAGGCGAGGTTTTTTCAGTTGCATTCGCCTTCTGCTAATATAATGAACATTAGATGTTGATGATGACTTTGCACCAATGAAATCAAATGAAATTTGCCATACAAGTTAATAGCAGCCCATACCAGTCCAATGCCGGGCATACTGCGTACCGGTTTATTAAGGCCGCGTTGGCGCAGGGGCATGAAGTGTTCCGGGTGTTTTTTTATCACGACGGCATTTACCATGCGTTCAAATACGCTACGCCGCCCGATGACGAGCTTCAGTTTACTGCACAATGGAGCGAGTTGGCGCAGCAGCACCAGATCGATCTGGTAGTGTGCATTTCCGCTGCGCAAAGGCGCGGATTGTTATGCGCGGATGAAGCCAGGCGGCAGGGCAAATCCGATAATGACCTGGCTGAAGGCTTTCGCATTTCCGGTTTGGGGCAGCTGGTCGAGGCTACTCTTGAGTCCGACCGGTTTATCGTATTTGGCTGAGCGCATGAAAAGTTATTTATTCGTGTTACGCAAACCTGCGCACAGCGGAGCCCAGGTTCAGGAAATGCTGGACATTATCTTGACCACTGCGGCGTTCGATCAGCCTGTCAGTATCTTGCTGCTGGATGACGGCGTGTTTCATCTGAAAAACGGCCAGCATCCTGAAAGCTTAGGTCTAAAAGACACAGCGGCTATTTTTAAGGCGCTGGAAATCTATGATGTTAACGACATCTACGCCGAAGCGGAGTCGCTGCAGGAACGCGGCTTGAAGCCGGGCGATTTGTGCCTGCCCGTGCAGGAGTTTTACCGGAAAGATATAGCCGGACTGATGAAGCGGTTTGATGTGGTGTTTGCAGGGTAGGGTGGCGCGATACTGCGATAAGCCATCGGATCAATCGATTCATACTCACGAAGTGCAACACTCTATCAGCATGCCGTTATAGCGAGTTCAATACAATAAACACCGCCAGCCCAAGCGAGGTCAGCCCCAATCCGGCCATAGCCAGGCGTGAGCCGTGCAGCTTGGTCCACAACAAAAGGCCGGTCAGGGAAAGAAACACCAAACCGCCAGCCAGCGTATCGGCCAGCAGCACCCAGGCCGTGCCCATGCCGACGCCCTTATGCAATCGGGTGATGAATGCGAACACATTGGCATCCTGATGCTTTATCGAAACATAAGCATTACCTACCCAGTATTCGGCGTTAACCGAATGCTGCGGGCTATGAAAATCCACCCGCCACTGGCTGGGTTGCTGGAGGTTTTGACCAGCCCAGGTTACTGTTTTTGCCGGTTCAGTAGAAATTTTGCTCGGTTCCCGGTCAATGCTTAACTGGGCTTGCAGCCATTTCGCCAAGGCTGCTGCATCGACTGGAAGCGGCGTAGGCAATGCCAGTTCGACTTGCGACTGTTCCATATGTGCAGCCGGAATTTTCATCACTCTATGGTGATTGAGCAGAATTCCGCTGGCGCCGAACATCAGACCCAGTGCAGCGCCCCACAGCCCAACCCAGGCATGGATACGGCGCAGCCATTTGAGCCAGGGTATACGTTTGGTTTTCCGGCTCAATATTGTCTCCAGGCTTTGTGTTTGTGCCATTATTTCTCCTCGTCTGTTCTGTTGGTCGGTGTTGGGCTGGCTATGCGCGCTAAATCAGTTATATTGCCTCCGTAATGCGACAAAGACAGATGCTTGGCGGGTTAGCTGCTTTATCGGCCAACCCGCCAAGCTCAAGAAAAGGGCGGAATTTGTTTTATCATTATATTATATCCTGCTCGCTTTCCACTCTGGTTTGTACAGATCAGAGAAGACAGTGTCTCAGAATTTTACACTGATTCCCGCGTTGGCGGCGATCGGCGAACCCGGCGTGATATTGGTGTTGCTGTTGGCCGAAGCGTAATACGCCTTGTCGAACAGGTTTTCGACATTGACTTGCAGTTGGATATTTTTAGTGGGTTTGTAGTAAACCGCTGCATCGAAGCGCAGGAAGCCGGGCAGGGTGACCAGGTTGTCGGTGGCCGCAAACATCTTGCTGCGGTATACCGAACCCAGGCCCACGCCCCATTGCTGGGTAATGTCATAACGGTTCCACAGCGAGAAGGTGTGTTCCGGTACCTGTGCCAGGGTCGCGCCGGCCAATGCGGAGCTTGAAATACTTTTGGTGATTTCTCCGTTCTGATAGGCATAGCCGCCAATGACCTTCCAGGCATCGGTAATGTTGCCGCTCAGTCCCAGTTCTATACCTCGTGTACGCTGGCCGTCGACCAAAAACGACAGCGCCGGATTATTGGGGTCGGTGGCGAGGGCATTGAGGCGGTCAAGCTGATAAAAGGCCAGCGTTGCCGACAGATCGGGGCGAACATCCCATTTTCCTCCTACTTCGTAATTTCTGAATTCTTCCGGTTTCAGCGCTGCATTAGTCAGCGAAAGCGATGCCAGCTGGTCGCCCGCCCTCGGCACATAGGCGATGCTGTAGTTGGCATACAGGGAGAAGTTGTCAAACGGTTTGTAGATTAAACCGCCGCGTGGTGACACGAGATTGTCAGCCGTGGTAATGGTTTGACCATTGCGTTTATTGAGAAAATCGACTTCAAAGCGGTCGTAGCGCGCCCCCATAATGGCCTGCCAATGTTGAGTTAACTCGATCTGATCCTGCACATAGCCTGCCGCGATGGTCGCAACGCCGTGATTATCGGCGTCCGTGGCGCTCTGACGGAAGGCGACGGGCCCGTTATATCGTGGATTCGCTAAGGGCACATTGACCGATGTAGCGTTAGCGCCCACAGCGGTAAAATAACCGGTATTACGGAAGTTATCGGTTTCCTGGCGGCCAAACTCGGCACCGGTCAGAAACTTGTGCTTAAAAGGCCCTGTGTCCAATGAAAAAGTCAGGTCGGTTTGGTTGAATAAATTCTCGCGCTGGGTCACGTTATTGTAGGCCGAGATCGCAACCTGCGTTCCGGCGGCATTAACCGCGCCCGGAAATATGTTCTGGTAGAACTTGTCATAGCTGGCGTAACGGCTGCTGTTGCGAACTGCGACGCCTCCGCCGAAGTCGTGGTCGAGTACCGCATTGAAAGAATCAACCGTTGCCGAGGTTGGGCTGCGGTTCGGGTCGCCGAAAAAAGTGGAAACATCGGTGCTGACCGGGCGCCCACCGAACGAGGAGATGCCCCGATCCGCGGTTCTTCTATCGTCATAATGCTCATAGCCCAGCGTTACTTTGGTTTGGTCGCTGGGGAGCCAGGATAAAGTGGGATTAACGCCCCAGCGTCCGGCATCGAAGCCGTCGCGGTAGCTGCGTGAATTCTCCCACATGCTGGTCAGGCGCACGGCAACATCGTCGTTAATGGCTTGATCGAAGTCTCCGGTGAGCCGGTATTTATCAAAGGAACCGACCTGAAAATTCATTTCGCGCGCATTGCTCCAGTTGGCCTGCTTCGTAGCTCTGTTAATCAAGCCGCCGGAACCGCCGCGGCCGAAAATCATCGCGTTCGGGCCTTTCAGCACGTCGACTCTTTCGATATTGTAAAGATCGCGAAAATACTGCACGTCGTCGCGTATGCCGTCGACATACATATCCGAGTTCGAACTGTTGCCGCGAAAAATCGGGTTATCCCGGTTGCCTTCCCCTTGAGCGATGCCGACACCGGGCACATAGCGGATCGTATCGGCTATGCTCTGCATGTTTTGATCCTTGATCAAATCCTGGGTGATGACGGTGAGAGACTGCGGCAGGTCGATCAGAGCGGTGTCGGTCTTGACGGCCGTTGAGTTGCTTTTAGCCAGGTAGCCTTTGGTAATATTAGGGTTTTTCTCGCGCGTCGCCTTTACTTTAACGGTAGGCAAGGTCAGTTGTTTATCGTCGGTTGCGGGTGTTTTCGAAACGGGATCGGCAGCCATGGCCGCTGTGCTTAAGGCCAAGCCTAGCGGTAATAGCGCTCTCAGATGCCATTTTACTGCCGCGTTTCTTTTTAAAGCTGATTTTAACGATCGATTCTTGTAATTATTCATAAGTCACCTTACTTGTAATGGTTAGCTCGTTGTTGGCTGGCTGGTCACACAAAAGGCGATGGCTGGCTGAATATTCGGGGCTTACGTTCTACGACGTAAACCGGTTTTGTTATTTTTTTGCATTCGGTTCGGTAACAAATCCGAGTTTTTCTATTCCTGCGATTTGTGCAGCGGACATAACCATTGCTAATTGCTGATAGTTTGTTTTCTTATCGGCGCGTAAATGCAATTCGGGTTGCGGCTTTTTTTGCGCCTCCGTCGCAAGCCGTGCGGCAAGCTCCGCCTCTTCGAATGGCGCATCGTTCCAAAACAGTTTGCCTTCCGCATTAACCGACAGGGTGACGGCGTCCGGCTTTTCCTGCTCTGGCTGGCTTGCAGCCTGCGGCAGATCGATTTTGACTGAGTGGGTCAGCAACGGTGCAGTAATGATAAAAATGACCAGCAGCACCAGCATCACGTCTACCATCGGAGTCGTGTTGATTTCCGCCATAGGCTGGGTATGGTGGTTATCGCCGCCGAATCCGCCTGAGGACATCATGATAAAACCTCGGCAGCTGTTATTTCGGTAGTTTGTATAGTTGCCAACGGTATGCCAGTGGTCAGGTAAGTATGCAGATCGTGGGCGAAAGATTCTATTTCGCCTATTAATACGCGGTTGTCGCGTACCAAGGCGTTGTAGGCCAGTACGGCGGGGATGGCGACTGCCAGACCGAATGCGGTCATGATCAACGCTTCGCCGACCGGGCCCGCCACTTTGTCTACGGTGGCTTGGCCGCCGACGGCGATGCTGCCGAGCGCGTGATAAATTCCCCATACCGTGCCGAACAGTCCGATGAAGGGGGCGATACTGCCCACCGATGCCAATAAGGTGAGACCTGTTTCCAGCCGCATGGCTTCCTGACCAATGACGCGGCGTAATGCTTGGGCAATAAACTCATCGTGCCGCGAATGCTCCTGGAGCGAGGTATTCTCGCTATTCATGGCGGTCGCCCCTATGCGCCTTGCCAAGAGTTGCGCTGTGTAGCGCTTATGATGGTCGGCAGCGTTGATGCCTTGCATGGCAAGACGCGCAAATGGGTTTTCCGTTGTCTTCAAACCTTCGCTCATGGACGAGTCCTGCCAAAAACGCGTCAAGAAAAGCGCACTGCTGCTTCTCAATCGTCGTGCCTGCATCGCTTTTATAATCATCAAAGTCCAACTCCCGATGGACATGGCTAACAGCATTGCCGCTACGGCAACAGATACCGCGCCGCCTTGGGTGATGAATTTCAGATTGTCTAAGAGATATTCTGCTTGCATGATGGTTTTATCCTTCTATTGAAAAGCTGACCGGCACTGTCACCGATGCGCTGACCGGTTGTTCGCCGCGTTTGGCCGGAACAAACCGCCACTTCTTGACGGCTTCCAGTGCTGCCTGATCGAGGCGGGTCGAACCGCTGCTGGTTTGCAGCTCTACAGAAGCGGCCGTACCGTTTGCCGTTACCTGTACGCGCAGCAACACTAGGCCTTGTTCGCCCTCTCGCCGCGAGATTGAGGGGTAATCGGGTGCCGGATTATTTAAATAAGCGGCATTGAAGTTGGGCGACTGGTATGTCTGTGTGTCAATTGCCTTGGACGCTGGCTCAGCAGCGGGCAAGCTTGTCGCTGTTGTAGGTGCGGATGTTTGCTCCATGGACGGGGTTGGCTGATTTGTTTCTTTTATAAGTGGTGCAACAGGTTTACTGGCCGGCTTATTGACTGACTTTTGCGCCTTTTCTGTGGATGTAGCTGGCGGCATCGGCTTTTGTGACGTTGTTTGCGGTGTGCTTAGCAAGCTAATCATAATGGGATCAGGGATAGCAATCGATAAAGACTGTGGTTGCGGACGCAATGCCGCAAACAGCGCCAGATGCGCGCACAGCACCAGCCCCAGCGCAAGCCATGGGCGGTCATTGGCGCGCATAACTTTGTTGAAACTGATATTTTCCAACACGGGTGCAGGACGGCTTTCCAGAAAATAGAAGTTAGCTATTGGAAAGATCATTTTAGTGAACACGTCCGAGCCTCATCTGTTGGATAGTGCCATTTGCCGGTGCAGCATCTTGCATTTGGGCAAGCCGCACTTTGGCGTGATTTAACACCGAGCTGAGTATGTTTAATGATTCACTATTGGTGCGTATTGTTGATGCGCCCAAATTTATCTCTAACGTACCGCAATCCGGGCAAAATACCACGCGACAATCGCCGTTACCGGAAAGGCACATTTTCTTGTGACGTTTATTTGAATTCATTGTGTTCACCATCCAAATGTTAGGCAGGATAAAGTCTGCCGAAGCTGCAATGTATGCAGCGTTTAGACGACATTAGCGGCGTCGTCTTTGACATTGGCTGGCTACCAACACCAAGGCGTTGGATGGCTGGCTGTTCTTTTTTATATTTTTTGCTCTTTATTGTCGGCATGTCATTCCCCCATCATGAGCAGGAGAGAGGCTGCGGGAGAGGAAGGAAATAACCTGCCGACAATAAAGAGCAATAACTGAATTATTTGGTCAGAATTAATTTATCCTGACGGGTTAAGCGCAACCGGTATTCTTCACCGGCATGTTCAATGACAACCTCGCGTGCTGTACTGAATAGTTCCGTGCTATGTATACGCAGTCGTAAGGCCGGCGTTATGCCTTGCTTTGCAGGAAGCACTAAGTCCATGGGTTCGACAGGAGCGGGAAGTTCTTTATTCATGGGAATAAATAATAATGATTCTCATTTGTAAAGTCAACGATTGTTGTTTTATTTTCTGGCAACACGCGAAAGTTAGCGCAATCATGTACTGGTTGTGCATGTTCAACTCGCCATTGACTAGATGTAATTCTGTAAATTGAACTAAGCACAGGTATGAAAGCGGCAAGGGCAGTAGTTGTATTGTTTAGACTTAACCTGTGGCACCGCTCTTGAGTTAATGGGGGGCAGGAGGCTTTTTATCTAATCATTAAAGGGGTAACCGTCATGGCATTGAACGAATTTATGTCCCAAGCGACCACATTACTAATTTTTCTGGCTCAGCGTCCTGATCTGTGGATCGCATGACCGTAAGTAATTTCATTTATATCGCATTTATAGTCAGTTTTCACCCTCCCTCTGCTAGTTTGTCTGCGTTGCCCAGTCCATCCATGAACCTTATAGTCAATATATTGACACGTAATTTGTAAAATAGGTATTTTGTTAAAAGGTATATATAACCAATTGAAATAATTTATTTATTTTGTATTGGCAAATTTATTGCTCTGATAAACGGTATGTATACCTTTTATCGAACCAATAACATGAGAAAACCCCAACAAGAGGGCGTAAAAAGGAAATTAAATCACCGCTATCGCCTGGTTTGGAACGATGCAATAAGAAGCTATGTGCCCGTACTGGAGCTTGTCGACAGTCGAGGCAAGCGCAGTAGCGTGCGTTCGCTGGCATTGGCGGTTATCTTAACCTTTTCAGAAACCGTTCTGGCCGGGCCCGGCAGCAAGGAATTGCCTACGGGCGGGCAAGTCACTTCCGGCTCGGCTGACATCAGCAGCAATGGCGCGACTATGAACATAAATCAGACCAGCCAGAACGTCAGCATTAACTGGGCAACCTTTAATGTAGGCAGTAAGGCTCAGGTCAATATCCATCAGCCCAATGCTTCCGCCATCGTTGTCAACCGCATACAGGATACCAATGGCAGCCAAATCATGGGCCAGCTCAATGCCAATGGACAGGTTTATCTCATTAATCCTAATGGTGTATTGTTCGGTTCTGGGGCGCAAGTCAATGTCGGCGGGTTGGTGGCTTCCACGCTGAATATTTCCGATGCCGATATTGCGGCAGGCAAGCGTACTTTCAGCGGCAGCGGCGGTGCGGTGACTAATAAAGGTACTATTACCGCTGCCGACGGCGGCTATGTCGCCTTGTTGGGTGGGCAGGTGAGCAACCAAGGCACTATCATCGCCAAACTCGGCACCGTGGCGCTGGCTGCGGGCGACCAAATCACCTTGGACTTTAATGGCGACAAACTGCTTAATGTCGCAGTTGATAAAGAAACACTCAACGCTCTGGTAGAAAACAAACAGCTCATCAAGACTGATGGCGGTACTGTCATTCTTACTGACAAAGCGGCCAATGCGCTGATTGAAACGGTGGTAAACCACGATGGTATCACCGAAGCCCACAGCATCGAGAACCATAATGGTGAGATCAAGCTTGTGGGAGAAAGCAAGGATGCCGCCAAAGCGGACAGTAAACAGTCTGAAACGGCGGAAAGCCATAAAGACAACATTGAAACTCACGTTGCCGATAATCACAAAGACAGTAAAGACAACAAAGATCACGAAGATCACGAAGATCACGAAGATCACGAAGATCACGAAGATCACGAAGATCACGAAGATCACGAAGATCACGAAGATCACGAAGACAGTCCCGTGGTGGTAGTTACTCCAGCGCCGACCCCCGCGCCCGCTCCGGTTGACAGTTCCGTGGTGGTAGTTACTCCAGCGCCGACCCCCGCGCCCGCTCCGGCTGACAGCCCCGTGGTGGTAGTTACTCCAGCGCCGACCCCCGCGCCCGCTCCGGCTGACAGCCCCGTGGTGGTAGTTACTCCAGCGCCGGCCCCAGCGCCCGCTCCGGTTGACAGTCCCGGGGTAGTAGTTGCTCCAGCGCCGACCCCAGTGACCACTCCCGTTGATAAAACCATGACGGCAGTGGTTTCCCCAACGCCAGTCCTGGCGACCATTTCTGTTGACAACACTTTGAAGACAGTAGTTTCTCCCGTGCCAGTCGTGGCGGACACTCCCACTGACAGCACTGTGGCTGCAATTTTCAATTTCCTCTCCACCATGAAGACAGGATCACGGCCAGTTTATGAGGTACAATCTGCCTTACAGCTGGAAAACAGCAGCATTTTGAAGCCGCAATCGGCTTTACAGCTGGAAAACGGTAGCATTTTGGAGCCACAATCCGCTTTACAGATAAAAAACGGCGCCATCTTGAAACTACTCGATGAGGCAGAGGAAGAAACAAGAACAAACTAAATGACATTGACAAAACAAGTAGCGCTTATCGTGGTTATCGGTATGGCGCTGCCAAGTGTGGCATTGGCTGATTCATTACCGGATTCCGGTCGGCAGTTACGGCAGGTGGAGCCGCCGGTGCTGGAGGTGCCTAAGGATAAAATCCCCGAGCTTAAGGTGGATGAAAAACGCGGCCCTAAAATGAAGGACGGCCAGCGCATCACTGTTAAGACATTCAAAATTACCGGAATCACTCGCTACAGTGAGGCTGAGCTGGCGGTATTATTGACCGACGCTCAAGGCAAGGCGCATACCTTAGCTGAGCTCCAGACTTTGGTTGAGCGTATTAGCCATTACTATCGCGACAATGGCTACCTGCTGGCGCGTGCTTATTTGCCCGCGCAGGAGATCAAGGACGGTGTGCTGGAAGTTGCCGTTCTGGAAGGCAAGCTGGGCAAGGTTGAATTGCGTAACAGCAGCCCTCTTATTGAAACCATCCTGAACGCGCCGCTGTCCGGTCTCCAAAAAGGTGAAGTATTGAGCCACCGTCCCTTAGAGCGCAGTCTGCTGTTGCTGTCTGACATTCCTGGCGTGGAAGTCAAGTCCACGCTCAAGCCCGGCGACAGTGTCGGCGTCAGTGATCTGCTGGTCGATGTTGCATCCGGCCGCAAAATTACCGGCAATTTGGGTTTTGATACCTTCGGTAACCGCTATACCGGTGAATACCGAGGTAGCGCCGCGGTTAATATCAACAATCCTTTCAACATCGGCGACCAGCTCTCGTTACGTGGTATGGGCACTGATGAGGCGATGAGCCTGGGCAACGCCAGCTATCAATTGCCGGTAGGGCCGTGGAGCACACGGGTGGGCGGAGGTTACACCGATTTGCGCTATCAACTGGGCCGTGAGTTTTCCAGCCTGGAAGCCGATGGCGGCGTAAAGGTCGTCAACGCTTTTGTGTTGCATCCTGTTGTCCGTTCCCGCAACTTCAGCCTGTACGGTCATCTGGGCTACGATAACAAGCAATTGACAGATCGTATCCGCAGTACCAACAGCCAAACTGACCGGAGTATTGATGTTTGGACGCTCTCGCTCAATGGCAACAGCCGGGATGGATTGCTGGGTGGCGGTGTTACCAGCTATTCGGCAAGTTATCTGGTCGGCCATCTCAACATCGAGTCGGTTGACGCCCGGCTTAATGACGACGATACCGCCAAAACCAATGGCGGTTACGGCAAGTGGGCGCTTAACCTGCTACGCCTGCAGCACATAGACGACAAAACCAGCCTGTATTTGTCCTACGCAGGACAATTCGCTAACAAGAATCTGGATTCCTCGGAGAAGTTCATCCTCGGTGGCGCTTACGGCGTGCGTGCCTATCCTCAAGGCGAAGGTATCGGTGACGAGGGTTATCTGTTTGTCTCGGAATTGCGGCGCGATCTGCCAATGCCTGTGTTGCCGGGCCTTTGGCAAGCGTTGGCGTTTATCGACCACGGCTATGTTAAAACCAACCGCTACACCTGGGTTCCCGGCGACAATGACCGCGGCCTGACCGGTGCCGGGATAGGTCTAAATGTAGGCAAGCCCGACGACTGGATAGCTAAGGTGAACCTGGCCTGGAAACTGGGCTCTGAAAAAGCCGCTCCGAACACAGACCGCTCGCCACAAGTCTGGGCGCAGGTTATCAAGTATTTTTGAACAGTCCCGCTGTTATCTGAATCTGTCAGGCAGCCAACCCCGGTTGACGCACTCGCGGAAACACCATGCCGGCGTTGTTTCGGTCTTGTAGCTCCAGAAGAACCATCCAAGATATTTCTCAAAAGTGACCAGTTGTGCGGCGGCGTAGCCCCGGTAGGCAATATCCATTTGAAAGTCATCCATGTCTTGCAGCGCATGGTTGAACGGCCCCTCCGCCCAAAGCGATACCACTTTTAAATCCAGCCCCAAACTCCATTCGCCGACATAAGTCCATTGGCCGAGATCGTTGATGATGTCGTCGGCTTCGTTTTTCCACTCAATAGCGGCTTTTTGCATGTGCCCGTAAATGTCCGTATCAATGTCTTCGCGGACAAAGCACTGGTAGCGATGAATGTCGAGCACCACGTTGCTGAATTCCGGTTCGGTTAAAAATCCGGTGTATTCGCGGAATGAGCGGAAGCCGTCGTGGTAGACTACGGCAACGTTTCTGGGATCGCAGTATTTGCGGATTCGGCGATAGCCGTCCGTGGTATATTTTTTTAACAGATCGGTATCGATGTCCCAGCGCGGTTCATTCAATACTTCAATGGCATGCAGGGCGGGGCGGCTGTGGTAGCGTTCGGCCAAACGCTCCAGTACGTCCAGCGAGTAATTGATGTATTCCTCTTTGGTGTGCCACTCGCAGACATTCTGGATGCCCCCGTTGTCGAAGCCGTTCTGGCAGCCGGGTGCGGCATGCAAGTCCAGCACGACATGCAAGCCAAACTCCTCGGCCCAGTTGAATGCGCGATCAAGAACCTCTATGCCGCCCTGAACAAAGGGGTGGGAATATTTGCCATAGGCACTGTGATAGGGATAGCCGGGACCGAATATCCAGTGGCCGACAGGAATCCTGACTGCGTTGATGCCCGTTTGGGCCAGCCAGGCAAAATCCTCGCGGGTGATGAAAGTATCCCAGTGTTTTTTCAGCGCCTGCTCTGCGTTCGCGCCCAGCTCAACGCAATAGGAGGTTTCATCCGTTGCCTGAAGTCCTTCAAAGACGCTGGGCGTCATCCATTTTTCCAGCACCAGCCATCCGCCAAGATTAACGCCGCGCAGTTTCTTGCCGAATTTGTTGTCAAACGGAGGATTCATTTAATTTTTCTTACGGCGAATAGTGAAGGGGACGTTACAGCACAATCCGCCGGTGATGAAACGGCTCAGCCATGGGTTCATTGGTAATCGTCAGTATCGCGGCATCGGGAAGTTTTTGGGCTATCAAATTCAGCATCTTCATTTCGCATGAGGAATCAAGCGAGTCCATCGCATCTTGCAACAATATCCACTTGGGCCGCTGCAACAGCAATCGAACTACACCCAGGCGCTGTTGTTCTTCCCGGGAAAGCGCGCCTGGCCAATGTTCTTCCTGGTCAAGCCGTTCCACTAATTCTCCCAGTCCTACCAGTTCAAGTGTTTCCTCAAGCCCATCCTGGGCAAATTCCTCGTGCGCTGATGGGTAGCAGATCGCAGCGCGCAGAGTTCCGGTCGGTAGATAAGGTCGTGGCGGCATAAAAAACACCGGATCGCGTGGTAATTCAATGGATCCTTCTCCCCACGGCCAGAGACCTACAATCGCTTTGAAAAACTTGGAGCCGGTAAAGGCATTGCCGGTAATCAGCACGCGCTCTCCAGGCTTGATTTCGTCATTCATGGCATGTACGCATACCACGCCGTCGAGCCTGACAATACACAGATCACAAAAACGCAAAACATTCTGTTCGGTTTTCTTCAGAAGAATCCGATGCGGATCGGCGCGGACAATCTCTTTTTCTAGCTGGTCTAGTGCATTGGCCAATCCCAATACCCGCTCAACCGAAGCCCGCCATTCCGCGACTTTGGCCATATTATCAACCGGCCAGGACAAGGCTCCAGCCATTTGCTGGAATGCCTGGGCTGATTGCATCAGGGCGCCGAGTGTGATGCTCCCCAGAATATAGCGAGGTGCAGACACCAGGATGGGGAACGCCATCGACAACACCGAATAGCCGGAAGTGAGCATGAACAGATGCGCCCAGGCATGGGTTTGCCGCTGCCAGGCGTCGATGATATTTTGAAAGAGTGTGATGAAATGCTGTTGCTCATGGGTCTCACCGTGAACCAGGGCAATCGCCAAAGAATTCTCTCTCGCGTTTACCAGGCCAAACCTGAAATTGGCTTCTACCGTTTGTCTGGCGTCAGTCGCCATGGTAAAGGGCCGGCCTAGCCACCAACCCAACGCGGAGGCGCAAGCCGTATAGATCATGGCCAGCCAGACCAAATGCCCGTAAATGGGGATTTCAATCAGTCCCAAATCAAGCGTAACAGTGCCGGAAAGCGTCCAGAGAATTTTGGTGAAACTGACTAGCAGCATCAGGCTATAGACTAACGAATGACAGAGGTCAATGGCGACTTCAGTCGCAATGCGCACGTCTTCAGCGATGCGTCCATCAGGATTATCGTGCGCCCCAGCCCCCTGAATGTGGGTGACCAGATAATGGCGGCCTTCGTTCATCCATTGACTGGTCATGCGTTGTGTTAGCCAGGTTCGCCAGTCGAGCTGCAAGCGTCGTTTAACTTCAAAATGGGCGGTGGTGACCGCTATATTGGCTGCAAAAATCAGCACGATGAGACCGATCTGCGTATATAACTCGGTCATTGAACGCTGCTCAAGCGCATTGAAAAGATCGGCGCTCCATACGGTGATGACGATGGCAATACCGATTTGCATTACGGTGAGAACGAATAAAGCCAGTGTCAGACGGTAAATAGCGGCCTTGTTTTCAGAGCGCCAAAAAGGGCCGGCTAACCGCATGAATTGAAAGAAAAATCCGTTTGAATATTTCACAAGTAAGGCTCCGCGTTTAGTATGGAATCAATAGTACATCAAAAATGGGAGCAAAGAAAATCCAATCATCCTGCATGTACTACAGTCCAGAGACAGCAAAAATATTCCCCATGTTCATGGCTTATTATTCCCTGCAGATGATTCCGGCATGAACAATCGGATTAAGAACTTTTCGATCTCAACCAGTATGAACACGCTTGAGCCGACGGCAATAATTGTTGTCCAGGTATGTGGTTCAATATCGACGGTGCCAAACAGCGCTTGCATAGGCTGCCAGTAGGTAATTCCCATTTGAGCGATAAGCAGCAGCGCGATGGCCAGCCAGACCAGCCGGTTGCCAAACAGACCGTGCCAATTGAGCACTGAATCGACAAGGTAGCGGCTGTTAAGCACATAAAATATTTCGAACATCACCAGCGTATTCAGGGCAACGGTTCGCGCCGCTTCAATGGATGTTCCTTGAGAGAGCTCCCAGAGAAACATTCCGTAAGTACCGGTAACCATAATCAGCGATACAAACACAACCCGCCATACCAGAAAGCGCGACAGCATGGGCGCAGAGGGGTTTCTAGGCATGCGGCTCATGATATTTCGTTCAGGCGGTTCAAAGGCCAGCGTCAGCGACAAAGTAACCTCGGTAACCATGTTGGCCCAGAGTATCTGCAATGGCGTAATCGGCAGCGTCATTCCCATTACGATGGCCGCAACAATCGTCAGCCCTTCGCCGCCATTGTTGGGCAAGATATAAATAATGGCTTTTTTCAGGTTGTCATAAATACCGCGGCCTTCTTCTATCGCACGGGCGATAGAGGCAAAATTATCATCCGCCAGCACTATTTTGCTGGCTTCCTTCGAGACTTCAGTGCCTTTTTTGCCCATGGCGATGCCGACATCGGCTCTTTTTAGCGCAGGCGCATCGTTCACGCCGTCTCCGGTCATGGCAACGATATGCCCGTCTGCCTGTAGCGCAATCACCAGACGCAATTTGTTTTCCGGACTGGTTCGGGCAAAAATATCGACATCACGGATCGCTTCTTTAAGCTCGTCATCAGTCATTTTATCCAGGTCTTCTCCGCGCAGTACCGAGCCGTTACCGATATTCAGTTGGGCGGCAATAGCCGTGGCGGTCACGGCATGGTCGCCGGTAATCATCTTGACGCGAATGCCGGCATGCTGGCATTTGAGAACCGCCTCAATGGCTTCAGGGCGCGGCGGATCAATCATGCCGACAAGACCCAGCAGTGTCAGTCCGGTTTCAACATCGGCAGGGTCAATCTGTTTTTGTTCGGAGGGCAGTGTCTTGGCGGCAATCGCCAGCAGGCGCTGGCCGCGGCCAGCGATTTCATCCATAACCTGATGCCAGTGTGCAAGATGAATGGGCACATCCTCGCCATTGATGCGTTGCAGGCTGCACATGTCGAGTACGCGTTCAGGAGCGCCTTTGACAAACACAAAAGCATGGCCGCTGTGGTTATGGTGCAGCGATGCCATATAGCGATGCTCTGATTCGAACGGGATAAAGTCAGCCCGCGGCATTTCCCGGTTCAGCAGGACGGGAGCCAATTTGGCCTTATGCGCCAGAGTAATCAATGCGCCCTCGGTAGGATCGCCGTGAACAATCCAGTTTCCGCCCTTTTGCTCTAATGCCGCGTTATTGCAGAGCATGGAAGCCCTTGCCAGCTCGTATAAACTCGGATGATCCTCTATATCAACCGCCGCGCCGGCCAGTTCAAAGCTTCCCTGAGGATCGTAGCCGGTACCCGTTACATCAAACAAGGCATTATTCACGAATACCGATTTAACGGTCATTTCGTTATAGGTCAGGGTGCCGGTTTTATCGGAACAAATCACGGTAACCGAACCCAAGGTCTCGACCGCCGGCAAACGCCGGATAATGGCATTGCGTTTAGCCATTCGTTGTACGCCGATAGCCAGGGTAATGGTCATAATGGCCGGCAAGCCTTCGGGAATGGCGGCTACTGCAAACCCAACCGCTGACAGAAACAGGTCGCTCAGAGAAGAATGATGAATATAATGGCCATAAACAAACGTGGCGCAGGCGATAGTTAAAATAACAAAGGTCAGCCATTGGCTGAAGCGGGCAATTTGACGCAGCAGAGGCGTGGTCAGTTGAGGAACGGTGCGCAACAGGGAGCTGATGCGGCCTATTTCTGTTTTATCGCCGGTGGACACCACCACGCCAAGCGCGGTGCCATAGGTAACCAGCGTACCTGAGTGAGCCAGACAGAATCGATCTCCTACGGCAGCATGTGCATCGACCGAGGCATTATTTTTTTCGACGGATAACGATTCTCCTGTGAGCATCGATTCATCGACCTGAAGATTTTTGACCTGCAACAGGCGCAGATCAGCCGGTACTTTATCGCCGCTTTCTATGCTGACAATGTCGCCCGGAATCAATTGTTCGGCAGGAATGAGGAAGTTCTTGTTATCACGCCGCACCATAGCCTGCTGGGTCAGCATATTGCGAATAGCATCCAGCGCTTTTTCCGCCTTGCCTTCCTGAATAAACCCGATTACCGCATTGATAAATACCACGCCGACAATAACGCCGCTGTCGATCCAGTGTCCAATGGCCGCGGTTACACCGGCCGCAGTCAGCAATACATAAACGAGCACATTATGGAACTGGATCAAAAAACGTTTGATAGCACTACGGCTGGCTATGGGCGTCAGTGTATTGGGGCCGTATTGCAGCAGCCTCTGCTGGACTTCCCGTTGCGTCAAGCCGCTGGCTGGGTCCGAAGCCTGGACATGAAGCGCTTCCTCGGCAGACATGGTATGCCAGATGAGATTGGCTACTGCATCTAAAGCAGGCGCTGCGGCTTCCGGCGCCGAGACTTCCTTTTCCTGCTGTTTTATCCATGCTTGCCACACGGCCAGCAATACGGCCAGAATCACCGGGCCTAAAAACAGGCCTACTGCGCCGAAGGCGGTCAGTCCGCCGAGAACGCCGAACATGACGACGAGAAAAGGCACCCGGCTGGCGCCGCTGATCACCAGCGGGCGGATCACATTGTCCACGGTGCTGACTGCCAGAAAGCCCCAAAGTAACAATCCTATTCCTTGCCAAAGCTGGTTCTTAAGAACCAGCATGACACCAATGGGCAGCCACACAAGTGTCGCCCCCATGGGAACCAGCGCCAGCAGCGCGGTAATTGCGCCAAGCAGCACCGGCGCTTTTACGCCGGCCGCAGCGTAACCCAACCCGGCAAACAGGCCTTGTCCCAGCGCCGCAAGCACCAGGCCGTAAACCACTGCGCGCGTTGTATTGCCGGCGGCTTGCAGGTAAACATGCTGATATTCCCCCAGAAAACGCACCAGTCCTTGATGCAGTTGCCTGACTATTTCATCGCCATCGCGAAAACAAAAAAACACCGTGACTAAAATAACGCCCAGTTTCAGCAGGTGATAGCCGATGCCGCGAAGGAACTGGGCAAATTCTCCCAGCCACTGTTTTGACCAGTCGGCAAGTTGCGCAGCCATTTCCTCCCGGTCACTGGTCAACCGGTCCAGCCATTCCTGCGCAGTGTCGCCCAGCCATGGAATACGTTTAATAAAATCCGGCAGTTGATAAGGCGCTTGAGCCAAGTTATCCGCTAAGGCTTGATAAGCGATTTTGAACTCATCTTGCAGCATGAAGGCAAGCCAGTAAGCCGCCAGGGAGATGACTGCCGCAATAATGGCGGTCATCACCGCCGCACTGAGGATGGCGTTGCCTTTGAACTGATGCCTCAGCCAGCGGTAAGGCGGCCACATGACGTAGCTTATGATCAATGCCCATGTCAGTGTGAGCAAAAACTCGCGCAGCACTATAAAGCCCAGCAATAAAAGACCGGCTAATAAAATGCCGGGAATGAAGTAGCGTATCGGTTTTTTACTTAAGAAATCATTCATAATTAGGTATTAACCTGATATTCAAACAGCATTGTGGACTATACCGGAATCTGGATATTAAACTAAGTAGCCGATCAATGATACTTAGACCTCCTTTCATGGAGGATGGCTCTACAGATCAGTCATTTCTTTAGGGTAAATCTGGACAAAAACGGTGCGAGGGCCGCTCATTTTTTTGACCACGACATCGAATTGGTTGAATTCTATTTTCTGGTTTTCTACCGGAATGTCGCGGAGTTTGGACATAATGAGGCCGCCGATAGAAACTTCATCTTCCAGCTCGAGTTCTTCGTTCTCGATGTCGATGCCCAGAATCCGTTCCAGCGAGAATATCGGCAGGCTGCCTTTGCCGATCAGCGTGCCGTCATCCAGCCTGGTCCAGTCAGTGTTGTTTTGGCGGAATTCGTCGCGTATCTCGCCGACCATCGCGCTTAACAAATTGTCCAGCGTGATAAAGCCTTGCGGCTTGTGGCCTTTTTGTCCGATGATCGCAAAATGCGATGTTCCCATGCGGAATTGGCGGAATAGCTCCAGCGCGGGTTTGTGCGGCAAGATGTACTGGATAGGCCGCAGATAGTTTTTTAAATCCTCAATCGCTTTGCCGTCCTGCTGGGCGAAAAACAAATCTTTCAAGTGAATCACCCCTAACACATCGACACCATTAGCGTCGAAATAGGGATAACGGCTGTAACGCTTCTGAGACACGGTTTGCAGGTTTTCCTGCAATGACTTGTTGCTATGCAATGCCGTGATTTCGTGGATAGGGCGCATCAGGTCGCACACTTCCAGTTCGCTGAAATCCAGCGTGTTCGCTAGGATGTTTAATTCGTCGCGGGTAAAGCGGTCGCCAGGATAGTTGCTGCGTAAAATAAGTTTAAGTTCGTCGGCAGAGTAGTAAGCGTCATGGCCGGGGACATTGCCCAGGCCAAACAGGCGCAGCACCAGGTTGGCGCTGGAGTTCAGCAGCCAAATCGCGGGATACATCAGCCAATAGAATCCGTAGAGCGGCAGGGCGCTCCATAAGCCGATTTTTTCAGGATTGCGGATCGCCATCGACTTTGGCGCAAGCTCGCCGACCACGATATGCAGAAACGAGATCATGGAGAAGGCGAAAGCGAATGAGATGCCGTGTATCAGCTCCGGCGATGTGACGCCGATCCTGCCGAACACAGGTTCCAGCAGGCTGGCAAACGCCGGTTCGCCGACCCAGCCCAATCCTAACGAAGCAAGCGTAATACCCAGCTGGCAGGCCGATAAGTAGGCGTCGAGTTTTGTATGCACTTTGGCCAGAATGCGCCCGCGCAAACCTTGTGTTTTGGCGATCTCGCGGATACGCGTTTGCCGCAGCTTGACCAAACCGAACTCTGCCGCGACGAAAAAGCCGTTGAGCGCGACCAGCAGCAACGCGACAATGATCAGGAAGAGATTAGTCATGGTGGGGATCATCTGAGAGCCGGGAAAAAGTGATCAGCATCAAAAGCGGGATAGCCCGAAGTGTATACGATGGATGGCAATCGTGGATAGTAATCTCATTTTTTATAAAAACCTTTGTGTCTTTGGGATTATAATAAAGAGGTTAATTAAATGCGACATTTAACACAAAGAGAGATTGCGCCTTAATCCGGCAAGTTAGCTTATCGAACAATCGTTTGTTAAGATGCGCCGCGTATTTTACGAAGAGTGCTATTTGTAACCTGTAATGATGAAAAACGGCAGACATGGATGATTAATCCCAAGACTAAAGACATGGAATCGCGTAATTTGATGCCGGGCCGGTGGCGTTATTTTCTAGGTTCATCCGTATATGTTTGTTTGGCAGCGCTTTTAGTCATGCTGACAGGTTGTTCGGAACCGGCGATTCAAAAGCTTGAAGGCCTGGCTCAAGGGACGACCTACCATATCAGTTACTGGTCCGAATCGCCGATAGACGGCGCAGACATTAAAGCCGGCATCGAAAGCGAATTCGCTGCTATCGATAAATTGCTGTCCAATTACCGGAATGACTCGGTTATAGAGATCTTCAACAGTGCCGAAAACACAGGCAGCCAGGAAGTCGGTGGCGAGATCGTGTCTCTGGTTAAAATAGCACAGACCGTATATCAGGCCAGTCAGGGTTGCTACGATTTAACGATCAAACCCCTGTTCGATTTATGGGGGTTCCGGGGCGATGCACTGACTATTCCTGACGCTGCCGCAATCCGCAAGACGCTGAGCCAAATAGGCATGGAAAAGCTGGAAGTAGCGGATGAAACCCATCTGCGTAAAAAACAATCCGGTCTGAAAGTTGATTTGTCGTCTATCGCCCAAGGCTACAGCGTGGAAAGGATCAGCCATGTTCTGGAACAAAAAGGCATAGCGAATTATCTGGTCGAAATTGGCGGCGAACTGAAAACCCAAGGACATAAACCGGATGCTAAAGCATGGCGCATTGCCGTGGAAAGGCCGCTGCCGGGCGAACAGGTCATGCAAAAAATCATGACCCTGCCCAAGGACACTCCGACCGCCGTCATGACTTCAGGCACCTACCGGCATTATTTTGATGATCACGGGCAGCGGTACAGCCACATACTCGACGCTCGTACGGGGAAGCCGGTCACGCATAATCTGGTTTCCGTCACCGTCCTGCACAATGATCCGGCGATTGCTGACGCCTGGTCAACCGCATTGATTTGTCTGGGTCAAAAGGACGGCATGAAAGCGGCGAATACGGAAAAAATTGCCGCCCTTTTTATTGAGCAGCAGGACAAAGAACTTATTGAATCCCGAAGTGATGCTTTGAGCACTTTGGACACTCTCACCATTCATTAATGCTTAAATAAGCGGATCACAAGTAATGTCGTTAAAAATTATTAGTCGCAATCTTCTTTCCCGCTGGGGAAACTGGACTCTTGGCCACCCTGTTGTGCTGTTGTTAACTATTATTCTGCTCGCCACTTTGGCCGTGCGATACGCCGGCAGTAATTTGAGTATTAACACAGATACCGCCGAGCTGATCGCTCCTGATGCGCCTTTTCAGCAAAACCGGCGCAATTTTGAAAACGCTTTTTCCCAAGACATGCATACCCTGTTACTGGTGGTCGAATCAGATACGCCGGAACTGACCAAGGCCGCTACCAGAAGGCTGGTGCGCTTATTCAAGGCTGATAAAGAGAATATAGATTCAGCCTATATTCCCAACGAGAACGAATTTTTTCGCCAGAACGGCTTGCTGTATCTCGATATTAATAATTTGCAGATCTTATCCGGCAACTTGTCCCAGGCCCAGCCGTTTATCGGCAGAATTGCCCAGGAGCCGAACCTGACCGGCTTTTTTTCGATTTTTGAAGACGCCTTAACCTCTTCGGATAAAGACCAGGTGATGCCTATTGACCTGCCGTCACTGATTGACAAGGTTTCGCTGGCATTGCATAAATCCATCAATGGCGAAAAAGGGCTGCTCTCCTGGGAATCATTGATTGCAGAAAAGAAATTAACGGTGAGCCACTCCAACAATGGCTTCATCATCGTTCTGCCCAAGTTTGATTACACGCAAATCCGCCCGGCTGAGAAATCCATTGAGACTATCCGCAAAGCGGTTGCTGAAATTCAGGATCCTAATTTACCCACGGTTAAAGTCTGGATTACCGGTGAAGTCGGTCTTGAAGATGACGAATTAGCCGGCATGAGTACCGGTACGTTTACCGCCAGTGTTTTCTCTGTTGTCTTGGTTTTGGTGATCTTACTGGTAGCCTATCGATCCATTTTATTGACGGTAGCCACATTGATTACCTTGGCTTTGGGCATGGTTTTCTGTGGGGCGTTCGCTGCTTTTTCGGTAAAAGAGCTTAATTTGATTTCAGTTGCTTTTGCCGTATCCAACATCGGTCTGGGCGTGGAATATGCCATTCATTTTTGTTTGCGTTACCGGGACAATCTGCTCCACCATGTCAATCGTGAAAAGGCGATACGCAGCACTTTAGTTACTACCAGCCCCTCGCTATTATTATGTGCGGGCACCACAGCCATCGGACTTTATGCGTTTATACCGACTGATTACAGAGGTGTATCCGAACTCGGCCTGCTGGCGGGAACGAGCCTGTTTATCTGTCTTGTGGTTACCCTGACTGTTTTGCCGGTGCTGCTAAGGTTTTTCCCAGTGTCGGTGCCGCCCGAATTGGCACCTAGCCAACCCGCTTTTTCAACATTGTCGGAAAAAATGGCGACATTCACGCTCCATTACGCCAAACCGATTACCATCCTAACCGGCCTGATAGCAATCCTATCTATAGTGCTGGTGTTTAACGTAAAAACTGATTTCAATCCGCTTAACCTTAGAGACCCCAATACTGAATCGGTCATTGCTTTCAAGAATTTGATGAAAGATAAGGAAACTTCGCCGATGACGTTAACCGTGCTGTCCAAGGATGAAGACAAAGCCAAAGCCTTACAGCAAAAGCTTGCGGCATTGGGGTCGGTTGATAAAACCGTCAGTCTTTTTGATTTCATGCCTTCCGGCCAGGAAGACAAGATGGCTCTGATTGAAGAGATGGAAATGGTGCTTGGAGCTCAAGCCCAGAGTTTTCCCGCTTTAAAGCCGGATACGGACCCAAGCCCCGGCATTAATCACCTGATAAAAGCAATAGATACCATCCTGCCAAGCAAAACCGATGTCCGCGAGATAGCGGCTTTAAAAAACTTTAAAACGGAACTGCAGGACATTCTGATCGAACTTGATTCACGGCAGGAAACCAGCCGGCGTTTGTTTATTGAGAAAATACAGACAACCCTGCTCGGCACCTTGCCCAACGTCATGAATGAGTTGTTAGCCAGTTTCAATGCCAGGGAAATCACCTTGGCCGACTTGCCACCCGATATTAAGGACAGATGGCTGAGTAAAGAAGGCTGGTATCGTATACAGATATTCCCCAAAAAAGACTTGGGTGATTTAGCCAATCTGGAAGAGTTTATTACCCAAGTGCAGGCGATTGCTCCTGAAGCGACTGACTTGCCGGTCATGTACTGGGAATCCATGAAAGAGGTTATCGCCGCTTTTCAGGAAGCCATTGCGATTGCTTTGGTCACCATCGCGTTGCTTTTATATGCTATCCGCCGCAATGTGACCGATACCCTGTTGGTCATGACGCCCCTTATTCTGGCGGGGCTGTTCACCATGGCGAGTACGGTTATTGCCGACATACCCATCAATTTTGCCAATATCATCGCCTTGCCGCTGTTGCTGGGCCTTGGCGTTGACAACGGCATACACATGGTTGAAAAGCTGCACCATTCGCTTTCCGAAGAACAAAACATCTATCAATCCAGCACCGCCAGAGCCATGTTCTATGGCGCGCTAACGACGGCTTCCAGTTTTGCCGGATTGGCTTTTTCACCCCATCAGGGCATCGCCAGCATGGGATTGGTGATTACGATGGGCATATTCTGGATCATGACCTGCACGTTTATCATCCTTCCCGCGCTCAGCAAGCTGGTCTTAAAGGGTAAAGTAAATCATAAAGGTATTGCGGGAGAGCATTAATCAAAAGCAGGTTTTAATTGCCGGGCAAGGCTTGCGGCTCTTTATTAACCACTTCTCTTTGCTGCTGGGACAGATAAGTCCCACCAACAATTACAGCCATGACCAGAATATAAATCACCGCAGCGATGCGCCTGACTTTTTTCCCTTGCTCATATTTATTCATAATCAACTCCGAAGCATTTTAAAAGTTGGCATAATACAGTAAGTGTGTGTTAACGAATGAAAGAATGATGGAATCCATGCTATTGCAGGCCGGGGAGCGGATGTTAAGCTAGGCCCCCAGCGGGAACTGTTTTTTCAGTCCCTGTAAACAGGAGCGGCTATGAAAATACATCAATTCAGCGCCGACGAGGCGCTCGCCAGTCTTAACAGCCGTCATGACGGCCTGACCCAAACTGAAGTCGAATATCGCCTCAGCGAGTACGGGCCCAACCGGGTCGAGGAGGTGCGGGGCGAATCCCTCATGCTCCGGTTCATTAAAGAGTTTGTCCACTTCTTCGCGCTGATACTCTGGCTGGCGGCAGGTCTGGCATTTTTCGCCGAATCCCGGCAACCGGGCGGCGGCATGGCTACGTTGGGCTATGCCGTCCTCGGCGTCATCGTCATTAATGGTCTGTTCTCATTCTGGCAGCAGTATCGGGCCGAACGCGCCATCGCCGCCTTGCAAAAGCTTTTGCCTTATTACGTCAAGGTGATAAGGGATGGCAAGGTCGGGCTGATTCTGGCGGCCGATCTGACGCCGGGCGATGTCATCCTGTTGCAGGAGGGCGATAACGTGCCGGCAGACTGCCGCTTGCTTGAAGCCTTTTCCCTGCGTGTCAATAACGCCACCGTTACCGGCGAATCGCTGCCCAAGGCGAGGGATGCGGAGCCTTCCGCGGAAGAAAATCTGGAGCATAGCCGCAATACCTTGCTGGCGGGCACCTCTGTGGTGTCCGGCGAGGGCAGGGCGGTGGTGTTCGCGACCGGAATGCATACGGAATTTGGCAAGATTGCCCATCTGACGCAAACCGCAGTCAAGAGTGTTTCGCCGCTGCAACTGGAAATCGTGCGCCTAAGCCGCATCATCGCCTTGCTCTCGCTCACGCTGGGCGTGGCGTTTTTCTTTATCGGGCGCGGCATGGGGCTGACGTTCTGGGAAAATTTCATCTTCGCCATAGGCATCATCGTCGCCAACGTGCCGGAGGGTTTGCTGCCTACGGTCACGCTGTCTCTGGCTATGGCGACGCAGCGCATGGCAAAGCGCAATGCCCTGATCCGGCATATGCCTTCGGTGGAGGCATTGGGTTCGGCGACGGTGATCTGTACCGACAAGACCGGAACGCTGACTGAGAACCGTATGGCGGCGAGCATGCTTTATCTGGACAGGAAAATGCTCACGCCGACGGCTGTACAGCGACAGCCGGAACTGGCTAAGGCGCATCGCCGTTTTTTCGAGGATGCGTTGCTCTGTCATAACCTGAAAGAAACCATGGTGGCCGGTCAGTGGCAGACCTTGGGCGATCCCATGGAAGTCGCTTTGGTGCGCATGGCAAAAGCCTGTCTGGGCGAGAAGATTGCCTATCCCAAGATCAACGAGGTCGCCTTTGATACCGACCGCAAACGCCTTTCCACCGTGCACCAGACGCCCAAAGGCGTAGTGCTTTATTGCAAGGGCGCGCTGGAAATGCTGCTGCCGTTATGCAAACAGGTGCAAACAGGCAAGGAGATAACATCGCTCACGGCGGAAATCCGGCAAGACTTCATTCGAGCCCAGGAGGAAATGGCGGGCAAGGGCTTGCGTGTGCTGGCGTTCGCATGGCGGGCGTTGGAGGGTGGGCATAATGGTGAAGTGCTGGAGCAAGACCTTATTCTTTGCGGCCTGATCGGCCTGGACGATCCGCCCAGGCCGGAGGTGCCGGATGCCATACGTAAATGCCGGGAAGCGGGAATCAAGGTCATCATGGTGACCGGCGACCATCCGCATACCGCTTTGGCGATTGGCCGGCAGATAGGCCAGATTCAAACGGATAATCCGGTGGTGATCACCGGAGCGCAGTTGCGTAAATTGTCAGAAACCCAGCTTCGTCTCGCTCTGGATGCGCCGGATATTATCTTCGCCAGAGTCGGGGCCGACCAGAAAATGCGCATCGTCGTCGCCCTGAAGAAGAAAAAACACACCGTCGCGGTTACCGGCGATGGCGTAAACGATGCTCCGGCCCTGAAACTGGCGGATATCGGCATTGCGATGGGCATAAGCGGAACCGATGTGGCCAAGGAAGCTGCCGACATGATTCTGCTGGATGACAATTTCGCCAGCATCATCGCCGCCATCGAGGAGGGGCGAGCCGTTTATGAAAATATCCGCAAGTTCCTCGCTTACATCCTTACCTCCAATATTCCGGAAGTCGTCCCTTATCTGGCTTTTGCCCTGTTCAAAATTCCGCTGCCCTTGACCATCATCCAGATTCTGGCGGTCGATTTGGGAACGGACATGCTGCCGGCCCTGGGGCTTGGCTGCGCCAAGCCTGAACCCGGCACCATGACCAAGCCGCCGCGCTCGCGCAAAGAACGGCTGCTTGACTGGCGTTTGCTGGCGAGGGCTTATCTTTTTTTAGGCATCCTGGAGGCCGTTGCCGCCATGGCGGCTTATTTTTTCGTGCTTCACGAAGGCGGGTGGCAATGGGGCGAGAGCTTGGCAAGTCACGACCCATTATATCTCCAGGCCACCACGGCTTGTCTTAGCGCCATCATTGTCACGCAGATTGTGAATGTGTTTCTTTGCAAAACGCCGGGACGCAGCCTGTTCAGTGCGCCATTGTTCGATAATCGCATCATCCTTTGGGGCATCGCTTTGGAAATCGCCCTGATGCTGGCTATTGATTACACAGATTGGGGTAACCTGATTTTCGGCACGATGCCGATTGCGCCTGAAGTATGGCTGTTCGTGCTGCCTTTCGCCGTAGGGATGCTGTTGCTGGAAGAGATTCGTAAATTTGCGGTCGCCAGGTTGAGCGGCAGAATAACGCTTAGCCCGCAATAGTTAAAAGGTTGGATGAATTGCGGTTGACAAGGAAACCGGTAGAAAGCATAATAGCCGTCTCAATAAGGCGCCCGTAGCTCAGCTGGATAGAGTACTCGGCTACGAACCGAGCGGTCGGGAGTTCGAATCTCTCCGGGCGCGCCAATTTGAAAAAGTCTATTCCCCTGTAGCTCAGTCGGTAGAGCGGATGACTGTTAATCATTAGGTCGGCGGTTCGAGCCCGTCCGGGGGAGCCAAAAAATTAAAGCCCTGCATGCAAATGTAGGGCTTTTTTTATGCCTGAAGGGAACTTATTCAAACAAACCGTAGCAAATACGCGGTTGATCGGCGCATAACCGTTAAGTCCGGTTATATTTCGCATCTTCCGGTGCATTGAAATAGTTCAAATAATCACCGGAATCAATTTGCATTAAATTCGAAACATCTTGATTGAAAACATAAACCCATGCGGTAACACTGCCGCCGCCGGATAGTGTAATGGGTAGTTTTTTTCTAATGTATTCATGCGGCTGCGGAAACTTATCAGTGCATTCTTCGTATTCATCCAACTGAGGTAATACTAAGTCACTGCTTATTATCCGGTATATCTCTCCATAAACCTTATCTCTTGGGTTATCCGATTCGACGGCGCCAGGATACCCGTCAACCTCATAGAGCTTGCCTTGCATGCAGCCATCAGCAAAATAGCCGCAATGGCGGGCCAGTACATCATGCATGCTCATGGCGGTTTCCCTGCGTAAGGTTCCGTATACAAAAATGAATTCGGCAGACATTCCCTGGTTATTTTTTAACATCACCTACGACAGCCTCGGTTTGCCAGCCGCCGCCCAGCGCTTTGTATAAGGCAACCATATTGCTGGAAAGCGCGGACTCGCTGGTGACCAGATCGCTTTGGGTTTGATAAAGCGCCTTTTGGCTTACCAGGACATCGAGAAACGCGGTCAGGCCCCTTTGATAGCGCTCGTTGGCTAATTTAACCGCCAGTTGGTTTGCTTCAACGGCTTGCGCCAGTGCTTTGCGTCGCTCCTGCTCTTTGGTATAGGCGATGAGCGCATCCTCCACCTCTTTAAAAGCGGATAGAACCGTGGACTGATAGGTCAGGAAGGCCTGCTCGAATTGCGCTTTTTTACTCCTGATATTGGCGTTCAGTTTTCCCCAGTTGAAGATCGGCATGGTCAATGTGGACGCTGTCGACCATGATTTTCCGACGGGGGTGAAGTCGGTGATGGTCGTGTTTTGCAAGCCGATGAACGCGGCCAGATTGACTTTGGGGTAAAGCTCGGCGGTCGCAACCCCAACGGACGCGTTGGCTACGGCCAGTTGCCGTTCGGCGCGGCGGATGTCCGGCCTGCGCTGCAATAGTTCGGAAGGGAGGTCGGTGATCATTATATTAGTAGCAACGGCCGGGATGGCACCTTGCTGGTCAAGCCGAACGGCCAACGCGCCGGGTTCTTTGCCGAGCAATACGCTGAGCGCGTGTATCGATTGCTTAACTATCGTTTCATAGTTCGGAAGCTGCGCTTGTGTGGTGTCAGCCTGGGCTTGTTCCTGGGTGACTTCCAGCATGCTTGCAAGTCCCGCCTGTTGCCGGATTTGAGTCAGCGCTAGCGTGTCCTGCTGCGCGTGTAAATTTTCACGGGTAATTATGACCAGCTGTTGGTTGGCGCGCAGCTCAATGTAATTGCGGGCGACGTCGCCCAGCAGGGTAACCAGTACATCCCTGCTGTTTTCCACTTCGCTATCAACCGTTGCATCGGCGGATTCTACCGCACGTCGGATGCCGCCAAAAAAATCCAGTTCCCATTGCGCGTCAAAACCCATTTGAAAAATGTTGATGAGTTGGTTGCCGACCCCAATGCCGCCTATCGCAGAGTTTGTGCGGACGGTTTGGGAAGCCGATGCGGATGAGTTGTTGAACCGCCTGCTGGCATTGCCTTTGGCGGTCAAACTGGGCAAGCCTGAAGCAATGGTCGCGGTGCGCTGGGCGCGGGCGTCTTTAACCCGCTCCAGGGCAAGCTTCAAATCCAGATTGGAGGCAATGGCGTCGCTGATCAGTTTGTCGAGTACCGGATCATTAAAAGTCTTCCACCATTTATCCGGTTGTGTATCGTTCCCATGCTCCGCGTGGGGACGTGTGCCGGCGGTCGTTTCGCTCCACTGCTGGGGAACCGGGATTTTTGGAGGTTCATAGTCGGGGCCGACAGCAGGGCAGCCGGATAACAGCAGGGAGGCAAAAAGCGCAAGCGGGCGACGGATCATAATGGTGAGCCGCCGTTGCCGGCATAATCCTTGGCTTCAATGAATACGTCCATTTGCTGGCCCACATAAACCGGCAATTGATCCTTTTCAAAACTGTAGAGCGCCTGCAATACACGGGTATCAACCCGCTCGGTGCTGTCGCCGGTCAGGGATTTTTTGGGCACTACATAGGGTTCCACATAAGCCAGGACCAGATTGGTCTTGAAATCCCGATTGCCGCGCAGGAAGGCCACGGCCTTGCTGTTTTTGTCGAACCGCCAGGCATCATTCTCGTCGATGTCAACCCGCACATGCAGCTGATCCATATTGCCCAGCACCAGCAGCGGTGTGTTCAGAGCACCGGCTTGGGCGAATTCGCCCGGACGGATGTTGACTTGCAACACCTCGCCATCTACCGGCGCTTGAATGACGAGTCGTGCCAGCGTGGTTTGTGTAGTTAGCAACGCGGCTTCGGCCTGTTGCACCAGGGCTTGAGCGCTGTCCAGTTTGGTTGAGTTGATCTGGAGAGCATTACGCCGTCTAAGAAGCTCCTCAGAGCTGATGGCGCGCCGGTCGGTCACCGCTTCGGCCAGATCACTCAGCGATTGGGTGTCTTTGAGTGAAGCCTTGGCTTCGTTGACGCCAGCTTTGGCTTTTGCAAGATCGGCGATTTTGACGGCCAAGTCCGCACGGGTTTCGCGGTCATCCAGATAAAACAGCGGCGCACCAGCCTTGACCTTATCGCCAACCTTGACGGCTATCGTGCTGACGATGCCGGACAAGGGTGTGCCGATAGAGATATTCTGGCTTTTTGCCTCGATAATTCCTGCTCCGGCAATAAACGATTTAAACGGCGCGGAGGAGGGCTGTGCAACGGCTGGAGCAATCGGCATCGGCTTGTTGCTGCTGACGACTGTGTAGGCCGCAAAAAGGAATCCGGCGGCCGCCAGTATCGGTAGTGTGTATTTGGCTTGCATATTAATTCCTTTATTCTGCGCTTCTCACTTTAATTATATGCCCGTCATCCATTTCGGCAATACGGTCTGCGAAGTCGAAAATTCGGGCGTCATGGGTGACGATTACTAATGCCCTGTCTTCGTGGAGGGCTACTTCCTTGAGCAGCGTCATGACGTTGCGTCCGGTTTCATGATCCAGCGAGCTGGTGGGTTCGTCGCAAACAATCAGACGCGGACTATGAATTAGCGCTCTGGCAATGGCGACACGCTGCTGTTGTCCGCCGGAAAGCTCCGAGGGTAAAGCCGTCACTCGCTCACCCAAGCCTACTTGCTCCAGCACGGCGATGGCTTTGCGCTCAGCCTCGGCGCGTTTTATGCCGTTGATGATCAGCGGGATCGACACGTTTTCCGCCGCGCTGAGCGAAGGCAGCAGGTTAAAGGCCTGAAAAACGAAGCCGATGTTGCGCGCCCTGAAATCCAGCTTGTGCTGATTGCTCATGTTGAGCAAGTCTTGACCGAATACCTCGCAACTCCCTGAATCCTGATCCAGAATGCCGGCAATCACCGAAATCAGGGTGGTCTTGCCGCAGCCTGACGGGCCGACCAGCATCATCAGTTCCCCCAGGGCAATCTCCAGATTGACGCCGTTAAGCGCAGTCACTTTTTGGCCGCCGGTGTCGTAAACTTTAACCACATTCTGGCAACGCACCGCTAATGAGGTTTGCTCCATCAGTTATCCTTTAAAGACGATAGCCGGTTCCAGAAGTATCACTTTGCGTATGCTGATGAGCGCTGCAAATACGCAGATCAGACTGACTCCCGCGCCGCTAAACAGCAGCAGTTGCCAGGGGAACTTGAACGCCAGTATCGAATGGCGCATGGCGTAGCCGAATAATGCGGTCAAGCCTACGCCCAAACCGTAACCGATAGTGCCGACCAGAACCGCCTGCAGCAAGATCATGCGCAACAAGGTCCAGTTGCTGGTTCCCATTGCTTTCAGGACGCCGAATTGGCGCAAATTCTCCAGGGTGAAATTGTAGAAGGTCTGGCCGGCAATGGCGGCGCCGACAATAAACCCCAGCAGTACCGACATGCCGAAATTAATCGGGATGCCGGTGTTGTGCATAAAATATTCATAAGTGAGGGTCATGAATTCCGCCCGGGTATAAGCCGCCAAACCGGTAGATGTTCGTATGCGGCGGGTTAGTTCGGCGAGGTCTTGCCCCTGCTTGGCTTTAACCAGAACAAAGGACAGCAGTTTGCGTTCCTTTGGCGCGTAATTCTTGGCGCGGGAATAAGTGGTATAAACCACGGGCTGGGACTGAAAAGTACGGGTGACTTTGGCGATGCCCACGACGATGGCGCGGCGATCATTCAGCTCCAGGTTGTCGCCTATTTTAAGCGGGACAGGTTTGCCGCCGGGTATTGGCGAAGGCTTGCCCAGCTTTTCTTTGGCGCCGTCAATATCAACGATAACGGCGTCGCTGCGGCGCAAATCTTCGATTTTTCCTTCCTGCATGATGGGCGGGCCGCCGATCAATGTGGCGTCATCCAGACCGACGACAATACAGGTCTGAAAGGTGCCGTCGGTAAGACGCGCTTTCAAAAGCCCCTTGTACATCGGCATGGCCCATTCCACACCGGAAATGCCGCGTACCCGGTAAAGCTCGGTATCCTGCAAGGATTTGATGTCATCGACAAACTGCACTTTTGAATCCATCACCCAAATATCGGGCAAGCCGACATCCGATATGAAGCTGTAGGAGCGCGCCATAATCCCCAAAAAAATGGCCGGCTGCTGGGTCATGATTAACGAGGCAAAGGTCAGCCCCATGACAATGCCGAGATATTTGCCTTTATCGCCCATCAACATTTTCAAGGCAATGTGATTCATGGCTTTGAACGCTTTGTTGGCTGGCCGGACTGAGCTGGAGCGGCCAGGGAAAATTGTACGGTGCTCTCGGCAGTCAACATTTCATGCACGATTTTCGCACGAAAAGCGTGTAGTGCGTTGCGGAGCGCTGATGAAATCGCGGGATGATTAATAATCCCCGATTCGTCAAGGCTGGAGCCGAGAATCGGCAAGGTAATCGAGGCCTCTTCAACGATCCTGGCAGACATGACGGTGATTATCTCGTGGAGGGATGCTTGAGCCTGTGTGGCCCGAGGCGACGCATTAAGCAAAGCAACCGGTTTGTTTACGAAAGCCTCGCAGCCGACCATCCAGTCCAAAGCATTTTTAATGACGCCGGTTACACCGTGCGCGTATTCTGGGCTTGCAATCAAGATGCCGTCAGCCTCAAGGATGCGTGCGCGAAAACTGGCAACTGGCGGCGCATCGGTTATTTCGATATCGGGATTGAACAGCGGCAAACCGCCGAGTCCGCCAAACAGCTCAACGTGAATATCAGGAGGCGCCAGGCGGGCGGCGGCTCGCAGAAGGGCGGTGTTCATCGATGCGGCGCGAAGGCTGCCGGAGATGGCTAAGATTTTGATGTTGGGCAAGGACGGCTTCATATTGAAGTATTACAAGGCGTAGTGAGCGAATGCCCGAATGACTTTGTGATCGGAATCAAAATGAAAGACTTCTGCGGCGAGGCGGCTGTTGGCGCTTTTATAGTAAAGCGTGATGCTGTTTACGCCAATGAGGGTCGATAGCAACTCGAAATGCAAATCGGGAATAAGTTGCAACGCTTGAGTCCAATAGGCGCTCACGGCGGATTTCCCCCGGAGTGTGCCGGAAGGCTCATTGGCGATTTGAATAATCATCGGCGACGACATTTCAAAGTCGTCGGCGTAGTGGGACAAAATCCTGTCCAGATCGTGGGCGTTCCACGAAGCGATCCAGTCGGCTGCAAAAGACTCGGCGAATTTGTGATCCATGTGTATTCTTCCAGTCAGGTAGACTCTAAAAAGTTGTTCTGTAACACATAGTACCTTAAACAAAATTTAATAATAAATGGAAAACCTCAATTGATACAAAACAACACAAATTGACAACGTACAGCCGTATCCATAGAATACAAGCCATGAACCAGATACCTATGACCTTATCCCTGAAACACAATACACGATGGCTGCGAAAATCACTTTGCTTTCGCCGCAGTGTTGTTTTATTGGTTCATTAATTCTATTTTACCAAAACAGCTGCGGGTCTTGTCCCAGTTGCTTTGGTAGTCTTTCCGGCAAGATTCGCAGTTTTTCCACCATAAGGAGAAGTTTGTGCATCAACCCGGACCCGCTATATCGCAAAACAATCGTCAGGCTGTTATCGGTTGCCTGTTTGTCCTGCTCGGCGCATTAGGCTTTTCAGCCAAAGCGGTACTGATCAAATTAGCTTACGGCTACGACCATCAACTGGACGCCATCACGTTGATGTTGCTGCGCATGGCAATTTCACTGCCTTTTTTTCTTGCGGTTGCGGTATGGTCTGCCAAGGGTTCGGCAAAAACAGAAGCTGCGCAGCGCTTAAACAGGCAAGACTGGCTGATGATTCTCGGCTTGGGCATATTGGGCTATTACATCGCCAGCTTGCTTGATTTTGCAGGGCTGCAATATATCTCGGCAGGTCTTGAGAGGTTGATTTTATTTCTCTATCCGACCTTTGTCGTTTTGTTCACGGCAGCGATACAACGCCGGGCCATTAATCGCCACCAAGCGCTTGCGTTAGCTTTAAGCTATGCAGGGATGATTCTGGTGTTTGTCGATAATAGGGCGGCAATGGCGTCATCGGGATTATTGATGGGTTCGGCATTGGTTCTGGCTAGCGCCATCGCGTTTGCCTTGTTTTTGATGGGCAGCGGCATGATGGTCAAACGGATAGGCTCGACGCGTTTTACCGCCTATTCGATGACGGTCGCGTGTCTTGCGACCGGCCTGCATTTCGTGATTCAGCATGGCGTCAAGCTGTTGAATTTGCCGGACAGTGTTTATGGGCTGGCGCTGATTATGGCGGTTTTCTCCACCGTGCTTCCGGCATTTTTAATGAATGCCGGGATCAGGCGCATCGGCGCTGGTTCCGCGTCCATTATCAGTTCCACTGGGCCTATAGGCACGTTGGCGCTGGCCTTTTTGCTGTTAGGCGAGACGTTGACATTGGCGCAACTGGCGGGGACGGCTTTGGTGCTAACCGGCGTTTATGTGGTCAGCCGGGCGAAAGCATAAATGATTTACCCTAAAAAACGTTGTGGTTCAAAATGCAGGACACTTTATTCCACAGGAAGCGCCGGATCGGTTTAATGGGGCTTTGAAGCAGGCGCTGGTAATGATTAAACATTAGAAAAACTTTGTTCGACAAGCGCACAGTTAAGCGATACAAAAGCGCTTTTTAGCGAGTAAATTTAGTATAATCCCAAGCATCCTCGAATGCTCAATTGGACCGACTGGAAACACATGGAAATGAAACCACAAAATATTTTTGAACATCCTGTTTTTGCCTTAGGATTTAGGGCTTTTTTTGTCCTGGCCGGATTGGCTGCGTTGATTCTGATTGTCTTTTGGAATGCCATGTATAAAGGCACGGCAACGCCGGACGTTTATTTTGCCGATACCTACTGGCATGCGCATGAAATGCTGCTGGGTTATACCGTAGCGGTTATTTCAGGCTTTTTGTTAACGGCGGTTAAAAACTGGACGGGCAGGCAGACTTTGACCGGCTGCCAGTTGGCTAGCCTGTGCCTGTTATGGCTTTATGGGCGCATATTGCCGTTTTATGCGGGCTGGCTGCCTGACGCCTTGATTGCGCTGGTCGATTTTTCATTCCTGCCGGTGCTGGCCTATCACATCAGCAAACCTGTCATTGAGGCGAAGCAATTTAAAAATCTGGTCTTTGTTGGGCTGTTGCTGCTGCTGGCATTGGGTAATGGCTTGATACATGCCGAAATGCTGGGCCTGCAAAAAAATACGGCATGGATGGGAATTCAGCTGGTGGTTGCGACGCTCATTATCCTGATTCTGATCATTGCCGGGCGCGTATTTCCTTTCTTTACCGAACGCGGCATACCCGGAACACTGACCATAAAAAATCCAATGCTGGATGGGTTAGCTATAGCTTCAGCCGTTGCCGTATTTGCCCTGCAGGTGTTTGGCGTTTCAGGAACTGTTTTGGCCCTGGCGGCTATTCTGGCGGCTGCGGCTAATGGCATGAGGCTGTCAGGCTGGTATGTGCAACGCATCTGGTATGTGCCTTTGTTATGGGTGCTTTATACCGGCTATAGCTGGATTATTCTGGGTTTCATGCTGACGGTGCTATCCGCTTATTCGGTGATATTGCCGTCGCTGGCGCTGCATGCTTTCACCATAGGCGGCATTGGCGTACTGACGTTGGGCATGATGGCGCGGGTGTCATTGGGTCATACCGGCAGGGCGTTAAAGGCTTCAAATGCGATGGCTATTGCCTTTGTGTTGATTAATCTGGCTGCATTGTTCCGGGTGTTATTGCCGGTAGCCATGCCGGGCTGGTACAGCAATTTCATTTACGTGTCGGTGCTGTCCTGGCTGGCGGCGTTTGCGTTATTCATCTTTGTTTATGCGCCTATGCTAACCAGCGCAAGGATTGACGGTCAGGAGGGATAATCGCTTTCCAGGTTAGAGGGTTTTGTTTTTCAGTATTAGCTGTAGAATGTCGCAAATAAAAATAAAAACAGCCTGTTATTCATGACAACTCGAACCCAATTTGTAAATTCACGTTTTCTGAAAGACTTCTTTAAGCGCGCTTTACCCAACTCCCAGGCAGTTGCACTGGCAATTATTCTGGTTGTCAGCTTTGTGCTGATTTATTCATTGTCCGATCTGTTGATGCCTGCTTTCGTATCAATCGTGCTGGCATATCTGCTGGAAGGCGTGGTAAGCAAGGCTGAAAGCATGAGGATGCCGCGCCTGCCGGCGGTCTATCTGGTGTTTTCAGTGTTTATGGCCTGTTTGGTTTTCCTGCTGTTCTATTTGCTGCCGCTTGTTTCGCAGCAGGCTGTCGAACTTGTCCAACATATCCCGGAAATACTCAACAGGGCGCAAACCGGAATCATGCGCTTGCCGGAAATGTATCCGAAACTGGTTTCAGAAAGCAAAATCCAGCAGATAATGTTTGCGGTGCAGAGGGAATTGCTAACTTACGGGCAAAATGTGTTGTCGCTGTCAGCGGCATCCGTCGTGGGGCTGGTCAGTATAATGATCTACCTGTTCCTGGTGCCGATGATGGTCTTTTTCTTTTTAAAAGACAAACAGATGTTAATAGCCTGGTTTTTGCAGTTTATGCCGAGAGACCGGCATTTGACCGAGCGCGTGTGGGAAGAGGTCGATATGCAGATCGGCAATTATGTGCGCGGCAAATTTGTCGAGATTTTTATCCTCTGGGCCGTCAGCTATGCAACTTACGCTGCGATGGGGCTGAATTACGCCATGTTGCTGGCTGTTTTGATGGGTTTGCAGGTCATTATTCCCTACATCGGCGCAACGCTGGTTACCTTTCCGGTTTTGGGCATCGCTTATTTTCAGTGGGGATTGGGCAGCGACGAGTTCATGTACGTTGTTATCGCCTATTCAATTATTCAGGCGCTGGACGGCAGTGTGTTGGTGCCGGTATTGTTTTCCGAGGCGGTTAATCTGCATGCCGTCGCGATTATCATCGCCATTTTGTTTTTTGGCGGCTTGTGGGGTTTTTGGGGAGTGTTTTTAGCCATTCCACTGGCGACGGTTGTCAAAGCGGTGCTGACCGCCTGGCCGCGGATTGGCGATGTTAACAGGGGCGGCTAAAGCCGCCCTTTATGATTTAAAGTCTTTTGACTTGAAAGCTTTATAAAATATCCGAAGCGTAATCGGCCAAGCGTGAGCGTTCGCCGCGCCGCAAGGTGATGTGCGCCCCGTGCGGCCAGGTTTTAAAACGGTCTACCACATAGGTTAAGCCCGAGGTTGTCGCCGTTAAATAAGGTGTGTCTATTTGCGCCAGGTTGCCGATGCAGATGATTTTTGTTCCGGGGCCTGCGCGGGTTATCAGGGTTTTCATCTGTTTTGAGGTCAGGTTTTGGGCTTCGTCGATGATCAGGAAGCGGTTGAGGAATGTCCGGCCGCGCATGAAGTTAAGCGATCTTATCTTGACCCGGTTCATGATTATGTTGCTGGTTGCGCTTTGCTCCCATTCATTGTGTTCCGCATTACGGCCCAGCAGTTCAAGATTATCGATTAGCGCGCCCATCCACGGAGCCATTTTTTCTTCTTCCGTGCCGGGCAGGAAACCGATGTCTTCGCCGACGGGGACGGTTTCCCGTGTCATGATGATTTCCTGGTAGATTTTGCTTTCCATGATCAGGGTAAGTCCTGCGGCCAGGGCCAATAAGGTTTTTCCTGTGCCTGCCGTACCCAGCAGGGTGACAAAATCAATTTCAGGGTCCAGCAAGACATTGAGGGCAAAATTCTGTTCCCGGTTTTTGGCGGTAATGCCCCAGACATTGTTGTGTTTGGCGCGATAATCCCTTGCCAGCTCCAATATCGCAATCTGGCCGTTGCAGGATCTGACGATGGCTTCAAAATTGGATTCATCTTCTATATACAGGTACTGGTTGGGATACCATTCGGAGACTATCGGGTCTTCCAGCTTGTAGAAGGTCTTGTTTTTTTCCTGCCAGGATTCCATTTTGGTGCCGTGCACAGACCAGAAATCGTCTTCCAGCGCCATTGCGCCGCTGTAGAGCAGGTCAATGTCATCAAGGGTCTGGTCGTTATGGTAGTCTTCAGCCGGCAGCTCCAAAGTGGCCGCCTTGATGCGCATGTTGATGTCTTTGGATACCAGAATAACATTGATGTCAGGCAGTTCTTTGGTGAGCGCTAAAACGACGCTGAGTATGGAGTTGTCGGGAAGGTTGCCGGGCATGCTTTCAGGCAGCAGCGCGGTCATGGCGCTGGTCTGGAAGTATAAACGCCCGCTGCCGCCAGTTGCTTCGTTAGTCGGGCCGTGTTCTATGCGTGATAACGGCAGGCCGTCGTTGATGGTTTGCTGGTTGGCGTCCTGAATCAGTTCATCCAGAAACCGGCTGACTTGTCTTACGTTGCGCGCTACTTCTGTTAAGCCTTTTTTGGCGTGATCCAGTTCCTCAAGGACTATCATGGGGATGAAAATGTCATGTTCCTGAAAGCGGAAGATGGACGCCGGATCATGCATGAGTACATTGGTGTCTAAAACAAACAGTTTTTTATCCGGTGTTGTTTGAATATTCATGGTCAGTCGCTTGTGAGGTTGTTTAGGGCTTGCAGGACTTCTTCAATATGGTTTTTGACTTTTACTTTGCGCCATTCATGGACAAGCAAGCTTTGGGGATCGATCAGGAAAGTGCTGCGTTCGATGCCCCGGACCTGTTTGCCGTACATGTTTTTCATTTTTATGACGTCGAATAGCTGGCATAGTTTTTCATCCTCGTCTGAAAGCAGGTCAAAAGGGAATTGCTGTTTGCATTTAAAACCTTCATGAACGCGAACGGTATCGCGGGAGACGCCCAATATGACGGCATTCAATGAAGTGAATTTTTCGATGTTGTCACGAAAGCCTTGGCCTTCTTGAGTGCAGCCGGGCGTGTTGTCTTTGGGGTAGAAATAAAGAACAACGTATTTGCCCCGGTAATCAGCCAGTTTTACCGTTTTATCGCCGGTAGCCGGCGCCTCAAAATCGGGTACAGGGTTGCCGAGAGTTATCATGATTAGATTTACCGTTTGATGGGTTCGAGAATAGCATCTATATTTAAGTGATCGCAGAAATCCAAAAACTCTTCGCGCAGTGACAGCAGATGGGTTTGCGGCGGGACTAAAATTACAAATTTGGTTGAGAATACAGCGCTTTGAACATAGGGAGCCTGGTAGCTGCTGCCGCTTATTTCCTCTATGTCTATTCCTCTGTCAAACAGGAAGGTGGTGATGGATTCTATGATGTTATCGCGATCCAGGGATATTGTTTCCAGTGAATAAGGAACGCTGTCTTTCCCCTTGTCTTTTTGATCGGGACGTAATGAATGAATTTTGATGTCCAGACGTTTCTGGATGACGTCTAATGTGTTTTCAAGTTTGGCAATTTGATTCCAGTTACCTTGAATAAGCAGATATGCCGCAGTAGACTGCGCAAGACGGGATGATCTTATTTCTAAAATATTACAATTACAATCGCGTACAGCGGGTAATATTTCTGCAATAAAATTAATCTGATTGTTACCTAGAGCAGTGATGGCTAGTTGCATTTTGTTTTTAAGAAGTTTTTTTGGAAGTTTAGCATCAAATGAATGAAACTTTACGAACATTAATTTTATTGATATTAAAATAATGAAAATTGTTTCAATGCCGATAGGTATTGGTGCTACATTTAAACCTTGCGGTTATTTTATTCCTCGTTACTGAACGGAAATATGACAGATTCAATAGACAAAAAGCCAAAAGAGAAATGGGATAGTCTTGATGCTGATCTCGATGCAATGCTGGATGAGGCTGAGTCGTCCCTTGCTCCGTCGAATGATTTTCAGGATGACGAAGATGCTATTGATCGATTGCTCAGGGATGCTGAGCTGGATGCAGATGACGCTTTAGAGGAAGTAGACGAAAAAGACGATTTTGACAGGTATTGGGATGAGGATGACGATAATGAGCCGGAAATAGCGCAGATAGCCGATGCTGATAAGTTGAGGCAGATTGCAGAAGATTCAGCGGCGCTTGGTAAAGAAGATGAGACGGTAGCTGAAGAATCCTCGCCTGTTTCGTCGAATAGTTTTCAGGATGACGAAGAAGATGCCATTGATCGATTGCTCAGGGATGCCGAGCTCGGAGTAGATGACGCTTTAGGCGAAAAAGATGAGTTTGGCAGTGATTGGGACGAAGTCGGCGACTTTGATGGGCCGGAAATAGCGCAGATAGCCGATGTGGCTAAGCCAGGGCAGAGTGCAGAAGATTTAGCGGCGCTTGTTGGGGATGAGGCGGTAGCTGAGGAAGCTTCCCCTGTTTCGTTAAATGAGCCGCAGAGTGATGAAGACGCCATCGACAGGTTGCTCATGGATGGTTGGGTTGATGAGGATGATGTCAGCCTTGTCAATGAATCTGATAAGGATGGCGCTATTGACGAGCCGGAAATAATCCGGACGGTCGAAACTGGCGAGTCCGAACAGATTGCAGAGACTGTGCCGGAGCAAGCAGACGAAAATCAGGATGCGCTTATTGCGGATGAAACGGACGAAGCGGCTATTGCCGAAGCCGGTACACTCGATGAATTTGATGATTTCTTGGACTTTAGCGATTTTAATGAGCCGGAAATAACCCAGACGGACGAAACGAACAAGTCTGAACAGATTGCAGAGGAGCCGGTGGCGCTTGTTGAAGAGCCTCAGCCAGTAGAAGATGAATTAGAGCAGTCAGTAGAGCAACCGGATGCGCTTGTTGTGGATGAGGCGCTTCTGGTCGATGAAGCTGGAGACGGTTTGACTGAACCGGAGATGATTCAGGAAGATGAAATTGAAACAGCGGTTCCGCTCACAGAGGATTCAGCGGCGCTTGTTGAGGTAAGTCAGCCGGCAGAAACGCCATCCCTTGCTCCGGCGAATGATCTGCAAAATGAGGAGGACGCTATTGACAGATTGCTCCAGGACACCGGCTTTGATGCAGATGATTTGCTACGGGATGATGTTGATGCCTTCTCGGGCTTTGGTGAAATTAAAGATGATTTTTCCGGGTTGAACATGATCCTGGAAGATGACGATAAAAAAACCGTTCCAGTTGCTGATCCAGCGAGCCTTGATGACGATCGACAGGCAGGTTCATTTGCTAATGCAGCTGAAAAACGGGGTGATCTAATGGATGATGAGAAAGATTTGGACGAAATTGACGAGTTTGCCCGGTTAGATGAAGTTGGCGATATTTTTGTCGAGCAGAATACTGATGGTCTAACTGATGAGTCGGATCAGCAAGAAGAACAAATTCAGCAAGCGGAACCGGAAGAAACAGTAACCCAGAGTGTTCCGGAAGATGATTTTCTTTTACCCGATTTCGATATTACTGCTGATATGGAAAATCCTGACACATGGAACGATGCGGGAATTGAGGAGGATAAGTTAGCCGGTGAGTTTAGTGAACCCGATTTGTTTTCTGATGATGACGGACTTGAAGATGAACTGGAAAAAATAGGACGGGCCACGGGTCTTAATGTGCCACCTGCCGAAATTAAACCCAAACAATCATCAGGTGATAATGCGGCGATTATAGAAGATGCTAAAAATGCAGCGGCGAGCCAAGCCAATCTTGAGCCGGAGCTTCTTACTGAGGAACAATATAGAAAACAAGTTATAGACGCTGAAAAAAGGGCCAAAAGAGCAACGATTTTCAGTTATGTTGCCCTGGGATTTGGCATTGTTACTTTTGTTGCAGCAACTGCGTTGGCTGTGGTGGCCTATAGTGCAAGAACTGAAATTTCGAGATTAATTGATTTGGTTTCAGCGCTTGAGCAAGGCGGCACGGGAGATGGCGCTGTAAAAAGCCTAGCCAAGGAGGAAAATAAAGCGCCGGAAGTTGCAGAGGAACAAGGCATAGTGGGCAAAGTCCTGGCGATATTGCAGGAAAAAATCAGTGCCCCTGAAAAGAAAGAGCCTGTGGAGGCGCCAGTTGCCGAAGCGGCCAAAGCGGAAGCGATAACCGAGCCTGAAGCTGTAAAGCCGGAAGCCGAAGCGGCTAAAGCTGAGGCGGTTTCCGAACCGGAAACTGTAAAACCGGAAGCGGTTCCCAATGAAGAGGCTAAAAAACCGGAAGTCGAGACAGTCAAAGCGGAAGCCAAACCTGAAGCGAAAACTGCAAAACCGAAAACCGGAACCGCAAAAACAGGAGCTGTAACCGAAACCGAAACGGCAAATCCGGAAGCTGATACGGTCAAATCAGTAGCCGTGTTAAAAGCCGCCGTGGACAAAGCGGTAGCTCCTAAAAAAACAGCCGCTAAAAAAGAAACGGTCAAAAAGAAACCCGTAAAGCCGGCCATAAAAGCCGTGGTTCCTGTTGTAAACTGGACCGTGTACCTGACAGCCTATAAGCAGGAATGGTATGCCAAAAGCAAGGCGGCCGAATTCAAGCAAAAAGGCGTTCCTGTCGAAGTAGTCCCCGGCAATGTTAATAATACGGCATGGTACCGGTTGAGAGTCCGCGGCTTTAAAAATAAGGGGGAAGCGGCTTCTTATGCGGCAAGAATTAAAAAAGCGCTTAATTTGAGTTCGGTTTCGGTCAGCGAAAATTAAGGCCGATGCACAACGGATTATGTTGAGCGTATGAGTAAGCAAAAACTTGTTGTAGCAATATCATCCAGGGCTTTGTTTAACCTGGATGAGTCGCATGCGATATTCGAAACGCAAGGCAAGGAGGCCTTCTGCCAATATCAGATAGAACATGAGGATGAAATTCTGGCGCCGGGTTACGGCTTTGCCCTAGTTCAAAAACTGCTGGCTATCAACGACAGCTGCCCCGATGACCCGCTGGTTGAAATCATTCTGTTATCACAAAACAGCGCGGATACGGGTTTGCGGATTTTTAACTCCATTGCGCATCATCAGTTGGCTATCATCCGTGCGGCCTTTACCAGCGGCGTATCGCCTTACAGCTATATTTCGGCATTCGGCGCGCATCTGTTTTTATCGGCCAATGCCGATGATGTCGCCAAGGCGCTGGATGCCGGTTTTGCAGCCGCAACGATTCTTTGCGGACCCTCCATGACGCAGCATTCCGATCAGCTGCGTATCGCTTTTGATGGTGATTCGGTGCTTTTTTCGGATGAATCGGAACGGATTTATCAGCAGCGCGGACTGGATGTATTTACCGAAAATGAGCGCAACGAAGCCAAGAAACCATTGCCGGGCGGGCCTTTCAAGGATTTTCTGAGCGCCTTGCATCATATCCAGACGCAGTTTGATCCTCAATCATCGCCGATCAGGACAGCATTGGTGACAGCCCGTGCTGCGCCTGCTCATGAGCGGGTGGTCAGGACACTAAGAGCCTGGGGCATTCGTATCGACGAGGCGCTTTTTTTAGGTGGAATGCCGAAGGGCGATTTTCTCAAGGCATTCGGCGCGGATATTTTCTTCGATGACCAAAAAGGCCATTGCGAGTCCGCCGCCAAGCACGTCGCCGCTGCGCATGTGCCGCACGGCATAACTAACCGGAAAGACTAGGCTATGAAATAGTCTGTTTTGATGCGCCGCCAGCCTGTTCCTTAACCAGTTTCGGCACCAGATAGCCGGGCAGGGCGGCCTGGACTTGCTGGATAAGCGCAAAAGCTTTTGCTTCAGAAACCTCAAAATGCCCCGTCCCCGTCGCCTTGTCCAGCAAATGCAGATAGTAAGGAATGATGCCGTGGCTGAACAGTTGTTCGCTCAGCTCGCACAAGGTTTCCGCATCGTCATTGACGCCTTTTAGCAGCACCGATTGATTCAATAATGTTATACCGTTGTTTTTCAAGGCGTTGCAGGCGGCAATGACGCGTTCATTAATTTCATTGGCATGATTGCAGTGGACGACGATGACAATTTGTTTAGGGCTCTGGCGTAGCGTGCCGATCAATTCATTGGTTATGCGGGCGGGCAGGACGATAGGCAAGCGGCTGTGTATGCGGATGCGTCTTAAATGCCTGATGCCGTTCAACCGCTCAATGAGCTGGCTCAGTCTTGAGTCATTCAGCAGCAGCGGGTCGCCGCCGCTTAAGATAACTTCCGAGATGCTCGTGTCGTCCTCAATGTACTGGATGGCGGCGTTTTCTTTTTGCTTGCTAAGCTGCAGGTCGGAGTAGGGGAAGTTCCGGCGGAAACAGTACCGGCAGTTGATGGCGCAACTGCCGGTGTTGATCAGCAAAACCCGGCCATGATACTTGTGCAGGACGCTGGACTGAGTGGCGGCCGGGATGTCCCCGACAGGATCATTGCTAAAGCCGGGATAGACAGACATTTCCTCGTTAACAGGCAATACCTGCCGCAATAAAGGGTCATGCGGATTGCCTTTTTCCATACAGGCGGCAAAGCTTAAAGGTACGCGCAAGGGGAAGGCTTTGGCTGCTGTTGCTGAAACCGGCAGGTCGGCAGGCGACAGGCGCAGATACTGGCATAAGTCTTCAATGCTATTAAAGGCTTCGGCAAGCTGTAGTTGCCAGTTTTTGTTGAAGTGCTGGGTTTCGGATGGTTGTTCTGGCATGAAATGGGGTATTTAAAGTTTCTATCGATTGTTGCCTCTATTATAATGGCTGCGTTTTATATTGTTTGTCATCTTTGAGGATAAAATGGCCAGTTATAGTACTAATGAGTTTAAAGCCGGGTTAAAAGTCATGTTGGATAATGACCCCTGCGCGATTATTGAAAATGAATTTGTAAAGCCTGGGAAAGGGCAAGCTTTTAACCGGGTTAAAATCAGGAACCTGAAAACTGGCCGCGTGATTGAAAGAACCTTTAAGTCCGGCGAGTCTCTTGAAGGTGCCGACGTTGTCGATGTCGATATGCAATATCTTTATAACGACGGTCAATTCAGGCATTTTATGGTGCCGGACACTTTTGAGCAGTACCAGTGCGATGAAAAAATCGTCGGTGACGCGGGTAAATGGCTTAAGGATCAGGATTCCTGCACGGTGACCCTGTGGAATGACTCGCCGCTTGCCATTTCCCCGGCCAATTTTGTCGAGCTGGCCATTGTTGAGACTGATCCCGGCGTGCGCGGCGACACCTCTGGCGGTGGCGGCAAGCCGGCTACTCTGGAGACCGGCGCGGTGGTCAGGGTGCCTTTGTTTGTGCAACAGGGTGAAGTGATTAAGGTCGATACCCGCACCGGCGAATACGTCTCCCGCGTAAAAGAATAGTGCGGCATGACTGGCGGCCATCATGCCCCATAGAGCATTTGCGCTTGAGGGCACAGGTGCTCGCCGACATGCGCCGGTTTTTTGCCGAAAGATCCGTGCTTGAGGTGGAAACGCCGCTGCTGGGCCAGGGAATAGGAACCGATCCGCAGCTGGAGTTTTTTACCACTGAATACAGCTTGCCGCCGTTGCAACAAACATTGTTTCTGCAAACCTCGCCCGAGTTCGCGATGAAACGGCTGCTTGCAGCCGGAAGCGGTTCCATTTATCAGATATGCAAAGCCTTCAGGAATGGCGAGTCAGGGCGCTTCCATAATCCTGAGTTTACGATGCTTGAATGGTATCGGGTTAACTTTAATTTGCCCCAGTTGATGGATGAAGTCGCCGACCTGATAATGGTCTTGTTTAACGGCCGCAAGCCGTTACAGGCAACGCAAAGACTCGCTTATCAGGATATATTTATCTCGTTTACCGGACTGGACCCTCTGGTATTTTCATATCAGGACTATTGTGCCTTTGCCTTGAATAACCGGTTGCCTGAGGCAGTGGATATTTGCGGACTCGATCATGCGATATGGCTGGATTTTATCTTCAGTCATAAAATCCAGCCGCATCTGGGTGAAAACGCGTTGTGCATGGTTTACGGCTACCCCGCCTGCCAGTCTTCATTGGCAAGAATCAACGAGCACAATTCACTGATCACGGACCGGGTCGAGCTGTTTATCGATGGCATTGAATTGGGTAATGGCTTTTATGAGCTGGCGGATGCGCAAGAACAGGGCAGGCGATTTGATGAGGAAATCGCTATCAGGCAACAAAGAAAACTGCCGGTTACAGTTAAAGATGAACGTCTTATTGCGGCTTTGAAGACCGGATTGCCCGAATGTTCCGGGATAGCCATAGGCCTGGATCGTTTGCTTATGCTGTTGTCAAATAGCGCAGCTATCGGTGATGTGCTTGGCTTTCCTATTGACAGGGCGTGAGCTTTTAAAACATATACTGTGGTACAATTTCGCAGTTTTTTGATATAGACAACGACTGGTTTTTGTTTCTGCAAAACAGGCATTCATCACAGCCATGTGAATAATGGTTTATTTTTAGACTCCTACATGAAATTAAATACTTTTTCTCGCTTGTTATTGCTATGCCTGCTTTTTTCCCAGGCGGTTAGGGGCGATGAAGAATTCATTGTTGATGATATCCAGGTCAGAGGCCTGCAACGTATCTCTGTGGGGACTGTTTACAATTACCTTCCTGTTAATGTAGGTGAAAGATTTTCTTTGGATAATGTCGCTCCGGCAATCAAGGCATTATTCAAAACCGGTTTTTTTAAGGATATTTTTCTGGAAAGGGAAGGCTCCACATTGATTGTTAATGTAGTGGAACGGCCATCAATAGCGAAAATCATTTTTGAAGGCAATAAAGATCTGAGCAAAGATGATTTGACCAAAGCACTAAAGAAAATTGGTTTATCTGAAGGCAAGGTATTTGACCGGCAGGTGCTGGATAAGGTTGAGCAGGAATTAAGCCGCCAGTATTTCAGTCACGGTAAGTACGGCTTAAAGATCAAGACGGATGTGTCCAATCTCACCCGGAATAGAGTCGGGATTCATATCAATATTTCCGAAGGCCGGGTCGCCAAGATTAAGCAGATTAATATTGTCGGCAACACGGTTTTCGATGAAAAAACGCTATTGGGTAAACTTGAATTAAGCACGTCCAATTTGCTGTCGTTTTATACCAAGGACGACCAGTATTCCAAACAAAAATTATCCGGGGATTTAGAGACGTTGCGCTCCTATTACATGGATCGCGGCTATATTAACTTTTCAATCGAGTCCACGCAGGTGGCAATTACCCCGGATAAAAAAGACATCTATGTCACCATCAACGTAAAAGAGGGTGATGTTTATACGCTTGAAAAAGTAAAGCTCGCCGGTAACTTAATTGTTGCCCCGGAAGAACTTATTAAACTGATGAAAGTCGGCCCGGGCGAGACTTTCTCCAGGAAAAACGCCACCGAAACCTCAAAAGCAATTTCTGACCGCTTGGGTGATGACGGCTACGCTTTTGCCAACGTCAACATGGTGCCGGAAATCAACGAGGCCAAGAAAACAGTTGATATGGCTTTTTTTGTCGACCCTGCCAAGCGGGTCTATGTCAGGCGTATCAACTTCAAGGGCAATAACAAGACCCGCGATGAAGTGCTGCGCCGTGAAATGCGGCAAATGGAGTCCAGCTGGGCTTCAAGTTCAAAAATCGAACGATCAAAAACACGGCTTGAACGCTTGGGCTATTTCGAAGAGGTGAATGTTGAAACGCCGCCTGTAGTAGGTAGTGCTGATCAGATTGACGTTAATTATTCGGTTGTAGAAAAAGCGTCCGGTAATCTATCGGCAGGTGTGGGTTTTTCTCAAACTCAAGGGATTATACTGAATGCCAATATCGCCCAGGACAACGTTTTTGGATCGGGCAAACGGGTGAATCTTGCTTTCAACAATAGTAGTTACATGAGGAGCTATCAATTTGGTTTCTATAATCCGTATTTCACCGTGGATGGTGTGAGTCAGGGCTATAATTTGGGCTATACCAAGCGAAATGCGGGGGCAATAAATATTGCCAACTATACAACCGATGTAGCGAATGCGGGAGTGAACTTTGGCATTCCATTGAATGAATTCGATCAGTTGCGTTTTGACATTGATGTAAAACATACCAAGTTAAGTACCACTGCTTTTTCATCCGCTCAAATCTGCGATTTTATAAAGGGTAATATCAATGGTACGGATAGCTGTGCAATTTATTCAGCGGCGACAGGAACAACGAGTGCAATAGGAGATCCTAATAACCGGAAACAAGTTAAGGCTACAGGCGATACGTTTCTGACGCTGGCACCGGCGATAGGCTGGACGCACGATACGTTGAACAGGGCAATATTCCCCAGTAAGGGCGGACAACAGCGCTTGTCTGCCTTGGCGACAGTTCCCGGCAGTGATCTTGAATATTATAAAATAGGTTATAAACATCAGATTTATTTGCCATTAGCCAAGGATTTCACTTTTAGGCTGCATGGCGAAGTGGGTTACGGGAACGGCTATGGAAAGACTAAAAGCCTGCCTTTCTTTGAAAATTATTTTGGTGGCGGTACCGGTTCTGTACGCGGTTTTAAGAATAATACGATCGGACCGAAAGACTCCAATAACTATCCGTTTGGCGGATCAACTAAAATTGTTGGGAATGCAGAGTTGTTTTTCCCTGTGCCTTTTATGCCGGAGACCAAATCAGTCAGGTTGGGGACTTTCTTTGATGTCGGAAGAATTGATAATAATTTGGGTTTAAGCAACATGAAATATTCTGCAGGTCTTTCTGGAGAGTGGATGTCACCATTCGGAGCCTTATCTGTGAGCGCCGCAGTACCATTAAATGCCACTTCTTCAACAACTATTCCGGGCGCCGTAGGCGATACGAAACAGATGTTCCAGTTCAATTTCGGTCAAAATTTCTAAGAAGTTATTTTTGTTTAATAAGCTTATCCCCTATAATTTAACAAAACTGTCGTATTTTTATCCACTGATTAATTTCACCACCCAAGGATTTGATTAACAATGAAAACAAAAATTGCTTTATTTTTAGGACTGTTGCTGGCTGCAAATGTGAGCTTCGCTGATTTAAAGATTGGCTTTGTAAATATACCTGCCGTTCTTGAAAAAGCGCCCCAAGCAGAAAAAGCTAAAAAGCGTCTGGAACAGGAATTTTCACCGCGAGATAAGCAATTGGTTGCCCAACAAAAAGAGATCCAAGGCATAGAAGAAAAAATGACCAGAGATGCTGCTGTAATGGGCGAGAAAGAGCGGCTGAACCTGGAAAAAGATATTTTAAATAAGAAAAGGGATGCAAAAAGAGCGCAACAGGAGTTTAGCGAAGATTTTAACGTTCGCCGCAATGAAGAATTGGGTAAATTGCAACGTCGTATTGTTGAAGCCATCCGGGCGATAGCAAAAGACCAAAATTTCGATTTATTACTAACTGACGGCGTTATTTATGCCAATGAGCAGATTGATATAACCAATCAAGTGCAGCAAAAGTTGTCAACCATGCCTGAATAATGACTAATTTTTTAGTTAACCCCCACATACCCAACTTTTTTAGTACAGCACTCTATAAATAAGCCATGTCTATTACGTTAGATATTTTACAAATACAAGAATTTTTGCCTCATCGTTACCCTTTTTTATTGGTTGATAAGGTCATTGAGTGCGAACCTGGGGTTAGATTGCTGGGAGTAAAAAACGTTACTTACAACGAACCGTTTTTTCAAGGACATTTCCCGCAAAAACCCATTATGCCGGGTGTGTTGATTTTGGAAGCTCTGGCTCAATCCACGGGATTGCTGGCATCAGAAACGGCCGGAGATGAGTTGGCCGGGATGATTTATTATTTGGTCGGTATTGACAAGGCCAAGTTTAAAAGACCCGTTGTGCCTGGCGATCAATTGATGCTGGAAGCAAAATTTATTAAAAGCAAGCGCAATATCTGGGCATTCGAATGCCGTGCAGAAGTTGACGGGGAGTTCGTCGCAAGCGCCGAAATCAGATGCGCCGCGGTGGTAAATTAATCTTGATCGATCCAACAGCGATAATTGATAGCAAGGCGGAGCTGGCCGATGACGTGTCGGTTGGCCCTTTTTCTGTCATAGGAGCTGGTGTAAAAATCGGTGCCGGCACGGTGATAGGTTCTCATGTCGTCATTAAAGGCCCCACCACCATAGGTAAAGAGAACCGCATCTATCAATTCACCTCAATTGGTGAGGACCCTCAAGACAAAAAGTATGCCGCTGAGTTAACGCGCCTGCAAATTGGCGACAGAAACACGATACGCGAGTATACTTCCATGCACAGGGGGACGAAGCAGGATCGCAGTCTTACCAAGATTGGCAATGACAACCTGTTTATGGCTTATACCCATGTGGCGCATGACTGTATCATTGGCGATCATGTCATTATGGCAAATGGCGCGTCATTGGCAGGACACGTGCATTTACATAGCCACGCCATTTTGGGAGGATTCACCCTGGTGCATCAGTTTACCCAAATAGGACAGTACAGCTTTGCTGCAATGGGCAGTGCGATTACTCAGGATATCCCACCTTTTGTTATGGTCGGCGGCAAGCCTACCAAGCCGCACGGTATCAATTCAGTTGGCATGGAACGTAACGGCATATCCCCTGAAGACATCAGGTTAATCAGGAAAGCCTACAAGATTATCTATAAGATGAATTTGCGTCTGGAAGATGCCATTGATCAAATGGAAGACCTGGCCGGTGAAAGCAAGGAATTGTCTGATATGGTCAGCTTTTTGCGTAATGTGAGCCGGGGTATATTGCGCTAAGTTTAAACCGTTTCAGGAGTGGAAGTTGTTATGGATAACGAATATCTAACAGAAATCCCTCAAGGTCTTACCGTTGCCGGCGTTGATGAAGCAGGCCGCGGACCGCTTGCAGGCCCGGTCTTCGCGGCAGCAGTTATCCTCGATCCCAGGCGGCCGATTGAAGGGCTGGCCGACTCCAAAATCCTTAGCGAAAGCAAGCGGGACAGCCTTTATATACTTATTAAAGAATCCGCTTTAAGCTGGTCGATTGCCCAAGCCAGCGTTGAGGAGATTGATGAACTCAATATCCTTCAAGCCACGCTGCTGGCAATGCAAAGAGCGGTAAAGGGCTTGCACATCCAGCCTGATGAAGTTTTAGTGGATGGCAACCGTCTTCCCAAATTGTCCATGCCCGCCCAAGCTATCGTCAAAGGCGACAGCAAAGTTCAGGCGATCAGCGCGGCGTCAATATTGGCGAAAGTCGAACGGGACAAGCTCATGGTTGACTATCATCAACAATATCCTGAGTTTTCATTCCATGTGCATAAGGGCTACGGCACCAAGCAGCATCTGGCTGAGATCGGACAGTTCGGTTTTTTAGACGTACACAGAAGAACATTCAATCCGGTAAAAACCATGCTCATGCAGCGCGGAAAATAGCTTGTTAAGCCGATCCCAGCGGCTCTTCATCCATTAATGCGATCTGTTCGCGTAGCTCAATAATCCTATCCTGCCAATAGCGCGGCGTATCAAACCAGGGGAACGCCATAGGAAACGCGGGATCATCCCAGCGCCGCGCAATCCAGGCGGAATAATGGATTAGCCGCAAGGTGCGCAGGGCTTCGATAAGATGCAGTTCCCGGGTATCGAAATCGTAAAAAGTCCTGTAACCGGCCAGCAGATGGTTTAACTGCACAGTCATTTCGGCACGATCCCCGGACAGCAGCATCCATAAATCCTGTATCGCAGGCCCCATCCGGCTGTCATCGAAATCAACAAAATGCGGGCCGTCATCGGTCCATAAAATATTGCCGGGATAGCAGTCGCCGTGCAGGCGTATGGCTTTCACCTTGCCGGCACGCTCGAAGCAACGCCTCACGCCAGCTAGCGCGTGCTCAGTCACGCTGCGGTAAGCCTCAATGAGATCGGCGGGGATGAAATTATTCGCCAGCAGATAAGCTCTCGGTTCATCGCCAAAACCGGCAATATCAAGCGTCGGGCGCTCCCTAAAAGGCTTTAGCGAGCCGACGGCATGAATGCGGCCGATAAACCGCCCCATCCATTCCAGCTTTTCGCGGCCTTCAAGTTCCGGAACACGTCCTCCTT
>JBAZWN010000023.1:0-59155 GCA_041660285.1 Methylobacter sp.
TTAATAAAAATCTTAATCCTTAAAATAATAACACCTGAACATTTTTAAATATTATACCGCTTATATTCGACTTCAAAGGATCAGCATGCCCCAATCCGACGACTGCTACTTGGGTCAGTTCATCCCATTGCACTACCATCATAATATGCTCATGGATGAGCAACGGATGTCCGCCTTCAAAACCGCCATAAACCTTACTGTTTTTCCGGGCGCAAAAGTGCTTGAGTTGGGTGGCGGAACCGGAGTGTTGTCCTGGTTTGCTGCGGCCAAAGCCGGCAAAGTGTGGTGCGTGGAACTTAACCCAGATCTGGTAAAGGAAGCCCGTCGCCTGCTGAAGCTTAATCACAACGGGGACAAAGTCGAACTCGTACAGGCCAATGCCCTCGAATATTTGCCACCGGAGCCGGTCGATGTGGTGATTTGCGAAATGCTCCATACCTGCCTGTTGCGCGAGAAGCAGGTAGCCGTCATCGAAAGCTTCAAAGAGCGTTATTTGCAGCGTTTCGGCGGACTATTGCCGCGCTTTATACCGGAGGCCGTTATCATGGCTGTCCAGCCCGTGCAGCAGAACTGCGATTTCATGGGGTTTCACGCGCCTATCATTCAGTTTCAACTGCCGCAGGCCATTCAGGCGAAAACTGTAGAATTAGCGCCTCCTCAGGTCTATAGCACCATTGATTTCACACAGCCGGTATCCGGGGAAATCAACTGGAAAGGCATCTTCTCTCTGGATCAGACCAACGAAGTCAATGCCTTGCGCTTTATTACCAAAAATATCCTGACCATTTCATCTGAGGATAATTCCACCGTCGAATGGCTGAATCACTACATGGTTCTGCCGCTCACCGAACCTTTTCAAGCAAAGGCTGGTGATTTAATGCATGTCGATTTTCACTACCGTATGGGCGGCTCGCTCGCTCGCCTGCAAAACGCCATTTCTGCTGCAAAAATGGACAACACGTGCAAGAGTTAAAATACTTAACCGGTTATCCTGAAAAACTAACCGACCAGGTACGGCTGCTTATCAATAAAGACCAACTGGGCGAGATGATATTAAATAGATATCCGGTCACACATGACCTTAGAACGGATAAGGCGCTTTATGGTTATACCATTGAGATAAAAAATGATTTGCTCAAACAATCCCAGCCGCTCAGTAAAGTCATTTATGATGACAGGATCAAAGATCTTCATCACGCCTTGGGACTTCATACCTTTGTCTCCAGAGTGCAGGGCGGCAGGCACAAGGCAAAAAATGAAATCCGGGTGGCTTCCCTCTTTAAAAATGTGCCGCTGGAATTTTTAAGAATGATAGTGGTACACGAGCTGGCCCACCTAAAAGAAAAAGACCATAACAAGGCTTTTTACAAGTTATGCGTACACATGGAACCGGCTTATCACCAGCTTGAACTGGACATGAGGCTCTACCTGACTTATATAGACTTTTTTGGAAAACTCTACCTACAGGGAAGTAGGTAAGGCGCGTGAGCAGAAGCTTTACTAAAACACAACAATGAATTGGCAAGACATTATTCACCACATTGAATCGGCAACACGGCAGCCTTTTAAGCTGACCAGCGCCAAACCGATGGCTGGCGGCGATATCAATATGGCTTACCGGCTACAGGCGGAAGACTTAAGTTATTTTGTCAAGCTGAACCGGCCTGACCGGCTGTCCATGTTTGAAGCCGAAGCCTCAGGCTTGCAGGCCCTGGCGCAATCCAGGCTGCTACGTGTCCCAGAAATCATTGTGTGCGGCAAAACAGATCAACATGCCTTTCTGGTTCTTGAATACATCGCGCTCAACAACCTGAATGGCAGTTCCGAGCGGTTGCTGGGGCAACAGCTTGCGCAAATGCATCAGCAACAACAGGCCTATTTCGGCTGGCACCGCGACAACACCATTGGCAGCAGTACGCAAGTCAACGGCCAGTACAGTGACTGGATAACATTCTGGCAAGAACAGCGCTTGGGGCACCAATTAAAACTGGCGGCTAACAATGGTTACGGCGGCCGCCTGCAGACACAGGGCGAAAAACTCTGCGCCAACCTGAAGCCATTATTTTCCGGCTACCAGCCGCATCCGGCTTTAGTGCATGGTGATTTATGGGGAGGCAATGCGGCTGCCGATGAGCGGGGCAATCCCGTTATTTATGATCCCGCCTGCTACTTTGGCGACCGGGAAACCGATCTGGCGATGACCGAATTATTCGGCGGATTCGGCCAAGCATTTTATGACGCTTATCAAGCCGTTTATCCGCTGGATTCCGGCTATGCCACCAGAAAAACGCTCTACAATCTCTACCATATACTCAATCACCTGAATCTGTTCGGGCAAGGCTATCTGCATCAGGCGGAAGCCATGACAAGCAGACTATTGGCTGAACTGTAGGGATGCTATAAACTCTCCGTCTACGCAACTTCAAGCACCCAATTAAACCGTTAATGTCGATATTACTATTTTCACTCAGAGGCGTGCCTGAAGATGAGGCTGATGAAATCCGCGAATTGTTAATCGCCAATGAACTCGATTATTACGAGACATCCGCCGGAAACTGGGGCGTTTCAATGCCCGCCATCTGGTTGAAAGAAAACGAAGATATTGATAAAGCTAGGCAATTGCTCAGCGAGTACCACCAACATAGATTGATGACTCAACGGGAAAAATACCAACAACTCAAAAAAGAAGGGAAAAACGTTTCTGTCACACATAGCATCAAAAACAACCCGCTGCGCTTCATCTGCTATGTGGCTGCGATGTTATTTATACTCTATGTTTCCATTAGAATGGTGCTTGAATTTGGCTGGTAAATTTAGTTTTTATCCGGGTCGTCGCGCCTGATGTTACCAAACCTACGCATGAAACCTTTCCGGTCAAACAAGTAATACAAAAACATCAAAAGCACGGGCCAAAATAAAAAGCCCAGCAGTTTGAAAATAGTTCCATAACCCATAATCGCCACCTCGTTTGTGCAGTCACAAAATTTGAACCATTAAGCGTTCAGTGCAGTTTTGCTTTAGCTTGGCAGCAAATCTTGAAACATTCACCGCTGATTACATTGATCCCAATGCCCTCAAAAAGCTGCGGTCTTTTTTCTTCTCCAAGATTTCCTCGACACGCGAAATACAGCCCCCGCAATGACTGCCAACCTGCATATGCTCAGACAGCTTTTCTATTGAATCATGGCCGTCTCTAATGGCCTTTTTTATTTCTACCTTGGAAACATCAAAACACAGACAAATGCACATAGTAATTTTTTATTATTGTTATATGTTAAATTAATTTGTTTTTAGCCGCGCTACGTCAACATCCGCAGCTAAGATAATCCGCGCCCAATAGTACCAACAATAGCTTCCATATCCAAGCTCACTTTCTCCGAGGATTAGAGTGGGAACTTTCCTTCATCGTGTCGGCCTTCGCACCTCGCGGAACCAGATCCGGTATTGCTCCATTTTCGCGCGCTGTTCCGCTGGCGCGTGGCGGCGGCAGGTGGAATATTCCTCCGTACCCGGCTTCGCGCCCCAACGCAGTTCGGCGCAGTCGTTGGGATTATAAGTCATTTCATAGGCCGGCTTCCGCGCCAACACCTCGGCCACGGAAAGCTCCCACGGGCTGCCGTCCGTGCGCTTATGGCGGATGCTGCGTTCCTGAATGCGCCTTGCGTGGTGCTGCTCGATCTCGGCCCTGACTTGTTCGGGGCTCCTGCCGTTCATCACGAACAATCCGGGGTGGCGCACGATCTTCTCGGGCAAGCCGTTCAGCACATTGATGGCGATGATGAGGCGCATATCGCGGGAGGGCGTGGAGTAATCCTCCCAAGGGCCGATAGTCTGAAAAATCGCCGCGCCGCCAGGCATGGGGATGACGTTGCCGGGGTTCTTGCGGAAATACGCCTCGCCGTTGCCCACCGAGGTCACGCGGGTCTCAATTTGCTCCACCAAGGCGTCCAGGGTGGCTTCGTAAGCTTGCTTGGGATCAAGTCCTTTGGGGTTGACGAGCTTGGCCAGCCTGGCATAGAAATCGTCGGGGGAGAGTCGCTCTTGCTCCAACGAAAAAGGGCCGAAGCCGGAGTTGCTGGTCAGCTCGTTATTGGAGAGTGTCCGCAAACTGCCCGAGGCGGTGCGGGCCAAAGGCCGGAAAGCCTTGAAGCCCGGTCCCGCACTGGCGACATTGGCGAACAGGAAGGTGCCTTCCCAAAAGCGCTTGCGGGTGACCGAGTTGTCCGGCTGGGCATCGACGGCCAGCAAGATGCCGGGGCGGCCCTCCGTTTGCGGCACCCATTCAACCAGCACCAGCACATGGCCGTAGGGATCGGCATAGACCGTCCCCGGCCAGAGCGTCTCCCGGCTAAGAGGGATGGGATACATATCCGTGGACTCGTCCTCAAGCCCGGTCCGCGCCGAACCTGAATGGACCGCATCCGCCAACTGCCTGCTGACATTCCTGAAGCTGGCCTGCGGGCTGATGCCGTGAGTGAATTCGGTGTTGACCGTGGTCGTGCCACAACGCGGCGGCGCATTGGCCGAGCCGCGACTGCAGGCGCGGAAAGCGATCGGCAAGCCGACTTTCCAGGCGAAATAAGCTCGCAAGGTATAAGGCAGGTCGGCGCAATCGGGGGTTAGCGGCAAGCCTTTGTCTTCGTTGAAGCCAAGATAGTTGTGCAGAAAGTTACGCCCGGTGCCGCGCATCAACGGTTCCAGGGAAGGGAAGCTGAGGATTTCCTCGGACGGCGCACCGAACAACTCTTCGATCCAGGCGGAGTAAAAGGCTTCGGTGGCAAGCCCCCACTCCTTGGGTCTTTCCTGCGTGCCTGGCCCGCCTATAGTGAGCGGATGACAGGCGGCAAGCTTGCCATCCCGGTCTGCCACCACCCGATAATCCCGCTCGTTGAGCTTTTCCAGAGCGGCGACCAGACTCCAAGGCGGGCCGCCTCGGCGGTGGGATTGCAGGGGCGTGCGCCGGCCTTGGCTGTCGATCAGGGCCAGTTCCGACACGGGGCCGTCCGTGGACACCGCCATGATCTTGACCTGCCCACCGGCTTTGGGGTTGAGGGGCGAAATCCAGATATGCGTCTCACCGGTTTCTTCGCATGAATAATCCCCAGCCAGCGCCGCCGAAATGCTGGCCCATGCCAGCAGGCAAAAGAGGAAATAGCCCGCAGGTTGGGTTGGCAAACCCCGTAAGTAGCCTCGATTCCACTTTGCTGCATGAAGGCTTTTTGTTAATCGGTATAAACGGATATTGCTCAACCTCAAGGCTATTAATAGGCTATCTTGCAGTTTTTCCAGAAATGATTTTGAAAAGCTTAGCGTTATCATTCATGCGCTCCTTTGAGGATTTTTCTCGGCAGATATGAGTATATCTTCAAAGGAGTTTTTACTTTTTAGGAAATTAATATCCGAAAGCCTATAGACCTATGTGAACTTAGTGAAACATTTCTAAACGCCCCGCCAGTGTCCCTGGCGTAATAAAAAAGGCCTTTAATTCACCATTTATTGGAGCCAATGGCGGGAGTCGAACCCGCGACCTACTGATTACGAATCAGTTGCTCTACCAACTGAGCTACATCGGCTTTTGTGCCAATCATACATTAGAGCAAGACTGCAAAACCATTTAAAACTTAATTTATCGGCTGGTAGCGATCCAGCATTCCCAGTCCTTCGGCTACAGTTTTACAGGCGATTTTGCCGTCACAGGTGTTGATCGCCTTGACCAATATTTTATCGGTCATTAATGATGCTTTCCCTGCATCTGCAATTCTCAGAACATAGGGCAATGTCGCGTCGGTCAAGGCAATGGTTGATGTTCTTGGATAAGCGCCGGGCATGTTGGTCACACAATAATGGATGACATCATGCTTGATAAATACCGGGTTGGTATGCGAGGTCGGCTTCGATGTTTCCATACAGCCGCCCTGGTCGATGCTGACATCGACAACGACCGTTCCCTTGGCCATCGACTTTATCATGTCTTCGCTGATTATTTTGGGTGCTTTGGCGCCATGAATCAGCACGGCTCCCACGACCACATCAGCATCTTTTACATGCTCAGCGATAACATCAGGGCTCGACAGAAAGAACTCTGCATCCGGCAATATCTCGGCTTTTGTTTGCTGCATCTTTACTGGATTGATGCCTGCAACAAACACATTGGCTCCCATGCCGCAGGCTACCTGGGCAGCATGCTGGCCCACCACGCCGTCGCCGATAATCACGACCTTGCCATGCCGTTTGCCCAGCACTTTACCTAGCTGGACTCCCTTTCCCTGATTGAACTTAGCAAGATAATAACCGCCCATCAGCGTCGCCATGTTGCCGGCAATGGCGCTCATTGGCGCAAGCAGGGGCAGTCGCCCTTGTTCATCCTCCAGCGTTTCGTAGGCAATCGCTGTTACAGCTTTTTTTAACAGCTCGTGCGTCAGGCTTGGCGTTACACCCGCCAGATGGAAATAGGTAAAGACAATTTGTCCATCCAGATATTGATATTCGGACTCCAGAGGCTCTTTTACTTTGACCACCAGGTCAACGGCCCAGGCAGCGGAGGCAGAAACCATCTGCGCCCCCGCCTGTTCATATTGCTCATTGGTAAAGCCCGACTCTGACCCCGCATCCAGTTCGACATAAACCTGATGCTCTTTTTGAGTCAAATAGCGAACGCCATCGGGAGTGATCGCAACCCGACCCTCTTTATTCTTTATTTCTTTGGGGACGCCTATTCTCATTTTTTATTTACCCATTTTCATAGCATGACTGAGTGCGCCCAGCAGGGCGACCTCGGGGTTTGTACATACTTTAACCGGCATTTTCTGCAACACGGATTGGGAGCGTCCCTTGGACAAGAAACCACGCATAAACTCGCCGTCTTTCAGAGCAGGCAGGATTTTTGCTCCGATGCCGCCTGCCAGGTAAACGCCGGCATAAGGCAGGCATTTAAGCGCCAGGTTCCCTGCTTCCGCGCCATAGAGCCTGCAAAACAGCTTTAACGCTTCGCTACACAGGGCGTCCTTTCCTGCAATACCCGCCTCGCCAATGACTGCGGCGGGATCGCGTCCGGTCATTTGCTGTTCGGTTTCCGGCTGCGCCGGCGAGTATCCGGTTTGCTTGAGGAATTGGTAGATATTAACCAGCCCTTCGCCGGACAGCAATCTTTCATAACTGACATGCTCAGGGTACTTTCCTCTGAGATAAGCGAGCAAGGCTGTTTCCCGTTCGCTGTTAGGCGCAAAATCGGTATGGCCGCCTTCTGTCGCAATGACATGATGCCGCACGCCATCCCATATGACGATGGCCTCACCCAGCCCTGTTCCGGCGGCAAGCACCGCATGATTGCCCTGCCGCCATTGGGCATCGGGATTTAATTCAACAAAACTGTGTTCCGGCGACTCCAGCAAGCCCCATGCGGTTGCCTCCAGATCATTCAACAACCAGACATTTTGCGTGTTTACACATTCGCCAATTTCAGTTCTGTTCAGCACCCACGGCAGGTTGGTTGCTTCACAGTTGCCATTGACGATAGGACCTGCCGCCCCGATACAAACCGCTGTTACGGGTACGCCATCCATACCGCTTAGAAATGATTTTAATAAACCGATAAACGTTGGATAGTCCGCACTGGGGAACTGCTCTTTTTTTAGACAGCAAAAATTATCGCCTTCAGTCTCAAACAGCGCCAGGATGGTTTTGGTGCCGCCTACATCGCCAGCGACGACTATCATCATTCACCTTTGTAGCTGTTAAATATCTGGTAATGCTTTTCGCGGTCAAAGCTCATCACGTTATAGGGTTCTTTCTTGCCGCCCATCTCCATGCCGGGAGTACCGGATGGCATTCCTGGAACGGCTATCCCGACAACTTTAGGCTTGGTTTTCAGCAATGTCTTGATGTCACTGGCAGGCACATGGCCTTCGACCACGTAGCCATCGACTATTGCGGTGTGGCAGGAAGCCATTTCACGGGTAACTCCATACTTATCCTTTATAGCCTGTACGTCATTGGTAATGACATCTTCCACATTGAAGTTATTTTCTTTCAAATGCTCCAGCCACTTTCCACAGCAACCGCACGACGGGCTTCTATAAACGACAATATCAATAGGCTTGTCACCATCAGTGCTTTCCGCACTAACGCCAGCACTGATAACGAGCAAACACATTGCCAAAAAAGCATTCAATATTTTCATGGCTGCAATTCCTTTCATTTATTAGCTTATATTCGTAATTATGACTGATGATAAGCCGGACTGTATTCATGCACGGCATCAACCATCGCCTTAACATGCTCAGGATTAATATCAGGCAGGATGCCATGACCCAAGTTAAACACATGGCCGGAGCCTGAGCCATATTTATGTAAAATGGTTTTTACTTTTTCGGTGATAATTTCAGGCCCTGCATAAAGAGAAACAGGATCCATATTACCCTGCAAAGCGACTTTGCCGCCGACGCGGGCGCGCGCCAAGCCAATATCGGTCTGCCAGTCCAGACCCAGCGCATCGTAGCCTGAATCGGCCATCGCTTCCAGCCAAAGCCCGCCGCCTTTGGTGAACAGAATCGTTGGAATCTGCTGCCTGCCTACATCCGTCTTAAGCAATGCTCTGACTTGCTTGGCGTAATGCAAGGAAAACTCGACATAATCTTCCGACGTCAGCATACCACCCCAGGTATCAAACAACATGACGGCTTGAGCGCCGGCCTCGATCTGCGCATTCAGATAAGCCGCTACCGATTGCGCCAGCTTATCCAGCATGGCATGCATCAGCTTGGGCTGTTCATACATCATGCCTTTAACCTTATGAAAGCTCTTGCTGCTGCCGCCCTCGACCATATAAGTCGCCAGCGTCCAGGGACTGCCGGAAAAACCAATTAACGGCACACTGCCTTGCAGGTTTTTTCTTATCAGCCGAACCGCATCCACAACATAACGCAGATCCGTTTCCGGATCGGGAACCGGCAATTTACCGACATCCGCTGCCGTTCTCACCGGATTGGTAAATTTAGGTCCTTCTCCCTCGGTAAAATAAAGCCCCAATCCCATTGCATCAGGAATGGTCAATATGTCTGAAAACAGGATGGCAGCATCAAAACCAAAACGACGCAAAGGCTGCAGGGTGACTTCGCAGGCCAATTCAGGATTGGTGCACAGATTTAAAAAACTGCCTGCCTGCTCCCTGACTTTCCTGTATTCCGGCAAGTACCGTCCTGCCTGGCGCATCATCCAAATCGGTGTGTACTCTACAGGTTGTTTTAATAACGCTCTAATAAAGGTATCGTTTTTTAATACAGTCATGTGTTGATTATTCAGGTTTAAGATATTGCAATGTTTAAAACTTTACAGGGATTTATCGTAGGGATGGAGGTACCCCGACTGACTCTATCTATTATTTAAGCGAACTGATTTTTCTCGCCGATGCATTACGGAAATCGGCTGACAAGGACTGCTTAACGGTATTGGCTACCTTGGCGCTATTAAACGAACCATACAGCAAAATAAACGTCTCCTTGCCATCAGCTACTGTCTTGATGATTCTAAAGCCTTGGCCCAGCATCGGATATTTCTTTCTAATATCTTTTAGTGACGGCTGCTTGGATGACACCATGAGCTGTAGCGTGTAGTTTTCAACCGGCTGCGTTAACAGCCATCCGGTTCCATCTTCCTCTGGAACTTCTTTTTTTACCGCTTTTTCTTTAGGGATTACTGCCGGTTTTTTTTGCTTTTTCGGCGACTCCATTTTCTTCGCCTTTTCAGGCGCAGGCGTCACAACCTCATTAGCCGCTTTATTTTCCGGCTGCTTTGACGTTTCCTGATTGGGCAAAGATTCCGCAACAAGGGGCAAGGCGGAATCGGCTTCTTCTTTATTTTCCTGCTTCTGACCCATGACAGCCGCGTTTTCCGCTTCGCCTGCAGGGCGAGGAGCGGAAGCTTCGGGCTTGACTGCAGGAGCGGCTGCCTGATCGCTTTTATGCGCGTTTGCCTCTGTGGAAGACTCCAAGGCGGCTTGCGCCTTATCCTTTACTAAAACATCTTCTTTTACCTGCTTGGATTGCTCCGGCGGATTACTGCCAGTCTGGGTAGTCGTTGCTGTGGCGCCAAATTTTTTATTTTCCGGCTCCTCCTCAATAACAGCCGCATGCGCTGCTTCAGGCTTGGCTTTAGTCTCTGTTGCTGCACTGATTTCGCCTGAAGGCTCCAGGTCTTCTTCATCTTCAATATCCGGCGGAATATCTTCGTTTATCTGCACAGATTGCTCAGGCGGATTAATGACAGGCTGAACAGGCGGCGGCAGCTCAAACGCCACATGCGGCTCCGGCTGTGACGGGGTAATTTCGACGCTGTCCACTTTTTGCTCAACAGCAGTCGAGGTTGTTTGTTTATTTTTTGATGAAGCCAGCCACTGAACGCCAAGCGCTACAGCAATCGATATGACAAGCGCAGCAATAAGTATCCATTTGAGTTTTCCGCTTTTTTTAGCGCCGAATAATCTGGCAAATTCAGCGACAATCCTTCCCGGAATGCCGTTCGTTTTCTGATAGACATTCTCAATCATACTTTCGCTGATTGCTCTAACCGAGCCATTCGCCGCAGGCTTTGCCGCCAGTTGCTGTAAAAACTCACCGCATTGTTTTGCTGATAAATACGGAATTTCAACAACATGGCAATCATCAACAGCGCGATCCGACCCTTGTTTCACCTGCAACTCATCGTGCGTTAAGGCAAAAATCACTCTTAGCACAGGATTTGCCGCTGCATATCGGATGATCGTCGTTACCAATCCGGGCATTAACTCGCCCGCATTATCGATAATCAACACTATTTGTTTATGCTGGTTTGCGTACCGTTCAAAAGCCATGGCTAGCGAACTGACCGGCGTATCGGTCTTATCCTGCTTTATGACTTGGGCTAATTGCCCCTGAATCGCCTCGAAGCTTAAATCCGCATTGCCCGACACAGGGCAATACAGCCATGACTCAACCTTACGCTCCTGAAAAACTTTCAGCAGCGTCGTTTTACCAATGCCTTCCGGACCGCAAAGAGCGAGAGGCTGGGTCAAATTGGAAGTCAGATGAATTAATAATTCAAGCTTCTGCATTCGTTCCTTGCTGATCAACGGAGGAACAGCCGTATTGGCTTGTCCACTCAACGGCGGCTTCCCTTGATAAGTAAAGATGTCGTCATCTACCATAGGTTTTAAGCGTCAGTTCTAATAGTTCTTGATTAACGTCTACAGGCAATGTTGCCGCACCGATTTTGTTTAAGAGAATCAGTCTGATTTGACCATCCACATTTTTTTTGTCCACCGCCATTAACTCTAAAAACCGCTCTGAATCAATTTGTTCCGGCGGATTTACAGGCAGCCGGGCTTTTTTAAACAGCGCAATAATTCTTGCCACATCCGCATCATTTAGCCAGCCTTTTCTTCTGGAAAGGTCTGCGGCCTGGCAAGTGCCTATGGCGACCGCCTCGCCATGCAGATATTCGCCATAACCGACGCCGGTTTCAATCGCATGACCGAAGGTATGCCCCAGATTTAACGTAGCCCTGACGCCGGTCTCGGTTTCATCTTCGGCGACAATCTCCGCCTTATTAACACATGAGCGTTCAATGGCGAATGCCAATGCCTTTTTATCTCTGGCCAGCAAGGCATCGATATTATTTTCCAGCCACTCAAAGAACTCAACGTCCCTGATCAGGCCGTACTTGATCACTTCGGCCAGCCCTGCAGATAACTGCCGGTCATCCAGCGTATCCAAAACGTCGGCATCGGCAATAACGCATTGCGGCTGGTAAAAAGCGCCAATCATGTTCTTGCCCAACGGATGATTAACCCCGGTTTTTCCGCCCACCGAAGAGTCAACCTGCGCCAGCAATGTCGTGGGTATTTGCAGGAAAGGGATGCCTCTCTGATAACAGGCCGCCGCAAAGCCGCCCATGTCACCGATAACGCCGCCGCCTAAAGCAATCAACGTGGCATTACGGCTGAACTTGCTGGCCAGCAGCTTGTCAAAAATTCGAGTTACGTAGTCCAGGGTCTTGAATTGCTCGCCGTCGGGCAGCACCACTGTTTCGACGACATAACCCTGCAGGTTTTTTAGAACCGTATCCAGATACAGCGGCGCAATGGTTTCATTGGTAACCACAATAACCTGCCTGGATTTTATATGCTTTACGAATAGATCAGCCCGGCTCAATAAATCAGAGCCTATATAAATCGGGTAACTACGGTCGCCTAACTCCACCAGTAACTTTTTCATCTCTTTAACGATTAGCTGAGTTGTATGCTTCCAGGATGCGGCTGACAACCTCTTTGCTTTGAATGACGCCTGTGTCAACTTTAAAGTCGGCACAGGATAAATAAAGCGGCTCACGCTGTGCGAATAAGGTTTCTATGCGATCTCTGGGGTTGTCGGTTTTCAGCAGTGGCCGCTGCGTATCCCTGCGCGTCCGCTCCAGAATACGCTCTACTGAACATTGCAAATAGACAATGAAGCCATTTTCTTTAAGTAGCCTTCGATTTTCTTCTCGCAAAATTGCCCCGCCACCGGTAGCCAGCACTATGCCGTTCATCTGCGTCAATTGCTGGATCATTTTCTGCTCACGGTCCCTGAATCCTTCTTCGCCTTCAAACTCAAAAATAGTTGGGATATCAACGCCCGTTCTTTCTTCAATCGCCTTGTCACTGTCATAAAAAGGCACGGACAGCGCTCTCGCCAACTGCCGCCCTATCGTGGTTTTTCCTGCACCCATGAGGCCGACTAAATATATATTCTCTGATCGCGTCATGAACTGCTCTGCCTATAATTAAAGCATCAAAAAAGGGGGCATTATGCCCCCTTTTTGCTCCAAGTAGAAGCCATCAATCGCTTGCTAAAGTATCTTTAACGATTTTTGGCGTTACAAAAATCAACAATTCTTGCTTATTTTTCTGAGCTGCTGAATTTGTAAATAAAAACCCAATACCCGGCAAATCGGCAAAAAATGGGATTTTATTCTTGTTAATTGATTCTGTGCCCTCATAAACCCCGCCCAAAACCACCGTCTCGCCATCCTCAACGAGTACCGATGTTTTAATCTGTCTGGTATCAATCGCAGGATTGCCCGATACAGGATTAGGACTAGTTGTTGTATTCTGGGCGTCTTTCTTAACCAACAGGTTCATGATAACCGATCCACTGGGTGTAATCTGCGGTGTTGCGTCTAATTCAAGAACCGCATCTTTATAAGTAACCGTTGCCGGACTATTTGGCGTTCCAGGCGTCGTAACCGGAATCTGGATACCTTGCGTCATGACCGCCGTGCAGCGATCCATGGTCATTACCCTTGGATTGGATATTATTTCACCTTTCCCTTCAACCTGTAATGCCTGGAGCTCAAGGTTCAATACATAATCGGCGCCTCTAGCGAGCGTCATTCCCAAAGCGCCTGGAGGAGTAGTTGTTAGCGCTGACACGCCCAAATCAACCAGCAGATTAGTAGGCGTCCCTGCTCCGCCTGTGGTGGTTCCTCGAGTTCCAGCTCCACCGATGGCAAATGATTTGCCGCCACCTAGATTAGCATCCTGTTTTGCTACACCAAACTTGACGCCTAAATTTTGAGTGAAATTATCATTTGCAATGACAACCCGCGCCTCAATCATCACCTGACGCACAGAAATATCAAGCTTACGGATCAGCTTCTTGACCTCCTCCAGACGCTTTGTCGTTTCACGTACAATCAAGGTATTGGTTCTGGCATCAACGACGACCGATCCGCGGGAAGAAAGCAAACCAAATCCTGAATTATTTGCCTGACCGCCTTGTCCTTGCTGTCCTTGCTGTCCTTGCTGTCCTTGCTGTTGTCCCTGTTGTTGCTGTTGTTGCTGTTGCCCCACCCCACAACTACCAAAAGCCCTCGAGTCACGGCCATTCAATAAATTCCTAAAATCTTCTGCTTTGGCGTAATTGATTTTAATATATTCAGTGACCAATGGATCCAATTGTTCAACTACCGCCTCTGTTTCCTGCTGTTTCTTTTTATAGTCCTTAATTTTGTCCAAGGGCGAAATCAACGTGACATTGCCGGTCTCAAACTTGCCCAGCTCTTTGGTCATCATGATAAAGTCCAATGCTTCATCCCAGGGCACATCATCCAGTTTTAGAGTAATCGTGCCTTTAACATCATCACCGGCAACCACATTCTGTCCGGTAAATTCAGCCAGAATGGCAATGACGCTACGTATTTCAATTTCTTGTAAATTCAAAGACAGTCTGTTGCCGGTATATTTTACCCGCGACCTGTCCAACGCATCCTTCTCTTCATTGCTCAACGGCCGGAACTCAACGGTCAGCAAGCCCTCAGACTGAAACACGGAATAGTCGTAAAGTTCATTTTGCATTGACACTGTAATGGTGGTTTCTTTATTGGACGAAACCGTATCAATAAGCTTAACAGGTGTTGCAAACTCGGAAACATCCAGCCTTTTGGCCAGGCTTTCGGACAATCGGGTATTTAGAAAGTTTATAATGACTTTCCCGCCTTCTTCTTTTGAGTTAACGATTGTATTGGGATTAGCTAATGACACCAGTATGCGTCCCTCGCCCTTATCGCCACGCTTAAAATCAAAGCCGCTAATAGCCTGCGAAGGTATTAATGCCGCAACAACTTCATTGGTTGCCTTTATTGGAACAGGCGCAGCAGCAGGTGATGTTTTTTGAGCTGAAGGTTTTGTAGCGGAGGGCGTCACAGACTTTGAGCTGGTTAGCGTCAGCAGCACCTTGTTGCCAACCACTTGGGTTTCAAACGGCGTTGACTCAACCAGATTAATAACAACACGAACCCTGCCAGCCGCTTCCACCACATAAACGCTGCTCGCCGTACCCTGATTTATCGGATACATTTTTTTAGCCAGTGCGTTTTTTACGCCGGGAAAATCCAGTGCAATCCTCGCCGGGTTATCGGTTTTGAATATTTTGGGTGCAACAGCAGGCCCCGACATTTCCATTTGTACCTGCAGTTTATCTCCGGCCTGTGTCGAAAAATCTATTCCCGATATGGCCAAATCGTCGGCTCTGACAGATGCAATCTGGAATATAAATATAAATAGACCCAAGCCAATGCGCGCATACAAAGACCGCTCCATTCTATTTAATGTCCCGTGGACATTCTCCACAATACTGCCTTGTTTATTAAACATTTGTTATCCTCGAAATCACTCTGTCAACACTAATGATGCTTGCTGTTCGCGCCACGTTCCCGGTTTATCAGGAACTATTTCCATTAATTCAATTTTATCGTCGAGTATGCGCATAATTTTCCCATGATTTTTACCCATATAATTCCCGGCCTGAACCCGATAAGTTGTACCGTCACTTGCTTTTACCAAGCCCCATAAACTCGAATTCATGGCTACAGTACCAACCATTTTTAAACCATCCAACGGAAAGGCTTCTAATTCTTCTTTACGACGTGTGGTATCCGGTCTTATCCCGCTACCCTTTGAAACATCTGTTCCATCAGCCTGTTCCGGCTGCTCAAGCGGCCTAAACGGGTCTCTCAAACCTTCCGGGTTAAACACGAAGGGTTCAATCACTTTAATTTCGGGTAACGGTTTAATCGGTTCTTTAGGCTTAGCCTTAACGTCTGAAATATATTGATTTAAATCGGCAAAATCATCACCACAACCCGCTAATAGAACTAAAAGAACGGCACAACCTACACGTGAAAGAGCCGTAATCGGTAGACGGTTCTGTAAACTTACCCGTTTGCTACTTATTATGCGCCCCACTACTTTTGCCCTCTTTTCTTTTTGGTTCCTACGTTCTCTGTAGTATCACCCGTACCTTCGTTATAGGTCTTTATCGTCGCATTCATAATCATCTCCCCTTCCTTACTGTCCTTACCCTTGGGAGCAATATTGACATCATGTACAGTAACAATTCTAGGCAAAGAAGCTAAGCCACTCACGAATAAGCCGAATTCCTCATATTTTCCTATAACCTGAATGCTAATCGGCAACTCTGAATAGAAGTCTTTACGGATTGGAGCGCCCGGCTTAAACAATTTAAATTCCAGACCGCTGCCTAAGCCCGTTTGCGTAATATCAACCAGCAAACTCGCCACCTCTTCTTCTGTGGGCATTTGCTGAATCATTTCATACAACTGCACTTCAATTTGCGCCAGTTGATCCTTGTAATCCTGAAGATTGATTGCTTTTCTTTGTTTCGTCTCAAATGACGTTTTCAATTCCAGCTCTTTCTTCTCAGCGGCATCGAGCGCGGCTAATTGATCAAGTGTGTCATAGTAAACGCCTCCGCCCGCAACCAAGGCGCATACAATAAAAATTACTGCTGCTTTAACAGGCAATGGCCATGCCCCTGCCTCATTTAAATCCCAATTAATTTCCGACAGATTCATCAGTTGCCTCCCTGCGCGGCTTGTGCATTCTTATTACCCTGCTTTACATGCATGGTGAAATCACTTAACTGTTCAGACTTGGCTTTGTCAGGGGATTGAATCACATCAAGTTTTGGCGTTTGCAGCCAGGAAGATGTCTCAATGGCTTTCATGAAGGTGGAAACCCGTGCATTGGATTGCGATTTGCCCTCAAATGTCAGATCCGCCCCTGCCTGGGTGAATTTTGTAAGGAAAACTCCATCAGGCGTGGCTTTAGGAAGCTCATCGAACAAGTGCACAATCTCAGGACGGCTTTCCTGCAATTTTTGAATCAGTTCTATTTTGGAAAGTAACTTGCTCTTCTTTTCTTCAATACTGCTGATCTCGGTAATTTTTACATCCAATAATGCTATTTCGTCTTGCAGTATTTTATTTCTTTGTTCCTGGTACTTCTGCAATCCGTTGATATATAAATGAACGCCGCCAAAAACAAGCATTGTGCAAAGAACCGCTGCTCCAAGAGCATTTAAAAAATCCTGTTTTTTCTGCGCACGCAGCTCTTCACGCCAGGGGAGTAAATTGATTCTTGCCATTAGTCAAAGCTCCTCAATGCCAATCCGCAAGCAATCATCATTGCAGACGCATCATTGCTCAATGACTGGGGCGTCACTTTACTGGACAACGTCATGTTTACAAACGGGTTGGCTATAATTGCAGGCACTCCGATAGCTTGCTGAACCAGCTTGTCGATCCCCGGTATCAATGCACACCCTCCCGCCAAAACGATGCTGTCAATATGTCTATTGGCACTTGATGAGACAAAAAACTGTATCGACCGCTGAATTTGCTGAACCATGGCTCGTTTAAACGGTTCAAGCACATCGATTGCATAATTGTCCGGCAGTCCACCCAGTTTTTTTGCCAGGCCGGCCTCTTCATAGGTAAGCCCGTACCGGCGCTGAATTTCTTCAGTCAACTGCTTTCCTCCAAATCCCTGCTCCCTTGTATACACGGCCCGTGAATTATAGATCACACTCAAAGTTGTCATGGTTGCCCCGATATCCACGATGGCAACCGTTTGGCCTTCTACAGCACCTGGCAATTGGCCAATCAGCAAAGTGAATGCATTTTCCATCGCAAAGGCTTCAACATCGACAATTTTGGCCTTTAAACCCGCCTTTGCTAATACTTCAATCCGATCCTCAATAATTTCTTTTCTCGATGCCGCGAGCAGCACATTAACCATTTCCTGATTATTTTCATTCTGTCCCTGCACTTCAAAATCGAAATTCACCTCATCGAGCGAATAAGGCACATACTGGTCTGCTTCGACCATGATTTGCTCTTCCATTTCCTCATCGGTTAATGAAGCAGGCATCGGTATAACTTTAGTCATCACTGAAGACCCTGCAACAGCGACAGACGCTTGCTTTAGCTTAGACCCGGATTGCTGATAAGCCGTTTTTATGGCTTCGGATATGACATTAATATTAGCTATGTTTTTATCAATAACAGCATCTTGCGGCAAAGGCGCTACAGCATAACTCTCAACCCGGTAGCGATCGCCTTCTTTACTCAATTCGAGTAATTTTATAGCCGCCGTACTGATATCAATACCAAGAACGGCGCTCTGTTTCTGATGAAACCAACTCATGATTAACCTTTGAATAACTTAATAATTTATGTGTTTGATAGATTACAATGTCTGTTTCTCGTCTATAATCAGCAAGCTTAAAACTTATTTACTGCGGTGAGTATAGTAGCCTTTCTTTATTTTAATACTTAAAAAGCTCATTTTATTTGCTTGAAATATTGATTACTTCGACCAAAACTCATTTTCAAACTTTATTTAACGTAGAATGATAATTTTCCCATGAAATTTCCCAGGATTATTTGTGCCTAAAAAATCGCTGAGCCTCCGAATTTTAAAATGGTTTGCTATTTTTTTTATACTCACCGGTATGGGCGTGCTAATTTCCGGCTATTTCCTATACACCCGCCTGTCAGCCGACTTGCCTGATATCAAGAGCCTGCACAATGTGCAGTATCAAACACCTTTAAGCATTTACACTAAAGACAATCTTCTGATTGCACAATTTGGGGAGAAAAAACGCGAGCCAGTTAATGTTGAAGAGGTTCCTAAACAGCTTATCAATGCGTTCCTTGCCTCAGAAGATGATACTTTTTTTGAACACAACGGCATTGACCTTAACGGCTTGCTTCGAGCCGGCCTGCAACTTGCATTAACCGGCAAGAAAAAACAAGGCGGCAGCACCATAACCATGCAGGTTGCCCGTAATTTTCTGCTCAGCAGCGAGAAAACCTACACCCGCAAACTAAAGGAAATCATGCTGGCGTTAGCAATAGAACGCGAGTATTCAAAAAACCAGATTCTTGAGCTTTACTTGAATCAAATCTTCATGGGTCACCGAGCCTATGGCATAACCGCCGCCGCTCAGGTTTATTACGGCAAATCCCTGAATGAACTTACGCTTGCCGAGCAAGCCATGATTGCCGGACTGCCCAAGGCACCATCGATATACAACCCCATCACCAATGAACCACGCGCCATTCAACGGCGCAATTACGTGTTACACAGGATGCTGGAGCTTAATAAAATAACCCAGCAGGAGTATGAGTCCGCATCGAAGGCCCCTTCTACCGCAAAAGCGCAATCCGTAGCGCTCGAAATTTCAGCCCCTTATTTAGCTGAAATGGTCAGGCAAAAGCTTGTTGAACTCTATGGAGAACTCGCCTACACCTCCGGTTTCAAAGTCTATACATCGATAAGCGGGCCGCTGCAGACAGCTGCGAATAAGGCTCTTGAAGACACCCTGCATGCCTATGATGAACGCCACGGATACCGGTCAAAACATCCTTCAATCACTAACAATGATGACTTTTTCATCAATATGCCTGTCGTCGGCGACACACTGCCTGCTTATGTTTTGCGCGTATACGACGCTCGCGCCACAGCCAAACTTCAAAATGATACGGTCATTGAAATACCTTGGGATAATATCAAATGGGCTGGCAATGCTATTGGGAGCATTCTAAAAACCGGCGACATCATCCGCGTGCGACAGCTGCGAAACAAAACATGGGCTTTAGCGCAAATACCTAAAGCGGAAGGTGCTTTTGTTTCATTAAACCCCACCAACGGCGCCATTTTGGCGTTAACCGGCGGCTTCGACTTTGACCGCAACAAATACAATCGGGCGACACAATCCAAAAGACAACCCGGCTCCGGCTTTAAACCTATCATTTATACAACGGCGCTGGAACAAGGCTACACTGCCGCCAGCATTATTAATGATGCACCCATAGTCATTGACAACCCGGGGCAGGAAAATGAATGGCGCCCCGAGAACTACAGCAAAACTTTCTATGGCCCGACCAGTCTTAGAACAGCTTTAACCTTTTCGAGAAATATTATATCCATTCGCCTACTGAACGAAATGGGGGTTGATAAAGCCGTCGCCACTGCAAAACGCTTTGGCTTTACTGACGAACAACTCCCCAAAACACTGTCCCTGGCATTAGGCAGCGGTGATGCCACGCCGCTGCAAATGGCTCAGGTTTTTGCCACATTTGCCAACGGCGGATTCCTCGTCAAACCTTATTTTATTGAGCGCATTGAATCCGAAGAGGGCGAAATCATTTATCAGGCCAAGCCTAAAATCGCCTGCCCTTCATGCGACAGTAGCCAGGAATCAAACCGTATCTATGCGCCAAGAATTATTGCGCCAAGAATTAATTTCCTTATGAATTCCTTGTTAAGAGACGTCGTGCAATTCGGCACGGCAACGGGCGCAAAAGTACTGGGCAGGCAAGATCTTGCAGGAAAAACAGGAACCACAAATGAACAACGGGATGCCTGGTTTAATGGTTATACGCAGACAAATGCGGCAACTGCGTGGGTTGGATTTGATGACTTCTCCCCGCTGGGGAACAAGGAAACAGGCGGGGTAGCCGCATTGCCGATGTGGGTAGAGTTTATGCAGACTGCACTGAAAGGCACGACGGAAACTCCACTGGCGCCGCCGGAAGGCATCGTCAAGGCGTTTATAGATCCTGAGACCGGCATGCTGACGCCTGAAACAAATAAAACCGGGATATGGGAGTTTTTTCAGGATGAGCTTGCGCCAACAGGCTCTGCGCCGCCTTCCGACAAATCGACAGCCGATTATAATCAGTCCAATGAAAAACCGACCGAAGAGCTGTTTTAGACTCTTGCGCGATATTTGATCCACAAAAAAAGGGGCGAAAAAATCGCCCCCTTTTTATGCAAATTAAATCAACTTAACCTGCCATGACATTGTTTAAACTTCCTCCCTGAACCGCAAGGACAAGGATCGTTGCGGCCCACTTTGTCGCCGTCCCGCGTGAACGGCTGCACGACTTTTTCTGGCTGCTCAGCCGCCTGTTCAGGCTCCTGCAAAGCCGATGCTTCTGCATGCTCAAAATGCATTTCCTTGGGCATCTGCCGTTGTTCGTCTATAGCCCGAATATCTTCTTCCTGCCGAACCTGGACTTTAAACAAGATTTCTATCACTTCATATTTGATATGCTCAAGAAGGTTGGTGAACATTTCAAAAGCTTCGCGCTTGTATTCCTGTTTGGGATCTTTTTGCGCATAACCCCTGAAGTGAATGCCCTGGCGTAAATAATCCATCGCCGCCAGATGCTCTTTCCAGCTGTTATCCAGCACTTGCAGCATCACCGATTTTTCAACGTGTTGCAGCACCTCTTCAGACATCTGCTGTTCTTTATCTTTATGGTTCTGTTCCAGAATATCGACAATACGCTGACGCAACGCTTCTTCTTGCAAAGAATGATCTTCATCAAGCATTTTCCGCACCGGAATTTCAACATTAAATTCCTGATGCAAATGATCTTCCAGCCCCTTTATATCCCACTGCTCTACCATGGTTCTTGGCGGGATGTACTGGGTAATCACATTATTGATAACATCTTTACGTATTGCCGTAATGATCTCAGAGATTTCCGCTGCTGCCATCAACTCGTTACGCTGCGCATAGATGACTTTACGCTGATCGTTGGCGACATCATCATAAGCAAGAATTTCTTTACGTATGTCGAAGTTGCGCCCTTCAACCTTGCGCTGGGCGTTTTCAATAGACCGGGTTACCCACGGATGCTCTATAGCCTCACCATCGCCCATGCCCAGCTTTTTCATTAAACCGGCCACGCGATCCGATGCAAATATACGCATCAAATCATCTTGCAGCGACAGGTAGAAACGGGTTGAACCGGGGTCGCCCTGGCGACCGGAGCGGCCTCTTAACTGGTTGTCAATACGGCGTGATTCATGGCGTTCCGAACCAATTACGTGCAAGCCGCCGTTGCCAATAACCTGTTCGTGCCTGTCCAACCATGCCCCGCGCACTCTTTCTTTCTCAGCGTCACTGGCGCCTTCGCCCAAGGCGGCCAACTCCGCTTCCAGATTACCGCCGAGAACAATATCGGTGCCCCGTCCCGCCATATTGGTGGCGATAGTGACCGCGCCAGGCATACCGGCCTGTTCAATGATGTGAGCTTCGCGCTCATGCTGTTTGGCATTAAGCACTTCGTGCTTAATGCCCTGTTTTTGCAACAATGCGGATATCCGCTCGGAATTTTCAATCGACGTGGTTCCCACCAACACCGGCTGGCCACGGCTGACGCATTCTTTAATATCATCGGCAACGGCTATATATTTCTCGTCGGCCGTCAGGAAGACCACGTCGCCCAAATCTCTGCGAATCATGTTGCGATGCGTAGGAATAACCACAACTTCAAGACCGTAAATCTTGTTCAACTCGAACGCTTCCGTATCGGCAGTTCCGGTCATCCCGGAAAGCTTGTCGTACAAGCGGAAATAATTCTGAAAGGTAATCGACGCCAGCGTCTGGTTTTCGCTATTAATTGTGGCATGCTCTTTCGCTTCAATCGCCTGATGCAGCCCCTCTGACCAGCGGCGTCCCGGCATGATCCGGCCGGTAAACTCATCGACAATGATAACTTCATTATTCGCGACGATGTAATCGACATCTTTCTTGAACAAGACATGCGCGCGCAATGAAGCGTTCAGATAATGCATCAGGCGAATATTGGTCGCGTCATACAGGCTGGTTCCTTCAGCCATCAGGCCATGTTCGGCCATCAAGCGCTCAACCCGTTCGTGGCCTTCTTCAGTCAGATACAGCTGGCGCACCTTTTCATCGACTGAATAATCGCCCGGCTCGCCTTCTTTTTCCTGCTTGGTCAGAAAGGGAATGATCTTATTGACCTTGATATATATTTCGGTGCTTTCTTCGGTAGGCCCGGAGATAATCAGCGGCGTTCTCGCCTCATCGATAAGGATGGAATCGACCTCATCGACAATGGCAAAGCTTAAATCCCGCTGGACTTTCTGCTCCAGACTGAATGCCATGTTGTCGCGCAGATAATCAAAACCGAACTCGTTGTTGGTTCCATAGGTGATGTCCGCCGCATAAGATGCGCGTCTTTCGCTGTTCTCCATCTGGCTGACGATTACCCCGGTCGTCAGCCCCAGAAAACCGTAAAGCCTGCCCATCCATTCAGAGTCGCGCTTGGCCAGATAGTCGTTAACCGTGACCATATGGACGCCCCGTCCTGGCAAGGCGTTCAAATAGGCCGCCAATGTCGCCATCAGGGTTTTACCCTCGCCGGTTTTCATTTCAGCGATTTTGCCGTCGTGAAGTATCATGCCGCCAATCAGCTGCACGTCAAAATGGCGCATGCCAAAGACTCGCGAAGAAGCCTCTCTGACAGTCGCAAAAGCTTCCGGAATCAGATTATCCAGTTTCTCACCGCTAGCCAGACGATCACGAAATTCCTGAGTTTTTGCTTTTAACGCATCATCAGACAGTTTTTCGTATTCAGAAGCCAGTGCATTGATCTTTTTGACCAAGTTCCTTTTCTTCTTTACCAGCCTGTCGTTACGGCTCCCTACAACAAATCTAACCAACTTACCCAGCATGTTTTTTTCCGGTATGAATTTAGTAAATGATTGAATCAAAAGGTTGGATTATATACCGTCTAGTCCGTTAGTTACAGATAAAAACACCTGCATTGCTCCGGCAAAAGGCTTTGGCATTAACAGAGCAACATTCAAGCACGCAATCGAATGGATTACAAAAATAGCCTGACACGCCCAGTTACTCAAAGCGACAGCGACTTATTGTGAAATGACAAAGCAGGCGTTTCCCGGACACATCCCGATCCGGACTGGATACAACAGTATAAGAGGAGCCTGATTTGCTCTGCCTGCTACATAAATGACAGGCATAAAAAAACCGTAGCTCCAAAAGAGCTACGGTTATTTGTGTGCAATTAGATGATTGTTACTTCTTCTGCTTGCGGGCCTTTTTGACCTTGAGTGACAGTAAACTGTACTTTTTGGCCTTCATCAAGAGATTTAAAGCCGGAGCTGTTGATGTTGCGAAAGTGAACGAAAACATCCGGGCCGTTTTCTTGCTGAATGAAACCGAAACCTTTTTCGGCGTTAAACCATTTAACTATACCTGTAGTCATTTGTAATCCTGTGATTTTTAGTAATTAAAGCCTTTAGGGCTGATGGAGCTGGGAAATATAAGAATTACTTAATGATAAACAGGACGAGCAATTACAGAAAGAACTTCGTAGAGATAAGCATAACGGTAAATCAATTTCAAGCTAGTGACAGTCTATAGTGACGCACCGGGGATGTCAATGCTTATTACCCTATATCGACTTTACTCGTTAACATATCAGTTAATGCGCGCAATTCCACACTTGACTTGCCATTGAACAACAATATTTCATTATTTTGAATAAACCCATTATCCTGTAGGCAAAGCCTTTCTCTATTCAGTTCTTATGGCAAAAAAACCGACCTCATTTAAAGCAGCCCTGTCATTCCAAAACCGGACTATGGCTCACTTTTACAGTCAAATTGAGCAACAAAAGCAAGCTCTTGAACGTATCCATGCCGCCTTGCCTGCTGCGTTGGCTGAACATGTTTTACACTGTGTCATTAACGGCAAAAAACTGCTTATTTATACGGATACAGCAGCCTGGGCATCACAACTGCGCTTTTATAACAGCGCAATTCTTGCAGCTATCGCTCCGGTAACAAGGGAATCAGTCTCGATAATGCAGATTAAAGTTATTGCCGATTTGGCAAACACTCATACGCAACCAAGCCGAAAACCGATTATTCCTTCCGCGGAAAAAATAGATATGATCCGAAGCCACAGCCTTACTGCTGCAGATGATCAATTGAAATTAGCGTTGCTAAAATTAAGCGCAACGCTAACAAGACTGTCCGGTTAAGCCTAAAAAGCCTTATGCCGCAGGCCGGGGAGATTGAGCAGAACGCATAAAGGAAATCGGGGCCTCTTCTTCTTCCTCAAAAGTGACCATTTCCCACGCGTCCTTATCATTTAATAGAGCGCGGAGTAATTTATTGTTCAATCCGTGCCCCGATTTATAACCGGTAAATGCACCAATCAAACTATGCCCCAAGAGATATAAATCACCAATGGCATCAAGGATTTTATGCTTAACAAATTCATCGGCATAGCGCAAGCCGTCTATATTAAGCACTTTATCATCATCGACCACGATTGCATTATCCAAGCTTCCGCCCAGGGCGAGATTATTCTTTCTCAGCATCTCGATATCTTTCATGAAACCGAAAGTTCTAGCTCGGCTCACTTCCTTGACAAACGTAGTCGATGAAAAATCCATCGTGGCTGTTTTTACATGATCTTCAAAAGCAGGATGTTCAAAATCAATCGTAAAAGTGACCTTAAACCCTTCAAATGGCTCAAATGCAGCCCATTTATCGCCATCTTCGACTCTTATACTGCGCTTTATGCGGATGTACTGTTTCGGACTGTCCTGCTCTTCAACGCCTGCGGACTGGAGTAAAAAAACAAAAGGGCCTGCGCTCCCGTCCATGATCGGAACTTCCGCCGCGCTAACATCAATAATTGCGTTATCAATGCCCAAACCGGCAAAAGCAGAAAGCAAATGCTCTATGGTTGATATCTTCACATCACCCGCAACCAGTGTTGTTGAAAGCATGGTTTCGCCAACATTTTCCGGTGTCGCCTCAATGGTAACAGGATTATCAAAATCCACCCGGCGAAACCTGATTCCGGTATTTGCTTCAGCGGGGCGTAAAGTTAAATAAACTTTATCGCCCGTATGCAGCCCTACGCCTGTTGCCCTGATTGTGTTTTTTAAAGTTCGCTGTTTAATCATAAAATAAATAACGCCGAGTCAAGAGGGCAAAAACTTAAGATTTTATCATAATCAGCCTCAAAAATAGATACCGAATCCCTTTCTCCTGAACTAGTCAGCTTGACGCCTTAAAAACGCTGGAATATCCAGATAATCTAAATCCACATCTTTTTTAGGCTGTGCTCCAAAACGTGTTTCCCTGCTTTCGGTTCTGTTCTGACGCAATACCGTTGGCTTATCCAGGCCTTCATAATTGGCTTCGCCTGTAATTGCATTCTGATTAATGTGTCCTACTGTCGCTTTCGGTGCAGTTTTAGCTGCCCGTGACAGCCCCATTCCTGTGGCAACAACGGTCACTTTAATTTCATCACCTAACTCAGGGTTAACCGCCGTACCGATTTTGATGACGGCATCTTCTGAAGCAAATTCATGAACGATTGTACCGACCTCATTAAACTCGGCAATGCCCATGTCAGCGGCCGAAATGTTAACCAGAATACCGCGCGCGCCCTGCAAATTAATATCTTCCAGCAACGGGCAGGCGATTGCTTTTTCAGCCGCTTCCCTGGCCCGATATTCACCTGTTGCCGAACCTGAACCCATAATGGCCGCGCCCATGCCGGACATTACTGTTCTGACGTCAGCAAAATCCACGTTTATCATGCCAGGATGCACAATCAGTTCGGTAATTCCCCGCACGGCATCCAGCAAGACATCATTAGCCGCCTTAAATGCATTCAATAAGGAAACATTGTCGCCCAGTACCGGCAATAATTTCTGATTGGGAATGATGATCAATGAGTCAACGTACTTTTCAAGCTCTGCTATGCCTTGTTCAGCAGTTGCCAGCTTCTTTTTGCCTTCAAACAAAAATGGCTTTGTCACTACTGCGACAGTCAGTATGCCCATTCCTTTTGCAATTTCAGCAATAACAGGAATTGCACCGGTGCCGGTTCCACCGCCCATGCCCGCAGTCAGGAAAACCATATCCGCACCCTGTAAAACTTCTTTGATGCGTTCTTTGTTTTCATCCGCCGCCAGCCTTCCAACTTCCGGGTTAGTGCCTGCACCCAAGCCTTTGGTCAATTCAACGCCTAGTTGAACAATCGTGCCGATGCTTAATTTTCTTAATGCCTGGGCATCAGTATTTGCACAGATAAACTCAACCCCTTCGATATGATTGGTAATCATGTGACTGACTGCATTACCACCACCGCCACCAACGCCAATAACCTTGATGACTGCATTCTCATTACTTAAATCCATTAATTCATATTTCATAGTCGCTGCCCCTTAATATTTTCTGAAAAACTATTAAAAATTACCCTGAAACCAACTTTTCATTTTTAAAAACACCCCAGGACCTTCAGCCTCAATGCTTCTGCCTACACCCTGATGATCCTTTCCATACATTAATAACCCGACTCCTGTAGAGTGAATCGGATTTTTCACTACTTCTGCCAACCCTGTAACATTTTGCGGCCCGCCCATTCGAACCGGCATATGAAAAATCTCTTCCGCCAAATCTATTAATCCCATTACTTTTGAACTGCCGCCAGTCAACACCACGCCGGCGGCAATTAATTCTTCATAGCCGCTGCGCCTTAGCTCCGACTGAACCAGCAGCATTAATTCTTCATAGCGGGGCTCAATAATCTCTGCCAGATTTTGCGTTGAAATCTTGCGGGGCGCCCGGTCACCGATACTTGGCACTTCGATTGTTTCATCAACATTCGCCAACTGCGTTAATGCACAGGCATATTTCCGTTTAATCGCTTCAGCATTGAGCGTTGGCGTACGCAACGCGACGGCAATATCATTAGTCACCTGATCACCCGCGATGGGTATGACTGCCGTGTGTTTTATGGCACCGTCCACAAAAATTGCAATGTCTGTTGTCCCGCCGCCAATATCAATCAAACACACACCCAGCTCTTTTTCATCATCGGTGAGCACGGAATTACATGACGCCAATTGCTCCAGCACAATATCATCGACCTCCAACCCGCAGCGGCGGATGCATTTGACGATATTCTGCGATGCGCTGACACTGCCGGTTACCATGTGAACCTTTGCCTCCAGCCGGATTCCCGACATGCCAATAGGCTCTTTAATGCCTTCCTGAAGATCGATGACAAACTCCTGCGGCAGTATGTGTAAAATCTTCTGATCCGCAGGAATGGCTACGGCGCGGGCGGAATCAATGACTCGGTCTATGTCATACTGAGTCACTTCCTTGTCCTTAATTGCCACGATGCCGTGTGAATTAAGACTTCTGATATGACTGCCTGCAATGCCTGCATATACTGATTTAATCTGGCATCCTGCCATTAACTCGGCTTCTTCAATAGCGCGCTGTATAGACTGCACGGTCGATTCCAGATTTACGACAACACCTTTTTTCAGTCCGCGCGACGGTGTCGAGCCTATGCCTATGACTTCAATATTTCCATCACTGGTAAGCTCACCCACAATAGCCGCGACCTTAGAAGTACCGATGTCCAACCCGACTATTAAATTACGTTCTGTTTTTTTCGCCATTTTGTTTACTCTGTGTTGCCCTGATTACCCATTTATTTCAACTTGCGGATTCGCGATTTTTTTCCAGTCAATTTGCTCAGTTCCAGGTTTCCATGAAACCGCATATCCGTTGGGATATCTCAAATCAACTATGGCTATCCGCTCAACCTGCTCTTGTCCTAGCACATCCAGCGTTTTCAAAAAACGCTGTAATTTCTTTAGCTGCTCGTTGCGTCCCAACAGTATTTCCATGCCTGTTGTTAACTTAATCCTCCATGCCCACCGGTCATTGATACTGAACTCTGCCAATTTCATGGACTGGTCTGCCAATGCCGTTTTAACACCCTTCATTATTTCCAATGTCTTCGTTTGTTTCAGTTCTGGCCCCTGCAGTAAAGGTAATGTTTTAAATTGCTCTATGTCCTTTGGTGTAAATATCTCACCCCGCGCATTCATCAAACTTTGCTGCCCCCATCGTACATAGGGCTTTTTTTCATGCACTTTTATAGCTATCGCATCAGGCCATACCCGCTTAACCGTAACCGTATCCACCCACGCCAGTTTCGAGATCGCCTCGTGAATTGCCTGCACATCCACGTCAAAAAAACCTGACATCACCAGTGGCTGCAAAACCGTTTTTACCTCATCCTTGCTGAGATACTGAAAAACCCCTTCCGTTCTCACATACTTAATCGGCATGGCGCCGGAACCCTTGGCACCATAGCCAAACAGCCAAACCAGACCAATCAAAAGCGATACTGTCATCATGATTTTTGCTGTCCGCATAATCATTACCTGAGGCTGGTTTCCAGTATGCGCCAAACTAATTCTTCAAAACTTATACCTGCCTGCTTAGCCGCCATCGGCACCAGGCTGTGATCCGTCATTCCAGGGACGGTATTAACTTCTATCAGCTGATACTGCCCTGAATCATCAACAAACACATCGACTCTTCCCCAGCCTTTTACGCCTATTACCTCACAAGCCTTTACCGCCAACTCCCTTAATTGCAACTCCTGATCCTGACTCAAGCCGCAAGGACAGTGGTATTGCGTAGTAGTCGCCTGGTATTTTGCTTCGTAGTCATAAAATTCGTTCGGTGTTTCCAGGCGAATAGCCGGCAACGCCTCGGTAATTGCTCCATGCATTACTCTACCTCCTGCATCCATGCAGTCGTCACCACCCAGCACGGCAACGGTATATTCCTTGCCTGTCACCCAGGCTTCTGCGTAAACATCGCAGCGGTATTCCGCCGCCACTTTTAACGCTTTTTGCAACTCATCCCGGTTTTTGGCCTTGCTCATGCCTATGCTTGAGCCTTCCTGCGCCGGCTTGACGATGACCGGGAAGCCCAACTTTTCAATACAGGCATCCAGATCATTTTCATCTTTCAACAAATGCCATTTAGGCGTAACCAGTCCGTAACCCTGCCAGCACAGCTTGGTTCGGAGCTTATCCATGCTCAATGCCGAGGCCAGGACGCCGCTGCCGGTATAAGGAATACCCAGCACTTCCAGAACCCCCTGAAGCACGCCATCTTCACCGCCGCGCCCGTGGATGATGTTAAATACCCGGTCGAACTTCTGCCCTGCCAAAGCGTCAATCGGACTGCCGGTCACATCAATGGCAACGGCATCTACGCCTTTGCGCTTTAAAGCCTCATAGACGGCTGCGCCGCTTCTTAACGAAACCTCTCTTTCTGCTGCAGATCCGCCCATCAATACGGCGACGCGTCCGAATTGATCATGCATGACTATCCCCGCCTTGTACCCTTCGGACCAGTGCAAATCTGCTCCAGGCAGATTTGTCAGGCTTGTTTAGCGCTAATTCTTTCATATAGCCTCACCTACCATGCAAACCTCCGTCTGCAAATCCACGCCCTGCTGTTCTTTAACTTTACTTTGTACATAATTAATCAATGCCTCGATATCCGCCGCTTTTGCATTGCCGGTATTGACAATAAAATTTGCATGTTTTTCCGATACACAAGCGCCGCCAATCGCATAACCTTTTAAACCTGTTTGCTCTATCAACCGTGCAGCATGATCGCCTTCCGGGTTTTTAAATACCGATCCGCAACTGGGCTGATTGGTCGGTTGCATTGCCGCCCGCTTTTCCAATAAGCCTTTTATTTTTTGTTGACTCACTTCCGTATCGCCTTGTTGCAAACTCAAATTCGCCGCCAGAAACCATTCGTCTTCAAACCCTTTTACAGACCGGTAGCTCACCTTGAAGTCCTGCGGCTCCCGGAGATTTACGTTTCCCGATGCATCTATCATTTCCACATTTTTGACGATGTTCCAGGTTTCCCCGCCAAATGCCCCTGCATTCATTTTTAACGCTCCCCCCATCGTTCCGGGTATTCCTGCCAAAAACTCCGCGCCGGTTAATCCTTGTTCCCCGCAAAAACGGGCGACATGCGCACAGGGAACTCCGGCTTCCACATAAACCAATCCCTGCCCTGCAAGCCTCATCTCTTTTAACCGTCCCTTGGTGTTAATCACGGTGCCGCGTATACCGCCATCCCTGACTAATAAATTACTGCCCAGCCCAATCCAGAATACCTGCTCCTCTTTAGGCAGAGCCTTGATAAATTCGATTAAATCCTGCCGGTCTTGCGGGATGTACATTTGATCCGCAGCCCCCCCGACACGCCAGCTTGTGTATTTCGCCAGCATTTCATTTTTTAACAAACGACCATTTGTCATCAGCCGTTTAACCAGTCAACGCTTCTGCCAACAATTGCGGCAACTGCGTGGCGATTTGCCCGACATTGCCCGCTCCCATGGTTAAAAGCACATCATCAGCTTTTACGATGCCCACCAGTATTTGCGGCAACTCTTCCCAGTTTTCGACAAACACCGGATCAACCTGTCCGCGTATGCGGATCGCCCGGCTTAATGCTCTGCCATCGGCACCGGCAATCGGCGCTTCGCCAGCCGAATAAACATCCATGAGTATCAACACATCAACACCGGAAAGAACGTGTACAAAGTCTTCAAACAAATCCCGGGTGCGTGTATACCTGTGCGGCTGGAAAACAATCACCTTGCGCCTTTCCGGCCACGCCTGACTCAAGGCTTCCAGCGTTGCAGCAATCTCGCGGGGGTGATGCCCGTAGTCATCAACCAGCGTCAGCTTGCCTGCATCCACCGGCAAGTCGCCGTTAATTTGAAAGCGTCTGCCCACGCCTTTAAACGCCCCCAAGCTCTTGATAATGGCCTTATCATCCACCGCCAGTTTGGTCGCCACTGCGATAGCCGCAAGTGCGTTGAGCATGTTGTGCCAACCCGGCATATTCAAAGTAACCTTCAGCGGTGGGTAGTCGCCCCTGCGGATCACTTCAAAAGAGGTATGCATGCCCTGCTGCTTGATATTTACCGCACGCACATCCGCATCTTCATGAACACCATAAGTCGTCACCGGCTTGGAGATTTCCGGCAGAATTTCCCTGACGCCTTCGTCATCCAGACACATCACCGCCAGTCCATAGAAAGGCAGATGGTGCAAAAACTCCAGGAAAGTGTCTTTTAATCGCTGATAGCTGCCCTCATAAGTCGCCATATGATCCTGATCAATATTGGTGACTATGGCCATCATCGGTTGCAGGTACAAAAACGACGCATCGCTTTCATCGGCTTCGGCGACTAAATAATGGCCCAGGCCTAATTTGGCATTGCTGCCTGCGCTGTTTAACCGTCCTCCAATCACAAAAGTAGGATCAAGACCGCCCTCGGCCAGCATGCTGGCTGTCAAACTGGTGGTTGTGGTCTTGCCATGCGTTCCGGCAACGGCGATACCAAACCTGAAGCGCATCAATTCAGCCAACATTTCCGCACGCGGGATCACCGGTATTCTGTTGAGATAAGCTTCATCGATTTCTTCATTACTGCGATCTATTGCGCTTGAAGCCACAACCACATCGACCTTCGCTATATTTTCCCGCTTATGCCCGATATTGATGGTCACGCCCAAGCCGGCCAGCCTTTGCGTCACCGCGCTTTCTTTTATGTCCGACCCTGAAACCTGGTAACCGAGGTTCAATAAAACCTCGGCGATACCGCTCATGCCGGTTCCGCCTATACCGACAAAATGTATGCGGTCGATATTGCCTAACACCTCAGATGGCATCTGACTGTTTGGAAAGTTCATAATCCCGCCTCGGCTATGCAATAACCGGCAACCGACTCTGTCGCATCCAGACGCGCGCATCCTTTTGCAACTTTGCCCATGGCATCCAATTGCTTGCGCGCTTTTGTTATATGCTCTACCAGCGTTTTTGCATTCAAGTCCTGCTGCGTCAGCATCAGTCCCGCACCAACATCGGTTAAATATTTGGCGTTAGCGGTCTGGTGATCATCAATCGCACCCGGTAGCGGCACAAAAATCGCCGGCAATCCCAGCGCGGCGACTTCACTCACCGTCATTGCGCCGGACCTGCAAATCACCAGATCCGCCCATTGGTAGGACGACACCATGTCTTCAATGAAAGCATTGACTTCGGCTTTGACGCCCAAGGCATTGTATCGGTTCTTAACCTGCTCAAGCATAGCGGCGCCGGTCTGATGCCTGACCTCTACCCCATTCAATTCCGCAACAGCATCGGGAACAATATCATTCAATATCTTGGCGCCTTGGCTGCCGCCGACAACCAATATTCTGATGCCTGGCTCTGCCTCGCTTTCACTTACTTGTGCCTCCAAGAACGGGCTTGGAATCAGGAACTGCTTTCTTAACGGGTTGCCGGTAAATTTGGCATTAACTGGTTTATTAAAACTGTCAGGAAATGCTTCCAAGACCTGATTAGCCACATTAGCCAACAACCGGTTGGTTGTGCCCGGCACGCGGTTTTGTTCATGGATAACCAGAGGAATGCCTAATAGCTTTGCCATTAATCCGCCGGGACCCGCGACAAACCCGCCCATACCCAACACCACATCGGGTTTGCGCTGCCGCAATATTTTGAAGGCCTGCATGGACGCCATTAACAACTTGAATACGGCTATTATTTTCGATGCGAAGCCTTTGCCCCGTACACCGGTAACAGACAACCAGTCAATCTCTATGCCGTTTTCCGGAATCACCCGGCTTTCCAGTCCTTTTTTTGTGCCCAGCCAGCTAACCTGCCAGCCTTTTTCCATTAGCAATTGAGCAACCGCCAGCGCTGGAAACACATGGCCTCCGGTTCCACCCGCCATGATAACGATACGCTTACTCATTCCTGCCGCCCTTTGCTGCCCTGCCGGCGCTTAATTCAGCCGTTTCACTTTGCACACGAAACAGTAGCGCAACCGCACAGCACATGATCATCATGCTGCCGCCGCCATAACTCATTAACGGTAAAGTCAGCCCTTTGGTCGGCAAAATCCCCATATTGACCCCCATATTGACGAATGACTGAAAGCCAAACCAGACTCCCAAACCATAAGCGATAAATGCGGAAAATCGTTGCCCCGCCTGTTCCGCAGCCTCGGCTATCTCAAATGTGCGCCATACCAATAACGAAAACAAACCAATTACCGTAACCACTCCGAATAAACCTAATTCTTCGGCTATTACCGAAAACAAAAAATCTGTGTGTGCTTCAGGCAAATAAAACAGTTTTTGTATTCCACTGCCCAACCCCACGCCCAGCCATTCACCGCGCCCGAATGAAATAAGCGCCTGGACTAATTGAAATCCGGTTTTCAGAGGATCAGCCCAGGGATCCATAAAACTGGTTACCCGAACCAGCCGATAAGGCGAGAAATAAACCAGCAGCATTGCCAATACGCCGATTATCAACAGCAACACGATAAATTGCGATAATCTTGCGCCCGCCAAAAACATAATGCCCATGGCTATCATCAAAATAACCACGGCCGAACCGAAATCGGGCTCCAGCAGTAACAACAGGCTCGCTATCGAAAACAGCCCCAGCGGCTTTAGCAACCCGAAGGCCGAGTCCTGTACCGAGTCTTTATGCCGGGTTACATACCCCGCCATATAAATGACCGAAAAGAACTTAACCACTTCGGACACTTGTATTCTTAATCCGCCTATCGACAGCCAGCGCACGCTACCGTTAACCTTTACGCCAAGACCCGGTATCAGCACAATGATCAATAATACCAACCCCGCTATAAACAGCCTGGGGCCGTTTTCCTCCCAGACACGCATTGGCGTGGCCGCAACACATCCGCCTAAAACCAGCCCCAGGCCTATGTGAATTAACTGTCTGACCGGATAATACAAGCTGTCACCCGTCATTTTTACGCCCAAGTGCAATGATGCCGAAGACACCATGACAAATCCGATCAGCAATAAACTTACGCTCACACAAACCAGCAGCGGATCAAAATGAAACCGGCCTACTCGCGCCAGTGATAATTTCATTTACGCCTCCTGAGTATTCGCCCGTTCATGATGTGCCCGCCATGGATCGTGTAACCGGAGCAGGCTCCGCAGCGCGGTCGCCGTCGACCAGCGCCAATACGGCTTTAGTAAATTTCTCGCCCCGGTCACGGTAATTCTTGTATTGGTCAAGACTCGCGCAGGCAGGAGAAAGCAATACGCTATCCCCGGCATCAGCAAGGCCGTCCGCTAGCTGTACCGCTTCTGTCATGTTTGCCGCGAAATAAACGGGAACGCAGCCATTTAGCGCTTGGGCTATCAGTTCCGCATCCTTGCCCATTAGCACAACGCTTTTTGCTTTTTCTTTAACTGCAGGCGTCAATTCATTCATATCAGCGCCCTTCGCCTCGCCACCGGCAATAAGAACCACTTTACGGTCATAGCCTTCCAAAGCCGCAACACAAGCGCCAATATTGGTCGCCTTTGAATCATTAACCCAGGTGACGCCGCGTATTTCTGCAATACGCTCCATCCTGTGGCCCAGTCCTTTAAATTTTCGCAAGGCATTGCACATAACCTGTTCATCCAGGCCCACAGCCACGCCCAGCGCTAATGCGGCCAGGGCATTTGCTGCGTTGTGCCTGCCCTCAAGCGGCAATTCAGCCAACGGCATCAGGCACTGTTCCTTGTACATCAGATATTCTGCGGCACCCTTCATTTGAAGATAAAAATCAGCCTTCTTTTTAATGGAAAAAGTGAAAATGCTGCGGCCTTCTTCGGCAATTGCTCCTGCATCGCCTAAAGCGCCTACTTTTGGTGCTCTACCTCCTGCTTCCATGCAGTCGTCCCGCATTGCATTGACTATTGGATCATCGGCATTGATTACCATGACGCCATTGCCTCTAAAAATTTTTTGTTTTTCCCGTGCGTATTCCGCTATATCAGCATGTCTGTCCAGATGGTCAGCGCTAACATTGAGCACTGTCGCAGCCGCCGCATTCAAGGCTGAGGTTCGCTCCAACTGAAAGCTGGAAAGCTCCAGCACATACAACTGCGCTGGCTGCTCCAGTAAATCCAGCGCCGGCGTGCCTAGATTTCCACCCACGCCCACTTGCAGTCCGGCTTCTTTTGCCATTTCGCCCAGCATGGTCGTAACCGTGCTTTTGCCATTTGAACCGCTGATTGCAACGATTGGCGCTTCAACAGAGCAGGCAAACAAGTCAATGTCACTAACGATTTTCACCCCGCCAGCAATGGCTTTGCTAATCGCTGTCTCGTTAAGCGAAACGCCAGGGCTGACGACCAAATGCGTCGCCACCTTAAAAGCCGCCTCATCAAAACCTCCGGTAAAAACCGGTGTATCCGGCATCTGTTGAAAAAACTCATCCATTAACGGCGGCTTTTCACGGCTATCAACAATGGCAAAGTTGATGCCGAGTTTTTGTAAGTAATGCGCCGCCGAAATTCCTGTAATTCCCAGTCCCACCACCAACACCTTGGCGCTTTGCGAATCCAGCGCAAAATGCTTTTTCAACAATGCTGCAATTGCCGCATTGCTTACAGGATACTGATAAGGAGCGGGAGCTTTATCCATTTCTTATCTCAGTTTCAAGGTAGCCAGGCCAATCAGCACCAGAATGACGGTGATGATCCAGAAACGCACGATAACCCGGGGCTCGGGCCATCCCTTCAATTCAAAATGGTGATGTATAGGCGCCATGCGGAAAACGCGCTTTCCCGTCATTTTGAAAGAGGCCACCTGAATGATCACTGACACCGTTTCCATAACAAAAACCCCGCCCATAATCATCAGCACGATTTCCTGCCTGACCAGCACCGCCAGCACTCCTAAAGCCGCACCTAATGCCAGCGCTCCGACATCCCCCATAAACACCATCGCGGGATAGGCGTTAAACCATAAAAAGCCGAGCCCGGCGCCGATCAAAGCGGCGCAAAATACAATCAATTCCCCGGCATTGGGTAAATAAGGAATCGCCAGATATTGCGAAAAAGTCACGTGACCTGATAGATAGGCAAAAATCCCCAGACCGGCAGCAACCATTACAGTAGGCATGATCGCTAAGCCATCGAGCCCATCGGTCAAATTGACTGCGTTGCTGGTGCCAACAATGACAAAGTAGGTCAGGACTATATACATCCAGCCCATATCCAGCATGAAGTCTTTAAAGAAAGGAATGATTAGTTGTGTTTCCGCCGGCAGCACTGCTGTTTTATACAAGAAAACAGCTGCTGTTAAACCTATTGCGGATTGCCAGAAATATTTTGCTTTAGCCGACAAACCGTCGCTGTTGTTCTTGATTACTTTTCTATAATCATCGATAAAGCCAATAATGCCGTGACCCAACGTTACCAGCAAAATGACCCATATATAACGATTGCCGAGATCGGCCCACAGCAGCGTACTGAATGCAATGGCGACCAGTATCAAGGTTCCGCCCATGGTAGGCGTACCTTTCTTCTCGTAATGCGATTGAGGACCCAGCTCGCGGATACTTTGCCCGATCTTGTTGCGGCTCAACTTCCTGATCATTGCCGGCCCGATCATGAAAGAAATTGCCAGCGAAGTTAAGGCGCCAAGAATGGCGCGAAAAGTCAGGTAATGAAATACCCTGAAACCGCCATCAAACGTCATCAAATAATCAGCAAAGTAAAGTAACATTGTTTAGTTCCTGAAATGCTCAACCAGTGTCGCCACTACATTCTCCATACGTTGCGCCCTTGATCCTTTGACCAAAATCGCTTCATCGCCTTTAAGCTCTTGCTTTAACGCCTCAATCAAGTCGTCTTGGGTTTCGAAAAAAGTGGCTCCTTTACCAAAAACCTTTACAGTATTTCGGGCATCAGAGCCTGTAGCCAAGAGACGCACAACACCACTTGATTTAATTAGCTCCCCCATTTGCTCATGTATTTTTGGACTCTCAGACCCCAGCTCGCCAAAAGCCCCTAAAACCAGCCAAGGCTTGCCGGCACAACTGGCCAGTACGTCAAGCCCCGCTTTCAGTGAAGCCGGATTGGCGTTATAGGTGTCATCTATAACAATATTGCCTAAACGGCTTACCAGTGGCTGCAATCTTCCCGTTACCGGTTTTACGCTTTCCAGTCCCTGTTTAATTTGTTCCAGGCCTATGCCCAACGCCAGGCAGGCCGCAGTTGCTGCCAATGCATTGACTACATTATGTTGCCCGGCCAGCTTTAGTTTCACAGTCGCCGCACCTCGCGCAGTCATTAATTCAAAGGTAGTGGCGAACTCGTTGTTAATAATTTCCGTCTTGGCTGCGCGAGCTGTCACATCAGCGCTATCATCCAGACCGAACGATACAACCTTCCTGTCTCCGGCTACTGACTTCCAGTAGTCGAAATATTTATCGTCCCGGTTAATAACGGCGACACCATCCTGTTTAAGCGTCTGGATTATTTCCCCTTTCGCTTTGGCGACGCCGTCAACACTGCCGAAACCTTCTATATGCGCGGCGCCCACGTTGGTAATGATTGCAACATCAGCCTGCGCATAACGGCTTGTATATTCAATTTCACCCGGATGGTTTGCGCCCATCTCGATGACTGCATACCGGTGCTGTTCATTCAGCCGCAACAAGGTCAACGGCACACCGATGTCATTATTCAGGTTGCCTTGCGTAAACAGCGTATTGCCATTGACACTCAATATTGCCGCCACCATTTCCTTGACGGTGGTCTTGCCGTTACTGCCAGTGATGCCAACAACCGACACTGACGCCTTTTTCCGCCAAGCTCCTGCCAGTTCAGCCAGCGCCAACCGTGTATCATCAACGACGATATGCGGAATGCTGGACGTAACACCTTTATGCACAATGGCAGCCGAAGCCCCGGATTGCTCAGCCTTATCGACAAAGTCATTGCCGTCGAAATTGTGACCTTTAATCGCAACATAAAGCTGACCCGGCTTTATGGCTCGGGTATCTATGCTGACGGATGAGACTTCGACGTCATCCCCGACCATCTGCCCATGCACGCATTCGACGCAGTCGCTCAGCATCATTTTCACAGGTTTTCCGCTCTCATCTTTAATGCTTCCATTACAACCAGCCTGTCGCTAAATGGCATTTGCACGCCGTTGATTTCCTGATATTGCTCATGGCCTTTACCTGCAATCACAACACAATCATTTGCTGCGGCTTTTACTATTGCCTTTTGTATCGCCTGCCCCCTGTTTTGAATCACTTCGACCTTGTGTGCACTGCAACCGGCCAGAATGTCATGCACTATGTCCTGTCCATTTTCGAAGCGCGGGTTGTCATCCGTAACAATCACATGATCCGCCCAATGCTCGGCAATTTTGCCCATTTGCGGGCGTTTGCCGGTGTCCCTGTTGCCGCCACAGCCAAAAACCACCCATAACTTCTGTTTGCAATGTTTGCGCAAGCTGGACAGCACCTTGTCCAACGCATCCGGCGTATGGGCATAATCGACAAAAATCATCGGCCCCGCAGCTTCACCGAAACGCTCCATGCGGCCTGTGACTGGTTTTATGTGCGCAAGCTTTTCAGCGGCATCTACCAGCGGAACGTCCATAGCCAGCATTACAGTCAAAACAGCTAATACATTCTCTATATTAAAATCACCATAGAGCGGCACTTTCACTCGCTGAACCTCAGTCATCCAGCGCACATCAAATTCAATTCCATCTACTTTATGCAGGATATTTTCCGCACTAACCGCCTTTGTTAAACCTGACTTTTTTCCCAGGGCACTATAGCCCCAGATATCGACTGCTTCGGGCACTGCCGCAATAATCTGGTCGCTATAGGCATCATCCAGATTCACCACCGCGAAGGCCAAACCGGGCTTTTTCAATAATTCCAGCTTGGCCTGCACATAAGCTTCCATGGTGCCGTGATAATCCAGATGATCGCGGCTGATATTGGTAAATACAGCGCCCTTAAATGTCACTCCATTAACCCGGCCCTGCTCCAAGCCATGCGATGAAACCTCCATCGCCACCATTTTCTTCTTATCCTTTAGCAATTCAGCCAGCATTTGTTGAACCGCCAAAGCGTCCGGCGTGGTATTTAGCGTACTGTGGAGCCTGCCCCACTCGCCCCAGCCCAGTGTCCCTATGATTCCGCAGCCATCCAGCAGCTGGCTCAAAAACTGGCTGCAGGACGTTTTCCCATTGGTGCCGGTGATGCCAATAACATTCATGGACCTTGAAGGATCGCCGTAAAATCGGGCGGCTATTTCACCCAACTTCGATCCCAGGCTTTCTATCTCTATCACTGGCACATCACTGATCTGTTCCGCCAGCTGCTTGCCATTTCCCGCCGGATCAAAAATTACAGCGCAGGCTCCGTTATTAATGGCTTGTTCAACATGCAGCAGACCATGTTGCTTGGCTCCGGCCAAGGCAACAAATGCACTTCCATCATTTATTGTCCGGCTATCCAGGGACAGGCCATTAATCGACATATCTTTGTCAACAACCGCCAGCCCCTCCAATAAATCTTTCAACCTCATGAAGGCTTTATAAATCTCGCCGCGTCAATAAAACCGGCATGCTGCCTTCCTGATCAGGAGCAACCTCCAGCACCCTCAATGCGCCAGCCATGACTTTGGAAAACACCGGCGCGGAAACCAGGCCGCCGTAATATTGGCCGGCAGAAGGCTCATCGATCATGACTACAATAATCAGGCGCGGATTGTTGGCTGGGGCCATTCCGGCAAAAACCGAAAAATAACTGTTTTCCGTATACCCGCCCACACCCGCTTTTTTTACTGTGCCGGTTTTACCGGCGACACTGTAACCATCCACTCTGGCATCATAAGCTGTACCATCTTTCATGATCACACTTTCCAGCATTGTCCTGACCCTCTTGGCCGTTTTAGCTGAAAACACCCGCTGCACGTTATTGTCTTCATCGCGTTTCAGCAAGCTGACCGAATGCAAGACTCCATCATCCGCCAAAGCCGTATAGGCTCTTGCCAATTGCAAGGCAGAGGTGCTCAGCCCATAGCCAAATGACATGGTCGCACGCTCAAAATAACCCCATCCTTGATAATCCAGTAAGCTGCCGCTGGCTTCGCCAGGAAAACCAGACTCAGCAGCAACCCCGAAGCCGAGCTTGTTATATATTCCCCAAAAATATTCAGGAGGCATTCTCAATGCCATCTGGCTTACCGCAACATTGCTGGACTTCTTTAATACGTTAGTCAAATCCAGCGTCCCGTAGTCGTGCACATCCTTAACTAAATGATTCCCTATCTTGAAGACGCCATGCGTCTCAAAAATTTCATCAGGCTGAACATATTTTCCGTCCAAGGCCGCTGCAACAACAAATGGCTTGACCGTTGACCCCGGCTCAAATACATCCGTTAACGCCCTGTTCCTGTACAGACTTTCTTTTAATCCTTTTCTTGTATTCGGATTAAATGACGGCTGATTCACTGCCGCCAGAATCTCTCCGTTTTTTGCATCCAACACTACCAACGCCGCTGATTTGGCCTTGTTAGCGTTAACCGCCAATTGCAACTCCCGATAAGCCAGATACTGGATACGCTGATCGATGCTTAACTCCAGATTCTTGCCTGCAACCGGCTCTTTTATATTTTCTACATCTTCAATAATTCGACGCTGCCCATCCCTGATAACCCGCTTGCTGCCTGGAATTCCTTTTAATGTTTTTTCATATCCTGATTCCAGTCCCGCCTGCCCCATATCATCAATGTCGGTAAACCCGACCAAGTGCGCTGAAACCTCTCCTGCCGGGTAAAAACGCTTGAACTCCCGCTCGAAATAAACGCCTTCCAGCTTTAGCGCTTTTACCTGATCAGCAACTCCTGGACTTATCTGGCGCGCAATATAAGCAAACTGTTTGTGTGAATCGCCTTCAAGCTGTTCATCTACTTTTCCTTTCGGTAAATTCAACAACTTTTCCATTTGCCTGATCTCGTCTTTCTTATCCGCCTTAAGCTCTTGCGGGTTAACCCAGATAGACTCAACCGGGGTGCTGATCGCCAGCGGCGCACCATTCCTATCCTTTATCATGCCTCTGTAGGCGGAAACAGACACGTCACTGACATGCCTCATGTCGCCCTGTTCCTTTAAAAACTGCTTATTAAACACCTGCAAATCAACGGCTCTGCCAACCAGCACCGCCATACAAGTCATCATAAAAATGACTACTATTTTCCTTCTGCCTGAAAAATTGCCTGCCGGTTTCCTTACCTTATTTTTGCCTTGAAAACGCATCATTTATGGCTTTATATAAACAATTTTTTCCCGTGGCGGCATGACCAACTTCAATTGCTCCCGCGCCACCAGCTCAACCCGGTTTTGTTCCGCTAACGTCGTCAGTTCCAATTGCAGCTGCCCCCATTCCACTTCATACTGGTCCAAAGCTCTTTCCTGCTTTTGAATCTCAATAAAAACCAACCGTGAGCGATATTTGCTGTAAATCGCAGCCAAAGCCGATATCAGAAGCACCAACACCAATCCTCCTATACCTAAATAGCGATTTGTTGCCATTTAAACTCTCTCTGCTACTCGCATTACTGCGCTGCGTGCTCTTGGGTTTTGAACAATCTCCGACTTCCCTGCCTTCAGGGCTTTGCCTATTTTCCTTAAAAAGCCTTTGGCTATATCGGCTTCCTTGATCGGTAATTTGCCAGGATTATATTTAGCCCCTGACTCATCCCTGATAAAGCGTTTTACAATTCTGTCTTCCAATGAATGGAATGAGATAACAACCAATCGCCCTCCCGGCTTCAAAACCCTGGCAGACTGCTGCAAAACATCCTTTAATTCGTCCAGCTCTCTATTAATCTCAATGCGTATTGCTTGAAAACTACGCGTTGCAGGGTGCTTGTGTTTTTCTTTCACTGGCACCGCATCTTCGATCAGTCCGGCCAATTGCCGGGTTGTTGTAATAGGCGATTCGGCTCTTTTCTCGACAATCGCATGAGCTATGCGCCGTGCAAACCGTTCCTCGCCGTATTCAAACAAGACCTTAACCAGATCCTTCTCATCAACGCCAGCCAGCCACTGCTCCGCTGAAATGCCTGCATTCCCATCCATCCGCATATCCAATGGCCCATCGCGCAAGAAGCTAAAGCCTCTTTCCGGATTATCGAGTTGCGGCGATGACACGCCCAAGTCCACCAAAATACCGTCAATGTTCCCGGCCAAACCTTCGCTTACAACTATATTTTCCAATTCCGAAAAGCAACTATGTTTCAGTTCAAACCGCTCGTCTTTAAGCATGGCTTGCGCATAATCCGAATCTATCGCATCAATGTCCCTATCAAAAGCCAGCAACCGCCCCGATGGGCCCAATAGATTTAAAATTCCCTGACTGTGACCGCCCCTTCCGAAGGTGCAGTCCAGATAAACGCCGTCTTTTTTAATGGCCAACTGTTGCAGCGCTTCTGCAAACATAACGGGCAAGTGTTCCACCAACAAATCCCCTGTATTTAGAAAGATAAAGAGCCTAAGTCTTCCAATCCCTCATTGTCATCGCCATCCAGCCATTGATTTTCTTTTGCCGTCCAGGCATCGTCATTCCATATCTCAAACTTATTGAGCTGACCGACCAGAACAATTTTCTTGTCCATATTGGCAAATGTTCTCAGCTTTTCCGGCACCAGCAATCGGCCCTGCCCATCCATTTCACATTCACTGGCATTACCGATAACAAACCGCCTTAACTTGCCGGCCATTTTATTTAAAGTGGGTAATTTGCTGATCGTTTGCTCAAGCTTTTCCCATTCAGGGAGCGGGTAAAGCCACAAACAGCCGCTTTCTCCAACGCATCGCTCATCTACAGCAACTGTTACAACCAACTGACTGTCGCAGCAATCCTGTAACTCCTCCCGATAGCGGGTAGGAATTGCAAGACGCCCCTTAACGTCTAAATTGATTGAACTAATGCCTCTAAACAAGATTCACCCCAATATTTCCTAAAAAAACCATTTTTTTCCACTTTTTACCACTTGAGCTCACTATAGATTTCAAATATCCCCTAGTCAAGGATGATTTCACTTAAAATCTTTCTTTTTTGACAATGACTTAGGGCACAATCGAGCAGCCGCCAAAACAGGCAAAATATGAAGGAATAAATCCTATGATTTATCAACAAAATGTGTGATCTTGGTAAGAAAATACTTTAACGAAGAAGCGCACCAAAAATGTCAGGCCTTTTTGATGGAAATGAGAACTACATCGAGGATCTACCGCAATATTTACCGGACGAGGGTTTATTCAAAAATTAAGCGAAGAAAGAAAGAGTCAGCCTGTAAGCCGGGTTCTGTCTAGAACAGCCATTCATCTAGGCTGCAGGTCACCCTGCAGCTCAAGCAATCTACCCAGGAACCGCGCGGGCCACGCGTCTGTTCCCCTATTTGATCTTGCTCCGGGTGGGGTTTACCCTGCCACTCCTGTTACCAGTCGTGCGGTGCGCTCTTACCGCACCTTTTCACCCTTACCGGTCACAAGTGACCGGCGGTATATTTTCTGCGGCACTTTCCGTAGGCTCACGCCTCCCAGGCGTTACCTGGCACCCTGCCCAATGGAGCCCGGACTTTCCTCCATTCTATCTTTCGATAAAACAGCGACTGCTCAGCTGACTCTTTCAGTGCGCAGTATATCACACATTCACATGGACGTGGCGGCAGTGCTGCCAAGTCTTGCAAACAGCCGCGCTAAGCCTCTTTCGCCTTCTCCATATCTAATGCCGCTTGATACAACAATTTTTTTCTAACTCCGGTAATTTCCACAGCCAGCGCCACTGCCGTCTTAATCGAGCATTCGCCCAACAACACACTCAGTATTTTTTGCTGCTCAGGCGTAATAATCTGTTCTTTTTTATCGACGGTAGCGCCATCGACAATCACCACAAATTCGCCTTTCCGCATATTGTCATCGTTTTCCACCAGTTTAAGCGCTTCGCCCAGACTGGTTTTTACGATGGTTTCGTGCAATTTTGTCAATTCCCTGGCAATGACGACCTCCCGATCCAGCGGCAGCACTTCCGCCATATCCTTTAATGAAGCCAGAATCCGGTGGCTGGACTCATAAAACACCCAGGTTGTCGGGCACATCAATCTTTCACTAAAAAACGCTTTTCGCGCAGACGAAGTTCGCGGAGAAAAACCCTCAAAAGCAAATTGCGTGACCGGCAATCCCGAAGCAGACAACGCTGTGATCAACGCGCAAGCTCCCGGCACCGGCACGACATCAACCCCCGCATCCTTGACCATTTTCACCAGCGGCATGCCCGGGTCGCTCAACAGCGGCGTTCCTGCATCGGAAACCAGCGCAATAGACAGCCCCCCGCGCAGCTTTTCCAGCAAACCGGACGAGGCCTTATCTTCATTGTGCTGATGCAACGAAACCAGCTTGTTGGTAATCCCGTAATGTTGCAGCAGCATCTTCACATGCCGGGTATCTTCTGCAGCGATCAAATCAACCTGTTTTAATATTTCAACCGCCCTGAAGCTAATATCTGCTAAATTACCTATCGGAGTAGCAACAACGTATAATTTGCCGCATTCACTTGACATTCGATATTCTCATATGAATAACCTCTTAAATTTAAAGTACGCCCGCAACCATGTGCCGCCATTATTGTGCGCCCTGCTACTCCTTTCCGGTTGCGCACCTGCGCCTGTCAGCAGGCCCTTGCCTGAAAAGAAGACCGTAATAACCGAACCGCTGATACAAAACGAGCAACCGGGGCAGCTATCCGAATTATACCAGCATCCAGCCACGCCCCTGTCGCCGGAACAAAACCAGCTCCGCTTGCAGGCCATCGACTCCTTGATTCAGGCGGGGAATGACAATGCTGCAAAGCAAAATGCCGACGGCATAGACCCCGCCACCCTGTCGCCCCAGCAACGCGCTCTGTTGAGCCTGCTTTATGCTCAAATCATGCTCAGCCTTGGGGAAGCCGAACAGGCCATTGAACGCTTGGCGTTAATTCAGCCGCAACAGCTTAGCCTGGATGATCAAATTAAATACTTTCAATCGCAGGCATTTGCTTTTTCATTAGCCGGAAACCCGCTCAACAGCGCCAAATCAAGGATAAACCTACACCAGCTATTAAACTCACCGGATAAACTCAAAGAGAATCAGGCTGCAATCATTGAAACATTAAGCCTGCTTCCTGACGCCGCCTTGCAAACCAACCAAGCAGACGCCTTAGCCGGTTGGATGTCTTTAGCCAGAATATTAAAACCAAAAGACCATAACACCGCCGATTTTAATGCCAAAATAACGCAATGGCGTGCAACTTTTCCGGGTCATCCCGCCAATCTGGCCTTTTTGGAAACATCGGCTAATGCGCCTTCACAACCTAAATCCATCGCGGTTTTCCTGCCCGAATCAGGCTCTTTTGCTCAAGCCGGCAAAGCTATCCGGGCGGGGTTTATGGCGGCCTACAACCATTCGGACAGCAATGCCTACAAGCCCAGCATCCGTTTTTACGACAGCGAGCAATCGCCTCCGCCAGTCTTGTATGCCCAGGCCGTCGCAGAAGGCGCCGAATTAATTATCGGCCCGCTTGACAAGGAACGCATCCAGAGCCTCGCCGACGCGGTCACATTTACCGCGCCCGTGCTTGCTTTAAACCATATTCCAGGCCTGCAAAAAGACAAGCTTTACCAATTTGGCTTGAGCCCAATCGACGATGCTGACCAAATCACCCGCAAAGCACAAGCTGATGGACATCAAAAAGCACTGCTGTTCATTCCTGAAAACGCGCAGGGCAAACGTATTGCCGATTATTTCATGGAAAGCTGGCAAGGCCTCCATGGCGCTATTCTGGAAACGCAAACCTATAATCCGAAAGAAACCGACTTTTCATCACCTATTAAAAAACTGCTGAATCTGGATGAAAGCGAGCAGCGTTACAATAAAATTCTCGCGTTAATACCTGCAGCAAAATACACCCCCCGAAGACGGCAGGATGCCGATGCCCTGCTTTTAAGCGCTTATAGTGCAGAGGCGCGCTCCATCAACCCCCAACTGCAGTTTTATCAGGCGGGCGGCATGCCTGTTTATGCCATGCCCACTGTTTATGCCGGACAAGTCAATGCATCACTGGATGCAGATCTTAACAAAATAACGTTTTGCGATACGCCCTGGTTATTCAATAAAGCCTATCCGGGAAATCTCGGCATGGATGCCTTGAAGGAAACCTGGAGCCAGTTCCCCAGCTCTTATTTCCGCCTGATTGCGATGGGTATCGATGCCTATAATCTGGCCTCACGATTAAATGGCCTGAAAGCTAATCAATACTCCGGCGCCACCGGCAATCTGTCACTGACCGCTGACAACCGCATCAAACGTAATCTGGTGTGCGCCAAATTCAACAATGGACAGCCTGAAATCACGGGTTTTATCCAGAATTCAACTGAAAGCCACGAGAACACTGCGCCAACTGCCAAAAACAGAACGCCGCTCCAGGTTGATGATGCTATTTACTAAGCTAAAAGCCAAAGCAGCCCATTTAATCCGTGGAGAAAGCGCCGAACAACAAGCCCATAACTTCCTCATCAATAAAGGACTTAAACCGGTGTGCCGGAATTTCCGCTGTAAACAGGGCGAACTCGATCTAATCATGACCGACCAACAGACGCTGGTTATTGTCGAAGTCCGGTTCCGTAAAACCGATAAATACGGCAGCGCACTCGAGAGTGTCACTCACGCAAAACAATCCCGTATAATAGCGGCAACACATGTTTATTTATCTGTCCAAAAGACAGACTGTCCTATTCGCTTTGATGTGGTTGCCATTTCAGGCAATGGCAACATAGACTGGATACAAAACGCTTTTTAACCATAGAATTACTCGGCATGAGTTTACAAGACAGAATAATCAATCATTTCTCTGACAGCATCCAAACCAAGCAGGATGCGCTGGACAATCTATGTGAACTCATAGAGTTCGCCTCGCAACGACTGGTCGCAGCCTTGCTGAACGATAAAAAAATATTAGTTTGCGGCAACGGCGATTCGGCTGCCTGCGCTCAATTGCTGTCATCGGCAATGCTCAACCAATACGAGCGCGATCGCCCCTCATTGCCCGCCATTGCATTGACTACAGACTCAACCACCATTACAGCAATAGCCAATGCCTATCATTTTGATGATATTTTCGCCAAACAGCTCAGAGCCTTGGGACAAAGCGGCGATATATTGGTGGCGTACACCGATGGCACCAATTCGGCCAATATCGCCAAAGCTATCACGACAGCGCACGACAAAAATATCACCGTCATCGCATTGACCGGCAATAACGGCGGCATGATTGCGCCCTTGCTCCATGAAACCGACATAGAAATTCGCGTACCGTCAAATTCCAGCGCACGCATCCAGGAAGTTCATGTCCTGATCACCCACTGCTTTTGCGACTTGATCGATCATCAATTATTTGGATGACACGCCTTTGAGCCACACCATGAAAAGATTTTTACTGCTGCCGCTGCTTGTGCATAGTCTTTTAATCGGCGGCTGCGCAACGATTACAACCGGCGGCGCTGAATTAACCGGGCTGTCGCTATTCAACGACCGCCGCAGCCGCGATGCCATTTTGGCTGACGAGACTATTGAAGATAATGCAGCCGCCAAGCTGAATGCCAACTATGACTTGCGCGATAAATGCCACTTTAATATCACCGCTTATAACGGCATCGTTCTTGTCACCGGCGAGGCGCCCAAGGAAGAGTTCCGCGATCGGATTATTGCCATAGTCCGCATCATTCCCAATGTGAAACTGGTGCACGACAAGCTGGCTATCGCCAATCCAAGCCCTCTTAATTTCCGCGCCAATGACGCGCTGATTACCGGCAAAGTGAAAACTGCGCTGACTCAAATACCCGAGTTCGACTCATCCTGGGTAAAAGTCATTACTGAAAAAAGCACCGTTTACCTGATGGGCTTGGTGCATAGAAATGAAGGCGCTGCCGCCATAGAAGCTGCCCGGCAGCAATCCGACGCAAAACAAATCATCACGGTCTTTGAATACCTTGACTAATATAGCCCCCTTACCTACCGATTTCCTGTCCTTGCTGGCCGAATCTTTTGCCGCCGAAGATATTCTGACCGCGCCGGAAGACTGCTGGACTTACGGCTATGACAACAGCCGCCGCCATGTGCTGCCTCAAGCCGTGGTCTTCCCGACCACACACGAACAGGTCGTCAGCGCTGTTAACGCCTGCAACCGGTTCAACATCGCCCTGACCGCCAGAGGCCGAGGCACCGGCACCACCGGCGCCACCACCCCGCTTAAAAGCGGGCTGATTGTGTCGCTGGAACGCATGAACAAACTGGTCGAATTCTCCCCCGACAACCGCTACATGATCGTGGAGCCGGGCATGACCAACCAGCAGGTACAGGACATCGCCAAAGAAAAAGGCTTTTTCTGGCCGCCCGACCCGACCAGCGCGGCCTTCTGTAGCGTCGGCGGCAATCTGGCTTACAACTCCGCCGGCCCCAGGGCGGTAAAATACGGCACACCCAGGGAAAACACGTTGGGGCTGCGCGCCGTCACCGGCGCAGGCAAGGAAATCCGCGTCGGCGTCCATACCAGCAAAGGCGTGGTCGGCTATGACCTGACCCGGCTGATACTCGGCTCGGAAGGCACGCTGGCGATCATTACCCAGGCCACGTTAAAACTGACGCCGCTGCCGGAGGCGACCAGAACGCTCAGGGCCATCTACAACTCCGTTTTTGATGCCGCCAAGGCCGTTTCCGCCATCATGTCGCAGCCGGTCATTCCCTGTGCGCTGGAATTCATCGACGGCAATGCCATCGACATGATCAGGCAGTATTCGGAATCCGACCTGCCCGAACATGCGGGTGCCATGCTCATGATCGAGGTCGACGGGCAACTGGAAGGACTGGACAGGGCTGCTGAAAAAGTGGCCTCCGCCGCCAGAAACGACGGCCTTTTGGATATCCGGCTGGCTCAGACTGACGCGGAAGTGAAGGCACTCTGGCAAACCCGGAAAGCGCTGTCCCCGGCGTTGCGCAAGGTGGCGCCGAAAAAGATCAATGAAGATGTCGTGGTTCCGGTCACAGAAATGCCCGCATTAATAGCAGGGCTGGGCGAGCTGTCAAAAAAATATGACCTACCCATCATTAACTTTGGCCATGCGGGCAATGGCAATATCCATGTGAATTTACTGCTCGATCCCGATGAACCTGAGCAAGGCAAAAAAGCCCACGCCTGCCTGGATGAGATATTTTCCTTGGTGCTGGCGCTAAATGGCACGCTGTCCGGCGAACATGGCGTAGGCATAGAAAAGCGGGATTTTGTCGACCGGGAGCTGGACGCGAATTCTTTGGAGCTGATGCGGAATATCAAACGCCAGTTCGACCCGAACGGTATACTCAATCCCGATAAAATGTTTCCGCTGGTTTAACTGTTATTCGTAAGCTTGCTGCTGCCGTCCATGTCGCCGGTCTGGCTGTACAGCAACGGCCGCCCCTGGTTGAGCTCTGCCGCGGCGACCACTTTGCAAACGGCAATCTTATGATCGCCGGCATCCGCATAATGGCTCACCCGGCAGTCAAAGAAGGCCAAGCTTTCCGACAAAACAGGCGCACCGGTTTTGGCTGTCTGCCATTGAAATCCTGCCATCTTGTCCTTGGCCGAACGGCCAAAATGCTCCGCCAGCGCATACTGGTCCTGCCCCAAGACATTCACCGTACAGATGCCACCCGCCTGCAGCAACTGAAATGAATAATGCTCGGGATTGATACTGATCGCCAACAGCAAAGGATCGAAAGACACCTGCATCACCCAAGCCGCAGTAAAGGCGTTTTGACGCTCGCCAACACCGACGCCGATCACATAAACGCCGTGACTGATCTGTTTGACCAATGCTTCGGCATTTTCAATCATCAATGCACCAGCTTAATGCGCATCGATAAGTCGACCGCCCTGACGTGCTTGGTTAATGCGCCGATCGAAATATAATCGACGCCTGTCTCGGCAACTACCCGAATATTGTCCATGTCGATATTGCCGGAAGCTTCAAGCTCTATGCCCCCTGCATTTAATTTTACAGCAGCTACCATGTCTTCAAAGCTGAAATTATCCAACATGATCCGGTCAGGCTTTGCGGCGACGGCCTGTTGAAATTCCTGCATGGATTCGACCTCCACTTCCACCGGAACCGAGGTCAACTCGCGTGCAGACCGGATTGCGTTAGCTATGGAGCCAGCCGCTATGATGTGATTTTCCTTGATCAAGACCCCGTCATACAGGCCGATCCGGTGGTTGTAACAGCCGCCGCAAGCTACCGCATATTTTTGCGCATTTCTGAGGCCCGGAATGGTTTTGCGGGTATCCAGCACCTTGCAGCCCGTGCCGGCAACCGCATCGGCATATTGCCTGGCAACGGTTGCCGTAGCAGACAAGGTTTGCAACAAGTTCAGCGCAGTGCGCTCGCCGGTCAGCAAGCCCCTGGCCGAACCGCTGAGTCTACATAAAGTTGCGCCCTTGCTGACGGCATCGCCTTCAGCCGCCAGCCAGTTAATGCTTACGTTCGCATCCAGATGCTTAAATACCGCATCAAACCAGGCCTGGCCGCACAGCACCATGTTTTCCCGGGTCATCACTTCGGCTTCCGCCGTCATTGTTTCAGGAATGATGGCTGCCGTTATATCTCCGGAACCCATGTCTTCTTCGAGAAAGGGTTTTATTTCTGCAATTTTCAATTGATCCATCATAAACTCATTAGCTTTAAAAGCGCTCTTTCAGTGATTGTTTTTTATTCATTTTAACAATAGTGGCCTACTCTATCATCTACTATAACTTCGAATGTCATATCTGTTTTATTAACATTTTAATGCTGCCTGAAGGCTCAACATTACTTGGGCTTGCATTTACTTGCCCGAACATCCACAGCAATAGCTTTTGCGTTGCTTAAAGAATTATTAGTCATAATCATAAAGACTCTATACCGAATTGCTGTTTTGACCAATAATAGGTTTTCGTTTCTTATCGTTTATCAATCCCATGAAAATAAACCAGCACTGGTTAACTGGCATAACCCCGATACCCTCGCCAAACTTCGATGAGCGCCCCGATCCTTCGGACATTTCATTATTGGTTATCCACTGCATCAGCCTCCCGCCCGGTGAATTCGGCAACTGCTATATAGACCAGCTGTTTTGCAATCAGCTTGACCCCAATGAACATCCTTATTTTGGAGAAATTCACCAGCTCACTGTGTCTGCACATGTACTGATCAAGCGCACAGGGGAAATCGTTCAATATGTGCCATTTGACAAGCGCGCCTGGCATGCGGGGAAATCGGAACATGAGGGGCGGGAGCGGTGCAATGATTTTTCTATTGGCATAGAGCTTGAAGGCACCGAATCGATTGAATATACAGACCGGCAATATCAACAGCTGGCCGCCGTGACTCGAATTTTGCTTGAGGCTTATCCCAAGCTATCGGCACAGCGCATTACGGGGCATAGTGACATTGCGCCGGGGCGGAAAAAAGACCCCGGCGCATCTTTTGACTGGCAAAGGCTTCTACGGCTATTGGAATAACCTTAATCTTTGCTTATTAGGAGTAAGTGGGAGCTGAAGCCTTAAAATGAATACGGCGTTTTCGAGCGCCCAAAGCCAAATGATTCAGCCAGCATCAGGATTACGCCCAAGGTGATGGCTGAATCGGCAATATTAAAAGCGGGCCAATGCCAGTCCTGATAGTAGACATCGAGAAAATCGATGACATAGCCGTAAACCAGCCGGTCGATTAAATTACCGATTGCGCCGCCCAAGACCAAGGCTAATGCTATAGCCAGCAAGGTCTCATGCCTCTTCAATCGAGCCAGCCAGAACGCGATGACGATGCTGATCACCAAGGCCAGCCCCGCAAAAAACCAGCGCTGCCAACCTCCGGCTTCGCTCAGGAAACTGAAAGCCGCACCGGTATTGTGCACATAGGTCAAATTAAAATACGGCATTATCGGAATAGACTGATAAAGCTGCATAACACCATCTACGGCAAGCTTGCTCGCCTGATCCAGAATTAACGCCAACAACGACAACCATAACCATTTCAACATATCAACTCACGCAAATTGCCGGTGTTCGCCAACGCCCGCCACGTTTTCCACGCAACGGCCACAAAGTTCAGGGTGTTCTGCATGCTCACCCACATCAGGCCGCTGATGCCAGCAGCGTACGCATTTTGCATGCCCGGAGACAACGACCTTTAATCTGACGCCTTCAACCTCGGTTTGAATCGCATCGGCCGGGGCATCATACTCAGGCATGACCGTAGCCTTGGACGTAATGAAGACAAAGCGCAATTCGTCTGCCAACTGGCTTAAAGCGTCAAAAAATTCAGAATTGCAATACAGTTCGACTTCCGCATTCAAGGAAGAGCCAATATCGCCTGCGGCCCTGCTTTTTTCCAGCTCTTTGCTGACGGCGGCCCGAACCGTCATCATTTTCTGCCAGAAATCGCGGTTCATCGCGACCGAATCGTCCAGCCTGACCAAGCCCTGATACCAGGTTTCCAAGAACACCGACTCACTGCGCTCGCCCGGCATGTATTGCCAGATTTCGTCCGCGGTATAGCTGATGATCGGCGCCAGCCAGCGCGTCAACGCTTCCAGCACATGATACATGGCGGTTTGCGCCGAGCGCCGCGCCAAGCCTTCTGTTTTAGCGGTGTATTGACGGTCTTTAATAATGTCCAGGTAAAATCCGCCCAGATCGATCACGCAGAAGTGGTGCACTTTCTGATAGATCTGCTGGAACTGATAAGCCTCATAGGCTGTTTTGACTTCTTCCTGCAGCGCATCAGCCCGGTCTATTACCCAGCGGTCCAGCGCCAGCAAATCCTTGGTGTCAACCAGATGTTGCGCAGGGTCAAAGCCCTCCAGATTGGACAGCAGGAAGCGTGCGGTATTTCTTAAACGCCTGTAGCCGTCCGAGGTTCGCTTAAGGATTTCATCGGATACCGTCATCTCGCCGCGATAATCAGTCGCCGCAACCCATAGGCGCAAGACATCGGCGCCCAGGTCTTTCATCACCGACTGCGGAGCCACCACGTTGCCTTTTGATTTGGACATTTTTTTACCATCCGCATCGACGGTAAAACCGTGGGTCAAAACGGCCTTGTAAGGGGCTGCATCATTCATTGCTGTAGATGCCAGCAGCGATGACTGGAACCAGCCGCGATGCTGGTCGGAGCCTTCCAGGTACAAATCGGCCGGAAACGCCAGTTCTTCTCGTCTATTCAGCACACAGGCATGGGTAACCCCGGAATCAAACCAGACATCCAACGTGTCGGTCATTTTTTCGTATTGAGCCGCTTCATCGCCTATTAACTCAGCCGCATCCAGCTCAAACCAAGCCTCTATGCCTTTTTCTTCAATCCGTTTGGCAACCTGCTCAATCAGTTCAGCGGTGCGCGGATGCAGTTCGCCGCTTTCCTTATGGACAAAAAATGCGATAGGCACGCCCCAAGTGCGCTGACGCGAGATGCACCAGTCGGGACGGCCTTCCATCATGCTCTCAATACGCGCCTGACCCCATTCAGGAATCCAGGCCACGCGCTTAACTTCATTCAGCGCCTGCTCCCGCAATTTATTTTTCTCCATCGAGATAAACCACTGCGGCGTGGCCCTGAAAATGATCGGGGTTTTATGGCGCCAGCAATGCGGATAGCTGTGCAAAATCGCTACGTGATGCACCAGCTTGCCTTTTTCTTCCAGCACCTCCAGAACATGCTTATTGGCATTAAACACATGCTCGCCGGCAAACAGTTCCGTATTCGGCAGGAAAACGCCGTCGTTGCCGACCGGGTTGTCAACCGGCAAACCGTATTTCTGGCCGACGATATAATCGTCCTGTCCGTGCCCTGGCGCGGTATGCACGGCGCCGGTACCGGCTTCCGTGGTAACATGATCGCCCAGGATGATCGGCACCTGCCGGTCATAAAAAGGGTGCTGCAATAACTGATTTTCTAATGCCGCGCCCTTGCAGTAAGCAATCACATGGTAGTTTTCAATGTCATAACGCAGCATCGCATCTTTAAGCAATGCTTCTGCGACAACCAGGCGCTCTTTTTCACATTGCACGACCGCATATTCCAGATCAGGATTTAACGCAACCCCCTGATTGGCAGGCAAGGTCCAAGGTGTGGTTGTCCAGATCACTACCGATAATGGCCCATGTCCCTCGTGCTCAGGCGCATGATGGCAACTCGCCATGAATGCGGCTTCGTCAATCACCTGAAAACGGACATCTATCGCAGGCGAATGTTTATCCTCATATTCAACCTCGGCTTCGGCCAATGCGGAACCGCAATCCGTACACCAGTGCACAGGCTTGGCGCCTTTCGCGATGTGGCCTTTGCTGTTGATTTTACCTAAGGAGCGAACGATGTCGGCTTCAAAAGCAAAATCCATGGTTAAATACGGATGATCCCAATCGCCTAAAATGCCCAGCCGGACAAACGCTTCTTTTTGTATATTGACCTGCTTGCCGGCATATTCGCGACAAGCCTTGCGGAAGTCGGCCGCAGACACTTTGACGCCCGCTTTGCCGATCTTCTTTTCAACCTGCAATTCAATCGGCAAACCGTGACAATCCCAGCCCGGCACGTAAGGCGCATCAAAACCGCTCAGCGACTTCGATTTAATAATGATGTCTTTTAAAACTTTGTTTACCGCGTGGCCGATATGAATCTCGCCATTGGCATAGGGAGGGCCGTCATGCAGAATAAACTTGGGCCGGCCGGCAAATTCCTGCCTGATTTTGTTATACAGGTTCGCTTCGTTCCATTTCTTTAACCGCTCCGGCTCGCGCTGGGCCAGATTGCCTTTCATGGGGAACGCCGTGTTCGGTAAATTCAGTGTTTTTTTATAATCCATCGTCATAACAATTAAAATCCGCAAAAATCTTTATCACCAGGGACGGTGTGTATGCCGCTAGCCGGTCAGGAACCGGCGCGGCGATCAACCAGGAATGGTGTGTATGCTCAAGCGTGCCGGGAGCAAAGCACGGCTTTTGCTTCAGCCACATCTTTCACGATCTGGGCTTTAAGCTGTTCCAGTGACTGAAAACGTATTTCATCTCTGATCTTTTGTTTGAAATGCACTTCCACATAGCGTCCGTAAATTTCCTTATCAAAATCAAATAAATATGTTTCCAGTATAATTTTTGAACCATCAACCGTAGGCCGTGTGCCTACGTTTGCAATGCCTCCAAACTCCATGCCGTCAATGCCCGTCATAGTAACGGCAAACACCCCATCCACAGGCGCATTTTTTCTAAACATTTTTATATTTGCAGTTGGATAGCCGATAGTCCTTCCACGCTTATCCCCATGAACCACCCGGCCGCAAACAGAATAACAGTGACCCAGCAATTTCTCCGCCAGAGCCAAATCACCGGCACCCAGAGCATCCCTGATCAAGGTGCTGCTTACCCGGAATCCGGCTATCTGATAAGACCCTGTATCTTCGACATCAAAACCGAACACCTCGCTCTTCTCCTTAAGCATGAGCATTGTGCCGCGTCTGGCCTTGCCGAAATGAAAGTCATCTCCGACCACCAGATGCTTTACATTCAATTTTTTTATTAAAACGTCTTCAATAAATTGCTCGGCATCACAATTTGCCAAGTATTGATTAAACCGCAATATAAGCAAGTCATCAACGGGCAACGTGGAAAACTGAATCACTTTCTCCCGCAAGCGCATCAACCGTGATGGCGCATTTTCCCCAAGAAAATATTCCAAGGGCTGCGGTTCAAAAATCATAATAACAACAGGCAGACCCAGTGCTTTACCGCGCTCAGCCAGTTTTTTTATCACCTCTCTATGGCCTAAATGCAAGCCGTCAAAATTCCCTATAGTCAGTACGCAACCGTCCTTTAGCGGTTCTAGATGAGACAATCCTCTGATTAAACGCATGAAGTGTGATGAATTTCGAAAAATTGCTTATTCTACCATGTGTAACATGACTTGAATTCAAATCATCGCAACGAATATATGACTAAATATTCAAAATAAAAAATTGCTGATAAGCATTTAAAATTTCGATACGTAGCTAATTGTTTATATTGTCAGAGATTACGCTTTGAAGATTTCGCCAGGTATTGCAAAAACTGTTTAATAACTAACGAACAGAGAAGCTCATTCGACATAATGAAACGTACACTCAAAAAAAAAGCCCGGCGGGGATCCCGCCGGGCTTTTTATATTCTAAAATCAGTAATGATTTATTTCATCATTGATTTTTTGAACATGCTGTCCAATTTGCTGTTTGTATCTTGAGCATATTGAGCAGCGCGGTTAGCAGCAGCTTCAGCAGCAGCAGCTTTTGCAGATGCGTCAGATGCTTCAGCAGAAGCTTGTGCAACTGAAGTTTTCAAACCATCAACTTGTGATTGTAAGTTTTCGATATCTGAAGTGCTTGCGCAACCAACAACCAAGCCAGCAACCAGAGCAACCATTGATAATTTCATTACTTTTTTCATATTATTTTTCCTTCTCAAAGTTATTACTACAAAAAAACACCTACTAATTTTAATTCTGCACTATTTTTAAATTATTTTCCAGTTTTATTTTATTTTTACCACCGTTCCCTTATCTATCCACTGACTTAAATGATCAATCTGTCCGTTAGTTAATGCAATGCATCCATGAGTCCAATTCATCGATTTATGAATTTTTTCATCCGCTCGCCCCAGACCATGAATACCTATTCGCCCGCCTAGAGGTGTATTTTGCGGGGGTATTTGATGATATCGATGAGCAGTCACAATACTATTATAAGTACCCTGGTTAATAATACCCTGCCCCAAAGCCTTCTCTGCATCTTCCGGGGAAGGATAAGTCAAACCAAAAAACTTCCGGAAAGAACTTTTTTGTCCAACCCAGCCAATTCTATAACTTCCAAAGGGTGTGACATTATCCCCTCGATGTCTTTTAGCTCCGGCGCCGCCTCGACCGATAGCGATGTCATTTATGGTTTCCAGCGTCTTCTCGCCTTTTTTCACCTCAATCTTAAGAGCCGTGGTATCCACTAAAAGCCAGACATCATCATCCGCGACTGCGGTAAAAGAAAAAAGGCTGCAACACAGCAATAAACAAATTCGAAACATATAATGCTCTACACTAGATAAAATTTTTGGTGTACTTTACTCCACCACGTTAACTGTCGCAAAGGATCAAGCATGCACATAGAAACTATCACAACTCATCCGTACAACGACCAGAATCCGGGAACATCAGGACTCAGAAAAAAAGTTAAAGTATTTCAACAACCCGGTTACCTGGAAAATTTTGTCCAATCAATTTTCGATTCTTTAAGCGGCTTCACCGGGAAAACCCTGGTTTTAGGCGGAGACGGCCGCTATTTTAACAGGCCAGCCATACAAATCATCATTAAAATGGCGGCCGCTAACGGTTTTGGTGAGTTAATTATAGGCCAAGGCGGGCTATTGTCTACCCCTGCAGCATCACATATCATCAGAAAGTATAATGCCTTCGGCGGCCTGATCCTTTCTGCCAGCCACAATCCCGGAGGGCCTGACGAAGATTTCGGCATTAAATATAATGTCAGCAACGGCGGCCCTGCCCCGGAAAAAGACACCAATGCGTTTTATTGGCACAGCCAAGCCATCACCAGCTATAAAACAACTAATATCCAAAATATAGACCTGGATCACATAGGCAGCCAGCAAATTGGCGACCTAAAAATCACCATCATTGATCCGGTCGCCGATTATGCAGAACTCATGCAGTCTATTTTCGATTTCGCTTTACTCAAACAAAGCATCAGCTCCGGCTATATCACCCTGCTCTTTGATGCCATGCACGCCATCACCGGACCTTACGCAAAAAGAATACTCGAGGACATGCTGGGCGCAAAATCCGGCTCAGTTATTAATGCCGAACCGCTGGAGGATTTTGGCGGACACCACCCTGACCCCAATTTGGCGCACGCCAAAGAACTCGCAGAACAAATGTTCAGTCCAGCAGCGCCTGTTTTGGGCGCGGCATCTGATGGCGACGGCGACCGCAACATGATTACCGGCAGCAACATTTTCGTAACACCCAGCGACAGCTTGGCCATTATGGCGGCCAACGCGCATTTAATTCCGGGATATGCCCAAGGCTTGCGCGGCGTTGCCCGCTCCATGCCCACCAGCCAGGCAGTTGACCGCGTTGCCGCCTGTTACAACATCCCTTGCTACGAAACACCTACCGGCTGGAAATTTTTCGGCAACCTGCTGGACGCAGGGAAAATCACCCTGTGCGGTGAAGAAAGCTTTGGCACCGGCTCGGATCACGTACGGGAAAAAGACGGCTTGTGGGCAGTGCTGTTCTGGCTGAATTTAATCGCCAGAAAGCGTCAGTCGGTCGCCGACATTGTGCATGAGCACTGGCAAAAATTCGGCCGGGACATTTATTGCAGGCACGACTATGAAGCCGTGGAAATGGATATCGCCAACGACATTGTCGAGCACCTAAGATCCCAGCTATCTACCTTGCCGGGACAAACTTTCGGCGAATATGTCATTAAATATGCCGATGAATTCAGCTATGCAGATTCGGTAGACGGCAGCATCAGCAACAATCAGGGTATACGCATCGGCTTTGAAAACGGCTCCCGCATAGTTTTTCGTTTATCGGGAACCGGAAC
>JBAZWN010000024.1:0-56003 GCA_041660285.1 Methylobacter sp.
ACCGACCCCAACATCAAAGTACCTTACAAGTACCCTAAGCATGTCGTTATACGCTCTTACAACCCGACAGCTACAGGACACAAGGGGCAGATAAAAAAAGCCGTCGACTTATTGCTGGCCGCACAAAAGCCTATCATTTACTCCGGTGGCGGCGTGGTTCTGGGAGAGGCCAGCAAGGAATTGACTGAATTTGCACAAATACTGGGCTATCCGGTCACCAATACCTTGATGGGGCTAGGCGCTTATCCTGCGACTGACAAGCAGTTTGTCGGCATGCTGGGCATGCACGGCACTTATGAAGCCAACATGGCGATGCACGAGAGCGATGTCATTATTGCCATCGGCGCGCGCTTTGATGACCGGGTAACCGGCAAGCTGGATGAGTTCTGTCCGTATGCCAAGATCATCCATATCGATGTTGATCCGGCTTCCATCTCCAAAACCGTTAAAGTGGATATTCCCATAGTCGGCGACGTTAAGCCGGTATTGGACCAGATGCTTGAGCTGATTAAGGAAAGCAAGAAGAAACCGTCCAAGAAAGCATTGGAAACCTGGTGGAATCAAATTGAAAAGTGGCGGTCAGTCAAATGCCTGGAATATGACCGCGAAAGCCGGTTGATTAAGCCGCAATACGTGATCGAGCAACTGTATGAAGTGACCAAAGGCGATGCCTATATCACCTCTGATGTTGGACAGCACCAGATGTATGCGGCCCAGTACTACCATTTTGACAAACCGCGCCGGTGGATTAACTCCGGCGGCTTGGGCACGATGGGCTTTGGCCTGCCCGCAGCGATCGGCGTCAAACTGGCATTCCCTGATGCGGATGTTGCCTGCGTTACCGGCGAAGCCAGCATCCAGATGTGCATTCAGGAATTATCAACCGCCCTGCAATACAACACGCCTATAAAAATCATTAACTTGAATAACCGTTATATGGGCATGGTTCGGCAGTGGCAGGAATTTTCCTATGAAAGCCGTTATTCGCATTCGTACATGGACACTATTCCTGAATTTGTGCAACTGGCGAAAGCTTATGGGCATGTCGGCATGCGCATCGACAAACCCGAGGAAGTCAGACCGGCTCTGGAAGAAGCCTTTGCCATGAAAGACCGCACCGTATTTTTGGATATTATGACCGATAGAACTGAAAACGTTTACCCGATGATCGAGTCCGGTAAAGCGCATCATGACATGACCTTAAGAGTGGCGCCAAGCACACCGACCGACAGGGAGCTGGCGTAATGAGACATATTATTTCCATCTTGATTGAAAATGAATCAGGCGCATTATCGCGCGTAGCAGGCTTGTTTTCTGCGCGCGGCTACAACATCGAGTCACTCACCGTAGCCCCTACGGAAGACCCGAGTTTGTCAAGAATGACCCTGGTCACCCGCGGCAATGATGACATCATCGAACAAATCACCAAGCAGCTGAATAAGCTGATTGATGTTGTTAAACTGATCGACCTGGCTGAATCCGCTCATATTGAACGCGAACTGATGATGGTCAAGATCAAGACCACAGAGCAGACGCGCGATGAAATCAGAAGCATGGCGGCCATATTCCGCGGCAAGGTTATTGATGTTACGCCAACAACATACGTCGTTGAAATGACCGGTCCTTCCAGCAAACTGGACGCCTTTATCGCTGCTATCGACCCGGACACCATTGTCGAAGTTGTTCGCTCGGGACCGACGGGTATTTCAAGAGGCGAAAAAGGGCTGCATTTATAAAATGCCACTGCCTAATTACTTAATTTAATTTTAAACTCAGAGAAAACAGGAAAAACCATGCAAGTTTATTACGACAAAGACGCTGATCTTTCAATCATCAAAGCTAAAAAAGTTGCCATCATCGGTTACGGCTCACAAGGTCATGCACATGCCAACAACCTGAAAGACTCAGGCGTTGACGTTGTCGTTGGCTTGCGCGCCGGTTCACCCTCTGTCGCCAAAGCACAAGCATCCGGCTTGACCGTTAAAGACGTACCGGAAGCGGTTGCCAGCGCTGATGTAGTCATGATCCTGACCCCTGATGAGTTCCAATCCACACTGTATAAAGCCGAGATTGAACCTAACATCAAAAAAGGCGCGGCGTTAGCATTCGCCCACGGCTTTGCCATCTTGTACAACCAAATCGTGCCACGCGCTGATTTGGACGTGATCATGATTGCACCCAAAGCGCCGGGCCACACGGTTCGTTCCGAATTCGTTCGCGGCGGCGGCATCCCTGATTTGATCGCCATCCAGCAGGATGCTTCAGGCACCGCCAAAGCCATTTGCTTGTCTTACGCATCGGCTATCGGCGGCGGCCGTTCAGGCATCATCGAAACCACATTCCGTGACGAGACAGAAACCGATTTGTTCGGCGAACAAGCCGTATTATGCGGCGGCGCGGTTGAGCTGGTTAAAGCGGGCTTTGAGACACTGGTTGAAGCCGGTTATGCACCGGAAATGGCCTACTTTGAATGTCTGCACGAACTGAAACTGATCGTAGACCTGATGTACGAAGGCGGCATTGCCAACATGAACTACTCCATTTCCAACAATGCAGAGTACGGCGAATACGTTACCGGCCCGCGCGTCATTAACGAAGAAAGCCGCTGGGCAATGCGTGAAGCGTTGAAAAACATCAGAAACGGCGAGTACGCCAAGCAGTTCATCATGGAAGGCATGACTAACTACCCTGAAATGACCGCCAAGCGCCGCCTGAATGCAGAGCATCCTATCGAGGTTGTCGGCGCGAAACTGCGCAGCATGATGCCTTGGATCAAGGCCAACCAGATTGTTGATAAATCTAAAAACTGACCCTAACTCGGTTTAAGCGTTTAAGAAAGCCCGTCTTCATGATGGGCTTTTTTGTTTTAAACAACCCAGCAAGATGCTTGCCCATAAATCATTATTTAATTTACTCGATAAAACCACCACTTGAATTTTTATTGCGCTAGGTACAGCTTGCAGGCTCATTGTATAATTCAACATATTGTCTTTTACTGACTTCCTAAAACTTAAGGATTGATTGAAGTATGGCTCCAACAAAACGCTTAAATCGTCGTCGCGGGATTTATTTATTGCCCAATTTATTTACCACGGGCGCACTGTTTTCCGGTTTCTATGCCATTACTTCGGCGATGGGCGGGCGTTACGAAACGGCTGTTGTGGCGATTTTTGTGGCGATGATTCTGGACGGCCTGGATGGACGGGTGGCGCGACTGACTAATACGCAAAGCGAATTCGGCGCCCAATACGACAGCCTTTCGGACATGGTTTCGTTTGGCGCAGCACCTGCTTTGGTGATGTATCTATGGGCTTTTTCCAGCCTGGGCAAGTTAGGCCTGTTTGCCGCATTTGTACACATGGCCGGGGGCGCATTAAGACTTGCCCGCTTTAATACGCAACTGGAAACTGCGGACAGGCGTTATTTCCAGGGACTCCCCAGCCCTGCCGCCGCAGCCATTCTTGCCGGGTTTATCTGGATTTGCCTGGAATATAATTACGACATTGAAATATTCAAGTTTTTTGCCATCGCGTTAACCATCAGCACCGGCTTGTTAATGGTGAGTAATTTCCGCTATTCCAGTTTCAAGGACATCGATTTGAAGGGCAAAGTGCCTTTTATTGTGGCCATTGCCGTCATGCTGGGCATAGCTTTTGTCATGGCGCAGCCGCAAACAATGCTGTTCTTGTTGTTTTTGGGTTATGCGATTTCAGGCCCGGTTTTCACCCTGATCATGCGCAGACGCAGGCTACAGGGACGCAAATTGTAAAATCTGCTTGAGGGTATACCGCCATTGGCGTATAGTCATGACCATGTTTATTCAACACACTACACATTCCAAAATTACTTTTGCCGGCGCAATGCCCACCAAAGCAGCGTTGTGTGCATGGTTATGCCTGTCTTTAAGACTCCTGCCCTGATGGGCATCTATCTTTTTCATTAGTTATTCAAATCCCTTTATTTTTGTGTATCAACGTAACAGTTGATAATACTTCGTCGACTGCATGGATGCAGGAGGTAGAGCAATGCAGGAGCAATTGCCGAGAATGGAGTTTTTTATGAAAGACAAGTTAATTATATTTGATACAACCTTGCGCGACGGCGAGCAAAGCCCCGGCGCTTCAATGACGCGCGATGAAAAAATACGCATTGCCAGGGCGCTGGAGCGTTTGAAGGTTGACGTGATCGAAGCGGGTTTTCCTGCCGCCAGTCCCGGCGATTTTGAAGCCGTTCAGGCGGTCGCCAATGTCATCAAAGACAGCACGGTGTGCGGCCTGGCCAGGGCTTTGGACAAGGATATTGACCGAGCCGGAGAGGCGCTTAAAGGCGCTGGCAGGTCGCGGATTCATACCTTTATCGCGACATCGCCGATACACATGCAAATGAAGTTGCAGATGTCGCCGGAGCAAGTGATCGAATACGCCGTCAAGGCGGTTAAGCGCGCACGGCAGTATACCGATGATGTCGAGTTTTCCCCGGAAGATGCCGGACGCTCGGAAGAAGACTTTTTGTGCCGGATTCTTGAAGCGGTAATCGATGCGGGAGCTACGACGCTCAACATACCGGATACCGTAGGCTACAGTCTCCCGCAGCAATTTGGCGCGACCATTGCAAGCCTGATCCGGCGCATCCCTAATTCGGACAAAGCCATTTTTTCCGTGCATTGCCACAACGATCTTGGCTTGGCGGTTGCCAACTCCTTGTCGGCTGTCATGAACGGCGCGCGGCAGGTTGAATGCACGATTAACGGCTTGGGCGAACGCGCAGGCAACGCTTCGCTGGAAGAAGTGGTGATGGCGGTTCGCACCCGCCAGGATGTGTTCACCTGCCAAACCGGCATAGACACCCGCGAGATTTTGACCTGCTCAAAACTGGTATCGTCAATCACCGGCTTCCCTGTACAACCCAACAAAGCCATCGTCGGAGCCAATGCTTTTGCCCATGAGGCAGGCATTCACCAGGACGGCATCTTAAAAAGCCGCGAGACTTACGAAATCATGCGCGCTGAAGATGTGGGCTGGACGGCTAACCGCATGGTATTGGGCAAGCATTCAGGACGGAATGCCTTCAAAAGCCGCATCACCGAATTGGGCTTTGAGTTCGGCTCGGAAGAAGAGTTGAATGAGGCTTTTTCCCGCTTTAAGCAGTTGGCCGATAAAAAACATGAAATCTTTGACGAAGATTTGCAAACGCTGATTTCAGAAGCCAGCTTTGAGGCGGAAGACGAGCATATCAAACTCATAGCGCTGAAAGTGTGCTCGGAAACAGGCGAAATACCCAGCGCGACGGTTACGCTGCGCATGGAAAACAAAGAAGTCACCGGCAATTCCAACGGTGGCGGCGCAGTCGATGCCAGCTTAAAAGCCATTGAAAAGCTGGTAAAGTCAGATGCCACGCTGGAGCTTTACTCGGTCAACAACATCACCAACGGCACCGATGCTCAGGGCGAAGTCACTATTCGCCTTGAAAAATCAGGCCGGATTGTTAACGGCTTGGGCGCTGATACCGATATTGTCATCGCATCAGCCAAAGCCTATATCAATGCGGTGAATAAACTGCTTAGCCCTGACCAGCGCCGGCATCCGCAGAAAGGTGATGTTTAAGCTGTTTCATCATTCCCGCATTTCATCGTTCCCACGCTCCGGCGTGGGAGCAATAAGCAATCGAGTCAGCTTTGGATAACGCGACACGCCTGCAATATCTGGAGGCCATGGGCATTGACGTCTGGATGCCCCGGGCATTCGCCGATCATGAGCAACCGTTTGCCGTAATTGACAATGCCGGTAACGCCCTCCCCTTGGCTGAACCTGAGACGAACGACACGCAGCAAGCAAGCTGGGATTCATTGCAAGCCGAAGTCGCCACATGCACCAAATGCTCTTTGTGTAAAACCCGCACCCAGACAGTTTTCGGCTCGGGCAACAAACAAGCTGAGTGGATGGTGATCGGTGAAGCGCCCGGACAAAGCGAAGACCAACAAGGCTTGCCCTTTGTCGGCAATGCGGGGCTGCTGTTAACGGAAATGTTAAGGGCGATAGGCTTTGCCAGGGATGAGGTGTTCATTGCCAATATATTGAAGTGCAGGCCTCCCGGCAACCGCGATCCCAAGCCGGACGAAGTTGAAGCCTGTAGTGATTATCTGCAGCGGCAACAAACCCTTATCAAACCGAAAATCATACTGGCTGTAGGCCGCATCGCCGCCCAAGCTCTGTTAAAAACAGATGAGCCATTGGCAAAGCTAAGAGGCAAAGTGCATACTTTAAATGACACGCCGGTTGTTGTAGTCTATCACCCTGCGTACTTGTTACGATCATTGATAGAAAAGCGTAAAGCCTGGCTGGACTTACAGCTAGCGGTACAAACATATAAAAATAACAAAGGTTGATCATGTGGGGATTGTTAAAAAAAGTAAAAAACTTCGTGACTTATGATGCCGATAGAGAGTTCTATGCCAAAGTATTTCCTGATTCCGTAGCAGGCGACTGTTTAATGCGTCTTCGAAAAATGAAAACCTCCGATTTGCCCGGCGTCCTGGAGATTGAACGGGCCAACTATAAATTCCCCTGGGGCGAAGACATCTTCAGAGATTGCTTGAAGGCGCGCTATAGCTGCTGGGTGTGTGAAAATCAGGACAAGGTGCTGGGATTTAGTATTCTTTCGATGGGCGTGGGCGAGGCGCATATTTTAAATATTTGCGTAGCGCCTTCCGAGCAGAAAAAAGGCATCGGCCGTAAAATGATGGAAAACCTCATTGAAGAAGTCAGGGGGAAGGCGGAGACCATGTTTCTGGAAGTCAGGCCGTCCAACAGAGTCGCCATTGCGCTTTATCTGGACATGGGGTTCAACGAAATCGGCATCAGAAAAGATTATTACCCCGCCGAGAATGGCCGCGAAGACGCCATCATGCTGGCATTACAGATTTTTTAAAACCCGTAGGGCGACCTGCATGGATGCAGGAGGTAGAGCACCAAAAGTAGGCGCTTTAGGCGACGCAGGAGCAGTTGCCGAGGTCGCCCAAAATCACGCAAATTATTTCAAGCTCTCAGTGACATGCGGCTCAATCAGCTGATACAGCAGCTGGTGCATTTTGGGGCTTGCCGCAATGACGTTGCCTGACTCCAGGTATTTGTCATTGAAGGAAAAGTCGGTTATCACGCCGCCCGCTTCCTTCACCAACAAGACGCCCGCCGCCATATCCCACTCCATCAAGCCTATTTCCCAAAAACCGTCCAACCGGCCAGCGGCAAGATAAGCCAGATCAAGCGCCGCAGAACCAGCCCGGCGAATCCCTGCCGCGTCTATAGTCACTGCGCGAAACATGCCCAAATAAGCATCCAGATGCTGCTGGGTTTTAAACGGAAAGCCCGTGCCGATTAAGGCGCCTTTCAAGCTGTTTTGGGCCGTCACCCTGAGCCTGCGGTTATTCAACATCGCACCGCCGCCGCGTTTGGCAGTGAACAACTCATCCCGCAACGGGTCATAAACGACGCCGACTTCAATTTTGCCCTTGTATTTTAAGGCAATGGAAACCGCGTATTGGGGGAAACCGTGCAGAAAGTTGGTCGTTCCGTCCAAGGGGTCAATAACCCAGATAAAGTCATTGCCTTTATGTTCGCCGCTTTCTTCCGCCAGGATACTGTGTTCAGGGTAGGCCGTTTTAATAATGCTGATAATTTCGCGTTCGGCCATACGGTCGACTTCGCTGGCGAAGTCATTCCTGCCTTTTTGGTCGACTTTCAGTTGGCCGACATTGTCGGATGAGCGGAGTATCAAATCGCCAGCGCTTCTTGCAGCACGGACGGCAATATTTAACATGGGTTGCATAGGCGAGAGTTTATAATGGACATATAAAACACCATAGGATACCAAATCTTTTGCTAAACTTAGGCTCTTTTTTTAACTAAGGACAACACCTTGCTGTCTAATATAAAAATTGTTCTGGTCGAAACAACGCATCCGGGGAACATAGGCGCCGTTGCCAGGGCGATGAAGAACATGAAGATGAATAATCTGTGGCTGGTTTCGCCGAAGATTTTCCCCAGCGCCGATGCAACAGCAAGGGCTTCCGGCGCAGATGATGTTTTAGCGGGCGCAACTGTCTGCCGGACGCTGCAGGAGGCCATTGCCGATTGCCAGCTTGTGATTGGCGCCAGCGCCCGGGGCCGCACCATCAGCTGGCCGGAAATAACACCCAGGGAATGCGCAGAGAAAGTTTTAATTAATGAACCCGGCAATACAATAGCTATCATTTTTGGCCGGGAAAATTCAGGATTAAAAAACCACGAGCTGGATCTGTGCCACTTTCTTTTGCGCATCCCCTGCAACAGTGAATACAGCTCCTTGAATATCGCCGCAGCCGTGCAGGTTGTCTGTTATGAATTATTCGTGGCGTCCGGACTGGCTGAACAGGAAGAAATCTTTGTAGGCGATAAAGGCGAAGATCCGTTAGCCACAGCGGCGCAAATGGAGTCTTTCTATACACATTTATCGGAAGCATTAACCGATATTGGCTTTATGCATCCGGCCAAATCGAAATCCATTATGCGGCGGCTGCGCCGGATTTATAACCGGATACAAATGGATACTAAAGAATTGGACATACTTCGAGGCATCTTACGGATGTCTCAAGGCCACAAGAGGAATAACGATGTTTAACCGAATAAAAGAAGATATTGCCTGCGTCTTTGAGCGGGATCCGGCAGCGCAATCTGTCTTTGAAGTGATTACCACCTACCCCGGATTTCATGCCGTTTTGATACACCGGATCAGCCATTTTTTCTGGCTGGCCGGATTCAGATGGCTGGCCCGGTTTATTGCCTATTTCAGCCGCTGGCTGACCGGCATTGAAATTCACCCCGGCGCGGTCATCGGCCGGCGTTTTTTTATTGATCACGGCATGGGCGTGGTAATCGGTGAAACCGCCGTTATCGGCGACGACTGCACCCTGTATCATGGAGTAACCTTGGGCGGCACCAGCTGGGACAAAGGCAAGCGCCATCCAACCCTGCATAACGGCGTGGTGGTAGGTGCGGGGGCGAAGGTCCTGGGGCCTATCGATATTGGCGAAAACGCCCGGGTGGGTTCAAACTCGGTGGTCTTAAAACCGGTTCCGGCAGGCGCAACCGCCGTCGGCATTCCGGCTCATATCGTCGATCCTGCAGGCAGAGCCGCAACAACCGAGCGTGACAAGATTGCCTACAAAATGGGTTTTCATGCCTACGGCGCAACAACCGACGTGGCCGATCCAATCGCCTATGCCATCAATCACATGCTGGATCACATTCAAGCAATGGATAAGCAACTGGAAAACATGCAAAAAGCGCTCAATGATGCCGGCATCAAATACACAGAAGCCCCTCTCTCTAAATTGGACGGCTGCACAATTGAAGACGGCTATACACAAAGGGACGCGGAATAATTGGCAGCACGCTTTTGGCAAAAAATTTCTTTATACCTTTTATACACATAGACCATGCATACCGTGTGCAATAGTTGACTATTTTGCTGGGTTAAGTATAGTAACAATATCTTAATGGTTTTTATGAAGGATGGTTTATTGTGCGTTTAACCACTAAAGGCCGCTATGCGGTAACTGCAATGCTGGATCTGGCTTTCCACAGTCAAATCAAGCCGGTTACCTTGACAGACATCGCGGCTCGTCAAACTATTTCCCTGTCTTATCTGGAGCAATTATTTGCGCGCTTGCGCCGTGCAGGCATGGTAAAAGGCGTTCGCGGTCCGGGCGGCGGTTACAAACTGTGCAAAAAAGCAAGCGACATCAATATTGCCGATATTATTGCCGCCGTGGATGAGGCGCTTGATTCAACCAAATGCGGCGGCGAAGTAAACTGCCAGAAGGACCAAGCCTGCCTGACACACGACCTATGGATGGGTTTGAGTGAACAGATCAGAACTTATTTGAAAGGCATCACTTTGGCCGAGTTGCTGGAAAAGAATCATGTTCAGGATGTTGCCCAAAGACAGGATCAAAATGCCCATCAAGTCATCGAAATCCATCGTCACCACGGATAACAACCAACCTTAATGATCTACCTTGATCATAACGCGACAACACCGATAGATGAGCGCGTCCTGGATGCGATGCTGCCCTTCCTGAAAACCTTCTACGGCAATCCTTCCAGCCTATACCGCCACGGCAGAGTCGTTAAAAGCGCCATAGAAGGAGCCCGCGAGCAGGTTTCAGCATTGATTGGCGTGCAGCCTGCGCAAGTCATCTTCACCAGCGGCGGCACGGAAGCCAATAACCTGGCATTGGCGGCACTGCCTCCGCAAGCCGGGCTCGCTGTTTCAGCCATTGAACACCCTTCCGTTATCGAACCCGCCCTGCGTTTGAAAAATCAGGGGCACGAACTCACACTGATTAATGTCGATGCCAACGGACTCATAACGCAGGAAACTATCGACGAGGTTATTCGGCTAAAGCCCAGCCTGGTTTCAATCATGCTGGCAAACAATGAAACCGGCGTTGTGCAAGATATCGCCCGATATGCCCGGCAACTGAGAGAACACGGCATTATGGTTCATACCGATGCCGTACAGGCGCTTGGCAAAATCCCCGTGAATTTTAACCGGCTGGCCGTGCATTTGATGTCGCTGTCCAGCCATAAAATATACGGCCCTAAAGGCTGCGGCGCGCTGGTGTTTGAAAAAAGCGTGACCATAAACCCAATCCTGCTGGGCGGAGGGCAGGAACAAGGACTCAGGGCCGGGACTGAAAATGTCGCCGCCATCGTCGGATTTGGCAAAGCCGCGGAATTGGCGAGAACCGAACTTGCCGAACGCAGTGAACATCTGCTGAAATTAAGAACATTGCTGGAGGATGGATTGACCGCCATTCCCGGCGTAACCATTTTTGCCCGACAGGCAGAGCGGCTGCCTAATACGCTCCAGATTGGAATGCATGGCATCGACGGCGAAACGCTGTTGATGAAGCTGGATAAACAAGATATCGCCGTTTCCAGCGGATCAGCCTGCGCCAGCGGCGAAAACGAACCCAGCCCGGTATTGATGGCGATGGGCGTTGAGCCTGACCATGCCAAAAGCGCAATCCGCATCAGCCTGGGAAAAGCCAACACCGAAGCTGAAATTTTTGAATTTATTAAACAATTAAAGTCCTTAAATCTGTAAGGACAAAAGAGGAAATCATGTCTGTCTCATTAACTGAAAGCGCCGCCCGCCAGATTAAAAAACAACTGGAAAAACGCGGCAAGGGAATCGGCCTAAAACTGGGCGTCAAAAAATCCGGTTGCTCGGGTTACGCTTATGCGCTTGACTACGCCGACACCCTTGATGAAAAAGATACCGTCTTTGAAAATTTCGGGGTTAAAGTGATTGTGCCGCAAGAGGCTATGGAATTTGTCGACGGCATAGAACTGGATTATCGCAGGGAAGGCATTAACGAGGCCTTCCAGTTCAACAACCCGAATGTAAAAGGAACCTGCGGCTGCGGCGAGAGTTTTTCCGTTTCATAATCTAACGCCCAATTCGTTCCGGTACCGTTTATTGGTGTCCATCCGCCTGCTGAAATAATCAGGAGGCAGCGAAAAATCAGTTGTGGAGCCGACCTGATGTTAAAAGCGCTTTTCACATTACCCCGCACCGTCTGGCTCCTTGGACTGGTCAGTTTTTTCAACGATACCGCCAGCGAACTGGTCTATCCCCTGGTGCCTATTTATCTCACCTCGGTGCTCATGGCAGGCCCTAAAGCCCTGGGCCTGATCGAAGGCATCGCCGAGGCGACAGGCAGCCTGTTAAAACTGTTTTCCGGCGTGATGTCTGACCGTCTGCAATCCACCAAGCACTGGGTGGTAGGCGGCTATACCGTGGCGGCCATCGCCCGTCCGCTATTGGCCTTTACCACTGCCTGGCCGATGGTTTTGGCGTTGCGTTTTGCAGACCGCGTAGGCAAAGGCCTGCGCTCTTCGCCGCGGGATGCGTTACTGGCCCTGACGGTGGATAAGGCGCATCGCGGACTGGCTTTCGGCTTGCACCGGGCTATGGACAACGCCGGCGCCGTCGCGGGGCCGCTGCTGGCGGCCTGGTTGCTGGCCGAACACATACCTTTAAAAGATGCTTTCCTTTGGGCTTCATTAGGCGGGATTATAGCGGTGACCCTGGCTCTGGCCGTAAAAGAGCCAAAACGCCACGCCGACATACCCGTCCAACGCTTCAGCTGGAGCGTCAAAGCGCTGCCCGCGCCCTTCAAGCGTTATTTGATGGTGCTCGCCCTGTTCACGCTGGGTAATGCCTCCAACATGTTCCTGCTGCTGCGGGCGAAAGACATGGGCTTTCCCGAATATCAGGTGCCGCTGCTGTGGGCGCTGGTGTCATTTACCGCGGCGCTGTTTTCCACGCCGTTATCCGCCCTTTCCGACAAACTGGGACGCATCCGCCTCATCGTCGGCGGCTGGGTGGTTTATAGCGTGTTTTACCTGTTGCTGGGACTCAACGGCCACCCCTTACTGGTGTGGCCGTTGTTCGCCTTCTATGGGTTGTTCATGGCTGCAACCGAAGGCGCCGAAAAGGCGCTGGTTGCTGATATGGTGCCAAAGGAAGTGCTGGGCACGGCTTACGGCTGGTTTAACCTGACCGCCGGCATCATGTTGTTACCGGCATCGATCATCTTCGGCTGGCTGTGGCAGGCGGCAAACCCGCTAACCGCTTTCGGGTTTGCCGCCGCCTGCGCCCTGCTGGCCGCCCTGTTGCTGCGGTTTTGGGTGTTGCGCCATCCTGCCGAATAAGCTGCTGCCTTAGCTTAGCGCATTTGCCAATTCATGTTGTAAGTGGTTTCCGTGTCGAAATTTTTCCAAATGTAATCAGGACTGACTAATGGCTTGGTAGGAATCATAAACGTCGCCAAATCCATTGCCCCAAATAATGTACGCCCCATCATGTGCACCATGCCGGTCATGAATCCGGCTGTTGCGGCATAAGCGGGGCCTTTTGTACGGCTGGTTACCATAATGGTCTTGGGGATTTCCGCAACGCCGGTAACCACATTGACAATACCATTGCTCAGTTTTTCACCTACTTTCGTCGGGTAACTGTCGGCCATTGCAGTATACGGTGTGGCAAGAAACAGCGCGGACAGCATCAACAGCATTTTGAACATCTTTTTCATCTATAACTCCATTAAAATAAATTAGATTGAAACCAGCATCCCGGTCATTGAAGATACTAGCATACTGTAAATGATGCGCACAAACCGAGACAGACTGCTAAATAATCGACCCGAAGTCTTTCAATTTTGGCTTTTGAATTTCCCGTAACGCAGCAAGATGGCGGGCAGCAATAGCAGGTTCAACAGCGTCGAAGAAGCCAGGCCGCCGATGATGATCGCCGCCATAGGCCCCATGATCTCGCGCCCCGGATTGTCGCTGTTGAATGCGATGGGGAACATGGCCAGCGCGGTGACCAGCGCCGTCATCAGGATGGACGGCAACCGCTCCTGTGCGCCCAGCACGGCGGTTTCCAGATTCCAGCCCTTGCCTTCGACTTCGACCAGATGGCGGTAATGCGACAGCAGCATGATGCTGTTGCGCACGGTGATGCCGAACAGCGTCACGAAACCCACGACCGAACCGACCGACAAGGTAGCTCCGGTCAGCACCACGGCTACAACCCCGCCGATCAGCGCAAAAGGCAGGTTGGCAAGCGTCAGCAGTACGTGGCGTATGCTGCCGATGGCGATATAAATAAAAATCAGCACCCCAGCTCCGGCCAGCAGCGAGTGCAGAATCAATTCCTTACGCGCCTGCGCCTGTTCAATCGCCGCGCCGGTGAACTCGGGATAAATATCCGCAGTGAACGGAATCTCCTTTAACACCCGTTCTTTTAGTTCCGCCATAAAGTCATCCAGATCCCGGTCGATCACGTTGCCGGTCACGGTTTGCCGCCGTTGCGAGCCTTGATGCAAGATGTTGTAGCGGCTGGCCGCATGCCTGATTTCCGCGACCTGTTCCAGCGTGATCATCGTCCCGTCCTGCGTCCTGATCGGCAGCTTGGCTATCGATTCAGGCTGCGCCCTTAATTCCGGCGTCAAAGTCACCGCGACATTATAGATTTTGTTGCCCTGAATGTTTTTGCCGACCACGCGGGTTTCGTAAGCGGCCTGCAAGGTATCGACAATCTGCGCGGGCAGCACGCCCCAGAAGCTGAGCTGGTCGAGATTCAGGCTGATTTGCAGCAACGGCGTGCCGGGCGGCGAGCGCAACTGCACATCCGCCGCGCCGCCTATGTCGCGCATAATATCGGCGACCGCCTGCGCCTTGCCGTCGATTACATTCAGGTCGTTGCCGTAAATATTGACCACCACCGGCGAGGTGTAACCGGAAATGGTTTCATCGACCCGCTCCGTCAAAAAAGTGTTGGCCTCGAACAAGATGCCGGGGAATCCCGCCAGAATCTCCCTTAACTTGTCCAGTATCTCCTGCTGCTCCGAGCCCGACATCGGCTCAAGCCGCACTTCATACTCGCTGTAATGGCTGCCGTAAGTGTCAGCGCCCCGCTCTGCCCGCCCCGCCCATTGCGACACCGATTGTATGCCGGGAACCGCCATAAACTGCTCGGTCAGCTTGCTGCCAATCCTGATCGATTCCTGCAACGACGTGCCGGGTATGCTGGTGGTATGGACGATATAATGGCCTTCCCGAAGCTCGGGCAAGAACTTGCTGTCCAGACTGAAAAGCGCCAGCAGCCCCAACAGGCAAACGGCAACGCTGCCGATAACCACCCGCTTGAAATGGCTGGAAACCCTGCCCAACAAATTCTGATACAGCGGCTTGATGCGCTTGATCAGCGGCGGATCGTCATTGGCGAGTTCAGCGTTGCCCAGCAAGGCGTAACACAGCGCCGGCGTTAAGGTCAGCGCCACCAGCAGCGACATTAAAATCGCCAGAATGTAGGAATAACCCAGCGGCGCAAACAAGCGCCCGGCAACGCCGTTCAAGGTCAGCAGCGGCACAAAAACCAGCGCGACGATGAAGCTGGCGTAAACCACCGAGCTTCGCACCTCCAGCGATGCGGTATAAACGACGGTTGCAATCGGCAGTGGCTGGGCCAGCAAACGGTTTTCGCGCAAGCGCCGGAAAATGTTTTCGGTGTCAATAATCGCATCGTCAACCACCTCTCCCAACGCGATAGCCAAGCCGCCCAGCACCATGATGTTGAGGTTAACCCCGTATTCCAGCAAAACAATCACCGCGCCGATCAAGGACACCGGGATAGCCAGCGCGGAAATAAACGCAGTGCGAAAATTGAACAAAAACAGGTACAGGATAATCAGCACGAACAGGCCGCCGACCAGCAAATGCCCGGACAAATTGGCCAGCGACCGCTCGATATAATCGGCAGGGCGGAACAGGTGCGAGTAAAAATTGATCGCCTGCTTGTTGAAAATGGGCTCGAACTCTTTCAGCGTCTCTTCCACTTGTCTGGACACCGACAAGGTGTTGGCGCCGTACTGCCCGATCACCATCATGACGATGCCGGGCTTGCCCAGAATTTGCGCCGCGCCGATGGGCGGCTCCGGCGCATATTGAATCGTGGCGACTTCGCCCAGCGTAATGTTGCGCCCCTGCTCCCGCTTGACCAGGATTTTGCCGAACTGTTCCGGCGTGGCGGGCTGCCCCGTTACCTGCAAGGTGAAGCGCTGGTTGTTGTTCTCGATAAAACCGCCGCCCTGAATGTTTCCGGCCTTTGAGGCGGCCTGGATAATCTCTTCCAGCGTCAGGTTAAAGCGGTGCAAATGCAGCGGATCGACCTGAATCTGCAATTGCTGAATGTCGCCGCCGAACACGTTGACATCGGCGACACCGGGCACAGCCCGCAAGCGCGGCACTATCGTCCAGTCAACCAGACTGCGCAAGGCCAATAAATCCGCAGGGGCATCCTGCTGATCGCCCCTGCTCAAGCCGATGGTTAATACGGTCGCGGAAGACGAGGACAGCGGTATCGCAACCGGCGTAATGCCCAGCGGCAGCACTCCTGCCAGAGTAGTCAGGCGCTCGCTGATCAACTGGCGGTTACGGTATACATCGCTGTCTTCCGCAAAGATCGCGGTAACAATGGACAAGCCCTGAATGGATTCGGAGCGCACCGACTTCATACCGATCAGGCCGCTGATGGACGTTTCGATTTGCTGCGTCACCAGCACCTCAACCTGCTCGGAAGACAGGCCGGGCGATTCGGTTTGAATGATGACCTGCTTGGGCGAAAATTCAGGAAAAATATCCAGACCCGCCGTGGCGAAGCGGTAACTGCCATACAGCAGTATCAATACCGCAAGCACGATAACGATGCCGTAAAAACGGATGGAAAAGCGGACGAGTGTGGCTAGCATGGGTTAGTGGTTTTGATTACGAAGTTTTGCTTATTAATAACTAATAAGCAATGCCTGCAATATTTGCTACAACCAAAAGCCTTTAACGTCATGCAAAACTACAGCTCAGCAACGACCTGAAGCCAATGGTGGGTTTCATTACCTATTGAAAAATCAAGGGGGCTTACATAGATCAACCCGGCCACCTTTACTTACTGTCGCTTGGTTTTAGTCGTTCGTTTTGCTTTAGGTTGTTTAGTGTCTTCAAGCAAACAGCCTTCTTCGAGTGAACTGTAAAAAAAATCTTGCTTAATAGAAATTGCACCAAGATCCAATCTTGTAAGGAGATCATTAGTATGCAAATGAACTACTGGAACCAATGGAAGTAAATATTTATACTTGTTATTTTTGATAGCGCCCATGTCAGGCTTAGTTTTTGATTCATATTCTCCTGTCATAATTACATTCAAATCAAAAATATCATCAACACTATCAACCTGTTTGCCAATAATTGTTATCTCAAACTGCGCATTAAACAATTTATTGTTTTCGGGGTTCTGTTTCATATCAAACGAAAAAGAAACATTCAACTGCCCTTTAGAATTTTTGACAGGTGACCGGCTAAAATTACACTGTGACTTTAATAGCCTAACTCTAATTAATTTACTGTCCATTGCTCTTCTTCTTTTTTGCCAAATGTTACATTTTCAACTACTTCAGAAGCGTGATAATGAATATGGTTATGGATATGTTTTTTATCCTCTATCTTTTCTTGTACAGCTGTTTTCACAAAATCATTAATACTTGCACCTGAAAGTAATGAGTGGATTGCTACTTGTCTATGTAGTTCTCCGCCAATTCTCACATTAAAAGTGCCGCTATATGGCTTTTGTGGCTCACGCTTTAATTCCTTGCATGTCTCCAAATAATCATCCACTGAGATTTCAAATTCTCTCTGAAGCTCTTCAAGTGACTTGGCCTCGTAAGTAACAAGATCATTAATAAAGAGCAGCTCACCGAACATAAAAAATTCGTCTAAGTCCATTTCAATGGACCCTAAAAAACCTTTGTACTGTAACGTCTTATTATTTGCAGCCATTATAAGAACCCCGCGTCTTCAAGTTTATTAATTATTATTTTAACCATATATTGCTTTAAGATTGAGCTTGGGTGAGGTTTGTGTAGAGCTATTAAAGAATCTTTTTTACTGTTATAAAACTTAACCCTTGAACCGTTACCTTGTATCTCGTTATAACCCAACTTGTTTAATAAGCTCGTTAACTCACCCCATTTATAGTCAGTTGGCTTTGATTTTATTCTGGCCTTTTGCTTGTTCAAATCAGACATTATGGATAACCGGCTCCTTGCAACTAATAACTAGTTGCATCGCGACTTAGTATAGATGAAACTTTCTTTTTCGTCATTGTTTAATATTTTCATTCCATTTCAATGCAGCATTATTCTTAACTTTATATAAAATTCTCATCATAATTCAAACTATTACACCGAAAATATAACGCGACAGGAGCAATCCGCAGCATGCTACGTATCAATCGCGAACAAATGACTTCCATTCAGCGATGGACGGATAGCAAACCTCCAGAATATTACCTGACGGGTCACGGAACAGGATTGTTTCGCCGCCTCGCTGTTCTTTGGGGCCTGACACCACTTCAAGACTCAAGTCCTGAACTTTTTCGACCACACTTGGAAAATCGGTTTTGCTGCAAGAAAATGCCAAGTGCGCCATTGTGTAGGTGTGACAATCATAGTCCGGCATTTCTATAAGGCCAAGGACGGTGCCGTCCGCTCCAACAAACGCCTGCTTTGGCGTATCCCATTTCTCGATAACCGAAAAGCCGAACATGTCCTGGTAGAAAGCAATGCTTTCATCCAGGTCTGCTACGTTTAAACCAACATGGTCGAGTTGTTTTCTAATCATGGCGATATTGTTGTTCCAGTAAATTTACAGGCTCGTAAGATATGTGAACGATGCGCTTCCTTTGTCAGCAAGCCGTCCCTGGGGTCACTCTGGCTCCGACTTAAGTTTCTCTAATAATTGGAGCGTCAAGGTGTCTCGCTCTCCATTAAAATACTTATCCAGGACGCGGGAAAACATGGAGCATGGAGCTGTCACACATTCAAACAGTGTCATGGAAGATTTAAGCTTTAGATTATCAGGATAACCAAAGATTTCTGAAACTGATCGTCCTTCAATGGCAAAAACCGCTTCTGCGCATTCCAACAGTCTTTTTCCAAGGACAGGATGATTCAGGTATTGCCGGGCTTCTTCCATGCTCTTAATGGCATAGTGTTTTGCCGTTGTGCTGCGCCCCAAGCCGTCAATTTGCGGAAATATATACCACATCCAGTGAGTCCGTTTCCGGCCGTTCCTTAACTCTGCGAGGACGCTATCATAGATGCTTTCTTGCGCGCTCGTGAAACGGCTTAAGTCAAACGGGCGACCGGCGGTGTCGCTTGCATTGATCATGCTTGGCTCCTTGTTGTTCTACCCAATAGGTTATTATCCAAAACAGTAAGGCGCAATCGGTAGGTTAGTTGTCATCGTCTTCATTGGGGATTTGCCCCCTGAACTCTTCTGACAACAGCATTTGTCCGCCGGTGACGACCAGTTGCTCGCCGGGGTTGAGTCCGCTGTTGACGAAATAGCCGCCGGTGGTTGCGGTGAAATTATCGATATTGCGGCGGCTGAATTTGTCGGCGTCGGTCTTGATGTACACATAAGCCTGATTCAAATGCCAGACCAGGGCGGACTTGGGGATTACCACGCCGGGCTGGTTTTCGCCTTGTTCGGGTATCCATGCCGCGACGCGCATGCCGGTTCTGATATGGCTGTTATCGCCAGGGATGGTGTGTATGCCGCAAGACTGCCCGGAGCAATCGCGGCCACCGGTCTGGAAAAAATAGCTTTCGCCCTGCACGGTGCTCTCTGTTTGCGGTGCGGCTGAAATCAGGCTGGCTTTGACGGCGGCGCTGCGGTTGCCCGACGCCTCGACATAAATGGTCTGGACGTCTGCGGCCAACTGTTTATCGGCAGGCAGGGTAATTTGCAGCAAGGTTTGCTGACCGGACAGGAAGGCGCTGAGTTTGTCGGAGTCTGTTGACAGCGCCCAATCAGTAAGGGTTTTTCCCCATTTGAGCATGGCTTCGTCAGCGATGGCTTTGCCTTGTATCTGGGCGGCATCGACCTGGGCCTTACTGGTTTTCCATTGCGATTGCTGATCCTGCAAGCTGCGTTTGGAGCCTGCGCCATCACGATACAGGACTTGCTGGCGGTTGATGGCCTGCTCTGCCTGATTGAACTTTGCCTTGGAGCTGCTGTGTTCGGTTAACGCCACCAGATAGCGGTTCCGCAGCTCGATCAGCGGCTGTATGTTCACGGCCTTTCCGTAAGCGGTAAATTCGGGGTGTGTTGTGACCGCTGTCAGCGTTTCGGTCTGCAGGCCTGCTAATTTCTGGGCTTTATCGCCAAGAAAAACAAACCGCCCCGCTGCGTCCTGCGCTTTCGGCTGCGGCTTGTCGTCGTCCGCTATGGCTGGCGCAATACTGAGCATTAACAAGCAGGCTGTTAAAAAAGCTTTCATGTAGGTAATAAAAAGAGTGCGTCAATAAACTGGCTGTAAAAGTATTATGAATTATAAGGTGTACTTATCGGTTAAATGCATTTTTTTGTTGTTTTTAAAAATTAGCGCGTTATCCTTGGAAAGGAAGAATCAAACTATTTTGAGGGATTAACATGAGCGATTTACCGGATAACTTAAAATACGCAAAAACCCATGAATGGGCAAAACTGGAAGGCGATAATGTGGTTCGCGTCGGCATAACCGATTTTGCGCAGGAAGAGTTGGGCGATTTGGTTTATATCGAGCTGCCTGAACTGGGACGCAAGGTAAAAGCGCAGGAGCAATGCGCAGTGGTTGAGTCGGTTAAAACCGCGTCGGATTTGTTCAGTCCGGTCAGCGGCGAAGTGGTTGCCGTCAATGAAGCCTTGGAAAACAAGCCCGAGCAGGTCAACGATGATGCTTACGGCACATGGATTTTTTGCATAAAAGCGGACGATCTGTCCGGCCTGGATGCGCTGATGGATGTTGATGCATATCGGCAAATGATTGAGCAATAATCCCGCTGCACCCCGCTTGTAACAAAGCTGACACACATCTGTGTAATATTGAGTTTTTCAACAACAAATTATCGTAATCACTAATGGCAAATCAAAATGCAAAAGGCGTTAAACGCCTGATCAACGCTTGTTTTTTTTCTGTTGCCGGCTTTAAGGCAACCTGGACGCATGAAGAGGCATTCAGACAGGAAGTTATCCTGTTTATTGTAACAACGCCGCTGGCAATATGGCTGGGGGAAACCGATATCGAGAAATTGCTGTTAATTGGCAGCATGGTTTTAGTCATGCTGGTTGAACTGTTGAACTCGGCTGTTGAGGCCGTCGTCGACAGAGTGGGCTTTGAACATCACGAATTATCAGGCAGAGCTAAGGATATTGGCTCCGCTGCTGTTATGATGTCACTGGTCTGGGCAGCAGTGACCTGGGCATTAATTTTACTTTAACCGCGTCTTGCGGCATACACACCATCCCTGACGATAAAGAGGAACATAATGAGTGCATTAATATGTGGGTCTATGGCTTACGATACCATCATGGTTTTTCATGATAAATTTAAAAACCATATCCTGCCGGAAAAAATCCATATCCTGAATGTATCATTCCTGGTGCCCGTGATGCGCCGCGAGTACGGCGGTTGTGCGGGCAACATCGCCTACAACCTGAAACTGCTGAACGAAGAGCCGCTAATCATGGCTACAGTCGGGCATGACTTTGAACCGTATGCCCAATGGCTGGCGCAGAACCAGTTGTCCAGCGAGTTCATTCAGATTCTGGACAACAGCTATACCGGCCAAGCCTATATCACCACCGATGAAGAAGCCAACCAGATTACCGCATTCCACCCCGGAGCCATGAATTCGTCGCATTTGAATTCAGTACCTACTAACAGGGAAGAAATCAGCATCGGCATCGTGTCACCCGACGGCAAGGAAGGCATGCAGTTGCATGCCGAGCAGTTTGCAGAACTGGGTATACCTTTTATTTTTGATCCGGGCCAAGGCATGCCGATGTTTAATGGCGAGGAACTGCTCAAGTTTATCGATCAGGCAACCTGGATGACATTGAATGATTATGAATCCGAGTTGATGCAGGAGCGCACCGGTTTATCGCTGGAACAAATGGCTGAACGGGTTGAGGCGCTGATCATCACCTTGGGCGGCCAAGGCTCCCAAATTTACACGCACGGCGAGTGCATCACCATACCTGCGGCAAAACCCAAGGCGATACTTGATCCGACCGGCTGCGGCGATGCCTATCGCGCCGGGCTTTTATATGGTTTGATGAATGACATGGGCTGGGAAGTTACCGGAAGAATTGCATCGCTGCTGGGCGCAATTAAAATCGAGCATAGCGGCACCCAAAACCATTCATTCGACATGGATGGCTTCAAGCAACGCTACCGCGAAAACTTCGGGTCTTCATTCTAAGCTGAGTTATTCATGCTGAAAAACACCCAAAACCTCTTGGACATCATGTCCCGCCTGCGCCACCCGGAAGAAGGGTGCGTGTGGGATGTTAAGCAGGACTTTTCCAGCCTGATTCCTTATCTGATTGAAGAAGCCTACGAAGTCGTCGATGCGATTGAGCGCAATGACCTTGACGATTTGCGCACGGAATTAGGCGACCTGCTGCTGCAGGTGGTGTTCCATTCGCAGATTGCCCAAGAACGCGGGCTGTTCAATTTTGAGCAGGTTTCGGAAGGCATTTGCGACAAACTGATACGCCGCCATCCGCATGTTTTTTCCGATGCTGTTTTCAACACGGATGAAGAACGCCACCAGGTCTGGGAACAGGAAAAAGCCCTGGAGCGGCAGAAGAAAAATAAAACCGTCGAGCCGGACAGTGTTTTATCAGGTGTAGCCCGCAATCTTCCCGCCTTGATCGAGTGCGAGAAAATACAGGATCGCGCCGCCAATTACGGCTTTGACTGGCCGGATGTGTTGCCGGTTTTTGACAAGGTGATGGAAGAGCTGGATGAAGTCAGGGAAGCTTGGCAATCCGGCGATCAGGCGCATATTCAGGAAGAAATCGGCGACTTGTTGCTGGTCGCGGTTAATCTCGCCCGCCACTTAAACGTCAACGCTGAAGTCGCGCTCAAGGAAAGCACTAGAAAATTCTCCAGACGCTTTCAACACATAGAGCAGCAGGTTAAAGCGGCTGAGCGGAATTTAAAAGACTGCGAACTGGCTGAGCTGGATGCTTTCTGGAATGAAGCGAAAGCGGCGTTAAAAAACAAATAAAGTCAGGCAAGGGCAGCTTCTGCCGCCCTTTACACCCTGCATTAAAACTCTTCCCACTCATCCGTGTTCACCGCTGCCATTTGAGGTTTTGGCTTGGTGGCTGATGTGCTTGCCGGAGAACTGATATCTTTTTTCAGGTGCATAATTGCGACGCCGACCGCGCTTGATGCAGAAACAAAAGGGGAGCCGCTGCCAAGCATTGCTTCCGCCTCGTTGAATTTTTTTGCATTGATCATGGCCGCGACTCTACCTGCCTCGACATGAAAAGCCGCGTGCTTGGACACACAGTCTGAATAACTTGCCAACTGGCCCAGCTGAGCCTTGGCGTCACCGTACAGCCATTTGCCGAAATCACAGCAGTTGTCTTTTGAAATGGTTTCAACATCCATCTCCTCATGCTTCGAAATGGCAGCGCGAAGTTTCACTTTCCACTCAGAATGTTTCTCAAGCGCCTTATCCAGGTCTATGCCGGCTTCATTTGGCACAAAAGTATTTTTATAGGTCTCGATCTTGGCGGGCGCGCTTGTTCTGCTGGTTTGGCTGAAAGTGTTTGCCGGTTCGGCATTAAAAGAACCGCCGGAACTACCTGTGTCGCCGCGCAATTTGAAATTCGCCACCGTGCTCGACAGGTGCTGTGTTTGTTCTTCCAGTGATTCCGCCGCCGCTGCGGCTTGTTCCACCAGGGCGGCATTTTGCTGGGTCACATCGTCCATTTGGGTGATGGCCTGATTAACCTGCTCGATGCCGGACGTTTGTTCAACCGAGGCAGCGCTGATCTCAGCCATGATGGTAGTCACGCTACGGATGGATCTGACGATTTCTTCCATGGTTTTTCCGGCCTGGGCAACCAGTTTACTGCCGTCTTCAACTCTTTCCACCGAATCGCCAATCAGGCTTTTAATTTCTCCTGCGGCAGCGGCGGCGCGTTGCGCCAGATTGCGCACTTCCACGGCTACAACGGCAAAACCGCGGCCTTGTTCGCCGGCCCTGGCCGCTTCTACTGCGGCATTGAGCGCGAGTATGTTGGTCTGGAAGGCGATGCTGTCTATCACCGAGATGATGTCGACAATCTTGCTCGAAGCTTCGTTGATGCCTTCCATCGTGGTAACGACCTGGTCAACCACAGCGACACCCTTGCCGGCGATGTCTGATGCGCCAACAGCAAGCTGGCTGGCATGTTTGGCATTTTCGCTGTTTTGCTGCACGGTGGAGGTCAGCTGTTCCATGCTGGCAGCGGTTTGCTCCAGACTGGCAGCCTGTTCTTCGGTGCGGTGCGACAGGTCGTTGTTGCCTGCTGCAATTTCCTTGGCCGCATTGCTGATGGTGTCGGTGGAGTCCTTGATGTCGCCTACCAGGCCTTTGAGGTTTTCCACAATACCGTTCATGCCGGTAATCACTTCGCCAAAAGTGCCGGGATAGTCTTTGTCGATGGTTTGCGTCAGGTCGCCTTTGGACAGTGCGCCGGCGATGCGCGCTATGTCATTGAGGCTACCACCCAGCGCATCGAGAGATAAATTGATATTGTCTTTCAATTTGGCGAGATCGCCGCGCCCTTCAGCCTGAACACGCTGGCTGATGTCGCCTTGAGCAACACGATCCATGACCTTGCCCACATCGCCCAGCATGATCTGCATAGCCTGCATGGCTTGCATGGCATGGTCCACGGCAAGCCTGTATTCGCCTTCGACATTAACATCAACCCTTTTGTTAAAGTCGCCCTCGGCTATGGCGCTCATCAGCTCAGTGATGGCGACCGTGGTGGTGGATAGCGTCTTGGCGACGGCATTAAGCTGTTTCAGAGCCGTCGCAAACCCGCCATGCAACCCTTCCGGGTAGCTCTTCCGGGTAAAATCGCCATAGGTTACATACGCCAGAGAATAATACATGTCGACCTGCGCAGTTTCCACCTGATCCATCAGCTCATTGAGCGCCCAGGCCAACTGTTGAAGCGGCCGCTCTTTTCCGCCGATATGGATAACTCTCACATCTACAGATCCTTGTCGCCATTCCTGGCTTGCGCTAAGCAGCTTCCCCAGCAGCTGTTGATCGGCTGATCTTGATTTGCGCCACAAAACGACAGATAACGCTGACCCGGCCGTCAACAAGGACGGTATGACCACCCCGTCGCCAGCCCCGTTCAGAACAGGCAGCCATCCGTAAACCAGCGACGCAATCCAGGCGAGAGCAACAACAGCCAATGCGGCAGATTCATTATTCTTAAAGCGACTGTAATACATTGATAAGCTCCTCGTAAGTAACGCCTTTATCTTTTAATACATTACCCAATACTGCGCCTGAAGCCTCCATGGCATCCTTTGGACCCGCGTTCCGCTCAGCATCCAACATGGCGCGATACACATCCGCCACAATCGGGATAGCTTTGGGGTTAGGCATGCGGCGCACCGAGGTGTAGCCGATCTTTTGCTTGTTTTTATCTCTCATGGGGGCGACGTGGGTAAACACCCAATAAAAGCCGCCATCTTTTGACATGTTTTTGACGTAGGCGAAGATTTCCTTGTCTTCCGCTAAATAATCCCACAGCAGTTTAAACACCGCTCGCGGCATATCAGGGTGGCGGATAATATTATGCTGGCTTCCCAGAAGCTCTTCTTCTGCATATCCTGAAAACTCGATAAAAATCTCGTTTCCGTAAGTAATCCGTCCAGTCAGGTCGGTCTTGGAAACGATGAAATCATTTTCCCGCATCAGCCGTTCCTGGCCCGTCGGGACAATATCTTTTCTCTTCATTATCTTCCCTCTGCTAGTTATTATTATTTTCAATTTTTGTAGAGCGGCAACATGCTGATCTACTGGGCATACGTGCCGTTATCCTGCGAGACTGAATTTTTGCTCCGCAGACAAAAATCCAATGAAACCGCCGCGCAGGCTGATCTACAGCCCTATATTCACTTGCCAGATATAGGGTTTTGCAAGTATCTGCATTATTAACCATTTTTCTTCGAATTAAAAAGCTTTTCTGCAAACTCTAAACTGCCGGCAATCAACTAACCATCCAGCAATCGAATCGCCATCACGTCGCATTTGGCATAGTGTAAAACGCTATTGGCTGTTGCGCCCAATAACAACGCCAGTCCCTGCCGTCCATGCGAACCGACAACGATTAAATCAACCTGTTCCTGCTCGGCAATCCTGACAATTTCCTCTTTGGGCGAACCCCAGATCATCCAACGGTTAGCCTGATTTATATGCAACTGATCGCCAATCTGCATTAACCAGGCTTTCTCAGCTTCCAGCAAATCGTAGCCTGAGTCTTTATCCAGCGGGATCACTGTGCCATAAGTTGTATCAGGCATGGGAATATTATCCAGCACATGAACAATGCTCAATTTGGCTTGGTATTTTTCCGCCAAGGCCCTTGCCTTTCCGGCAACAGTGTTGTCATGCTCGGAATAATCCACGGCCAGTAAAATGTGTTGATAAGAGTCCATTGTTTTCGCCTGATTTCTGATGATGTTTTGATAAAGTGCGTAGGCGTTACCGCCGGCACCGAAGGGATATGCAGTAAAGAGGGGAAAGAACATTTAGCGCCCTTCCCCCGCCAAGGAGAAAGGACGCCAAGTTTTTTTTAAACTTTGTGATAAATGTCAGCGCCTTCTTCAAGGAACTGTTTGGATTTCTCGTCCATGCCTTTTAGCAAAGCCTCTTCCTCTTTGAGGCCTTTTTCCGCCGCATAGTCGCGCACATCCTGACTGATTTTCATCGAGCAGAAATGCGGGCCGCACATCGAGCAAAAATGTGCGACTTTGGCGGATTCTTTAGGCAAAGTTTCGTCATGGAATTCGCGAGCTTTTTCAGGATCGAGACCGATATTGAACTGGTCTTCCCAGCGGAATTCAAAACGCGCTTTGGACATCGCGTTGTCGCGCGCCTGTGCGCCGGGATGGCCTTTAGCCAAGTCGGCGGCATGGGCGGCGATTTTGTAAGTCACGATGCCTTCGCGGACATCCTGCTTGTTCGGCAAGCCCAAATGCTCTTTTTGGGTCACATAACAAAGCATCGCACAACCGTACCAGCCAATATTGGCCGCGCCTATCGCCGAGGTGATATGGTCGTAACCGGGGGCTATGTCGGTTGTCAGCGGGCCTAAGGTATAGAACGGCGCTTCGCCGCATTCTTCCAACTGCTTGTCCATATTGATCTTGATCATGTGCAGCGGCACGTGACCAGGGCCTTCGATCATAGTTTGCACGTCGTGTTTCCAGGCGATTTTGGTCAGTTCGCCCAGCGTTTCCAGTTCGCCGAATTGCGCGGCGTCGTTGGCGTCGTAGATTGAACCGGGGCGCAGGCCGTCGCCTAATGAAAAAGCCACGTCATAGGACTTCATGATTTCGCAGATTTCCTCAAAATGCGTGTACAAGAAGCTTTCGGTGTGATGCGCCAGACACCATTTCGCCATGATCGAGCCGCCGCGCGAAACGATGCCAGTCATGCGTTTTGCAGTTAAGGGCACATGGTGCAAACGCACTCCTGCGTGGATGGTGAAGTAATCCACGCCCTGCTCGGCTTGCTCGATTAAAGTATCGCGGAAGATTTCCCAGGTCAGGTCTTCGGCTTTGCCGTTGACTTTTTCCAGCGCCTGATAGATTGGCACGGTGCCGATAGGCACAGGCGAGTTGCGCAAAATCCACTCGCGGGTTTCATGGATGTTTTTACCGGTGGATAAATCCATGATGGTATCGCCGCCCCAACGGATGCCCCAGAGCATTTTTTCGACTTCTTCCTCGATAGACGAAGTAACCGCCGAGTTACCCAAATTACCGTTGATTTTCACCAAAAAATTACGCCCGATAATCATCGGCTCCAATTCCGGATGGTTAATGTTGCACGGAATAATGGCCCGGCCTCTGGCGACTTCGTCACGAACAAATTCAGGGGTGATGACAGATGGAATCAATGCTCCGAGTGGGTCGCCGGGGTGCTGGTCTTTCCACAACTCGCGCATTTCTTCCATTTTCTGGTTTTCGCGAATAGCGATGAATTCCATCTCCGGCGTGATAATGCCTTGTCTGGCATAATGCATTTGCGAAACGTTTTTTCCCGCTTTTGCTCTACGCGGCTTGCGGATATGCTCAAATCGCAGATTGGCGGTAGCCGGATCTTCAAGTCGCTGACGGCCAAATTCCGAGCTGGGGCCTGCCAGCTCTTCAGTGTCGTTTCGCTCTGCTATCCAGGCTGAACGAATAGCGCCCAAACCCTTTTTTAAATCAACTTCGACGTTAGGATCGGTATAAACGCCTGAGGTATCGTAAACATAAAGCGGCGGATTCTTTTCCGCACCAAAATGCACGGGGGTGTCGGACAGGGTAATCTTGCGCATGGGGACTTGTATGTCGGAGCGGCTGCCCTGGACATATATTTTTTCCGACGCGGGATAGGAATCGATTTTTACGCTACTGGTATCGGCGGGCGTAACTTCTTTAATGACAGCGCTCATGCTTATCTCCAAAACAACAGGACAAGGCGCAGGGAAAAGTTGGGGGCTTTCCTACGCCGGTATTAACCGGAGTCAGGTTCAAAGGGTATTTCTCAGCCTCGATATAAATTCTCGAAGCACCCCTAGCCTTTACGGATGTGGGGTTAAGGTAAAGGAAAATGGCGAAAATTGCAAGAACAAGCCACTCCCGACATGACAACAAACACCTTATAAAACAAATGGTTTTGATCAAGTTGATTGATTTAAAACCACTATTTACGACACCAGAAACATCGCTAAATGTAAAATAACACTGATTATTCAGCCATTACTCCCAAAAGATCATTTATTAGAACCAGAACAATGATTTTTTCTATCAGCAATGTTAGAATCCTATCAACTTCTGACTAAGCTGATTTAACGGATGTCGACAGCCTCTCAAAAAACCACCAGCCACGCGCCATCACTGGAACTTAAGAGCAGTACTTTTTCTGTGCCTGTTTTAGTTCTAGCCGGCAATGATGTCACAATCATTAAGCAGCAATTGCAGGAAAAAATTCGCCTGTCGCCTGATTTTTTCAGGAATTCGCCGTTGGTGTTTGACTTGGAAGACCTAAATAAACATAATCTCGACATTGATATTGATCAGCTCACGAAAATCATTCGCAGCTTGGATTTATTGCCGATCGGGATACGCGGCGGCAATGCAGAGCAGAATAAACGGGCATTAGAGCTTGGAATTCCGATACATACCGGCGCCGCGCCTGCCAAGCCTAAAAGCGAAAAACCTGTAACGGCACCAAAACCCGAACCTGAACCACAAACAGAAATCGTAACAAACACGCTGATCACTCAACCGGTTCGCTCGGGCCAGCGTATTTACGCTCAAGGTGATTTGATCGTTCTGGCTCAGGTCAGTGCCGGTGCCGAGATTCTGGCCGAAGGCAATATTCATGTCTATGGCTCGCTAAGAGGCCGGGCACTAGCAGGTGTGCGGGGCAATACAGCGGCGCGTATTTTCTGCTCGAATTTACAGGCGGAACTTATCTCAATCGCCGGAACCTATAAGCTCAACGAAGATTTGAACCAAGCTGCTCATAAAAACCCTGTTCAAATTTATTTACAAAACAATACTTTAATAATTAAAGACACAGTGTAAACACTACCATAGAGGAAATTTTGTGGCACGAATTATAGTTGTAACATCAGGTAAAGGTGGCGTTGGCAAAACAACGACAAGTGCTGCTGTCGCCATGGGGCTTGCAAAAAAAGGTCATAAAACAGTAGTCATTGATTTTGATGTAGGTTTGCGTAATCTGGATTTAATCATGGGCTGTGAACGCCGCGTTGTTTATGATTTTGTCAATGTCATCAATGGCGAAGCCAGTCTTAATCAGGCATTGATTCGCGATAAAAACAGTAATCTGCTTTATATTTTGCCCGCCTCGCAAACACGGGATAAAGACGCACTGACCCAAGAAGGTGTCGGCAAAATTTTAGATGAACTAAAAAAAGACTTTAAATACATAGTCTGCGACTCACCGGCCGGCATTGAAAAAGGCGCTCATTTAGCCATGTATTTTGCGGATGATGCGTTTATCGTCACCAACCCTGAAGTCTCTTCCGTGCGGGACTCGGATCGTATGCTAGGCATTTTGTCGAGCAAATCGCGCAGAGCGGAGAAAAACGAAGAGCCTATTAAAGAATATCTGCTGCTAACTCGCTACTCTCCCGAGAGAGTCAAATTAGGCGAGATGCTAAGCGTGGATGATGTACAGGAAATTTTATCGCTGCATTTACTGGGCGTTATCCCTGAATCAAAATCCGTCCTCAATGCATCAAACTCAGGGATACCCGTTATTCTTGATGAAAAAAGTGATGCGGGACAAGCCTATGCCGACATTATCGCCCGCTATTTAGGCGAAGATAGGCCGCATCGATTTATTGATGAGAAAAAAGGCCTCTTCGGGAAGTTGTTCGGAGGTAAATGATGAGCTTACTGGATTATTTTAAAATATCTAAAGCCAGTTCGGCGTCACTTGCAAAGGAAAGACTGCAAATTCTGGTCGCCCATGAGCGCACTTCCAGAAACCAGCCGTCTTACCTTCCCCAATTGCAGAAAGAATTGTTAGCTGTTATTAGAAAATACGTTAATGTGGATCAAGACGCGATTTCAGTTAATTTTGAACAAGACGATAATCAGGAGACACTTGAGTTAAATATTGTCCTGCCTGACACCCACGCAAAGACTTCTTGATTTTTTCAACGATGCTATGAAAGGGGATGCGATATGTCTAATACAATCGGAGAAACTGCTGGTAAGATATGGAAATATTTAGATAAAAACGGGGCAACCAGCGTATCTAAAATCACCACTGAAACAGGAATCAACAAGAATGACATTCAACGCGCCATTGGCTGGCTGTCTAAAGAAGACAAGTTGTCCATTGAGATGAAAGGCCGCGCTGAAACATTGTCATTGAAATAAATCAGGTGCAGAGGCGTTGCGCTGCAACGTCTCCTTCTTTCGCACCAGAACGAAAAAGTTTCAAAATGAAACTAATGCAATTCCCTGTGGCGGACAATTACATTCAGCAAAGGGCTCTTAAACCGTCTGGCAAATGCATCCACCAGATAAACTGAGCGATGCTGCCCTCCGGTGCACCCTATAGCCACGGTCAAATAACTGCGTCCTTCGGCCTCAAACCGTGGAATCCATCGTTCAAGAAACCCGGCAATATCCTTAAAAAGCTCAGCAACCAAGGCTTGCTCGTTAAGGAAATCAACTACCGGTTGGTCTTTTCCCGTTAACCCCCGCAATTCCGGTATCCAGTAAGGATTTGGCAAACTGCGGGCATCAAAAACAAAATCGGCATCCAACGGGACACCATGCTTGAAACCGAACGACTGGAACTGCAGGGAAATATGCCTCACATCCCTTTCGCCTATTTGATCCCTGATAAGTTCACGCAACTGATGGTAATGTGTTCGACTGGTATCGATCGCTACGCTGGCATGCCGGGCAACAGGCGTCAGCATTTCCTTTTCAATTTTCAGCGCTTCTTTTAACGGTATATTTAAATCCGTCAGCGGATGCCGCCGCCGGGTTTCACTATAGCGTTTCAACAATGTAGACTCTTCAGCCTGCATAAATATGATTTCGCAATCAATCCCTTTGCTGCGGATTAAATCCAGACTTTCTGAAAAATTAACCAGGCTTTCGCTTTGATTCCTGGCATCAATTCCAATTGCCGTTTTTGCATAGGTTTTCTTATCCACCAACATGACATGGTTGATAAAATCTTCCAGCAACATCACTGGCAAATTATCGATACAGTAATAGCCGCAATCTTCCAGCGTATCCAAGGCGATACTTTTGCCTGAACCGGAAAGACCGCTAACGATTAATAGTTTCATAGGGTTGGCTCAAGGTTCAATCGTTTACCTTCACTTGTTTCACCTTGAGCCTTTTACCTTATCTATGCTGAGCGGTTTTTTCTTTGTGTTTGGTAATTTGACGTTCCAGTTTATCAACCATGTTGTCAATAGCTACATACATATCTTCCTGATGGTCTTCAGCAAACAGCTTGGCGCCGCTCAGTTGCAGTGTCGCTTCAGCTTTTTGGATTAACTTTTCTACAGTTAAAATAACGTGTACATCGGTAACATTGTCGAAATGACGCGCTAATTTTTCGAATTTTGCGTCAACGTGCGCCTTTAAAGCTTCAGTTACTTCAATATGATGGCCTGTTACACTAACTTGCATGGGAAACTCCTTTAATGGTGAATGGTTGGTTTTGGTATCAGTTGGCGGCTATAAAATACGCTTACGCTGACTTGATGGTGGAATAAACATCGCCTCACGATACTTGGCAATGGTTCTTCTCGCGACGTTGATGCCTTTTTCTTTTAATAAATCGGTTATTTTACTGTCACTTAGCGGCCTTACTGGATTCTCACTGCCGATCAGTTCCTTAATAAACGCTCTGATGGCTGTAGAGGAACACTCCCCGCCGCCTTCCGTTGAAACATGGCTGGAAAAGAAATACTTAAATTCGATAATGCCATTGGGCGTGTGCATGAATTTTTGCGTGGTCACCCGTGATATTGTCGATTCATGCAGTTCCAGCTCTTCCGCAATATCTCTCAATACCATGGGCTTCATTGCAATGGAGCCATGTTCAAGAAACCCGGTCTGTTTTTCTACGATACATCGGGCAACGCGTAATAAGGTATCGTTGCGGCTATGGAGGCTTTTAATAAACCATTTCGCTTCCTGCAAATGATCTTTCATGCTGGCATTATCTTTACTGTTATCCGATCTTTTTATCAGGCCTGAATAGAAGGGATTAATACGCAATTTAGGCGCTATGTCAGGATTAAGATTGACTTGCCATTTATTGTTTTTCTTAACCACATAGACATCGGGGATGACATACTCGGATTCCGACTCCTGTATCCGCGCACCCGGCTTAGGATCCAAAGCCCGGATCAACGCAACCACCTCACCCAGTTGCTGTTCTGTTACACCCAGTTTGCGCATGAGTTTTGACTGCTCATGCGTAGCCAACAGGTCCAGATACCGGGTAACAAGAAGCAAAGCCTCCTCTTTATAGGGCGTGGAATCCGGCAATTGCTGCAACTGTATTCTCAAGCAATCCCGTAAATCGACGGCTGCCACGCCGACGGGGTCAAAATTCTGCACCCCGTGCAATACCGCATTAACTTCATCGAATTCCAGATCGTCCAGCTGCTCCTGCAATCCCTGAAAAATTTCTTCAGGGCTGCTGATGAGATAACCGTCTTCATTAATGGAATCGATAATTGCCATGGCGATGGCCATATCCCGCTCTGACAATGAGGTCAGTTCCAATTGCCATAACAAATGATCCTGCAACGTTACGGAGCCGCTTCGTTGCGTTTCAAATTCGATGTTCTCCGCACTGCTCCCGCCTGACTCCGGGGCGTATTCATACACATCATCCCAGGACGAATCAATGGGCAGTTCATCGGGCATATCCGTTTGCGAGCCTTGACTGGTAAGCAAATCCGCGTTATCAATCTTTCTCTCGGGCGTCAGCTCGGCTTCCTGAACGGTGTTTTCCTCGTCACTGATTTCCAGCATCATATTGGACTCAAGCGCTTCTTGAATCTCCTGCTGCAATTCTAATGTCGACATCTGCAACAGCTTGATCGCCTGCTGCAATTGCGGCGTCATGGACAGTTGCTGTCCCAGTCGAAGATGTAAGGATTGTTTCATTCAGCCACAATTTTTATTAAGTCATCTAAATTAAAGACTAAAGTTATTACCCAAATAAACTTTACGTACTTCCTCATTGGCAACGATCTCTTCCGCTCCACCTTCAGCGATCACCCTGCCGTCGTTAAGTATATACGCACGGTCACAAATGCCTAGTGTTTCTCTGACATTATGCTCCGTAATCAATACACCAATTCCGCGATATTTCAAATGTTCTATGATTTTTTTAATGTCATCTACCGATATCGGGTCAACGCCGGCAAAAGGCTCATCCAGCAATATGAACTGAGGATTCGTCGCCAATGCCCTGGCGATTTCGACCCGCCGCCGTTCACCGCCAGACAAGCCCAGGGCAATTTGATCGCGCAGATGAAGTATATGAAACTCCTGTAACAATTCCTCAATCACCAGCTCCGCCTGCCCCGAGGTTAAATCAGAACGGATTTGTAAAACGGCGCGCAAATTATCGGCCACGCTCAGTTTGCGAAAAACCGAAGGCTCCTGCGGCAAATAACCTATACCTAGCTGCGCTCTCAAATGCATGGGGTGATGGGTGATGTCCTGCGAATCCAGTGTAATCTGTCCCTCATCCGCCTTAATCAGGCCTACCACCATATAGAAACTTGTCGTTTTCCCGGCGCCATTAGGTCCCAGCAAGCCAACGACTTCGCCGGTATCAACATGCAACGAAACACCGTTGACCACATTGCGTTTATTGTAATTTTTAATCAGCTGTTTTGCCGCTAGTCTGGTCATCTTTATTCTTTTTGCTCGGTTGCAACACGACATGGACACGCTTGTTATCCGTCGACTTCTCTCCTGCTTTTACCAATGATGTTTTAGTATCGTATTCGATTAAATCGCTGGTGTAAGCCCCTGTGCCTTGCCAGACTGTGGCTTTATCAATCAGAATTAACAAATTCTTTTTAGGATAAAACTCACCTGTTAACGCCTCACCGGTTATGTCTTGCGCCCCCTCGCTTGGCGTTTGTTTAAACTTTGCCGGAACTCCTGTAAACACTAATTTTTCTGCTTCGCCATCTATAAAATGAACGACCAGCTTATCCGAGAGCACCCGAATACTGCCTTGAACTGAGATTACATGGCCCGTATAGGTGCTAAGGGCTGTTACATCATCATAGGTAGCTGCATCGGAATCAATCACCATGGGTTGTTCGGAATCGCTTTCCAGGGCAAACGCCCCGGAACTGCACAGGACTAATGACAGCATTCCGCCGCATAATATCGCCTGCTTTTTATTTTGTTTCATATTTCCCCTTTACGTTAGAGAGTAATTCCAGATAAATCGGATCAGCAAAAACCATCTTCATGCCGGTTCCTGTCGTCCAATTTTCTGAACTGATCAGTTCTGCCCATTCAACCGTTTCTGCATAACTGGTTTCAGGTTTTACTTTTAAATTGGAGGTGTTGATTTTAAGCTCCCTGACACCCTCAGCCTGTTCTCTTTTAACATTAACCTTGCCGTTTAGCAGCAAGTCCTTGCCATCGGCAGACAAAATGCCGGTCTCTGATTTGACTTCCCACGGCGGCGTTTTCTCGTTATAAAAAAACATCAAGGGATTATCTAAATGAATCGTGCCGTCATCGGTATAATGAACCATTTCATCAGCAAGCAATTTGCTTTTTAACCTGCCAAGCTCATTCATTTCCCATTTTATATAGCCTTTACTGAAATAGTCCGGACTGTGGGGCGGCACTATTGCTCGACCAATCGGAACCAGCCCGGTAGACTTGGCCAGCCACCAGCTCATTACCGCAATAGCGGCCAGGTACAGGTAGAATTTATTTTCCCTAAGCGTCATTTCACTGCGTGTTTTAGCGGGTCAAGTAGGCATTCAAGATTTGGTCATAACTTCCCTGCGCCTGCATAATGAAATCGCAGACCTCCCTCACAGCGCCCTGCCCTCCAGGCAATGTTGTACACCAGTCCGCCCGCTGTTTGACGGCAAAATTCGCATCACTAACCGCAATCGCCAGACCGGCCCTGATCATTATCGGCAAATCGATCACATCATCGCCTACATGCGCCGCCTGTTCCGGCGTGATACCTATTTTCTCAATAATCTCATTAAACGCGGCGATTTTATTTTCATGGCCCTGATACACATGCTCAATACCCAGATTTTTCATGCGCAGTTCAACCGATTTCGATTTACGCCCGGAAATAACGGCGACCTCAACTCCGGTCTGACGTAAAAGCTTGATGCCATGTCCATCCTGGGCATGAAATGACTTATATTCATTGCCGTCGTTATCGAAAAAAAGCTTGCCATCCGTTAATACACCATCAACATCCAGAATCAATAATTTAAGTTTTTTAGCTTTTTCCACGACCGACTGCATATTATCTGTTCCCGTCATCACACTATTCCGGCATGAATCAAATCATGCATATTCAAAGCGCCTATCGGCCGATGCTGGTCATCAACAACGATTAACGCATTAATTTTTTTCTGTTCCATAATCTGCATAGCTTCAGCCGCCAGAATATTAGCCGGAATAACCGCGCAATTCGGCGTCATGACTTCAGTGACAGTCGCGCTGTGTATATCGATGTTTCTGCCCAGCATGCGCCGCACATCACCATCGGTAAAAATCCCGATGACCCTATCACTTGCATCGACAACCGCCGTCATGCCCAATTTTTTCTCGGTCATTTCCTGCAAGGCGTCACTGACAAGCGCCGACTCCGGCACTGACGGCACCTTATCACCGGCATGCATAATATCACTTACCATCAATAACAATCTTCGACCCAAACTGCCGCCGGGATGGGACAAGGCAAAATCATCCCGGGTAAACCCCCGGGCTTCAAGCAATGAAACCGCCAACGCATCGCCCATCACCAGTGCCGCGGTGGTGCTGGAAGTTGGAGCAAGCCCTAGCGGGCAAGCCTCCTGTTCAACAGCCACATTGATATGGGTAGTGGCAAATCTCGCCATCGTTGAAGAGGGATTGCCGGTCATTGCAATCAAAGGCACACCCAAGCGCTTAATAATCGGCAAAATAGTCAGAACTTCTTCTGTTTCCCCTGAATTTGACAAGGCGAGCACCACATCATGCCGGGTAATCATGCCCAGATCACCGTGACCGGCTTCACCCGGATGAACAAAAAAAGCAGGTGTGCCGGTACTCGCCAAGGTAGCAGCAATCTTGCCGGCAATATGCCCTGATTTGCCCATACCGGTGACAACAACACGGCCAGTACACGCAAACATCAGTTTGCATGCCGCCACGAAGTTGTCATTAATCTGGGCGGCCAATGCAGTGACCGCCTGGGTTTCCACCTGAATAACAGCCAGTCCCAATTCACGAAGCTTTTGATCATGTAGTTTCATTTTCTGTGCCAGGATCGTTCGGTAATACTTTGATAAAAACCCATTAATAAACAAAAACATCAACAATGCCACAAAGCACCTGATGCCAAACTTTCTGGCGCAGAAGCCCTAAAAACAACTCATCCTGCTACGAAGCAATAAATAAGCTTCCCTTCACAAATCAAATATTATGCCATGTTTATTTCATTCATGTCCCATAGGATATGACAAAACAATTTATACATCCGACGATCTTTTATTCGCCATATAAAGCTTTTGGTGTACACAGCCGCAAACACAAATCCTATGCCAGCAAGAAATTGCCTCATTTCCAAACATCAATAACACGCCTGAGGGGGATGCAGGACGACTGCCCAAACAGATATTGCAAGGGCACAAACCGAATATATTGACTTAACAGGGAGTAGTCATAGAAAATAGCCTGTTTAATTTTCAAATATATAGCTTTAACCACGCATGGATAACAGCGTCTCTCCTCAAAACAGTTTGGTCACGGTTCGTAATTTGTCGTTTTCTCGCGGCGACAGGAAAATATTCGACGACGTTTCTCTGGAAATCGAACGCGGCAAAATTACAGCCATCATGGGGCCTAGCGGCACAGGCAAGACAACCCTGTTAAAACTCATAGGCGGGCAATTGTTTCCTGAGCAGGGTTCAATTACAGTGGACGGTAAAAATGTCCACCAGTTACGCCGGTCTGAGCTATACGATCTGCGTAAACGCATGGGCATGCTTTTTCAAAGCGGCGCCCTGTTAACAGACATGAATGTCTATGATAATGTCGCCTTCCCGTTACGGGAGCACACCCATCTTACCGAGTCCATGATTCGCACACTTGTGCTGATGAAACTACAGTCTGTAGGGTTAAGAGGGGCTCGCGACCTGATGCCTAATGAACTCTCCGGCGGCATGGCCAGGCGTATTGCCTTGGCCAGAGCGATTGCCCTGGATCCGATGATGATCATGTATGATGAACCGTTTACCGGCCAAGACCCTATTTCCAAGGGCTCATTGGTTCATCTGATCAAGTCGCTGAATAATACCCTGGGGCTGACCAGCATCATGGTGTCTCATGACGTCCATGAAACAGCGGCTATAGCCGATTATATTTATGTGTTGTCCGAAGGCAAAATCGTCGGCCAGGGCACGCCAAAAGAGATTGAACAATCTCCATCAGAATGGGTGCAACAATTTATGACTGGCGCTGCTGACGGGCCGGTTCATTTCCATTACTCCGCAAAAGATTATGTCGATGACCTGCTGTCATCGGAAGAACGTTATTAACGGCCAACTATAAATGATTCAATTTCTACAGCATTTAGGCGAAAACACCCGTACCAGTTTCACCAAACTGGGCCGAGGCACGTTTTTCCTGTTACAAACTATTTCCGGCGTACTCAGCGTGCTGCCCCGTCCCAGGCTGCTGCTTAACCAGATGCATTCGATCGGCGTGTTGTCTTTTCTGATTATCACTATTTCCGGGCTGTTTGTCGGCATGGTTCTGGGATTACAGGGCTACTACACCCTATCCGATTTTGGCGCCGAAGAAGCACTGGGGGTTATGGTTGCAGCCTCTTTGGTCAGGGAACTCGGCCCTGTAGTTACCGCCCTTTTATTTGCGGGCAGGGCAGGCTCTGCTTTAACGGCGGAAATCGGCCTGATGAAAGCGACAGAACAGCTGTCGGGCATGGAAATGATGGCGGTTGACCCGATTAAACGCATCATTTCTCCGCGCTTTTTAGCCGGATTCTTATCCATGCCTTTGCTTGCCGCACTCTTTAGCGCTATAGGCATTATAGGCGGACAAATGATCGGCTCCGGCTTGCTGGGCGTTGATGAGGGCGCTTACTGGTCACAAATGCAGGCCAATCTCGATTTTCAGGATGACATTATCAATGGCGTTATCAAAAGCATTGTTTTCGGCTTTGTAACATCCTGGATCGCCCTGTTTGAAGGTTACGATGCGATCCCTACCTCTGAAGGGGTCAGTCGCGCCACAACACGCACCGTAGTCAATTCAGCTTTTAGTATCTTAGGTCTCGATTTCATCCTGACCACACTCATGTTTGGAGATAATTAACATGCAGCACACCAGTACCCAGGACACGCTTGTCGGACTCTTTGTCGCAGCAGGCATCGTCGGATTGTTTTTTCTTGCTTTGCAAGTGAGCAATTTAAGCTCTTTTGTCGAGCGGAACAGTTATACGGTTACCGCCAGCTTTGAAAACTCAGGCGGATTGAAGGTTAAATCGCCGGTTTCAGCGGCCGGCGTTAAAATCGGCCAGGTCAGCGCCATTAGTTTCGATCCTAAAACCTACCAGTCAGTTGTGCAGCTCAGCATTGATTCGCAATACAACACACTTCCTGAGGACACCACCGCCAGCGTTTTTACAGCGGGCCTGTTAGGTGAGCAATACGTCAATCTGGAGCCGGGCGGTTCTGAAGAATTCTTAAAAAACGGCGGAAAAATCGAAATCACCCAGTCTGCAATCATTCTCGAAAAAGCGATAGGCCAATTCCTGTTTAAATCCGCGGAAGAAAAAAAGTGAGTAAACTGAACATTATTGATCAGGGGACAGGACTCTTTGTTGTGGATGGCGATTTGACATTTTCAAGCATTGACAAACAGTCGGTAAAATCATTTTCTTTCCTGAAAACAGCAAAAGAAATTACTATCGATCTGAGTCGCGTCACCTGCACAGACAGTGCCGGTCTTGCATTAATGATTGAATGGATAAAATATACCCGTCACAATAAGACGCAATTGAACTTCAAAAATATTCCTGAGCAATTGCTCACCCTGGCAAAACTCAGCGGCCTTGATAAAACGAGCCATTTTACAATTCAGACCGATTAAACCTGTTGATCGCTGAATTTACAAAGACAACCTAAGACACTCAATTCTGTATGGATAAACTAATTATCACCGGCGGCACACGGCTCTCAGGGGAACTGCGCATTTCTGGCGCCAAAAATGCCGCCTTGCCTATTCTGGCTGCGACTTTGCTCTCAGACTCGCCTGTTAGCGTCGGCAACATACCTCATCTTCATGACATCACCACAACCATGGAATTACTGGGGCGCATGGGGGTTTATCTCACCGTCGACGAGAGAATGAATATTGAAGTCGACTCCAGTACCATCAATAGTTTTGTAGCGCCTTATGAGCTGGTCAGAACCATGCGGGCGTCAATATTGGTCTTAGGGCCTTTACTGGCCAGATTCGGCGAAGCTCATGTGTCGTTACCCGGCGGCTGTGCCATCGGCTCGCGCCCCGTCGACATCCATCTTAATGGCCTGATGCAAATGGGTGCGGATATTATCGTCGAAGGCGGTTTTATCCACGCAAAAGCCGACCGGCTTAAAGGTTGTCGTCTGGTTCTGGAACAAATCACCGTCACCGGCACTGAAAACCTGATGATGGCGGCCGCCCTGGCCGAGGGAACTACCATTATCGAAAATGCCGCCAAGGAACCTGAGGTCAGTGATCTGGCCCACTTTCTTAATAAAATGGGCGCTAAAATTTCCGGTATCGGCACCGATGTCCTGGTCATTGACGGCGTTGAAAAACTGGGCGTGGAAAGCATCCACTATGACATTCTTCCTGACCGGATTGAAACAGGCACCTACCTGATTGCAGCTGCAATCACCGGAGGGAGCATCAAGCTTAAAAACACCCGCCCCGATCTTCTGGACGCTGTTCTGGCAAAATTGACGGAAGCCGGAGCGGAGATCACAACCGGTGAAGACTGGATTAAACTGGATATGCACGGCAAAAAGCCCAAGGCCGTTTCTGTTCGCACCTCACCGTATCCCGCTTTCCCGACCGATATGCAGGCACAGTTCACCGCCATGAATGCCATTGCCGACGGCGTGGGCATTATCACCGAAACGGTTTTTGAAAATCGTTTCATGCATGTTCAGGAGTTGCAACGCATGGGTGCCGACATCAAGCTGGAATCGAATACCGCCATCTGCACCGGCGTTAAAAAACTCACCGGAGCGCCGGTCATGGCGACTGATTTAAGAGCGTCAGCGAGTCTCGTGATAGCCGCATTGGTTGCCGAAGGCGATACGCTGGTTGACCGCATTTACCATATAGACCGGGGTTACGATCACATCGAAGAAAAACTCGCTCAATTGGGCGCAACGATACGCCGCGTCCCGAGATAAGGTTTTACTATGCTAACCATCGCCGTATCCAAAGGCCGGATTTATGAAGAAGCACTGCCCTTATTGGCAGAGGCTGGAATCACGCCGGTTGACGACCCGAAAACATGCCGCAAGCTGATATTGCAGACCACCCGTGACGACGTCCAACTGGTCATCATCCGCGCTACCGATGTGCCTACCTTTGTCGAATACGGCGCAGCCGACCTGGGCATCGCCGGCAAGGATGTACTGCTGGAACACGGCGCTGAAAGCCTGTATGAGCCGCTGGATTTAAACATCGCCTGTTGCAGGTTGATGACGGCGGCGCATAAGGATGCGCCCGAAATATCAGGCCGCATCCGCGTTGCGACCAAATACGTCAAAACAGCCCAGCGTTACTTCGCCAGCAAAGGTATCCAGGCCGAAATCATTAAATTATACGGCTCAATGGAACTGGCGCCATTGGTCGGCCTTGCCGATTGCATTGTTGACCTTGTTGACACGGGCAACACGCTAAAGGCCAATGGCCTGGAACCGCGGGAACTCATTATGAACATAAGCTCCCGGCTGGTCGTTAACAAAGCGGCAATGAAAATGAAGCATGAGGCTATCGCTTCATTGCTGGCTCAATTTGAAAAGACCCTTGCACAGAGATAAGGTTATGTCCGATATAAACATCACTAAACTCGACGCCTCTTCAGCGGATTTTAGCCGGCAATTACAAAACCTGCTGGCATGGGATGAAACCGACGACAGGGAAATCCACCAGCGCGTTCTGGATATTATTGCCGACGTGCGCAAAAACGGCGATAAGGCGGTTATTGAATACACCAACCGCTTTGATCAATGCCACATTGCCCATGCCGGCGAACTGGAGCTTTCCCAAGCAACCCTCAAGTCGGCATGGGACCAACTGCCTGCCGAACAGGCCCAGGCGCTGCAAACAGCGGCAGACCGCATTCGCGCTTATGCCGAACGCCAAAAAATGGAGTCCTGGCAGTACACCGAGGCCGACGGCACGGTGCTGGGGCAAAAAGTCACCCCGCTGGATCGTGTAGGTCTTTATGTGCCGGGCGGCAAGGCCGCTTATCCCTCTTCCGTGTTGATGAACGCCATCCCGGCAAAAGTCGCCGGCGTCGGGGAACTGATCATGGTTGTGCCCGCGCCTAAAGGCGAAACCAATCAGCTGGTGCTGGCTGCAGCGTATCTGGCCGGTGTTGACCGCGCTTTTGCCATAGGTGGCGCGCAAGCCGTTGCAGCGCTTGCCTACGGCACGGAAACCATTCCCGCCGTGGCAAAAATTGTCGGCCCCGGCAACATCTATGTCGCCACGGCGAAAAAACTGGTGTTCGGGCAAGTGGGCATCGACATGATTGCCGGCCCTTCGGAAATTCTGATCATCTGCGACGGCAAAACCAATCCCGACTGGATTGCGATGGACCTGTTCTCACAGGCCGAACACGATGAAAATGCCCAGTCGATACTCATCAGTGATGATTCAGCTTTCCTGAACGCCGTCGAACAAAGCATCAACAAATTGCTGCCCACCATGGAACGCGCGGACATCATCAGGACATCCCTGGCGACACGTGGCGCATTGATCAAGGTCAGCGACCTGAATGCCGCCGCCGATGTGGCCAACATCATTGCGCCGGAGCATTTGGAACTCTCTGTTGAAGACCCGGCGGCATTGTGCAAAAACATCCGCCATGCGGGCGCCATTTTCATGGGCCGCTATACCGCCGAAGCCTTGGGCGATTACTGCGCAGGGCCCAACCACGTATTGCCGACCTCCAGCACCGCACGCTTTTCATCGCCGCTGGGTGTCTATGATTTCCAAAAACGCTCCAGCTTGATCAACTGTTCTCAAGCCGGCGCCGATACGCTGGGCAGAACCGCATCCATATTGGCGCGCGGCGAGAGCCTGACCGCCCATGCGCGCTCTGCGGAATTCAGGATTAAATAAAGCCCTTATGCCAAGGGTGACAGCCCAAAGCAGTCGCCTTTACAGCCTTTAAATTTGAACATGACACAATCCGATCTGATTTCCTCCATTTTCCGCAAAGAAGTTCTGGCGATGTCTGCCTATAAAGTTGCGGACGCCAAGGGCTTGGTCAAACTGGATGCCATGGAAAACCCTTACAGCTGGCCTGAAGACATCAAAAAAAGCTGGCTGGACGCGCTAAAAGACTGCCCGTTGAACCGTTATCCTGACCCTGAAGCCGGTCATCTGACAGCAACCATCAAACGCTTGAATCAAATACCCGGTCAGTTTGATGTGCTGCTGGGCAACGGTTCCGATGAGATCATTCAACTCTTGTTGATGGCGCTACCTTCCAATGCCAGTGTATTGGCGCCGGATCCTGGCTTTGTCATGTACAAACAGTTAAGTCACTGTCTGGGGCTAAACTACCTCGCCATTCCTTTGCTTGCCGATAGCTTTGACCTGGATTTACCGGCCATGCTGGCCGCCATAGAAATGCACCAGCCTTCGGTCATTTTTCTGGCCTACCCCAACAACCCTACCGGAAATTTATTCAGTGAAGCCTCGATCCGGGACATCATAACAACCGCCAAGGGTCTGGTGGTTATTGATGAAGCCTATGCGCCTTTTGCCGATGCCAGCTTCCTCAAGGCCCTAAGCCAATATGACAATCTGCTGGTCATGCGCACCGTGTCGAAACTGGGGCTGGCAGGCTTGCGCCTCGGCTACATCGTTGGCAGCCCGGCCATCATCGAGCAACTCAACAAAATTCGTCTGCCTTACAATATTAATGTGCTGACCCAGATAAGTGCTGACTTTGCCCTGTCCAACAAAACCTTGTTTGACCAGCAAACTCAAAAAATCTGCGCTGAGCGATCCGCCGTCTTCAAACGGCTCAATGAGATAGACGGCATTACCGCATACCCCAGCGCCGCTAATTTTATTCTTTTCAGAACACCCAAGGGTCAGGCCAACGCAATCTTCACATCGATAAAACAGCAAGGCGTTTTGATTAAAAACCTTGGCGCCCAAGATGGCTTATTAGCTGACTGCCTGCGGGTAACCATTGGCAAGCCGGAGGAAAATGAAGCCTTTCTGGCGGCATTAATAAAAAGCCTGGCCGCTCCACTGGAACAAGCGCCGCATTAAGTCATCAAACACATTATTCCTGAGTAAAAAATAATACCGTTATTTTGACTCAGAAAAATCAATCACATTTAATATCATGCACTTATAAACACGATTCACTTAATGCGCTTAAATAAGGCCCTTTAAAATACGTAACAAATACAGAGGTGATCGGTTTAAGCACTTCAAATCTTACAAGTTCTAATGGTATATTGGCGCCCATAATAACTATAAAATAATGCGCTCATAGAAGCGCAGACCTAATCAGGAGAGTTCTATAATGAATAATGAAGGCGTCGATAAATCCAAGCGCCAGTTTTTGACCTCGGCCTTGACCGTGGTTGGCGCGGTCGGCACAGGGTATTTAGCTGTTCCCTTTCTTGCTCAAATGCAGCCCAGCGTCAAGGCGATGGCAGCCGGTGCTCCTGTTGAAGTTGACATCAGCAAAATGGAACCCGGTCAATTGATCAGGGTTGCATGGCGGGGCAAACCGGTCTGGATACTCAACAGAACACCTGAAGTTCTCGACATATTAAAAACACTGGACGACCAGCTTCGGGATCCCCTTTCCCAGGAATCCATACAGCCGGCCTCCAGCAAAAATCCTGCGCGTTCCATTAAGCCCGAAATATTCGTTGCCGTCGGTTTATGCACCCACTTGGGCTGCTCACCCACTTTCCGTCCGGAAATTGCACCTACTGATCTCGGCGATAAGTGGAAAGGCGGATTTTTCTGTCCTTGTCACGGCTCTTGGTTTGACTTGGCTGGCCGCGTCTATCGGGGCGTGCCTGCACCAACCAATCTGGAAATCCCGCCTTACCGCTTTATTACCGACACGCAGCTAATCATTGGCGAATCTACAGAGGAGGCAAACGCATGAAAACCCGTCTAGCTTTGTGTGGCAACTGGGTTTTGGAGCGTTTCCCGCTAACTAAAATCTGGAATGACCACATGGCGCAATACTATGCGCCGAAAAACTTCAACTTCTGGTACTTCTTTGGTTCACTGGCTTTACTGGTCTTGGCAAACCAGTTTATTACCGGCATTTTACTGACCATGAACTACAAACCCGATGCGAAATTGGCATTCGATTCTGTAGAGTACATCATGCGTGATGTTAACTGGGGTTGGTTGATACGCTATATGCATTCAACCGGCGCATCAGCTTTTTTCATCGTTATTTATCTGCACATGTTCAGAGGCTTGCTTTATGGCTCATTCAAACAACCGCGTGAGCTGATCTGGATTTTCGGCATGCTGCTGTTTGTTGCGTTGATGGCCGAAGCCTTTATGGGCTATCTGCTGCCTTGGGGACAAATGTCATACTGGGGTGCACAGGTTATTATCTCCCTGTTTAGCGCTATTCCGGTGATCGGCGATGAATTGTCTTTGTGGGTTCGGGGGGATTATGTCGTCTCTGATGCAACCCTGAACCGGTTCTTTGCCTTCCATGTTATTGCAGTACCTCTGGTTCTGGTATTGCTGGTATTTTTGCATATCCTGGCCTTGCATGAAGCGGGTTCCAACAACCCTGACGGCATTGAAATCAAGAAATCCAAAGACCCGTGGGGGCATCCCGTGGACGGCATTCCTCTCCATCCCTACTACACCGTCAAAGATCTGGTCGCTGTGGGTGTGTTTATGCTGTTTTTCGCCACGGTTATTTTTTACATGCCGGAAATGGGCGGTTATTTTCTCGAACACGCAAACTTCATTCCTGCCGATCCGATGAAAACCCCTGAGCACATTGCGCCGGTCTGGTACTTCACGCCGTTTTACGCAATTTTGAGGGCTATTCCTGATAAATTTGCCGGTGTTATCGGCATGGGCGGCGCAATTGTCATCCTGTTTCTGTTGCCTTGGCTGGATCGCAGTCCGGTCAAATCGATTCGTTACCGTGGCGGCATTTTCAAAAAGGCCTTGTTCCTTTTTGTAGTCAGCTTCGTGGGACTTGGTTATCTGGGCACCCAACCTGCAACGCCTACAGCAACAACCTTTGCCCGTATTTTTACAGCAGTCTACTTTGGCTTCTTTCTGTTAATGCCTCTTTATACCCGTTGGGAAAAATCCAAGCCAGTACCAGGACACTTAACAAAACTGCCCAGCTTTGAAGAGCGCATCCCTGCCTTGGTGGAGACATTTAATAGCATGACCATCATGAAGCCTGTACAGACCGCAGATGGCACCACTGTTCTAAAGAGAAGGCCCAACCCGAAAGGCATTCTCGCCGTCATCACTCGATTAGCAAAAAATTTAAAACAGAGCCTCGATTGATATGAAAAAACTTATAACACTATTTTTATTTTTGGCGCTGTCTCTGTCTTTTAATGCTTTTGCTTCAGAAAGCATGGAACTTCAAGAAGCCGACATTGATCTTACCGATAACGCTTCATTACAACGCGGGGCAAAACACTTTGTAACTTATTGCCTTGGCTGCCATTCAGTCAAACATATCCGTTATCTGCGCATTGCTCTTGATGCTGATGTCGATCAAAAAAAGATGTTGAAAGACATTGCGCCGGAAGGGGCCAGCATCTACGACCAATTGCATAGTGCAATGAATGCGCATGACGCGGAAAAATGGTTTGGCACCCAACCACCCGACTTGTCATTAATTGCCCGCTCTCGCGGCGCCGATTGGTTATATAGCTATTTGAAGGGTTTTTATATCGATAAAAACAGGCCTTTTGGCGTAAATAACACCATTTTTGAAGATGTCGGAATGCCTAACGTGCTTTGGCAACTCCAAGGTCAGCAACGCCCCATCTTTAAAACCGTAGACGGCCAGCAGACTATTGACAAGCTGGTCATCGAAGAAAGAGGCACCTTGTCAGAGCAGGAATTCGATCTTCTGGTCAACGATCTGGTCAACTTTCTGGTTTATGTAGGAGAGCCCGTACAACTCGAAAGGCAACGCCTCGGGAAATACGTGATATTTTTTCTCCTGATGTTTTTAAGCCTGGCCTATCTGCTTAAAAAAGAATACTGGAAAGACCTCCATTAATTCTTAGCGGTGAAAACAGGGACGTTTTCACACTGTTTGGCCTTATAAAACTCCAAGTCACTCTGTCGCCAAAAATTTCGTCAATTATGTTACAATGCCCTTTTTTTACGTTCTATACGTCCAAAGAGGTTGTTATTCGTGACAAACATTAATACTCGCAAATCTGTAATGACGCTTTTCTCATCTCCAACATGCGTGATGAGTCATTGCGCCCGCTTTGTCTTACATGAAAAAGGGGTTACCGCAGACATTGAATATTATGATCCGACTGAACCGCCTGAAGATTTGCTTGAACTTAACCCCAACGGCACCTCGCCGACACTGATCGAACGCGACCTGGTTCTTTACGACTCACGCATCATCATGGAATATCTTGATGAACGCTTCCCGCACCCTCCTTTGCACCAGATGGACCCGGTTTCACGCGCAACTGCCAGAATGCTGATCAAACGGATAGATCAGGACTGGTATCAGCTGCTGGACGAGATTTTATTTTCAGGCGAGAAAAAATCGGCCCGCGCCAAAAAAATGCTCAAGGAAAGCATCTTGTCCGCCGCCCCTGTTTTTGCCGCTCGGCCTTATTTCATGAGCGATGAGTTTTCGCTGATAGACTGCGCCATCGCACCCTTGTTATGGCGTCTGCCCAGCATTGGCATTGATGTGTCAACGCCGAATGAAGCCATCACCAATTACGCCCAACGTATATTTAATAGAGCCGCATTCAAGCGCAGCCTCAGTGAAGCTGAAAAAGAAATGGCCGAGCCTTTAAAATAACCATCGCAAAATGACTTCTTTAAAGCCTTATTTAATCCGTTCAATTTATGAATGGATTATTGATAACAACCTGACACCGCACCTGCTGGTCGACGCTGAGAATTGCGATGCGATTTTGCCGCAAGAATTCATTGAAGACGGAAAAATCGTATTAAACATACGGCCTGAAGCGATACAGGGACTTTCTCTCGGCAACGAGGAAATTGAATTCAACGCCCGGTTTAGCGGAAAACCGATGCATATCGCCACCCCTGTGACTGCTGTCATGGCAATCTACGCCAAAGAAAACGGCAAAGGCATGATCTTCGACCATGAAGACAGTGATGGTGATGAACCGCCACCGGCAAAAAAACCTGCAACAAAACCCAATTTACGCATCGTAAAATAACTGATATTCCAGCTCTGCCCAAGCCTTCCGGGCAGAGAGAACTCAGTTTCATCTCTTATCCGGCGCATAAAGCGTGGACACCTTGCTAAAACCTTCTGCCGCATCTTTTGATGCCGCGATAATTTTCGCCATTCCGCGCTGCTTTACCTGATCGATACGAATAATCTTGTGCACAGGGATAAAAGAGCGGCTTACCCCCTCAAATTCAGTCCTGAGCTTCTCTTCGGTCGGATCAACAACAATTGAGCTTTTCTCGCCAAAAACAAAATCTTCAATAATTACAAATCCGTACATATCCCCTTGGTAAACGCTCTTAACGTAAACCTCATAGATTTGCTCTTCATTAACGAAAACAACTTTATAAATATGTTTTTCCGACATTCCGATTGTTTAACTCCGATAGATAAAAGTACCTAATATTTTAATCACTCCCGGTTGGTTATACACTAAACCGGTCAAGCGTGCGTCTTACCGACTACTCAGTGAAGTCCGCAGCAGGGAGAATATAATCCGTGCCTGTCGCATCTGCATCGTATAAACCGCTCAATTGATCGCTTCCACGCAAACGATAGGCTCGCATAATAATTTCAGCCAGGCCGTCAACCAGAGGGTATTCCACGATATTTTCCAAACCAATCCACTTCGCTTCGGCAACATCGCTCTGCGCTACCGGCAGGGTATTTTCATCCCCAACCAGACAGGCTAAAAAATCAATAACCACATAATGGAAGCCCTCAATCCGCCTTTCGACTACCGCGACGATATTTTTCACGGCAACATCCAGGCCTGTTTCCTCTTTAATCTCTCGTTTACAAGTCTCGGCCAATGATTCCCCCGCTTCCAGCTTTCCGCCGGGGACAGACCACAAACCCATAGCGGGAGGCTGATTGCGCTGAATCATCAGTACCTGCCTTTTGTCGTTAAACACGATGCCGCCGACACCGATAGCAGGCACCGGAAAAGTGTTTGTAGCGTTATTTTGCACACTCATGCTCAACTCTTTAACTTTTTATTATCACTTTATCTTTTTAGTTGTATAGTGAAGGTCTATCTAAAAAAGCTGATTTTTCGATAGCCCGCCAAGCAGGTAGTTTAACCCTATCTTATGAGGTGATCCATGAACTCACAACAACCCCTTATCTTATCGATCTTTCTCGCTTGTTTTCTGGCAACGCCGGTTTCAGCCGCCGATATAGCCGCAGGGGAGCAAAAAGCAAGCGCCTGTGTCGGCTGTCATGGCCAAAAGGGCGGCAGCAGCAACGCTCAATGGCCGAATCTGGCCGCCCAACAACCGGCTTATCTGGTCAATCAGCTCAAAGCATTCAAAGCCGGAGACCGCAGCAACCCGATGATGCAATCCATGGCGAGCAGCCTGAGCAATGAGGATATGAATAATCTTGCCGCTTATTTTTCCAGCCAGAAACCTGCCAAGGCAGGCGGCGACCCAGCACTGGCAAAAACCGGCGAATCCAAAGCGAGTATGTGTTTAGGATGCCACGGTTCATCTGCTGAGGGCAAAGGCCAGTTTCCACGTCTTGCCGGCCAGCACCCCGGATATATTGAGCAACAATTAAAAAACTTCAAGGATGGTTCACGTAAAAGCGGGCCGATGCAGGCCATCACTGCCGGCCTGCCCGAAACGGATTTCAAGGCATTAGCCGCTTATTTTGGTTCCCTATAACAACTCAGGTGACAATATGATAAACATAAAACACTTTTTACTTCCTGCAACCGTTTTAGCTCTGTGCATATCCGGCGCGGCTATTGCAAAGCAACCGGATCACGGCAAAAAATACGATAAAAGCTCCGGCCCCGATGCCCGCCTGTTGAACAGCAACAAGCAATCAAAAACAGGCGATAATCTTCGCGGCGGGGACAGAGCCGATGAAAGGCATGATATAAACGAATCCAGAGAGCATGATAATTCCGGTGGCGGCGCTGATGCCCGCAAAGACCAAAAGCCAAAACACAAGCGCTAACTGAAAATCACCGGATTCTGATTTTAAAAAGGCGGTCATATACCGCCTTTTTTTATGCCTGTATTATTTTCAACTGCCCCCTACAGCGGCAAATGCATTATCATTAGCCCATTAAAAACAAAAAGCCCGAACGGCTACCTATAAAAATAATGAGCCACCATTCAGAAGCAAAAACCGACCGCAACCTACCCCTGATATTCCTGTTTGCAATAACCTTATTCACCAGCGCATCGCTTATGTTTGTGCTGCAACCCCTGTTCGGGAAGATTTTATTGCCTTTACTGGGCGGCTCACCGGCAGTATGGAATACCTGCATGGTGTTTTACCAAAGTATTTTGTTTCTTGGTTATCTTTACGCTCACTACCTTTCCACAAGACTCAATCAGCATCGCCAAATCCAGATACACGCCGCCGTTATCCTGATCAGTTTTTTGGCGCTGCCCTTGGCCTTGCCTGACAACACCGTCCCGCCGACAGAGAGCAATCCGACATTCTGGCTGCTCTGGACGCTGTTCCTTGCCATCGGCCTGCCTTTTTTCGTGGTATCGACCACCGCGCCGCTGATTCAGAAATGGTTCGCCAATGTGGGTCATCACACCAGCCATGATCCTTATTATCTCTATGCCGCCAGCAACACGGGCAGCCTGATTGCGTTGCTGAGCTACCCGTTTCTGCTTGAACCCAATATCGGACTGGCTAACCAGAAGGCTTACTGGGGCAGCGGGTATCTGCTGCTTTGCCTGCTGATTGCCGGCTGCGCTTTTATACTCTGGAAGACGCAACAAAAGGCGGACATCCCGCAGGAATCTATCACCGCAGTCAATCATCTTCCTCTTTCCACACAGCTGCACTGGCTGGCCCTGGCTTTTGTTCCATCGAGCCTGCTCTTAGGCCTGACCAACTTCATCAGCACCGATATCGCTTCCGTGCCCTTGCTCTGGATCATACCTTTAACCTTGTATTTGCTGTCTTTCGTTATCGTTTTTTCCAAGTGGAACGACAAAATCCATCCGCTAATGGTGACGCTGCAAGCTGTTTTTTTGCTGCCGTTTATCGCCTACGCCTTCATTAATCCGGCGGACTTGCCTTATTGGGCTTATTTGATCCTGCACTTGCTGGCGTTTTTCTTTGCCGTGATGGTTTGCCACGGAGAGCTTGCTAAAAACAGGCCGCATACGCAGCACTTAACAACCTTCTATCTGATCATGTCGTTTGCGGGCATGTTAGGCGGCATGTTCAACACCTTTGTCGCGCCGTTTGTTTTCAACGGTATTTACGAATATCCGATCATGATAGTTGCAGCATTGCTGCTGCGGCCCGGACTAAAAATATCAATCAATACTGGATTACTGCTGCAAATTGCATTACCCTCTGCCCTCGTCATTGCCGGGCTCATTCTTTACGCCGGCATCGAGAATTTACTCCGGTATTTCGACGCCATAGTCATCGGTTTAATTGCCTTAACCTGTTTGACCTATGTATTCAGGAAAAGACCCGTCGCCTTCGCTTTACTGACCGGCGCCATTATTTTTCTTGCCCTCGGCCTGCATGGATTGTCATCCCATACGCTTTATCAGGAACGCACGTTTTTCGGCGTGCTTGCCGTGCGTGAAGCCGTGCTGACCAATGAGCAAAACCAGCCTGAAAAATATCATGAGCTTTTTCACGGCACGACCAAGCACGGAGCGCAACGCCTAGCCAAGAACTTAAGCCAAATACCGCTGACCTATTACAGCCGCCCAGGGCCTATGGGACAACTGTTTAAAGAATATGACAACAGCGATCAAAATTGGGCTATTGGTGTTGTCGGACTGGGGGCGGGGGCCTTGGCTTGTTATGCAAAAGACCAACAGAACTGGACACTGTATGAAATCGATCCCTTGGTCGTAGACATTGCCAGCAACCCCGCCTATTTCACTTATCTAAGCCAGTGCGCGCGCAATACGACAATGCGTGTGGGCGACGCGCGTTTATCATTGGAAAAAGAACCGGACCAAAAATTTGATTTATTGGTGATGGATGCCTTCAGCTCCGATTCCGTACCGACGCATCTGCTGACTCAAGAGGCGCTCGAGCTTTATTTCAAAAAGCTCAAACCCAACGGCATACTGGCATTCCATATCACCAATCGGCATTTGTCGCTGAAGAAAGTGCTATCGATTCATGCCGAGCATTTGCATTTTGCCGCGCTCATAGAGGAATTCAAGCCGCAGCAGGAAATCCCGCTGGTCGTTGCAACAGACTGGGTAGTCATGGCAAAAAATGCCGAAACGCTGGAACCGTTGCGCCTGAGCAGCCTTGGCAACTGGCAAAAACTGCCTCTATACTTCGACATGAAGCCTTGGACAGATGACTTCACCAATATTGTGCGCATCTGGAAATAACATTTTTAAGCCGAGCTGCAAGCAGAACTAAAGGCAATTGCCAGGGCAATGTGGTGATAACGCGTTTCGTCCTGAATCTGAAAAGGGAGCGGGGTTGGCGACGAAATTATGCCAATCATCAAAAAGCCACCGTCTATATCGTTGACCTCTATAACAATCAGCGCCTGCATTCCAAACTGAGCTATCTGCCGCCCAACGTTTATGGGCAGAGAAACAACCTATTCCGGAGTCCGGAAAAACTTGACCACTAAGCAGAATTGAACTGAGACCAGGGTTTTCAAGCAATGCCTGGCATGAAAGCAAACCTATATTTTGACCTTTGAAAGGATAATGGTAACTATTTATCCAGTGGGGCAGTATTTCTGAATCCTTATAAGAAACAATAATATAACAGGTCTGATGGTGTTCGGCCCAACTGTGCAAATCATCAAAACTCGGCAAAACAACAATCGCCTGTTTTAAACGCCCGGCAAAATGATATTGGCCATGATACTTGCCATAAAAAGCAATATTCCTATGTTCATCCATTAAAGTGGCAATTTTTTGAGCCGCTGCTTTGGTATCGTATCGATCAGCTTCAATTGCAAAAAAACCGCCGGAAATCACTGTTAATGCGGTAGCCGAAACCATGCAGATATATAAAACCGAATCCTGTGCAGACTTTGCCTTGGTTGCTCCCAGAACCACTGCACTAACAACCAGCAGGCCTCCCCATACAGGCGAGATTAGCGACAGCTCCGTCCGCCAGTGATAAATATCGTTTAACCAGGGCAACAACAGTAACATTATGCCAAGCGATCCCAGTATCGCCATGACAATAACATGGGCGCGTTTCCAACAGCTTCGGTCGGCTATTTCATCCATAACCCTCGCCAGCAGCAAAGCCACGGCAGGGATCAAAGGCAACAAATAATGGATGCGCTTCCCGCTAATCAGAGAAAACGCGATGAAAACCGGCAACGCCCAGGCCAGACAAAAACGGATACCGGAATCCTGATGCGTCAGTTTTCTTAACCCCGCCCATAAAGGCTTCAGAAACAGCCACGGCAACAACAATAACGGCAGAATTTCCAGATACCACCACCAAGGCAACTGATGCGCAAAAGACTTAACCAGACGTCCGCTGGTCTGCCCTAAAAAAATAGCATTTCTGTAAGTCTCGCCTCCGGCGATACCGGCCGGTATCGCCCAACACAAAGCGATTGCGGCTCCAATGAAAATCGCAGCAACAAGCCCCATATACCAATGGTTCCAGCGAAAACCAGCGCTTTTCAAACCAAGCCACCAGGGTGCCAGCAAAGCGACAGGCAAAAGATGCAACAAGATCACCGGGCCTTTGGTAAGGACACCGCCGCCTATGGCTATCCCTAATAGGCCCCAGTATTTCAAAGATAAGCCGGAATAAGCGAGCTTTAACAGACTATAGATGCCCAATAATGCGAAGAAAGCCAGCATCACATCGAACATGCTCAACGTGCTGTAAACAATCCAGAAAAAGAATCCCAGCAAAATAAAAGGGGTAGTCTCTGCAACTTGTCTTCGCTCAGGCCATAAAGCTCGAGCCACTGCACCGGATAAAAATAGCGTTGCCAAAGAAAATAGCGGGGAAATAAGGCGCAGCGACCAGTCGTTAACGCCAAACAGCCACCAACTTAACTGTATCAACCAGAATAACAGGGGAGGTTTGTCGCTGTATGTTTCCCCATTTAAATAGGGAACAAGAAAATCGTCCCTGACCCACATTTCCCAAGCGACAGCAGCATACCGGGTTTCATCAACAGGAAATAGCGGCCGGATATAAAGACTGGCAGCACACAAACACGCCCAGATAAGAAAAACCCAAAGCTTGCCAGATAGGAATTGATGCATGACGATTTATTCAGCGTCTAATTTTTTACGCTCGTAGACAACAAAATACAGACTCCGAAAATAAATAAACAGCCCTGCAAGCTGCTCCACCATAAAAACCGGAGCTTTTCGGTAAACAGCATAAGCCGGGAGCGTAACTCCACCGGCTTATGCTCACATATCAGAAAGCAATAAGGAATACGCTTTTTTCTCACGCTCACCCCATTGCACAACAAAACGAGCAGAGAATAACGCCTGCCCCAAAAAACCTATGGCAAGCCAAATGGTTTCTTTATCCCCGTTCAATTTCTTTTGCCTTCGGCAGCTTTGCCCGCTTCTGCAACCAAATAACCCCTAATATGTCGGTAATTCCCACCCAAAGCCGGTCTAACGTACCATACTTTGAATAGCCATTTACTCTGGCTCTATGCTGAACAGGCTCCGATATCACCTGCCCTCCAGCTCTTAAAATCAAAGCGGGTAAAAAACGGTGCATATGATCGAAATACGGCAATTTCAGAAACTCGTCTCTTAAAAACACCTTTAAACCGCAACCGGTATCCGGCGTGTTATCCCCGAGCAAGCCGGAACGAACGGCATTAGCCACTTTAGATGAAAAAAGCCGCCAAGCAGAGTCATACCGCTTATTCCTCCACCCAGCCACCATCCATAAATTGGTTATGGTTTTGCTTTGTTCCATCAAGACATCATACAAACGGGGAATATCGGCCGGATCATTTTGACCATCACCATCCAGCGTTGCAATACAGGGGTAGTTTGCCGCTTTCACTCCGGTATAAATGGCAGTGCTTTGCCCGCAGCTTTGCTGGTGATGAATTACCCTTAGCATTTTGACATTTTGCTGAGCTTGCTTTAAAACCGCCGCTGTATTGTCATTACTGCCATCATCGACATAGATGATTTCATAGGCTTCAGCCTGACTCATAGCACTAACAATCTCTTCAATTAAAGGGATGATATTATCGGCTTCATTATGAACCGGAACAACAACAGAAATTTTCACAGCCCCTCCTCCTAAGCTAAGAAATTTTAAAAACCATAAAAAAGGGCCACATTCTCACGAATGCAGCCCTTTTTCATTTCATATGAGTTACCTCACAATGAAACAATCGATTAACGTTTCGAGTACTGTGGACGTTTTCTTGCCTTATGCAAGCCAACTTTCTTACGTTCTACAATACGTGAATCGCGCGTAACAAAACCGGCTTTCCTAAGCGCTGGACGCAACTCTTCATCGTATGCCATCAATGCACGTGTCAGGCCGTGACGAATAGCGCCAGCTTGACCGGAAGGGCCACCGCCTTTAACGATCACGTTAACATCAAACTTCCCTGCCATTTCAACGCACTCAAGCGGTTGACGAGAAACCATCTGGTCGGTTTTACGACCAAAATAATCTTCGAGAGTTTTCTTGTTAATAGTGATTTTTCCAGTGCCTGTCGTTGCGTAAACACGTGCTATTGCACATTTACGACGACCTGTTCCGTAATACTGAGCTGCTGCCATGGTCTACCCGCTTATAATTCTAAAACTTGTGGCTGTTGAGCCTGATGATCGTGTTCAGGACC
>JBAZWN010000025.1:0-55658 GCA_041660285.1 Methylobacter sp.
GTTTAAAAAGAACCTTTTTATCAACAATGAAAATAAGGAGATCGATTATGAGCATGTTGAATGAATTTAAAGAATTTGCCGTCAAAGGCAATGCTATCGACATGGCCGTCGGTATAATTATCGGCGCTTCTTTTGGCAAGATTATTTCGTCTCTTGTTGCCGATGTCATTATGCCTCCAATCGGCGTACTAATCGGAGGCGTAAGCTTCACCAAACTGGCGCTAACCCTGAGAGAAGCCGCTGACAATGCGCCTGCTATAACACTTAACTATGGAAGCTTTATTCAGTCTATAGTCGATTTTACGATCATTGCCTTTGCCGTTTTCATGGCGGTAAAGATCATCAATAATCTCAAGAAAAAAGAAGCAGAGGCTCCAGAACCGTCCAAGGAAGAACTATTGTTGACTGAAATCCGTGATTTACTCAAAGCAGGAAAATAAACTTTTAGTTCCCTGCACAATTTCTTCTAACTTCAATTAACCCATCAAAGGTGATCACAATGAAACATTTATATAAATCAACTGCCGCTTTTTTACTGTTACTTCCTTTAAGCATGACAAGTTTTGCCGCAGATCCGCAAAAACCGGCCGAACCGACACAAGGCATGGGTATGCATCAGGGCATGGGCATGATGGGAGGCGGTATGAGCGAAGAACATATGCGTTCCATGCAGGAACACATGCTAAGCATGCATGACCTTTCAAACCAGATTTTGGCAGAGAAAGATCCCGCCAAAAAAGAATCCCTGAAAAAACAGCAACTGGAACTCATGAAAGCGCATCATGCTCAAATGATGGAACATCGCCAACAAAAGATGCAGGAGCATAAGCAGTAAATGATGTGAGGGGCGAATTTTCATTCGCCCCTCCATTTCGACAGTTATCCCTTCAAAAACCGCAACACGCCATTTTCAACATCCACTTTTATCGTATCGCCTGCGGCAAACGCACCCGCCAGTATCTCCTGAGCCAGCGGATTTTCAAGCTGATGCTGAATAGCGCGTTTCAACGGTCTGGCGCCATAAACCGGATCAAATCCCGCTTCACCCAACAAATCCAATGCGCTTTCAGTGATTTCAAAACCGATTTCACGATCCAGCAAGCGCTTGCGCAGATATTCGATCTGAATGCCGGAAATGGCCCTGATCTGGCTGCGGCCCAACGGGTGGAAAACAACCGCCTCGTCAATCCGGTTAATAAATTCGGGCCTGAAATGAACCCCGACGATTTCCATGACCTCGGCTTTCATTTCATTGTAATTGGCCTCGCCTGACAGCTCCTGAATACGGTCGGAACCCAGGTTTGAAGTCATCACGATTACGGTATTCCTGAAATCAACGGTTCTGCCCTGGCCATCGGTTAAGCGGCCATCATCAAGCACTTGCAGCAAGACATTGAAGACATCCGGATGCGCTTTTTCAATTTCGTCCATCAGGATAACCGAATACGGCTTGCGCCTGACTGCTTCGGTTAAATAGCCGCCTTCTTCATAGCCCACATAACCCGGAGGCGCGCCAATCAGGCGTGCGACAGAATGCTTTTCCATAAATTCTGACATATCGATGCGCACCATCGCATCGCTGGTATCAAACATAAACTCAGCCAGCGCCTTGCACAGCTCGGTTTTACCCACACCGGTCGGGCCGAGGAACAAAAACGAACCATTAGGCCTGTTGGGGTCGGACAATCCCGCTCTGGAGCGGCGTATGGCATTGCTGACGGCCTTAAGCGCCTCTTCCTGACCGACCACCCGTTTGCTTAACTGTTCTTCCATGCGCAGCAACTTGTCACGCTCGCCTTCCATCATTTTGGACACCGGAATGCCTGTCCACTTTGACACCACCTCGGCGATTTCCTCTTCGGTGACCTTGTTGCGCAACAAGGTCATCTTCGGCGCTTCAGTCGGCACATCTGAATGCAACTGCTTTTCCAGCGCGGGAATAATGCCGTATTGCAATTCCGACATGCGCGCCAGATCGTTAGCACGGCTCGCCGCTTCCAGCTCTGTTCTGGCCTGCTCCAGCTTTTCTTTGATCGACGCCGAACCCTGCAACGAGGCTTTTTCCGCCTTCCAGATTTCTTCCAGATCGGAATATTCTTTTTCCAGGTCGGCGATTTCCTCTTCCAGAATTTCCAGCCGTTTTTTGGAGGCGGCATCCGATTCTTTTTTAAGCGCTACCTGCTCGATTTTTAACTGAATCAGGCGCCGGTACAGCTTGTCCATTTCCTCCGGTTTGGAATCGATCTCCATGCGAATGCGGCTGGCCGCTTCATCAATCAGGTCAATGGCTTTATCCGGCAACTGCCGGTCAGCAATATAACGGTATGACAAGCCTGCCGCCGCAACGATGGCGGGATCGGTAATATCAACGCCGTGGTGCACCTCGTATTTTTCTTTCAAGCCCCGCAAAATTGCCACGGTATCTTCAACGGTAGGCTCGTCAACCAGCACTTTCTGGAAACGGCGCTCCAATGCGGCATCTTTTTCGACATATTTGCGGTATTCATCCAGCGTAGTCGCACCGACGCAATGCAATTCGCCGCGCGCCAAGGCCGGTTTCAGCATATTCCCGGCATCCATCGCGCCTTCCGCCTTACCCGCGCCGACCATGGTGTGCAGCTCGTCGATAAACAGGATCACCTGGCCTTCTTGTTTGGCAAGATCGTTTAAAACCGCTTTCAGGCGCTCCTCGAATTCGCCGCGAAACTTGGCGCCGGCAATCAATGCCGCCATATCCAGAGCCAATACCCGTTTGCCCTTGATGCCTTCCGGCACTTCACCGTTAACAATGCGTTGCGCCAGACCTTCAACAATCGCCGTCTTGCCCACCCCCGGCTCACCGATTAACACCGGATTGTTTTTGGTGCGGCGTTGCAGCACCTGAATGGTGCGGCGGATTTCATCATCCCGTCCGATGACCGGGTCAAGCTTGCCAAGTTCGGCGCGTTCGGTCAGATCGATGGTGTATTTTTTCAACGCCTGGCGTTGGTCTTCGGCATTCGGATCATCCACAGCCTGGCCGCCGCGCATAGCATCAATCGCTTTTTCCACGGCTAGTTTGCCGGCACCGGTCTTTCTAAGAAGGTCTTGCAAAAAGCCTTTTTCGTCAAAAGCCGCCAGTAAAAACAGCTCGCTGGAGATGAATTTATCGTTGCGCTTTTGAGCCAATTTATCGGCTAAATTGAGCAACCGTGATAATTCGTTGGAAATCTGGACATCGCCGCCGGCGCCTGAAACGGTTGCGGTTCGATCCAGCTCTTTAACCAGCTCTGCGCGCAGTGACTGGGTGTTGACGCCAATCTGGGCCAGCAAAGGCTTGATGCTGCCACCCTCCTGATCCAGCAATGCCATCATGACATGAACCGGCTCAATGAATTGATGGTCTTTGCCCAAAGCCAGACTTTGCGCATCGGCCAGTGCCGTTTGAAATTTGCTGGTTAATTTATCCATTCGCATGCATGTACCTCTTTTAAGGAATTTTTAAGTTAATGCTAACATGGGGGATAACCCGACTGTTTTCAAGCAATCTTTTTAAATCCCGCACTTTGGAACACCAAGACGACAAACAGCCGCTGCTGAATCCGATATATTCAAACCCAACTGACTGGTGTTAAACGAACTTTTTGAAATATGCTGGTGACAATCCCATAAAAAAAACAGTACAATGGCCGTGCCAGAAAACAGATGTTGAGTTAAGGGATCCCTAGGTTGTTAGGTTGTCCGGTTATCAATGTTGTAATTCTGTGTTAACCGTAAGTTTTTATTTCAGGAGTTTCAAAATGGCAACAGGCACCGTAAAGTGGTTTAACAACACAAAAGGCTTTGGTTTTATTGCACCTTCCGAAGGTGGCGAAGACGTTTTCGTTCATCATTCAGTCATTCAAGGCGAAGGCTTTAAAACTTTGACTGAAGGCCAAACTGTCAGCTTTGACATCGAATCTGGTCCAAAAGGCTTAACCGCCGCCAATGTTTATCCAAAATAAGGGATACTCGGATTCAAAAAAAGGCCCTTGCGAGTAATCGCAAGGGCCTTTTTTATGCCTATCGCTTTTATCAGGCGTTTTTAAAAAGCTATTTTAAAGGGCGGCCCTTGGCGTCTTTATCAATGTGACCGCCAAAAAGCAGAACGGCATCGATAAATCCCCATAGCACTCCATATCCATGAGTTACCACAGTCAACGCTAGCTGCATAAGCCCCATTTTGTAATTACCCAAATAAAACCTGTGCACTCCCGCACCACCCAGCAACAATGCCAACACAGCCGCCAGGTATCTATATTTAACAGCTTTCGGTTGCTCCAGATACGCGCCAACCAAACTCACATTGCTCGCTTTATTATCGACAACATCAAAGTTGACATCATCGCCTTGCTCTGGCGGCACATCTGCCACCCAGTCATCTGCATGAAACTCAAAAAGCTTTTCCTCGCTTTTTATCACGCCGGTTTTTACCTCCGGGTCATAGCTCTCAATCTGTCCAATCATTTATCATCTACCTTTAATAACGTAAGAACACTTTCTATTTTTAATCATTTGTGTCCGTTTAACCGACCACTGCACCTGATTTATGCCTCATGCAAACGTACAGCTAAAACATCGCATGTGGCGTGATGCAGCACACCGTTTGCAGTCGAACCCAGCAGCAAAGCGAATCCGTGCCGCCCATGCGAACCGACCACGATCAAATCGACCTTGTTTTCCTCGGCAACCCTGATTATTTCCAGCTTAGGGCTGCCCATTTCCATCCATTGACAATCTTCGGCAACATTTAGTTTTTCAGCAAGTTTAGCCAGTCTCTTTTTTGCCGCCGCCATTAACTCGGCTGTTAAATCCAGATCAAAAGGAATAGCCGGTCCATAAGCCGCATCGGTAATCAGCAAACTATCCATCACATGAACAACGCTGAGTTTTGCCTGATATTTATCAGCCAGATCCCTTGCTCTGTTTGCAACAGTTTCCCCATGTTCGGAAAAATCAGCCGCTAGTAATATATGTTTATAACTTTCCATGCTTCCTCCTATTCAACTCCGGCGACCTCAAGGAAACAACAAGGCCATCACCTGATAAGATCCCAGTATGTATAAAAACGCCAGGCCTAAACTAAAAACCAGGGGTTTCTCCAAGGCATTGCGAATAATATGCCCTATAACCGCCCAATGCCAAATCATTAAAGCTATCGTCACAAAAAATGCCAATAAAGCGCCTCTTCCCAGCATCATTGAGGCCATTCCCGGCAAGGCAAAAAAGCTGATCAGCGCATCCGTACCTAACAAGGCACAGGTTGTTAGACTAAAGCGCCCCAGTCTTCGGGCTGTATACAACATAATCCAGCTAAATCCGACAACCAGCAAAACACCAACAGCAGCCTGCAATAATGACACAGCCAAGCCGGTGCGGATATTCATCATTAAAAAACTAATGCCGCCATCAACAAGCACTAATATTCGCAGCAGCCATATAGAATATGGTAAGTCCTGCGGCCCTTTTTTAAACAGGCATATATCAAATAATAGCTTTATGATTTCGAACATTAACTTTTATCTTATCTCTTCTATCCGTTCCTCTGCATCCATCCACTCTGCCTCAGCATCGTTCAACGCCTTGTCGACCTGCACTTTCCGCTCCATCAGTTTTTTTAACTTCTCCTTTTCCGATTCCGCATAAATCGCCGGATCAGCCAATTGCTGCTCGAGCTGCCTTTGCTCATTATGATATTTTTCAACAGCAAGCTCCGCTTTTTTCAGCGCATCAAACAAAGGCTTATGTTTTTGTCTGCGTTCTGCGTCCAGCTTCCTCTGGTCTTTACGCGATACCGTCGGCACTGCTTCAACAACGGTTTTTTCCTCGCTTTTTTTCTGCTCCGCCAGCCACAGCCGGTAATCATCAAGATCGCCATCGAAGGGCTGCACCTTGCCGCCTGACACCAATAATAACTGATCGGTCACCGAGCGCAACAAGTGCCGGTCATGCGACACGACGACTATCGCGCCTTCATAGTCCTGCAAGGCCACGCTCAAGGCGTGGCGCATTTCCAGGTCCAGATGGTTGGTCGGCTCATCCAGCAGCAACAGGTTCGGATTTTGATAAACCAGCAACGCCAATACCAGACGCGCTTTTTCGCCGCCGGAGAAAGGTTTTACCGCCTCCAGAACCTTATCGCCGCAAAAATCGAAACCACCCAGGAAGTTGCGTAAATCCTTCTCGGTCGCCTGCTTGTCGAGCTGCTGCAAGTGCCACAAGGGGCTTTCATCAACGCGCAGCTGCTCCAGTTGATGCTGGGCGAAATAGCCGATTTTTAACGCTTCCGCTTCATTCCGTTTACCGGATAGCGGCTGCATATCGCCTGCCAGCACCTTAATCAGGCTGGATTTGCCCGCGCCATTCGGCCCGAGCAAACCGATACGGTCACCCGGCGAGATGGACAGTCCCACCTGCTTGATCACGCAGGTTTGCCCGTAGCCAATATCGACCTTCTCCAACGTCAATAACGGGTTAGGCATTTTTCCCGGCTTGGCAAAGCTGAAATCGAACGGCGAATCGACATGCGCCTGCGCGATCAGCTCCATGCGCTCCAGTGCCTTGATCCGGCTTTGCGCTTGTCTGGCTTTAGTGGCCTGCGCCTTGAAGCGGTTAACAAAGCTCTGCATATGGGCGATTTCGCGTTGCTGCTTCAGATAGGATGACTGCTGTTGCGCCAGCTTTTCCGCACGCATGCGTTCAAACGCAGAATAATTGCCGGTATAAATTTCGGCCTTATTCTGCTCGATATGCACGATGTGATCGGTGATGGTATCCAGAAAATCCCGGTCATGAGAAATCAGCATTAAGGTACCGGGATATTTGCACAGCCAGTCCTGCAGCCAGATCACCGCATCCAGATCCAGATGGTTGGTGGGCTCATCCAGCAATAACACGTCCGAGCGGCACATCAAGGCCTGCGCCAGATTAAGCCGCATCCGCCAGCCGCCGGAAAACGAACTGACGGCGTTTTGCTCCTGCTCCGCAGTAAAGCCCAATCCGCTCATTAACCGCGAGGCTCTGGCCTGTGCGCTATAACCGCCGATGATGTCCAAAGCCGCATGCAATTCCGCCTGCTTCAAGCCGTCATCGGCCTGTTCAGCAGCAAACAACTGCTGTTGCAAGCGCCTTAATGGCTGATCGCCGTCAATGACATAATCAATCGCGGAACAATCAACAGCAGGCGTTTCCTGGGCAACGTGGGCGATTTCCAGCCCCGGCGGCATCGAAAAATCGCCCTCGTCCAAATGCAGATCGCCCCTAACCAAGGCAAACAAACTGGACTTGCCTGCGCCGTTTGCGCCGGTAAAACCTACTTTTTGGCCTTTGTGAATGATGAAAGAAGAGTTGGCAAACAACACCCTTACGCCGCGGCGGAGGGTTATATTCTTAAAATTTAGCATTAAAGTGAAAGGTTTTAGTTCGTAGATTGTGGCTATGTGAATGCTTTAACCGCCGAGATTAGCGCGATTGTTAAAGTTTAAGCGCCCCGGCAAACGCCAAAAATGAAATATTCAGCACAGCCAAACCGATTATCAGATAAATCGTTATCTGCATGCCTAATACTCTTTTCTTAAGATCCTTCGCGGAAAGCCCCATCGCATGCAATATTCGCCCAACTAACAGAGTGACGCCCAATACATGGATAAGTATTTGCGGTGCACCATTTAATTCCAGCGTTAATAAAAGCAATAACGCTATCGGAATGTATTCCACGGCGTTGGAATGAGCACGAATTGCCAGCTGCAGCTCTTCATTTCCCCCGTCACCCACGCTGACCCGGTTCTTTCTACGAAGTTTTATTACTGCAACAGAAAGCCTCACTATGAGTAAGGCTGCGAGAGATGCATAAATTGATGTAATCATGGATACCCTTATTGCTTTTTAACTTGTAAGGAAAATCGAAATAAAGTTCAACAGGACAGGCAATACTTTTCACTCATTATTGGCACGAAAGCAGCGTCCACAAAGCGGGGAAGCAAAGCCCCCAGGTCATGCCTTGTACCTTCTACGCGGCACGCTCGATCATTTTTTCCGCCTGCTCGGCAAACTGCTCAAGATTTCCTTTTTTTACGGTTTCCACAGGAATAACCAGCGCTGTGCTTAAATTGATATAGATATAAACATAGCGTTTGCCGTATTCCACCCTGACCAAATCTCCCCACGCCATTTTATGCTTGCCGCTGGGTGACTTTTCCAGCAGGTATTTGGGATCGGCAGGATCTATGCTCAAGGTATACGTACCGAACATATTGACTTTTTCTTTATTGGTATAGCTTTTAAGTATCTGCCGGCGCAAATCAAGCATCATGATTTTGGGTGACAGCCAAGCCCAAAGCATGGCGATAGCGATGATATATCCTGCCGAATTCTTATCTCCATAATAAAAATAATAAAAAGCGCCGATAAGCGCCATGATGCCCGGCACTATCCAGCGGTTCTTTTTTATATTGTTCTGTATCTCTTCATTCCTCATGAACTGTATCTCATTAAAATGAATTAAATCTTCTTCGCGGAATTCGTATTCAATTTCAAACATGTTTCTTATCTTTAATAATGGTTTTAAAAAAATTCTAATGCATTTTTATTTTTGCATGAGCGCTGCGCCTGAATAAGTTAGAAAGCGTCAGCATCGCCGTTCTAAAATAACCGTGTATCGCCACCTGATGCATTTTATACAGGGACAGGTAAACTATCCTGGCTATAAACCCGCCGATGCTCACCGTGCCCATCAGGTTGCCCATCAGATTTCCTACCGTGGTGTATTTACCCAAGGAAACCAGTGAGCCGTAATCATGATAAACGTATTTCACCACGCCCTTGCCTTTCAAGCGGTTAACAATCGATTTGCTTAAAGTCGACGCCTGCTGATGAGCGGCCTGCGCCCGCGGCGGCACATTTCCATCATGCCCCGGCCACGGGCAGGCTGCGCAGTCGCCCATGGCAAAGATATTATCGTCGCTGGTTTTTAACGTTTGATCAACCACCAGCTGGTTAATATTATTGGTTTCCAGCCCATCCAGCGCCTTCATCCAGTCCGGCGCCTTAATGCCCGCCGCCCATACTTTAAGGTCTGCGGCGATCGTTTCACCATCATGCGTGCTGACGCCCTCTTTGGTCACCTCAATCACACGCCGGCCCAGCTTAAGATCAATCCCTAGCTTGGCCAGTTGCTGCTGCGTTGCATTAGCCAATTTAATAGGCAGCGCCGGTAACAATTGAGTCGCCGCCTCAATAATGGTCAATTTCACATTACTCGGCTCATGCAGCCCATAAACCGCCAGCATATCCGTCACCTCGTGCAGTTGCGCTGATAACTCGACGCCGGTTGCGCCGGCTCCGATAATGGCGATGGCTAATGGCTTGCTTTTGGCTCTGCTTTTGCCTACATAACTTTTAATGTAGGATTCAACCAATTGCTTCTGGAATTTAAAAGCCTGCGAGGTGGTATCCAGGAACATGCAGTGCTCTGCCACGCCCTTAATATTGAAGGTATTGCTGACGCTGCCGACAGACATCACCAGGGTGTCGTAATGGAATGTGCGCTTGGGGATGAGCTCCTCGCCATTGTCATTGACCGTAGGACTGACATAAATCTCCTTTTTCTTCCGGTTCAGGCCTTCCATTTTGCCCAGCCTGAACCGGAAATGATTTAGATGCGCCTGAGCCAGGTATTCAATCTCTTCGGATTCGGCCAAGGTGCCCGCAGCAACCTCATGCAGCAATGGCTTCCAGATATGCGTCGATGCAGCATCCAGCAGCGTGATTTCGGCCCGGCCTTTCTTGCCCAATTTCTTACCCAGACTGGTGGCAAGCTCAAGACCTGCCGCCCCGCCGCCAACAATCACTATTTTATGTTTTTCGTTATTCTTGTCAGTCATTGCCATCCCCGCCAAAAAATTTTTCGTACTATAGCATTATATTGGATCAATCTTGCCTGGTTTTACCGGCATCAGTCCATTTGCCGCAAGGAGCTGCTGCCCGGACTGATTAAGTGCCGCAGCCTTAAGCCGGTCAGCATTAATGCTGCCGTGTAAATTGCAACCCCTATAACAATCCACTTCACCAGGTTGACGGCCCGCTCCAAAGCCCCCCACTGGTTCCACCAGTCCGCATCGACGAAATAATACAGCCCTGCCGCCATTGCGCCGCTCGCCAGTGACACGCGAATAAAAAATAACAGCCAGCCGTTTACCGGCTTATACACATTTTCTTTCAATAATTTTTTCAGCAACAAAGCGGCATTAAAAAAAGCGCCTAATGACGTCGCCAAGGCAAGCCCCGCATGCGCCAAAGGAAAGACCAACGCCACATTCAAAACCAAACTGGCCATCATCGAGTAAATCCCATACCGGACCGGCGTTTTCATGTCCTGCCGCGAGGTAAACCCAGGCACCAGCACCTTGATCAGGATAAACCCAAGCAAACCGATCGAATAAGCCCTGAGGCTTTGCCCGGCTAAATGCACGTCATTGACGCCAAATTCATTGTATTGGAACAGCGTTGAAAGCATCGGCTCGGCCATCAGCAGCAAGCCGGTGGTAGCCGGCATGCCCACCAGCAATACCAGCCGCAAGCCCCAATCCAGCGAGTTTGAAAAAGCTCTGGCGTCTTTCTCTGCATGGCTGATGGACAAGCGAGGCAAAATCACGGTCGACACTGCAAGCCCGAAAATGCCCAGCGGGAATTCCACCAGCCGGTCGGAGTAATACAGCCAGGACACGCTGCCAATCGTTAAGAATGATGCAATCAAGGTATCCAGCAGCAAATTAATCTGTGTTACCGAGACGCCAAAAATGGCTGGCAGCATCAGCCCGATAATCCGTTTAACCCCGGCATCTTCAAAGCCGATTTTAAATCGCGGCATCAGCCCCAACCGCATCAGCGCCGGAACCTGAAACAGCAACTGCACTACGCCCGCTGCAAAAACGCCCCAGGCCAATGCGACAACCGGCTCATCCATTAATGGCGACAGCCAGATTGCAGCAGCAATCATGCAGATGTTAAGAAAAACAGGCGTCAAAGCCGGAATGGCAAACTTGCCGTGAATATTTAATACCCCCCCTGCAAACGCTACCAAAGAAATAAAAAATAAATACGGGAAAGTAATTTGCAGCATTTGCACGGCCAGTTCATGCTGCGTTCCTTCACTCGTAAAACCGGGAGCCAGCAGCATAATCAGCAGGGGAGCCGCAATCATGCCGATGATTGTGATCAGCATTAAAATCAATGCCAATGTTCCCGCAGACCTGTCAATAAACTGCTTTAATGCAGCCTTGCTGCCATTTTCTTTATAATCCGACAGCACAGGAACAAAGGCATGTGCAAAAGCGCCTTCGGCAAACAAGCGGCGTAAAAAATTAGGTATTTTGAAAGCAACAAAAAATGCGTCTGTTGCTAAATTGACGCCAAAAATCCGCGCAATCAACATATCCCGTACAAACCCAAGAATACGCGAAATCATGGTCATACTGCCAACAACCGCAGTTGATTTAAAAAGCTGCCCGCTCAACGATTATCCTTTAATCTACGCGTTAAAAAGTTTGACAATAATATCATTTATAATGATAATTAGCGGTCTATTTAACTCACATGGCAAGAACCGAGAAACTATGGCTAATACAGCACAAGCTAAAAAGCGTGCGCGACAAGCGGAAAAAAGCCGTATTCGCAACGCAGGACAACGTAGCAACTTACGCACATTCGTAAAAAAAGTAATCGCGGCAGTTAGAGCTGGCGACAAAGAAAAAGCGCAAGCAGCTTACAACACTGCAGTTCCTATTATCGATTCTGCAGTGAACAAAGGCATTATTCACAAAAATAAAGCCTCACGCAGCAAAAGCAGACTGAATTTAAAAGTAAAATCTATAGCTTAAGCCATAGTATTACTCAATAAAAAAGGCCGGACTCATTGAGTTGCGGCCTTTTTTATTGCTTGTCATTCAGCTAGATCAACACCAGATTGTCCCGGTGAATCATCTCCGAGTCATCCGAATAACCCAGAATTTCTTCGAAATCAGAACTGCTCTTACCCGCTATTAACTGGGCATCGGCGCTACCATAGTTAATAAGGCCACGGGCAATCTCCTCCCCGCCTTCATTTATGCAGGACACCAACTCTCCGCGCTCAAACTGGCCCGATACCGATTTTACGCCGACAGCCAGCAGACTCTTGCCATCGCTTTTCAATACCTTGACAGCGCCCGCATCCAAAACCAACTGCCCCTTGACCTGCAACTGCCCTGCCAGCCAACGCTTTCTCGCAACCAAAGGCTCTACATCCGGCACCAAGTAAGTGCCCAGATCAACGCCAGAGATTACCGAAGTAATCACATCATTAACAGCGCCCGCAGCAACCACGGTGCCGGCGCCTGACCTGGATGCCAGCCGCGCCGCACGCACCTTGGTGGACATGCCGCCCCGCCCCAGACCGCTACGGCTGTCTCCGGCCATTTTTTCCAGGCTTTCGTCGTTAACGCTGATTTCAGAAATTAATGTGGCATCAGGATATAAGCCGGGGTCTCCGGTAAACAGGCCTTTTTGATCGGTCAGAATAATCAGCAAATCCGCCTCAACCAGATTGGCAACCAATGCCGCCAAAGTATCGTTGTCGCCAAAACGGATCTCCTCGGTCGCAACGGTATCATTCTCATTGATAACCGGCACCACGCCGAGCTTGAGCAAGGTCAGCAACGTGCTGCGGGCATTCAAATAACGCTGCCTGTCCGATAAGTCATCATGCGTAAGCAATACTTGCGCGGCATGCAACCCATGCTGCTGAAAGTTATCGTCAAAAACCCGCACCAAACCCATTTGACCGACTGCTGCCGCAGCCTGCAGCTCATGCAATGCTTTTGGCCGCGACTTCAAGCCCAAGCGGCACATACCCTCCGCCACGGAACCGGAAGAAACCAGCACAACATCAACCGCCTGCTGTCTTAATCCAGCCATCTGCTTGACCCAGGCGGCGATGGATGCCTTGTCAAGGCCTTGCCCACCCTTAGTCAGCAAAGAGCTGCCTATTTTTACGACAACCCGCTTGGCTTTTGCAAAATCAGTCCTGCTCACTTTCTTTCTGCCGCTGCTCTTCCAAAAAATTCATGATGGCATACATAAGCTCCCTCGTACCATCCCCGTTCATTGCTGAAATCTTAAAAACCGGCCCTTCCCATTCCAGCTCGTCAACAATCGCCTGACAGCGATCATTCTTCTCTTCAGCCGGCAATCTATCTACCTTGTTAAGCACCAGCCAGCGAGGCTTCCTGGCCAAGTCATCACTCCACTTCTCGACCTCACGGATAATTTTCCTAGCCGCCTGCACCGGCGTATCCATGCTTTCGTAGGGCTCAACATCAATCAGATGCAACAGCAATCCTGTGCGCGACAAATGCTTCAGGAACTGCAAACCGAGTCCAGCACCCTCAGCCGCCCCCTCAATAACCCCTGGTATATCGGCAATCACAAAACTGCGCAAATCATCGACCCTGACCACACCCAAATTAGGGTGCAACGTGGTAAACGGATAATCAGCAACCTTAGGTGTTGCAGACGACACCGAGCGAATCAAGCTGGATTTCCCCGCGTTAGGCATCCCCAGCAACCCGACATCCGCAATCAGCGTCAACTCCAAATTAAGCCGCCTATGCTCGCCCTCTGAGCCTTTGCTGGCTTTCTGCGGAGCTCTATTGATACTGCTTTTAAAACGCGTATTACCCAAACCATGAAAACCGCCTTGAGCCACTAGCAGCGTCTCGCCAACCCTGGTCAAATCACCTATGACCTCACCGGTTTCGGCATCAGAAACAAGAGTGCCGAGCGGCACTGGCACATAGCAATCTTCACCTTTCTTGCCGGTACAGTTTCGACCCATGCCGTTCTGTCCGCGCAGAGCCCTGTGCACAGCGTGATAACGAAAATCCACCAACGTATTCACATTCTCTGCCGCAATCAGATATACACTGCCGCCATCACCGCCATCGCCGCCATCGGGGCCACCTAACGGAATATATTTTTCGCGCCGAAAGCCGACAGCGCCGTTACCACCATCGCCAGCCTCTACACGAACCTCTGCCTCGTCAACAAATCTCATAAATCACACGCACTACACATAAAACTCAACCGATATAAACAAAAAAAGCCCCACCATAAGGGCGGAGCTTTTTTAAGAAGCCTAAAACTGCTGCACTATCGTGCAATGCAGCCGTATGCTTTACGCAGCAACAATGCTAATAAATTTACGGCTTTTAGGACCTTTAACCTGAAAAACCACTTTACCATCAGCTGTTGCAAACAATGTATGATCTTTTCCGCAACCTACATTATCACCAGCGTGAAAATGGGTTCCACGTTGACGAACTATTATATTTCCCGCTGTCACACTCTCACCACCGAAACGCTTAACACCTAATCTCTTGGCATTAGAGTCGCGTCCGTTACGGGTACTACCGCCAGCCTTCTTATGAGCCATCTGTAACTCCTATATCTTAAGCAGAAATGCCAGTAATCTGGACTTCTGTATAGTATTGACGATGCCCCATTTGTTTCATATGGTGCTTACGTCTTCTGAATTTAATAATTTTGACTTTTTTATGTCTACCTTGAGACAAGACAGTCGCTGTAACTTTGCCGCCTTCAATAAAAGGCGTGCCAACTTTAACAGCATCGCCGGACTGAAACATCAGTACCTTGTCGAATTCAACACTGTCGCCTGTACCAAGCTCAAGCTTTTCTATTTTTAAGTAAGTACCTTCTTCAACGCGGTACTGTTTACCACCTGTTTGAATTACCGCATACATCGGCGTAAGCTCCATCAAGCATTAATCTGTGTAAAGTGAACAGAGAATTGTATTTTTAAATCTACGCTAAGTCAAATCTAAATTCGACCAACCCTCTAAATCTATTACCAAAATAGACAAGAAACTGTTGCTACAAAATACATTATTCATATAGCATGGGCGATTAACGTTCTATTCAGTTATAATAGTTTAACAGCTTTATTTTTCATAAGCCATCATCATGAAAAACAACCCAAACTTGCACACTTAGCACTAAATAATGGCATCGCAATCACAACTCATCTTTAATGCGCCTGCGCCGATTGATTTTGATTCAATTAAGAATCTAACCACAGTTGAGGCAAAAGCCGTCGATCAACTCATCATTAATGAGTTAACTTCCGACGTTATTCTCATCAATCAGGTAGGCCATTATATAGTCGGCAGCGGCGGCAAAAGATTACGCCCGATGCTGCTGTTACTTGCAGCCAAAGCCCTAGGCCGCGCTAACGATAACCACCTGATTCTTGCCGCCGTTATTGAATTTATTCACACAGCAACACTGTTGCACGACGATGTTGTAGACGACTCAGAATTGAGACGCGGCAAAGAATCCGCCAATGCAGTCTGGGGCAACGCCGCCAGCGTACTGGTTGGCGATTACCTGTATTCCAGCGCGTTTGAAATGATGGTTCGTACCGGTAATATGCGGGTCATGGAAATTCTTTCAAAAACCACAACTGCGATTGCAGAAGGCGAGGTGTTACAGCTTTTAAACTGCAACAATCCTGAAACTACCGAAGCGAAATATCTCGAAGTCATCGCCAGAAAAACGGCCATTTTATTCAGCGCCGCCACAAAATTGGCCGCCGTCATTTCCGGAGCATCCGCTGAAATAGAAGAAGGCCTGGCGCAGTACGGCCAGCACCTGGGCATTGCCTTTCAATTGATCGATGACGCACTCGATTACAAAGCCACCAAAGAAGAGCTGGGCAAAAACCTCGGCGACGACCTTGCCGAAGGCAAACCGACCCTGCCCTTGATTTATGCTATTCAGAACGGCACCGAGAACGAAGCCAGCATCATCATTGACGCCATCAAAAACGGCAATCGCGATGTCTTTAATGAAGTTTACGCCGTCGTGCAGCGCACCAAAGCCATCGACTACACGGAGCAGCGCGCGGATGAGGAAGCTCAAAAAGCGATAACCGCACTCAATATCCTGCCTGATTCCGAATACAAAGAAGCTTTGACTTTATTGGCCAAATTTTCGGTTCAGCGTAATTACTAAGGCAACCGATTATTCCTTAAGCAGCGCATTAACTACATGCGCTTTTTCAAGCAGCCGGTTATATTGAAGGTCAACTTTTTCCATTACTTCAGCCAGAAACTGCGTTACCGCGGCATCATCCATATCTGCTGAGGCCGACAACACATAGCTTTCCAGCTCACTGACCGCGTCGGCATCAACAATCTCCTCAAGCAAAGTGGCCGCCTCCGTAGCATTCATGGCCGAAACAAGCTCATCTGCCGACAAATCCTGCTTCAACACCGCTTGCAACACATCAACAGCCTGCCCTATCTCCTGAGCTTTATCATTGACCGCCTGAAGCAACGTTAAATTTTCAGTGAATTCAAGAAATTCGGTTACCGCCTTTTTGAGCTCATACAAACGAAACTCGTGTTTTGCCTTTACTGTTTGCTGCATATCAATTCCAATTCACCAAGAAGATCCGTCGATTATATTTCAGTTTTTAAATTTATCGACCAGCCCGGAGATTCTTTCGACTTTTTGCCTGACTGTCGCGGCGAAAACCGCCTCATCGGCAACCAGCCTGATCGTTTTCTTTGCACGGGTAATCGCCGTGTACAGCAATTCCTTTGTCAGCACCGGGTTGACTGCGTCGGGAAGAACAATCAACACTTCCTCAAATTCAGAGCCCTGGCTTTTATGTATGGTCATCGCAAAAACCGTTTCGCAATGCGGCACGCGGGCAGGCAAATATTTCTTTACACTGCCATCGGCGCGCTGAAAAAACACCATTAACTTTCCGCCTTGATCCTTATCCGGCATGCAAAGCCCGATATCGCCGTTATAAAGATGCATGCTTGCATTATTTTGAGTGACCATGACCGGACGCCCTGAATACCACAACCCGGACAAGCTGACCAGATTCTGCTCGACCAGCTTTTGCTCAACCCGGCCATTAATGTCGGCAACGCCGTTTTTCCCCTGCCGGTTGGAACACAGCACCTGAAAGCGGCTGAAGGCGCGGCAAACCTCATCAAACCCGGCTCCGGCCTTAATCAGCCGCAAATACTCGGCCTGCTGCCCTGCCACATAATCAACCAGATTATGATCCAGCATCGCAGCATTTCCGTCATCGCCTTGCAAGACCTGCCAGGCGACTTCATCCTGCTGAAGATTAACCGCCTCCGCCAGTTTCTTTATATTTTCATTGAACCGGTGCGATTTCTTCAGCTCAAACGTATGTTCCGGCAATGCCGCGGTTAGATCGGCCAGCACGGCGCCGGATTCAACTGAGGCCAATTGATCCTTGTCGCCCAGCAAAATAAGCCGCGCCCCAGGCTTCAAGGCATCAAGCAATTTGCTCATCAATGCCAGATCAACCATCGACGCCTCATCAACCACAACCAGATCATGAACCAAAGGCTTATCCGCGTTATGCCGGAAATACGGAGATGGCGGCTTTGCGCCTAGTAAGCGGTGCAAGGTTGTTACGGTTTCAGGAATGTGCTTTTTTACCGCTTCCGAACACGGCAGCCCAGCCTTGTTAAAACCGATGGATTCCTGAAGGCGCATCGCCGCTTTTCCGGTCGGGGCCGCCAAGGCGATATGCAGCGGCTCATCTGCCAATTCCTGCAGCACCGCCAGAATCCTGACCACCGTCGTGGTCTTGCCGGTCCCCGGACCGCCGGTAATGATGCTGAATGACTTTTTGACCGCCATTTCCGCGGCCTCGCGCTGGTCATCGGTTTCACCGACAACAGGCTCAAAATAACGCTCCAACACGGCATCGAGGTTTTCAAGCGAATGACTTACCTTGGCCATCGCCTTAATCTGCATCGCCAGACGGTTTTCATAAAACCAATAACGGTGCAGATACAAGCGATCCCGCTCGACAACCAAGGGCAACTTGCCCTCCGATTGTCCGGCTAAAGCAGCCAGCCCGGAGGCGAGCACCAATGCCCGGGCTTTCTCGTCTATCTGGATACAGCTGTGTCCCTGGTTTTGCTCATACGACATAGCCATCACGATGTTTTCAAATACCTGTTTTTGCGCGACATCCAATGTTGCCTGCCGACTCAGAAAACGGGCGAAAGCGGCATCCAGCCGGCTGACCGGTCTATCTTCGGTTTGTGCTCCTGTGTCGTCTAGCACCGGCCACCTCCAAACAATGCAGCCAAGGCTTCGACCCGCGCCAAGTCGGGCCTGTCCTGATAAACCCCGCTCAGGGCCAACTCCGGCTGCATGCCGCGCACGAACAGATAACGCACGCCGCCGAAATGCGCTTCATAGTCGTAATCCGGCAGGCGTGCCTGCAGATAGCGATGCAGCACCACGGTATAAATCCAGTATTGCAGCCCGTAGTTATGCTCGCGCATGGCATGGGTCAAGGTTTCCTGCTCGTAATCCGGCAAACCGTTGGTCTTATAGTCCATCACATAATAGCGGCCATCATATTCACAGATGAGGTCTATAAACCCGGTGAGATAGCCGCACATCTGCTTGGCGGTCAGCACCTGGAAAGCGGGGATGTCCTGCAAAATCCGGTTGATTTGACCGGCATCCATGGCCTGCATGGACAAATAAAACGGCATTTCCTTTAAACAACATTTTTCCGGAAGGTTCATCAGGCAAAATGCCGGATCCTTGTCTGACAGGGGCGTTGCGACGACAGCCTGCAACAGCTCATCGAGCATTTCCGGCCGCTCCAGCTTCAAACCATAGCGCTGGCAGGCTTTATCCCGCTGTGCCGAAATGTCCTTTCGTTGAAAAAAAACTGTGAATGCGTTATTTTCCAGCAACTCATGCACGACATTGCCAGTATGCGCGCCCCGTGGCAGCTCTGTTTTCGACTTTTCCGGCCCGGCCTGCCGCTCCCCCGCCTTGTCTTCGGGCAGCTCCGGCGCATCGTGCAGGCTCAAGGCCGACAATGCCGTGTAGCTGCTCATTTGCCAGCTGGTATACAGCGATCTTTGGCGTTTTCTTGCCAGAAATCCGGCTTGTGTAACTGATTTTTGATAACTGCCAGCTATTTCGCCCGGCACGTCCAGCAACCGGTATTCAAATACGTTTTCAGCTTCTTTTTGAAAGGCTTGCAGCCTTGCCTGTTGCCCGGAGAAATCCACGCCGTCAAATTCGAGCAACCAGGCCATGGCCGAGTCATTTGCCGTATTTTCAGAGCACACATCGGCCCAGGCAATATAACAGCGATACTTGGCCCGGGTGACCGCCACATAAAACACCCGCAAATCTTCCGCCAGCTCTTCCTTTAATGCCTGTTCGCGGCGGCGTTCAAAATCTTCCGAGCCTAAATCCACGATCATCCGGTCATGTTCATGGCACTTGAGTAACAGTTTTTCGCTGTTTAAACGGTCACTTCGCTGCCAGAGATAAGGGCAAAATACAACTGAATACTCCAGCCCCTTGGAGCGGTGCATGGTGACAATTTTAACCGCATCATCGTCGCTTTCAAGGCGCAGCTGCTGGTCTTCCGCACTGCTTGCCTTGGCGATGGCGGTTCGCAGCCAGTCCAGCGTTTTATTGATGCCCAGATGCTCATCGACAGCGGCTTGCTGCACCAGCTCGACGAGATGATGCAGATTGGTGAGCTGCCGCTCCGCCATCGCTGTTTTTGACAAATGCGGCCTGATTCTTTCCTGCGCCAGCAGGTGCTGCATCATCGCCATCATGCCTGTTTGCTGCCAGTCCTGATAATAGCCAAGAAACCGTGACATCCAGGCGTCCAACGCCGTCTCGTTATTGACAAGCTGGTAGAGCGCCTGCCCATCCAGATCAAACCAGTCCAGCGTCAATGCCTGCTTGAGCAGCGCCATATCTCCGGGGTGCGCCACAGCCTGTAACAGGGCGTGTAGATCAGCCGCCTCCTGCGAGGCAAAAACCGACTCCGTGCTGTTCAGCACAGAAGGCACGCCCGCCGCATGCAATGCGGCCTGGTAGTCTCCGGCCTGCGTATTGGTCCTTACCAGTATGGCGATGTCTTTGGGCTGCAAGGCTCTGTCAGCGGGTTGCAGGCTGTAGTCATTGGTCAGCAAATCGACGACCTCATTGACGACGGCGCACCTGATTTCTTCCGCCGCCTTGCCCGCCGTCCAGTATCCTGTTTTGCTGCCGCTTTCCGGCAATTGCCATAGCACCATAGGGGCGAGCGGCTGCCCTGCCTGATGCAACTCGCCGTCATCAGCGGACTTGGCCGGATTGACGCTTTTAAACGCCAGATCCTCCAGCAAAAACGCCTGATCCCGTTGAAACAACGCATTCACCGCATTAACTAAGTACGGGTGAGAACGCCAGTTTTTCCCCAGCGTAAATTGGTGATCGGCCTGTTTTTGCGCGTCCAGATACGAATAAATATCCGCGCCGCGGAATTTGTAGATCGCCTGTTTGGGATCGCCAATCAGGTATAAATAATGATTGGGAACCGCAAAAGCGCGGGAAAAGATCAGCCACTGGCTGTCATCGGTATCCTGAAACTCGTCGATCAACGCGGCTTCAAAATGCTGCTGCAACTCAGCAGCCAGCAACGCGCCTTTGTCGCTCTGCAATGCATCAGCCAGACGGGTGATCAGGTCATCAAACGACAGCACGTTGAGTTGTTGCAGGCGCTTATCCAAATCCTCGCGCAAGGTGTCCAGCAGGGTTCTGCGAAATGCCAGCGTGATTTGCTTAAACGCCGAAGCCAGCGCATCGAAAGCGGAAGTATCTATCGCCAATTCGGCCAAATATTCAGCCTTGCGCTCATCGCCGGTCTGGGTTTTATTAGCTCTGAATTTGCCGCCATGCAAGGCTTCCATCAGCCCGGTTCCGGTCAATAACGAAAAAGCATCGCTGCTGGGGATTTGTGTGGCAGCGCCATGCAGCCAGTCTTTTAGCGCCGCACAATGCAGCTCAAAAGTCTCGGCATAACTGCCCTTGAATTTTTCGTCGGCGAAGCTGTCGCGCAAAGAGTTTGCGCAACCGTCCAGTTTGTCTTTCGCCAGTTCTGCCAGCCGTCGCAGCTCGGCTAATAGCGTATCCAGATTCTGTCCATCTGGATAAACGCTGTCATGCGCGGCAATAAAATCGACGCTGGCAAGCAGGGCATCTGGGGTTTTGTAGTCCGCAGTCAATGCCGCGACTTCCCAGGCCGAACGGTTATAAACCTGCTTGCGCCAGAAATCGTCCGCGCAAGCCTGTTTGATGACCGCAAGATCGCCGGTCAGTTCGGCGTCAAACAATTGCCCGCTTTCCAGCGCATGTTCCCGCAGCACGCGCTGGCAAAAGCCGTGGATGGTAAAAATTCCCGCCTGATCAATATCCAGCAGCGCGAGGTCCAGCCGCTGCTTAGCCAACTCAGGCTCTATGTTGAGATTTTCCAGCCAGTCGAGCACATTGCTGTCGATGTTGTCTGTGCGCCCAGCCAAAGCCCGTCTGGCTTCGGCTAACCTGGAGCGCACACGATCCTTGAGTTCTTCGGTTGCCGCCTTGGTAAAAGTGACCACCAGCAATTTTTCAATTGCTATATCCTGCTCAACCACAAAACGCATAACCAGCATTGCGATGGCATAGGTCTTTCCGGTTCCGGCGCTGGCCTCAATCAGGTTTACGCCTTTGCGCAACTCCGTTCGTACCGGATCAAAGTAGTTGTTTTCCATAGTTGGAATCAGTGCTGTTAATGAGTGACTACCTAGGTTCAACAGTATTACTCACTACAAGGCGCATTAACTTTGCAGGGCGGAACACCCCGCAAAGGGCGTTCCGCTGATTGACTTATTTTTTCTTAAAATACATATAACTGCCATAGTTAGTGTCTTTAAGCGTCATCGTAGTATCGGTTTTCTCCACTACCGAGTAATTATCAAATTTACCCGCCCTACCCAATACACCAACTTTTAAAGCATCGCCTTCAACAACATAAGGCACCGCAGGGGCATCGTAAGGATTGCCTCTAACCTGAGGAATATCTTTTTGGATCAATTGCCCGTCTTTGAACACCCAGGTAATACCCATAGGCTTCTTTTCTGCGGCGTCTTCTGATTTTTTTGTATATTCCAGAAACCAGCTGCCGGCGACGTCTTTGTCAGATTTCAGAGTATCGGCAAATACCGCCGCGCCTGACAAGCCAAACAACAATGGCAACGCCAGTAATAGTTTTATTTTTTTCATTATTTTTCCTGGGATAAGAAACTGGATAGGTAAATGGCTATTCACGATAGCAATGACATTGTACAAGGAACAACGGCTTATGCGCGACCTCGTATTTCAACTTAGCGCAGAAGAAAGGCGGTGCGGCAACGACAGCCTGGAACCAAGCTCAGATTTTTCCCGGACCGTAAATGATTCTGCCTGCCTGCAAGGTATGGGTAACCCGGCCTTTCAGGGTTTGCCCCCAGAACGGCGTATTAGCGCCCTGGCTTTTCCAGTTTTCCGAGTTGACCTGCCATTCCAGTTCCGGATCAAACACACACACATCGGCTGAAAAACCCGGCGTTAAAGCGCCGCTTTTTAAACGCAGGATTTGGGCAGGATTTGCGCTCAGTGCCGCGATGCCCTGTTCCAGCGTTATGACCTGTTGCGCTACCAGCTTGAGCGTTAGCGGCAACAGGGTTTCCAGCGATGAAATCCCCGGTTCCGTCTCTGGAAACGCGCCCAGCTTGGCGTCAATATCATGCGGCTGATGGTCGGAACAGATGCTGTTAAGCGTGCCGCTGGCCAAGCCTTGTCTCAGATACTCCTTATCCGCTTCGGTGCGCAATGGCGGCAATACATGGTAGACACTGTCGAACGGGGCCATGTCATTTTCCGTCAGATGCAGTTGATGGATGGCGACATCCGCACTGACATTCAAGCCATATTTTTTTGCCTGATGTATCTTGATAACCGAGCGCTTGCAGCTTAACTGGCCAAAATGCACGCGGCAGCCGGTCAGCTCGGCCAGTTCCAGACATTGGGCCAAGGCTATGGTTTCTGCGGCCTCGGGGATGCTGGGCAAGCCGTAGCGTGTCGCAACCGCGCCTTCATGGGCGCAACCATTGTTGCCCAGCCAATAGTCATTAGGCCGGAACATTAACAGCAAATCATGGCTGGCCGCATATTCCATCGCCCGCCTTAATATCAGCAGGTTTCTTACCGGCTGGTTGGCATTGCCGACGGCAATACAACCGGCCTGTTTAAGCGACAGCATGGAGCTTAATTCTGTGCCTTCCAGTTTCTGGGTGAGCGCCGCGACAGGATAGATTTGGTCATATCCGGCTTTTTCCGCCAACTCCTTGATCAGTTCGGCGACAGCAGGCGTATCGATGACCGGAACCGTATCCGGTTGCAGGCACATAGTAGTAACGCCTGCACTGGCGGCGGCGATAACTTCACTTTTAAATGTCGCTTTGCGGCTATGCCCCATATCCCGCAAACGGGTACTTAAATCGATAAAGCCCGGACAAACGATTTGATTGCCGGCATTGATGACGATATCCGGTTGAAACCCGGCGGGCTCGTTGGTCACGGACGCAATTTTGCCGTCGGCGATATAAACAGAACCGATGCGGTCTACCTTATTGGCCGGATCAATGATTCTTCCGTGGTCGATTTGTATCCGGCTCATCACACTACTCCTTTATCGCCAGGGATGGCGTGTATGCCGCCAGACCTGCCGGGAGCAGGTGCGGCCTGCATTGCCATCGACATGATCGCCATACGCACAGCTACGCCATTGCTGACCTGTTTGAGTATGACCGACTGCGGTCCGTCAGCCACTTTTGAATCGATCTCCACGCCCCGGTTAATCGGTCCCGGATGCATGACGATGGCATCGGGCTTGGCGATTTTGAGCTTATCTTCGGTGAGGCCGAAACATTTGAAATATTCGCTTTCACTGGGCAGCAGCGCTGAACTCATGCGCTCTTTCTGCAGGCGCAGCATGATGATGACATCAATGTCCTTAAGCCCTTCGGTCAGATTATGCGAAACGCTGACCCCTAAGCTTTCCACATGCGCGGGCAACAAGGTCTTGGGCGCAATCACCCTGACTTCCGCTGCACCCAAGGTGTTTAAAGCCTGAATCTCAGAACGCGCCACTCTGGAGTGCAAAATATCGCCAATAATGGCTACCCGCAAATTGGAAAAATCCTGCTTGATCTGGCGTATGGTAAACATGTCCAGCATGGCCTGCGTCGGGTGGGCATGCTGGCCGTCACCGGCATTGATAACGCTGATATGAGGGGCGGTATGCCGGGCGATAAAGTGCGCCGCACCGCTGATTGCGTGACGCACAACGAACATGTCGACAAACATGGCTTCCAGATTGCGTATGGTGTCGAGCAGGCTTTCGCCTTTTGACGTTGACGAGGTTGAAATGCTCATGCTTAACACGTCAGCGGACAGGCGCGTGGCGGCGAGCTCAAAAGTTGTTCTCGTGCGGGTGCTGTTTTCAAAGAAAAGATTGACGATGGTTTTGCCGCGGAGCAGCGGAAATTTTTTAACCTGCTGTTCGGACATGCCTGCAAAAGACTCGGCAGTGTCGAGAATTTCCGTCAACAAATTCTTGCTCAGGCCTTCAATGGTCAGAAAGTGTTTAAGCTTGCCTTCCGAATTTAATTGCAGGTTATCACTCATGGCTTATGCTGCGGCATCGATGGTTTGTATATGAATGGTTAGCGGCTCAGGACCTGTCAACTTGATGCGCTGATCCGCATTTAAGGTGATACGGGCGCCGGCACAATCGGGATTGAGCGGAATCTCCCTGCCGTCCCTCTCTATCAACACCGCGAGAACTATCTGATTAGGCCGGCCATAGTCAAAAATTTCATTCATTGCCGCGCGTATCGTTCTTCCGGTATAAAAAACATCATCGATCAGGATAATGTCGCGGCCTTCGATGTTCATCGGCAACTGGCTGGGTTTGACATTGGGATTGACGCCGATTTGCGAAAAATCATCGCGGTAAAATGAAATATCCAGCAACCCCAGAGGTTCGCTGATCTTCAATCGCCGGTGCATTTGCTCGGCAATCCAAACGCCGCCGGTACGGATGCCTATCATCAGCGGATTAACCAGTCGCCTTTCAGCGATGATGCGCTTTAGCTCGGCTTCCAGCTTGTTCAGTAAGTCGTCTATTTTTAACACTTAACGATCCTTTTTTGCATGGTCATTTAGCCAGGTTTGCAAGATAAGCTGGGCGGCGAGTTGATCCTGCACTTCCCAGAGCTTGGTGGCACTGACACTGACTTCATCAAACAACATTTGTTTAGCTTCGAATGTCGACAAGGTTTCATCCTGTTGATAAACAGGCAGTTGATAACGGCCTTCCAGCTGTCGGCAGAATTTTAGCATACGCGGCGTCACCAGATTGTCCGAACCATCGTGCTGTTTTGAAATACCGACCACTAAACCCGCAGGCCGCCACTCTTGTATCAGCTTGCTAATTGTTTCCCAATCGGGGTTTTGATTGATAGAGCGGATAGTTTGCAGCGGGCTTGTTGTGGCAGTGGTCGTCTGGCCGACGGCTGCGCCTATTTTTTTAGTGCCGAAATCAAAACCCAAATAGGTGTCGGTATTGGCTTTGGCTAATAACGGGTCTTGCTTAGCCATGCCCTGCCGGTGCGGTTAACTGATTGATGTCAATGCCAATTTGATCGGCTGCCGCACTCCAGCGCAAGTCGACCGGCATATCAAATAAAATCTGCTTGCCAGAAGGCGTATTGAGCCAGGCATTATCCATGATTTCTTTTTCCAATTGCCCTTCCGCCCAGCCGGCATAGCCTAAAGCCACCAGATATTGTTCGGGGCCAACGCCTGCAGCAATAGCCTCAAGCACATCACGGGAAGTCGTCAGGGAAATCGTCTCTGAAACAGCCATCGTCGCATTCCAGTCTCCGCCGGAAGTGTGTATCACAAAGCCGCGCTCCTGTTGCACCGGCCCTCCCGCAAAAACCGTGGCTTCGGCCGCAGCAAGGGAAGTGACTTTTATATCCATTTGTTTAAAAACTTCGTCCAGCTTCATGTCCGTTGACCTGTTAATGACGATGCCTAATGCGCCGTCTTCACTGTGCTGACACAAATAGGTCACCGTATGGGCAAAATTAGGATCCGCCAGGCTGGGCATCGCGATAATAAACTGGTTATTTAAGTAAGTAGTTCCGTTCATGCGCTTAGTATCGAAGGTTATGATGGTCTCTGCAAATATTTATCGCGAAGTCATCCCAGACTCGTCAGAAAACTTCCAGACCCTCGTTATTACCAGGACATCAAGCTCTTTACGTAATTCCAGAGGCAAGGGGGCAAATGGCGCGCTCATGCGGACAATTCTTATAGCCGCCTCATCCAGCGCAGGATTTCCCGAAGACCGGTTTATGCGAATACTGTAAATACTGCCATCCGCCTTAATCCCGACATCCATGGTCAACGTGCCGGAGAAGTTTTTCTTGGCCGCCACTTCCGGGTAATTAAGATTACCCGTTCGCTCCACTTTACCCTCCCAATCCTTCATGTACTGTGCGGCAACATATTTATGCGCGCTCACCGAATCAACAAATTTTATCTTGGTCTGCTCGGAACTTTGCTGGCTAAGCCGGATGTCTGTACCCAATTGCGTAATTTGTTGCTGCAATGTCTCAGCCGACAGTTGCGGACGCTTTTCGGCATGATGTGCAGTATCCGGTTTGCTTGCCGTGACCACCTTCTTTTCAGCCTTTTGCTGGGTGATCATTTTTTGTGCGGCTTTTGGCTTGCTTTCTTCCGGCGCGCTCTTTTTGACCTCCTTTACCTGGCTATTTCCCTGACTGGAGAGTTGTTGCGGCGGAGGTTCCGGCTTCTTGTTCGTTTCACCCGCGCCTATCTGGTTTTCCTGGGCCAGAAACTGGGCTTTTTTAGGCGATTTTTTTGCGGGCGTATTAACCAGGGTAATATCAATGGATCTGCTGACTTCCTCCGGTTGCGGCGCGGTGAAATTCATACCCAATACGATGACGATATGAACAATGGCCGCTGCAAACAAGGCTATCAATAATGTATCGTTATTCGACAGAAACACCGACCGGTCAAACATTGCCCGATTTGCCATATTATTGAAGAGTGTTTTCAATATGATCCATTAATTGGCCGCTAATATTAAGCCCAAATTGGCGATCCAGCTCCTGGACACAAGTAGGGCTGGTCACATTAATTTCGGTCAGTGTATCGCCTATTACGTCAATTCCGACAAAAATCAGGCCTTTTTCCCTCAATGTAGGCCCTACCTGTTCGGCAATCCAGCGATCACGATCGGTTAATGGCCGGCCTTCGGCCCGTCCGCCCGCTGCCAAATTGCCGCGGGTTTCACCCTGAGCAGGAATGCGCGCCAGAGCATAGGGTATGACTTCGCCATTAACCAGCAAGATACGCTTATCGCCGTCTACAATTTGCGGCAGGTATTTTTGCGCCATAACATACCGGCTATTGTACTGTGTCATGGTTTCCAGAATCACGCTGAGATTGGGATCGCCCTGGCGCAAATGGAAAATAGAGGTACCGCCCATGCCGTCCAAAGGCTTTAGGATTATTTCGCCCTGCTCCAGCAAAAAGTCCCTGATTCTGGCAGGTTCTCTGGCAACCAGCGTTTCTGCGCAACACTGTGGAAACCATGCGGTAAACAGCTTCTCATTGGCATCCCGCAACGACTGCGGCTTGTTTATAACATACACACCCATACTTTCCGCGCGTTCCAGCAAGTAAGTTGCGTAAATGTATTCCTGGTCAAAAGGCGGGTCCTTGCGCATCAAAATAACATCCAGTTGTTCCAGCGGTATGTCCTCTTCTGCAATAAACTCGTGCCATTTTTTCTCATCCCGCTGAACTTTGATTATTCGCGTTCTGGCATAGGCTTTGCCGTTTCTTAGAAACAAATCATTGAGCTCCATATAATGCAGCTCCCAACCTCTGGCTTGGGCTTCAAGCAGCATCGCAAAACTGGTGTCTTTTTTTATGTTGATATGATCAATGGAGTCCATGACCATGCCGAGTTTAATAGGCATAATTATTTTAGGTTCAAGGTTCAAGGTTCAAGGTTCAAGGTTCAAGGTTCAAGGTTCAAGGTTCAAGGTTCAAGGTTCAAGGTAAAAAATTGTACCTTGAACCTTTCGCCTTGTATCTTTTATCTTATCCATTTTATAGATTGTTGTTTACCTTGAAAAGATTTTTTGGTATAAAGCTCGGCTAACTTTTGAATTTAGGCACATATTAGAGGTTAATCATGTCCAGAGTATGTCAAGTAACAGGCAAACGCCCAGTTACAGGTAATAATGTTTCACACGCTAACAACAAAACAAGAAGACGCTTTTGTCCAAACCTGCAACACCACCGGTTCTGGGTAGAGAGCGAAAACCGCTGGGTTCGCCTCAGAATTTCCACTAAAGGCATGCGTATCATCGACAAGAGAGGCATTGACGCCGTTCTTGCAGATTTGCGTAAATCTGGCGAAAACGTTTAAGAGGATAGAAAAATGCGCGATAAAATTAAATTGATTTCTACTGAAGGCACCGGGCACTTCTACACCACAACAAAAAACAAGCGGACAATGCCTGAAAAAATGGAGATCAAGAAATTTGATCCTGTTGTTCGTAAACACGTTATTTATAAAGAAGCCAAAATCAAATAGTTATTTTAATAACTTCTTTTAAAGTTGCCTGACTGACCACAGCTGAATCCAGCTGTGGTTTTGCTGGCTTACTGCAATCCTCTATCTCTCTCAAGACCATCCAATACCTGGGTTAGCTTTTCCACCTGGTTATGCAGTATCTTGCGCTGCTTCTCGGCATGCTCTTTATCGGCTTCAAGCTGCGCGCACTTGTCATTGAGCTGACTGTTCATCCTTTTGAGTTCTTCATTTTCCGATTTAAGCAATCTTATTTGATCCTCCAAACTGCTAGCCGACTTAGCAACAGATTGTTCCGACACATTTTCCTGATTACCGGCAAGCGTCTCAAACCCATCGTCTATATGAAAAATAGCGGCTTCATTTTCCGGTTCCGCCTCAAGCGCAGTTTCAGGCAAAACATCCTTCATCCCTCCCTTCAGAATTATTGCGTCAATTCTATGCCTTAGCAATAAAAATGCGGCCGCCTCACTGACTTTGCCATCAGCACAAACAACAATGACAGGCTTGTCGCGGCTTAATGTTTTAAGCTGCATCCGTAACGAGAAGAAAGGCATATTGATACTGCCGTCAAGATGGCGTTTTGCGTATTCGTCTTGCGAGCCAACATCCAGCAAAACAGCACCTTGCTTCACCGCCTCTTGCATCTGTGCATAACTAACAAACCTTAAAGAGGGCTCTTTTATTAAAGAAATAAATTGCTTTTTATCCAGCCGCAATAAAACAATATCTGTCAGCGCCGTAACTGTTACATTTCTAGGCGCACCGGAAATCAACGAATCCTCCCCGAAAGTATCGCCGCTTGCCAGCTGGGCCAATTTAATGTCTTTTGCGTTTGGCGATGGCTTACGCGTTAACAGGCACTGCCCGTTTTTTATCAGATAATAATAATCACCGGCGCTGCCTTGCTCGAGAATGGTTTCGCCCTTATTAAAACGGACTTCTTCCAAACCTATCAGGATTTTTTGCAAGTTGGCGGGGGGAAGGCGTTGAAAAATAGGCGACCTTAATAACGCCGTCATCCAGTCATCCGGATCGTTTTCAGTCTCTTCAATGACCATCATGTAACTGTTGTCCTCTTATAAATCAAGTGGAAGTGGCTTATTAACAATATCGTCATCCAGCCACAAAAACGCACTTCCCCGTTCGCGACTGCATCAATTTTTCCGGGTATTACGAATAATCAGCCCATCTTTGATAACCGTTAAATAATAGATCATTATTTATCGATCGTTTAAAAAGGCGCTTACTTTAACACACACCTTGTATTAAACATTTTTAAACATATATTGCCTATCATGCACGCTTAACAATCACTGGAAAACCATGATGAACATTAAATTAGCAAAACAGCTGTTATTGATAACTCTTTTACCGGTTTACTTCTGCATGGCCTCAATCTCGCACGCCGCAGGTTTGCCTGTCTCTGTAGAAGGGCAGCCTTTGCCATCATTGGCTCCCATGCTTGAACGCAGCATGCCGGCGGTTGTGAATATTTCCACATCAACCAATATTCAGGTCAGCGAAAATCCTTTGATGCAGGACCCCTATTTTCGCCAGTTTTTTAATGTGCCCAACCGTCCCCGCCAACAGCAAAAAAACAGCCTGGGCTCCGGCGTCATCATCGACAGCAGCCAAGGCCTCGTGCTGACCAATAACCACGTCATCGATAAGGCCGACAAAATCATGGTGACCTTGAATGACGGCCGCCAGCTCGCTGCTGAATTGATCGGCACCGACCCTGAGGCGGATGTCGCCATTATTCAGATTCCTGCTGATAACTTAACCAAGCTACCGATTGCCGACTCAAGCCAGATGAAAGTCGGCGATTTCGTCGTTGCCATCGGCAACCCGTTTGGCCTGGGCCAAACTGTGACATCAGGAATTGTCAGCGCTTTGGGGCGTACTGGATTGGGCATAGAGGGATACGAAGACTTTATCCAGACCGACGCCTCAATCAACCCGGGCAATTCAGGCGGCGCGCTGGTTAATCTTCGCGGCGAGCTAGTAGGCATCAATACTGCGATTCTTGCACCCACGGGCGGCAACGTAGGCATCGGTTTTGCGATTCCGTCGAATATGATCATGACCATCAAGGAATCACTGGTCAAACACGGCGAGGTTCGCCGCGGCTTGCTAGGAGTTGCCACACAGGATCTGACGCCTGAACTGGTCAAGGCTTTTAACCTGAAAAACAAATACGGCGCCGCCATCAGCCGGATTGAAAGCAACTCCCCGGCTGCAAAAGCAGGCTTGGAACCGGGCGATATTATTGTTGCGGCGAACGGCCGCCCCATTAAAAACAGCCACGACATCCGCAACGTCGTCGGCCTGATGCAAATTGGCGACAATGTTGAACTGGAATACTTCCGCAACAACGAAAAAAGACAGGTTACCGCAACCATCGCCAAGCCGGAGCAACCGCAACTGGCGGGCGACAAACTGCATCCCTCATTGCAAGGCGCGCTGCTAACTCCAACGCAAAAAAATCAAGTCGAAGGCATTTTACTTGAAAAAATCGACGCATCCTCCCATGCCTGGCAAGCAGGCTTGCGCCCCGGAGATGTTATCCTGTCAGCAAACCGCTATCGCGTTCGCACTCTTGAGGAATTAAAACAGGTGGTCGATCCGAACGGCGCATTGCTGATTAATATCCAGCGGGGGCAGGAAGGGTTCTTTGTTGTGTTAAAATGAAACCCTATTTATGAGGGCGGCCAGCCGGCCGCCCCTGCACATTAAAGAGACAATGAACACAGAAAAACAATTCATTCCTTTAAACATCGCCATACTGACTGTTTCCGACAGCCGTACCGACGCCGACGACGTATCCGGCAAAACGCTGGCGGACCGTGCAACCGATGCGGGACACCACGTCATCGAGAAAAAAATAGTGCCTGATGATATTTATCAAATCAGGGCGGCTGTCTCAAACTGGATTGCCGCGGATGATGTTAACGTTGTAATCACCACAGGCGGCACCGGCGTGACCGGCAGGGACGGCACGCCCGAGGCCGTTGAACCGTTATTGGACAAGATGCTGGACGGTTTCGGCGAAATCTTCAGAATGCTTTCCTATCAGGATATTAAAACCTCAACCATCCAGTCCAGAGCGGTTGCCGGCGTCGCCAATGCGACCTATATATTCTGTTTGCCCGGCTCATCGGGAGCCTGCCGCACCGCCTGGGACGCCCTGATCAAGGAGCAACTCGATCACAGCACCCGGCCCTGTAATCTGGTGCAGCTCATGCCCAGACTGATGGAAAAATAAATGAAACCAGTTTTTTTACTGCTCGGCGCGTTAAGCGCACTGATCGGCGTCGGCATGGGCGCGTTCGGCGCTCATGGCTTAAAAGCCGTCATCAGCCCAGAGATGCTGACGATCTATCAAACCGGCGTGACCTATCAAATGTGGCACGCGCTGGGGCTAATCGGTATTGCTCTCATACCCCAGCAAGCATCCGACTCAAAATTAGTGCATTGGGCCGGCTGGCTGATGTTCGCCGGCATAGTGCTGTTTTCCGGCAGCTTGTATTTACTCGTTCTGCTTAGTCTTAACTGGTTAGGCATGATCACTCCCATCGGCGGCGTCAGTTTCTTAACCGCCTGGTTACTCATCACTATTTTCGCAGCCAAAAACATCAGAGCTTCCGGCCACGACAGCAGGTATAAATAATGCGCGACGCAAATCCACAAACCATTCATCTAAAAGACTACACCGTACCGGAATACCTCATACACAGCGTCGCCTTGAATTTTAGCCTTGATGATGAAAACACCCTGGTTTCTTCACAGCTCACCCTGAGCCGCAACCCTGCCAGTCAGTCTCGCGACACCTCGCTGACCTTGTCGGGGGAAAACCTGAAACTGATCCGGGTTGCCTTGGATGACGGCAACGACTTAAACAACGACCGCTATCTGCAAACCCAGGATGCATTAATCATTCATGACGTCCCGCAGCAGCAGCGTTTTGTGCTGACCATCGAAAACAAAATCAACCCGAAAGCCAACACCGCCCTGGAAGGGCTGTACCTGTCCAACGGCATGCTCTGCACCCAGTGCGAGGCGGAAGGGTTTCGGAAAATCACCTATTTTCTGGATCGTCCCGATGTGATGACGCTGTTCACCACAACCCTGACCGGCGATAAAGACCGCTACCCGGTTCTATTGTCTAACGGCAACAAAGTCGCTCAAGGGGAGTTGCCGGATAACCGCCACTGGGTGACCTGGGAAGACCCCTTTAAAAAGCCGTGCTATTTGTTCGCGCTGGTCGCAGGTCAGCTCGAATGCTTAGAGGATCGCTTTACCACGCAATCCGGCCGCAACATCAGCCTGCAAATCTTTGTCGAAAAACACGACATGGATAAATGCGGCCATGCCATGCAATCCTTAAAAAACGCCATGCGCTGGGATGAACAGGCTTACGGCCGCGAATACGATCTGGATTTATACATGATCGTCGCGGTAGGCCACTTCAACATGGGCGCCATGGAAAACAAGGGGCTTAACGTATTCAATACCAAGTTTGTGCTGGCGCGGCCCGATACCGCGACCGACTCCGATTACGAGCATATTGAAGGCGTCATCGGCCATGAATATTTCCATAACTGGACCGGCAACCGCATCACCTGCCGGGACTGGTTCCAGCTCAGCCTGAAAGAAGGCTTCACGGTGTTCCGCGACCAGGAGTTTACCGGCGACCGCACCTCCAAGGCCGTCAAGCGCATCGAGGACGTCAACATGCTGCGCACCCGCCAGTTCGCCGAAGACGCAGGCCCCCTGGCGCATCCGATACGCCCCGACGCCTACATAGAAATCAACAACTTTTACACCTTGACCGTGTATGAGAAAGGCGCGGAAGTGGTGCGCATGATCCATACCCTGCTGGGCGCCGAAGGCTTTCGCAAAGGCAGCGACTTGTATTTCGAACGCCATGACGGACAAGCAGTGACTTGCGATGATTTCGTCAGCGCGATGGAAGATGCCAACGGCATTGACCTGACCCAGTTCCGCCGCTGGTACGCCCAGGCCGGAACGCCGGCATTAACCGTCCGGCGGCACCACGACCCCATCGCGCAAACCCTGACGTTAACCATCAGCCAAAGCTGCCCGCCAACACCGGGGCAGGCGGTTAAAGAGCCGCTGCATATCCCGGTGACCGTAGGCTTGCTTAACAAAGACGGCTCCGTCGCGCCTTGCAAGCTGCAAGGCGGCAACCAAACCTGCACTGAAGTCATACTGCAGCTCACCCAGTCCGAACAGGCCTTTATCTTTGAAGGCTTGGCCGAGCAGCCGGTCGTTTCCATCCTGAGAGGCTTTTCGGCGCCGGTTAAACTGACGATGGAGCGCAGCCTGGATGAACTGGCGTTTTTATTGAGCCACGACAGCGACACCTTCAACCGATGGGAAGCCGGGCAGCAACTGGCCGGACAGATCATTGCGGGGCTGATTGCCGATTTTCAAAACGGCAGGGACATGCGCGTCAACCCCATCATGGTTAACGCCTTTAAACAGGTGCTGGAACAGCCGTGGGATGATCTCTCGTATTTCTCTTTGCTGTTAAGCCTGCCATCGGAAACCTATCTGGCCGAACAAATGCAGGTTGTCGATGTGGAAGCCATCCATGCCGCCCGCGAATTTGTCACGCTGACCCTGGCAGAACAGTTGCAAACGCAGTTCCAGGCTTTATACCTGGATAATCACCGGGATGAATCAGGACAGTTTGATTCCGGCGCAATAGGCCGCAGACGCATCAAGAACACCTGCCTGGGTTATCTAAGCAAACTGGAAAATCCGGACATCCAGCAATGGTCGCAGCAGCAATTTAGCAGCGCCAAAAACATGACAGACCAGATAGCGGCGTTAACGGTTATCGTCAACAATCCGCATCCCGCCAGACAGCAGTGCCTGGCCGACTTTTATCATCAATGGCGGACAGAGGCGCTGGTGATTGACAAGTGGTTTACGCTGCAAGCATCCAGCAGCATGCCGGACACCTTTGCTACCGTGCAGGCGTTGATGAACCATCCTGCGTTCGATTTAAAGAATCCAAACCGCGTCAGGTCATTAATCGGCGCATTCAGCCAGGCCAACCCGTTGCATTTTCATGCTGCAAACGGCCAAGGCTATCAATTCCTCGCCGATCAGATCATCGCACTCAACACCATCAACCCGCAGGTCGCATCGCGCATGGCAGGCGCATTAACGTCGTGGCGCAGATATGACGAGAGCAGACAGGCGCTGATGAAAGCGCAATTGGAACGGATTATGACGACTGCAGACATTTCCAAGGATGTTTATGAAGTTGCCAGCAAGAGTCTGGCCTGAGGGATTTAATGGGGAGTGTTCGCACGCTGCATCGGATTTGACACAGGATTGGGCTTTTATACCTGTGTCAAATCCGCATCCCAAACGGACTGCCGTTAAGCATTACCGCCACTTGCCGATTTCAACTTCAGCAAAGCCGCTTTTTTCTTTTTCGCGCGCTCTGCTTTTTCAGCTTCTTCTTTTTCCTTGCGCAAGCAGCGCGCCTCGTAGCGACGCTTTGCCTGCGCGGATTTTTGCGCCCTGTGTCCTTCAGGTAAGTCCGCTTCAGGCAGATTTTTCATGATAATGCAGTCAACCGGGCAGGGCGCTACACACAGCTCACAGCCGGTGCATTCCGAAGCGATAACGGTGTGCATGAATTTTGCCGCGCCTAAAATGGCATCGACCGGGCAGGCCGCGATACATTTGGTGCAGCCGATGCAGTCTTGTTCAATGATAAACGCGACGCTTCTAGGTTTATGCTGGCCGAATTCGGTATTAAGCGGTTTGGGAGCTACGCCTAGTAAATTCGCCAGATCGAGTATGCCCTCGTCACCGCCCGGAGGACATTGGTTGATGTCCGCTGTGCCTGAGGCGATGGCCTCGGCGTATGGGCGGCAACCCTTGAAACCGCATTTCCCGCATTGAGTCTGCGGCAGCAAAGCATTTATTTGGTCAATCACAGTATTGCTTTATTTGACTCTCATTCCCGGCTGTGCGCCTTCATCAGGGCTTAAAACCCATATGTCCTTGCCGCCCGGGCCCGCCGCCAGCACCATGCCTTCGGACAGGCCAAAGCGCATTTTCCGGGGCGCCAGGTTGGCGATAACCAGGGTCAGTTTCCCTTCCAGGTCTTCCGGCGCATAGGCCGATTTGATGCCCGCGAATATGTTGCGGGTTTCATCGCCGATATCAACGGTCAGTTGCAGCAGCTTATCCGCGCCTTCGACGTGGTCAGCCTTGATGATGCGGGCAATGCGCAGATCCAGTTTGGCGAAATCATCAAACTCGATGGTGTCGGCGATCGGTTCGAATTTTCTCGCTTTGGGGGCATCGGCAATTTTTTCCAGATTTTCCCTGGACGCCTCGACAATGGCTTCAATCTTGTCGGCCTCGACCCGGGTCATCAACGGCTTGAATTCGTTGATGGCGTGACTTAGCAGCGGCTTGACGTCAACCGGCCAGGCTTGCGAGTCCAGATTCAAAAAGCTTTCCGCATTGCCGGCAAGAGCGGGAAGAACCGGTTTTAGGAAAGCCGCCAGCAACCGGAACAGGTTGAGCCCCATGGAGCAGACTTCGTGCAGCTCTTCATCCTTGCCCTCTTCCTTGGCGATCAGCCAGGGCTTTTTCTCGTCGATGTACTGGTTGGCTTTATCGGCCAGCGCCATGATTTCACGCATGGCTTTACCGAACTCGCGGGTTTCATAGAAGTCTGCGATCTGCCCGTTGGCGTCGATGAATTCCCGGAACAAGGCTGGTTCGGAACAGCTGGCAGACAGCCTGTTGCCAAAGCGCTTGGCGATAAACCCGCTGCAGCGGCTGGCGATATTGACCACTTTGCCGACCAGATCGGAATTAACGCGCTGGCTGAAATCGTCAAAATTCAAGTCGATATCATCAACGCCGGCGCTGAGCTTGGCGGCGAAATAATAGCGCAGGTATTCGGGATTCAGGTGATCCAGATAGGTTCTGGCCTTGATGAAGGTGCCGCGTGATTTGGACATTTTTTCGCCGTTCACGGTCAAAAAACCGTGGGCAAAAACGGCGCTGGGCGTCCGAAAATGCGCGCCGCTCAGCATCGCAGGCCAGAACAAGGCATGGAAGTAAATGATGTCTTTGCCGATAAAATGGTACAGCTCGGCATCGGAGTCTTTAGCCCAGAAATCATTAAAGTCGAGCTTTTGCTTATCGCACAGGTTTTTAAAGCTGGCCATGTAACCGATGGGTGCATCCAGCCAGACATAAAAATACTTGCCGGGCGCATCAGGGATCTCAAAGCCGAAATAAGGCGCATCGCGGGAAATGTCCCACTGCTGCAAGCCGCCATCCAGCCATTCGGCCAGTTTGTTGCGGACTTCCGCCTGCAAATGCCCGGCTTTGGTCCAGTCGCGCAACATATCGCTAAAATTGGCCAGATCGAAAAAGTAGTGGACGGAGTCCTTCTCAACCGGTTTTGCGCCTGAAATCGCGGAAACGGCGTTTTTCAGGTCAGTCGGCGAGTAGGTCGCGCCGCAGGCTTCGCAGCTGTCGCCGTATTGATCGGCGGCGCCGCATTTTGGGCATTCGCCTTTGATAAAGCGGTCAGGCAGGAACATGTTCTTGACCGGATCATAGGCCTGGGTGATGCTGCGTGAGCTGATATGCCCCGCATCGCGCAAGCGTTCGTAGATCAGCGATGAGAAGATTTTGTTTTCTTCGGAATGGGTGCTGTGATAATTATCGAAAGCTACGCCGAATTCGGTAAAGTCGGCGAGATGCTCCTTGCCTACCTGGGCGATGAGCTGTTCCGGCGTGATGCCCTCCCTATCCGCCTTGAGCATGATCGGCGTGCCGTGGGTATCATCCGCGCAAACGTAGTAACATTCATTGCCGCGCTGTTTCTGAAAGCGCACCCAGATATCCGTTTGGATATATTCAACCAGATGTCCCAAATGGATAGGGCCGTTGGCGTAGGGCAAGGCGCTGGTAACGAGAATTTTTCTATCTGACATAGTGTAAAAAGTTCAAGCAGTTGGAAGGCAAAATAGACTGGGTATTATGGCATAAAATAACCGCAGACACTGATTATCGAGCATCTAAAAAGTGCATTAAATGGGTGGAATCTGTAAAATGTTTATATCTTGAGTTCATTGCTTGGTTATTGGCCAGGCCTTACTCTCCCCTTTATTTGTAAATATGGAGCATGGCATGGCAAGCATCGAAAAGACTGATGTGGAAAACCTTCTGCAAACATTTATCGACCCCAACAACGGAGCCGATCTGGTTTCTGCAAAGTCGGTTAAAGCCATCGCGATCGACGGCAACAATGTCAGCGTCAAGCTGGAACTGGGCTATCCGGCCAGAAGTTATATCCCCGAACTCAAAGCCGCTGTTGAAGCGCATTTGAAATCGCTGGCGGGCATTGGCGGCGTCAGCGTTGAAGTCAGCGTGAACATCGTTTCCCATGCCGTGCAGCAGGCATTAAAGCCGCTGCCCAACGTCAAGAACATCATCGCCGTGGCATCCGGCAAAGGCGGCGTCGGCAAATCGACGACTTCGGTCAACCTGGCTCTGGCCCTTGCCGCTGAAGGCGCCAATGTCGGCATCCTGGATGCCGACATTTACGGCCCCAGTATCCCGATGATGCTGGGGCTTTCAGGCTTCCCGGAAAGCGAAGACAAGAAAACCATGATGCCCAAGGTCGCTTACGGCGTGCAGACTATTTCCATCGGCTACCTGATAGAGGCCGATCAGGCCATGATCTGGCGCGGCCCCATGGTAACCAACGCCTTGCAGCAACTGCTGAAAGACACCAACTGGAACGATGTGGATTATCTGATTATCGACTTGCCGCCGGGTACCGGCGATATCCAGTTGACGCTGGCTCAGCAGATTCCGGTCAGCGGCGCGATTATCGTCACCACGCCGCAGGATATTGCCTTGATTGATGCACAGCGCGGCTTAGGCATGTTCGAGAAAGTCAACGTGCCGGTGCTGGGTCTGGTTGAGAACATGAGCATGCATATTTGCAGCAACTGCGGACACGAAGAAGCCATTTTTGGCGAAGGCGGCGGCCTTGCCATGGCCGAGAGAAACAGGATCGAGTTTCTGGGGTCGTTGCCGCTGGACATTAACATCCGCAAATTTGCCGATTGCGGCAGGCCGACCGTGGTTGCTGACCCGGACGGACGCCCTGCGCAAATTTACAAGGAAATAGCGCGTAAAACAGCGGCGAGACTGGCGTTAAGAGCAAAGGATTTCACCACAAAATTCCCCAAGATCGTCGTGCAAAATACCTAGCGAAAGTTCTGTGTTAAAATTTGAATTTTTAAATCAACCAGGTAGTAATACTCCATGAGCATTAAGTCGGACAAGTGGATTCGCCGCATGGCGGAACAACAGGGCATGATTGAGCCGTTTGAAAGCGGCCAGGTCAGGGATTCGGAACGCGGCCGTGTCATTTCCTACGGTACATCCAGTTATGGTTATGATGTCCGTTGCTCGGATGAGTTCAAGATTTTCACTAACATCAACTCCGCCATCGTTGACCCCAAAGACTTCGATTCAAACAGCTTTGTCGATGTTAAGTCCGATATTTGCATTATTCCGCCGAACTCGTTTGCCTTAGCCAGAACGGTTGAATATTTCCGCATTCCCCGCGACGTGCTGACGATTTGCCTGGGCAAATCAACCTATGCCAGATGCGGCATTATCGTTAACGTCACGCCGCTGGAACCCGAATGGGAAGGCCATGTGACGCTGGAGTTTTCCAATACCACGACGCTGCCCGCAAAAATCTATGCCAATGAAGGCGTGGCGCAAATGCTGTTTTTCGGCGGCGACGAAGTTTGCGAAACCTCATACAAAGACAGGGGCGGCAAGTACCAGGGCCAGATGGGCGTTACCCTGCCGAAAGCGTAATTGCAGATTATTTATGGGGCGACGGCAGTCGCCCTTTGTAAGCTCAGACTATTGAAGTTTTAACGGCGTCGGCACGTTGGTCGGCGGCAACTGCACAAAAAAGCCTTTCGCCTTCAAGCTGTCCATCACTTTTCCGACATCTTCCTGCGCCAGCTTGCGCTCCAGCGTCAGCTCCAGATCCATCACAAATTCCATTTTGCCGAAGCTGTTGAAAAGCGCTTCCGGCACCTTCGAAAAATCGTCTTTTTTATCGACATACAGATAAAGGTGTTCTTTTTTGAGACTTTTATAGATAAAACAAAGCATGGGGCTAATAGTGATAATGAATCGAAAAGCTATTTTAACCATTTTTGATTAGAATGGCTCATCCTTACTATAGCAAGTGACGCAAATGGATAAACCCTCGTTCAACCCGGAAGGCTTTTTTAAGAGAGCCTGTTATTTTGAGTCCGCTCTGGTTTTAGTCGCGGTGGTTTTGGGCTGGATTGCGGATATCGACCCTTTTATAAACCTTCATTTTTCGGAAACCGCCATTGCTTACGGCGTAATAGGAACGGTACCTTTGTTTTTGCTGTTTCTGGCTATGGAGCATGTACAGCTGGAGTCCGTGGTAAAAATCCGAAACCTGCTGCTTGAAACTTTAGGCGCCGGTTTTCACCGCTACCACTGGACCGATTTATTCATGCTGGCGGCGATTGCCGGCATATCGGAAGAAATCCTGTTTCGCGGCGTTATCCAGCCGTGGATGGAGTCTTCATGGGGCGCGGCCGCTGGCTTAGTCGGCAGCAATATTATATTTGGACTGGTTCATGCCGTGACGCCGCTTTATGCAGTATTGGCGGTACTGGTGGGAATTTATCTGGGCTTATCGCTGGATTATGGCGGCGACAGAAATTTGTTAACGCCGGTGATTATTCACGGATTGTACGATTTCCTGGCATTTGCCGCGCTGATGCATGCGTATCGGGCAAATCATAAAAATGCAGATTGATTTCATATACCCGGTTTAGTGCAGCCACTTTATCCTCTGTGGTATAAAGTAAACAATAATGGATTAGAAGGCGGAAAAATCATGAAAACAGTGACTCCATGTGCACACCGGAACTACTATCGCCAAAGAACGGCGAATCAATGGCATAAAATCAAAGCCGAAGTCGGCGATCCCGGAGCGATCAGGCCGTTCCTGGCCGGCAACTGGAAAATGAATATGATTCCCCTGTCAGGAGTCGCCCTTGCTGCAAGAATCTTCGACTACTGCAAAGACATCAAGGATGTCGATATCGGCCTCGGCCCTCCCTACACCGGGCTTTCCACACTCGCCGATTACATCAAGCCGGATTTTCTCAGGACGGAATACGGCATTGGCCGCAACGTATTCCTGCTGGCGCAGGATACATTTTTTGAATCCAAGGGCGCGTTTACCGGGGAAATATCACCTGAAATGCTGGCGTCAATCGGCGTTGACCGCGTTATAGTGGGGCATTCCGACCGCAGGGCAAACCTGGGTAAATATTTTGGCTTTTGGTCCAGCGTCTCAAGACGGCTGTCAAAAAACTTCCTTACCCAGGAGCTGGATCACCTTAAAGCGAAAGGAGGGGCTGACTTACAGGTTTTAAAGGCGCTTGAGCACCTGACTGCCGAAGGCAATCAAGAGGTTCTGGAGGGAATATCCAAGTTTTTGGAAGAAGAGCTAAAAGAGCGGGCCGGGGAAAGCGATGAGGCGATACAGCGAAAAGTTCAGGCATCGCTGGCTAAAGGCCTTCAGGTCATCCTCTGCTGCGGCGAGAACAGGGAAGCCAGGGATATGCATGAAACCTTCAACTTGCTGGACCGGCAATTAAGAATGGGGCTTGAGGGCGTTTCCCAGCGGGTTGCCGGCGAAGTGATTATCGCTTACGAACCGATCTGGGCCATCGGGGAAGGCGCAAAAGCCGCCGGATTGGAACAGATCACCGAGGTGCATGACTTCATCCGGAACCTGATCATGGACTTGTACGGCGAACAAACCGCTTCTTCAATCAGGATTCTCTACGGCGGCAACGTGAAACCCGACAACATCGTCGACATCATGAATATCGCCGGGGTGGACGGCGCTTTGGTAGGCGGGGCAAGCATCAAGGCGGAGGATTTTTCGCAAATAGTAAAATTTGGCCTGACGGCTTAATCTTTAATCGACAAAGGCCCACTGTGGAACTTACTGAATCCATTAAAAAGAGAACCGGCGCGCCTCCCAGAATGACAACTGATTTATGGTAGCGGAAGGAACATCAAAGCTCGGGTTAATTCAATTGAAAGCTGGCGGACTTCGATATGCAGTATAAAGACTACTACAAGATCATGGGGCTATCCAGAGATGCCAGTCAGGATGAAATCAAGCGCTCCTATCGCAAACTGGCCCGCAAATATCATCCCGATGTCAGCAAGGAACAGGATGCCGAAGCAAAATTCAAGGAACTGGGAGAAGCTTATGAAGTGCTCAAAGACCCTGAAAAAAGAGCCGCTTATGATCGCTTGGGCACCAACTGGAAAGCCGGAGAGGATTTCAGACCGCCTCCGAACTGGGATGAAGGCTTCGAGTTCAAAGGCGGCGGTGATGCCAGTGCCTTTAGTGATTTTTTTGAGCAGTTGTTTGGGCGCGCAGGATTCCAACCAGCCGGAAGGGGGCAACACGGCTTTCATGCGCAGGGACAGGACAGCCATGCAAAAATCCATATCGCTCTGGAAGACAGTTTTCAGGGAGCAATGCGCAATATTTCCCTGAGTACTCCGGAAATGGATGCACAAGGCTATGTACAGGTTAAGCACAGAAGCCTGAATATTAAAATTCCCAAAGGCATTAAAGCGGGACAGCATATCCGACTGTCAGGTCAGGGCTCCCCCGGTTCAGGCGGCGGTAAAGCCGGTGATTTACTGCTTGAAATAGCCTTTAGCAACCACCCGCTGTACCGGGCTTCAGGAACCGACATTTATCTGGATCTTCCCGTCACGCCCTGGGAGGCGGCGTTAGGCGCAAAAATCAAAGTGCCTACGCCGGAAGGCAGTGTTGATCTGAAAATACCGCCCAATTCCCGGCAAGGCAGCAAACTGCGTTTAAAAGGCCGAGGGCTTCCTGCCAAAACACCGGGAGATTTCTTCGTGGTACTGCAAATCGCCCTGCCGCCTGCAAACACCGAACAAGCCAAAGCGGTCTACCAGACAATGCAGCAGGAACTTGATTTTAACCCGCGACTATCTATGGGGGTACGCCAATGAAATCACATGACTTATTGCCTGTGCATACCGGAACAGTGATCGAAGATGACAGTTTGACCCTGGAGCAACTGTGTCAAGCTTGCGGCGCTCAGGCTGACTGGGTTGTCAGCCTGGTTGAAGAAAGCATTATCGAGCCGCAGGGAAATGAAATGCATTTGTGGCGTTTTTCAGGGGCAAGTCTGGTGCGGGCGCGTTCTGCGCTAAGGCTGCAGCACGATCTGGGCGTTAATCTGGCCGGTATCGCGCTGGCGCTGGACTTGCTGGAAGAACTTGAAAATCTGCGTACCCAGCTGAAAATAAGAGGACACTAACCGCAACCTGGCCTGGACTGACAATCGGCTATTTATTTTTTATCGTGATGACTGGAGGCAAGCGCGCGTACTGCGCCACTTGACAAATAAACCATCACCCCCCATATCTGAAATGAAGGCGAATAATCGTTTTTAAGTTTGTTATTGAATTAAATCATTAATCTTTAGGAGATAAAAATGGCTATTACACGTTATGAACCTTGGGGCTTATTGAATCAATTACAAAGAGAACTGGCGCGCTCCCAGGACGACAAAACCAGTGAGGGTTCGATTGCAACTGCCGAATGGACGCCTGCAGTGGATATAAAAGAAGAAACCGATAAGTTTGTTATTCATGCCGATATTCCCGGAGTCAAGCCGGAAAACATCGAAGTCAGCATGGAAGCGGGAGTTTTAACGGTAAAAGGCGAGAAAGAGTCCGAGAGCAAAACGGAAAAAGAAGGGTATAAACGGGTCGAAAGAACATCAGGGTCTTTTTATCGTCGTTTCAGCCTGCCCGACTCCGCTGATGGCGATGCGATCAGCGCAAAATGCAAACACGGCGTGCTGGAAATCATCATTCCCAAGCGCGAGGCCATTAAACCAAAACGAATCAATGTGGCATCAGAAGAATAATGCCAAGCGCCCACTAGCTGCTTAAAACGGATTTTCAACAGGGATGTTTTCAAATGAACAGACATATTGATCTGCTAAAACGGTTTTCCTGTATTTATTTCCCATAGCTGTTTTTGGTCTGTGTGGGCTATCATTACCAGGTCAATTCAATTGTAATCGAACCGGCAATCCAACATGCAGTATAAAGATTACTACAAAATCATGGGGCTAACCGCAGACTCCACCCAGGAGAAAATCAAGCGCGCCTATCATATACTGGCTCACAAATATCATCCCGACGTCAGCAAGGAACGGGATGCCGAAGCAAAATTCAAGGAACTGGTGGAAGCTTACGACGTACTCAAGGAGCCTCAAAAAAGAGCCGCTTACGATAAGCTGGCCGCCAGCAGGAAAGCCAGCGAGAATTCCAGTCCGCCATTAACCCCGGATAGAGGCTCCAGGTTCAGAGGCCGCAGTTTTATCGGTGGAGCCGCCAATGCCTTTAGTGGTTTTTTTGGACAAGTGTTTGAACGTGCCGGGTTCCGTTCTGCCGATCGGGGCCAGCGCGGCTTCCATGCGAAAGGACAAGACAGCCATGTAAAAATCCATATCGATCTGGAAGACAGTTTTCAGGGAACGACGCGCAATGTTTCCCTGAGTATGCCGGAAAGAGATGCGCAAGGCCATGTGCAGGTCAAGCACAAAAGCCTGAATATTAAAATTCCCAAAGGCATTATAGCGGGGCAGCATATCCGGCTGCCAAGTCAGGGCGCCCCAGGCTCAGGCGGCGGTACAGCCGGGGATTTACTGCTTGAAGTAGCCTTTAACAGCCACCCGCTGTACCGGGTTTCCGGTGCCGACATTTATCTGGATCTGCCTGTTTCGCCCAGAGAGGCGAAGCTAGGCGCTAAAATCAAAGTGCCTACGCCGGAAGGCAATGGTGTTGACCTGAAAATACCGGCCAAATCCCGGCAAGGCAGCAAGCTGCGTTTAAAAGGCCATGGGCTGCCAGCCCAAACACCGGGTGATTTTTTTGTGGTGCTGCAAATTGCCCTGCCGCCCGCAAACACCGAGGAAGCCCAGGCGACCTACCAGGAGGTGCAGCATGAATTTGATTTTAACCAGCACCTGTCTATGGGGCTATAGCGCCAAGCTTACGGCATCCATGCAATGAGAGGGATCAAAGGCGTTTGTGATGTTTTCAGCGGCAGCCCTGGGCGAGTTGTTTGCACTAATACAGCCTGATCTCACTGGCGCCGGATTTGATGGAAGAGCTTAAAAAGCTGCGTGCCCAATTAAACATAATGGGGCACGGCTAAGCCGCTTCCAACAAATCATCCAATCTATCAACCGGACAGTAACGTTGATATTGCCAGGCATTCTAAATAGCTTGACGGCAAGAAGCCGTTATCTATAATAAAAACCGCACGAAGAGCAGTCCCTGAGTTATCACTAATTAAGAGGATGTTATGAGTCAACTAACCTACGCCGATATTAAACCCGTCTGCCCCCATCAGACAGACGCCGCCCTGACAAAAGCCAATAATCTATTAAACGCCTTACTGAATGGCAATACTTATCTGGATTGCAAAATTCATGATATTGCGATTCATCACAAAGCCAAGTCCGACAATCTCTGGGAGGTTTTCGAGAACTTAAAGCAGTTAATCTTTGATCACTTGAATCCCAGGTCTAACGATTCCGAAATCATCGATACCTTCGAGGAAGAAGCCGTCTGGATGGAAATGGAATCTGCGGAAAGAAAGCGTTTATTTTAAAGAACACTGAACCGAAGTGATCGATAACCACTGACACATCAAACGCGCGGCTCGCTCCTTTGGCAGCCGCGCACGACATGCCCGCTGGCAACAACACGCCAAACAATCGAATAACCTTCAACAAAACAAAACCATGTCAAATTGTTGTTCTGGCAGCTCCCCAGCCGCTACCTTAGCTTGCCCCCAATGCGGCACCACTTGTAAGAGCGTCGAGATGCGCACGCTTTACCATCAAATAAGGTTTCCAGAGAATCAGGGGATTGCTCCAGACACCTATTATTTCTGTCCTTCAAAAGATTGTTCAATCGGCTATTTTTCAATCGCTGGAAACCGTGCCCCCAAAATGCATTTAAGAACGTATCAGGACATTCAGAAGGACAAGCTTTGTTATTGTTTCGATATTGATGCAGAGCCTTATCTGTCAGCGTTACGCGCCAACAATGCCGCCCCGATCATGGACTTCGTCATGCAACGGACAAAATCAGGCGAGTGCGCCTGTGAACTCAGAAACCCATCAGGACAATGCTGTTTGGCAACATTCAAGCGTTTGGGAGCAGAATACACCGGCCAATAGTGGGCTAACTTGTAAAAATTCGGTTACATCGGAATCGAACACTGACTGCAACCGACCCTTTTCTGACCGTCAAATAAACTTTTTGACTGGCAGCAGTTAAATGTAAATCAGCCGGTCATAAAACAACTATCCCGAGACTTTGAATGATATACAGAAAGGGAAAATACCAGTAGATCAAATTCATATTGTGTGTGAAGAAGTTTTCATGGTAGATATACAGAAACTTTATAATTACTTGTTAGGCTTATAATTTGAACATGTCCTACGATCTTATTCTTACTTTTGCATCTGCGTCTGCAACAGTCGTTGCGGCGCTGATTGCAAATATTATTTCCGTAAAACTTACTCGGCAGAAGGAACTTGAAAAGGAAAAGATCGAAGAATTCTTGTCCGCTTCTGGGGCAAAAGCTGAGGAAGCTCGCGCAAAACTGACTCTTGCACTCGCAGAGAAACTTCCTGCCGGACTTAACCCCGAACAGATATTAGAGAAACTGTCTACTCAGTATCGAATCGGTGGCGATGTAATAGTTAACCAAATTGTCAAGGAAGGCGGCGACTTAATCGGAGATCTGGTAAATGGTTATCACCAGCAAGCGCTATCTCAAGCGCGAGTTCAATTTTGGTTTAGTGTCGTGGCAGCTACTGTTGGTTTTATCTATATTCTGTATTCAGCATCCACGAATCCAATCGAAGAATTGTCTGGTATCCTTAAAATTTTACCAGGAACAGTAATTGATGCCGTTGCCTTACTTTTCTTTCGCCAAGCAGAGCAAACGCGCCAACGAGCCACAGAACTATATGATCGTTTACGGAAAGATAGCCAAATGGCTATGTCTCAAAAGATTCTCGAATCGATTTCAGACACTCAAATTAAGTCTTTAGCCCAAGCACAGATTGCACTTCATTTATCAGGGTTAACCCCGAAAGATATTGATTTGGCATCGCTACTGACCCATGTAAAAACCCAGCCAACTTAGAGTAAATAGAGTGGGAGCAAGTCTTGCAGTCACATATCTTGCCTAACATGGCGCTCAACCGGAGCGCGGTTATAATGCGGTTTTGTTTTCTCAGCTTTCCGGGCCGTGCCCGATTAGCTCTACGTTATCAGAATTAGTTCTGCTTATTTTTAATATTGCGGATCAAATCTGAACTTTTACATCAACGTTTCTTAAAGCTGTCAGGGAGAGCTGTCCCGCTTTTCACCGCTTATCAATATCTTTACTGACTTTTTTAATGGTTTGCGCCAGTTCGACCCTCTGCTTTTCAAGCTCCAGCACATCGATTTCCTGGCGCATAAACTCGCTTTTTTTCTTGGACACTTCCGAGCGCAGCTCCATTTCTTTGATTTCTGCGGCTATTTGCTGCTCTTTCAAAAAAATCTCGTGCTCGCGCTTCTTCATCTGCACTAGCCGCTCAAGCTGCTGCTGCCTGATCTGCTGGTTTTTCTTGTACTCGACTTCCTCGCTCTCGTCTATTTCCTGCAACTGCTTTTCATGTTTTATTTTTTCTGAATGCAGGCGTGTTTTGATGACATATTGCTCGGAATATTGCTGCCCCTGCTCGTCCAGCAGCCGCTTCATGTTTTCTGCTTTCAGCGCCTGCTGCCGCCGCTGCATCTCGTCTTCCTGGTTAATTTGTTGCAGCTGCTTTTTTTTATGCGCCAGCCGCTGCAACTCCAACTCTTCTTCCTGCCGTAAAAGCTCCTGATTCTGTTTCTCGCGGAACTCGAAGTTTTTTTGCATAACGCTTAGATAAATTGCTTCCAGGTTGAATCTATCGTTAAGCGCGACATCATCGGAAATCTCTTCAAAAGCAGATTTCAATGTACAGATTGTGCGGCATTGGATATGTCTCAGCATTAGGGCTTCATTGATGACGGTTTCAATCCGTCTTTCCACATGCGCCAGCCCTGTTTTAATCCAGCTGCCGTCCTTAAGATTAGACAGCTCGCCGTCTATGACATCCCTTACCAAGCCTTCATAGCTTATTTTGATGCTCTTGTTAATCTCAGGCAGCACTTCCATATTTCTTTCAACATACTTGAAAGTCGGCTGAAAATGGATATTTAATTCCGTTTCTATTACACAAAAGCCGCCATAAAGTTCGTTTCTGGCTCTTAAGTACCAATCTTCTATCGGCAATGAATAAACCGTATGGAAAAAACGCGGGATGAATTTCTGGGGCCGCTGAAAAAGCCTGCGATAAGGCCCAAGACTGGAAAGAACAACCTGCCGGTCTCCGTCAAATCCGGGATCCCAAGAACCTTGCCCGAAATCGGCTAATTCCGGATTCTCTCCCGCTAACCATGCCTCCAGCGCGGATTTATTGCTGTTCATTGGCCACCGCGTCAACTTCAAATTGTTCTACTGCTTCGGCTTGTTCTATTCGTTCGGATTGTTCGACCTGTTCTTCTTCAACTTGCGCGGCAGGCGCAGATGCAGCTTTGATAGCACGAAGTTTCTCACCCATTTGTTCCGCAATAAGCGGGTATAGGTTAGGCGCAAATTCCACCGATCTTTCATCGATCTTACGCAGGAACCCGCGGCTTAACAAAAAACCGACGGCAAACATCCGGGACCAATCGGAATAGCGCCTTGCCCGTTCAATCTCCGTTTTTTCAATGACCATTTCAAGCTCATCGTTTTCATTGATTCTGAACTCGGTGAACTGCCTGAGGCACTCAAAAACCAATTCCAGTTCCTGTTCGCTGAGCGGGCCGGGGGCGGTGGATTCCAGGCGATAAGCAAGCAAAAAGGTAAAGAAATCGACCATTGCCGCGCAGGCAAACGCAAACGGCGAAAAATTATTCCACATGGAAAAAGACGGCGTCACGCCCTGGACAAACTGGGCATAAGTCATCAGCACGGGCGCCTGGGGAATTGCGTATCCGGCGCTGGTCGCCAATTGATTAAATTTGAGCTGCACGTCCTGCAAACCGGTTACGGTCAGTTTATAGTTGTTTTCAGTGTCGAACTCTAACTGGTTCAGGCTGGTTTGCAGTTTCCGTATGTCATCATCCATCTGCTGGAAATCATGAGAAACCTGGTCAAACTTCGCCTTTTTCTCTTGAAACTGCTGATTATAATGTTTCCAGAACGGCCCTTCGCCGACCATGTTTTTATATCCATCAGGCGCTAATTTATGAGTCCCGAAATAGGCCTGCGTTACCTCCACTGTCGCCTCATTCAGCTCCTCAGTTTGCTGCTTTAACATGCCGCTTTTCGCGGACAGTACCGCATTCAGATAATCATTTACATCCTTGCGAACCTGATTGATCCGGCTGATGTGCATGTTTTCACTTTGGGAAATCTCATAGAACCTGAAATACGAAAAAGTAACCGAAGCAGTGATGGCCACCAATAAAGACAGCAATACGCTTAAATAGCGCAAGCGATTGGCCTTCCAGTGAATTCCCGCAATTTCAAGAGAACAAACTACGATAATAGACTGAATCGCGATGGTGATAGCCAGCGCAATCCACGGGACAATGAAGTGCGACAGGCCGTAGAACGTGGTAAATCCTGCTGTCACGCTGAGCATCAGTACAATCGGGATTGACCAGATCCTCAGCAGGCCTACAAACAGTGTCTGGATACTATTGATTATGCCGCCAAGCCCACCCCTGTTGTTTTTGATAACGCTTTGTTTTTTCATCACTATTATAGTTATTATTTAGTGACACACATTCGGAATAAACTTATGCGAATGCCGTCAATTGAGTCGAATGGCAGTCTATTTGATTAAATAGGAAAATGCAACTGAATGCCCGGCGCGGCCAAGCCTTACTGCCTTTACATTGAGTATTCGGAGGTACAAGGGCGGGCGTCTACGCCTACCCTGTCATCAATGAATACTTTCAGCTACTTCTTAATTCTAAAACTGCAGTCGCAATCGCCTTTCGCCATGCAGCTTAACTGCTCAACTTCTTTATTCAATAGCGTGGACATGAGCGCCAAATCGAACTCGCAAATTTCATTATGTTTCTGAGCCAGGTCATGATAGATACAATTGCACGCCTTTATATCCGACTTATCAGTTTCAGGCTCAGCGTCAACTTTCAACTGAAAACCAAGATCGGTCATAATTAAAGCCAGCTCATCCATTCGCTCATCCAGGCTTTTTCCTTCAAACCTGTCGCGCAGCTTTTCCGCCAGTTTGCCGCCCAGTCTTTGCATATAACCCTTAAAGCGTTCAGAGCTTATTTCTTCCTGCAAATCGCTAAGAATCAACTCTGAAAACCAGGCATATTGCTTTGGGAAATAATTGATGCCTTTATCGGTTATGCCGTAAATAGCCACCGGACGGCCAGCCGTTTTGTTGAGGGTATTTTTCTTAATGTACTCATCCCTTTCCAGCACAACAAAATGCTGCTGCACGGCTGTTCTCGATATATTCAGTGCCTTGGCCAGGTTATCAACACTTAGTCCATTTCTATTTTCCAGCAATTTTTCAAGTATCTGATGCTGACGTGTGCTTATGTTTTGAAGCATTAGTGGCGCGGTATCCTTTGTGTCATATCGTTAATTAAGCATATCAAAATTGTAACGCATTATGCCACACAAAACATTTATAAGGTTTATATGGCATAAGTTTTTGTGATGGTATAGAATTTCCCCCGTAAGCAAATTTGCTTAACTCGGAAATAAATAACCAATAACACACTGGAGAGGATTATGAGCGATACATTATTTGACAAACTCGGCGGCGAAGCTGCTGTTAATGCTGCCGTAGATATTTTTTACCGTAAAGTGCTGACGGATCACCGCATTAACCGTTTTTTCGAACATTCTGACATGGAAAAACAAGCTGCCAAACAAAAGGCCTTTTTGACCATGGCATTTGGCGGCCCCAATAATTATACAGGCACTGACATGCGTACGGCTCATGCGCACCTGGTTAAGATGGGCTTGAACGATAGCCATTTTGATGCCGTCATGGAACATCTGGGTTCGACGCTGGCTGAACTGAATGTACCTCAGGAACTTATCGCTCAAGTGGCGGCCATTGCTGAAAGCACTCGTAACGACGTATTAGGCAGATAACTCACAGCTTCAGGTGGAGACCATGCACAACATAACAATTGGCGAATCAAAATTCTCCTGTCAACCGGATGAGACTGTACTGGATGCCTTATTAAGGGAAAACATTCAGATACCCAACGGTTGCCGGCAGGGAGTTTGCCAGTCCTGTTTAATGCGCAGCCTTGATAAGTCTCCACCTGTCTCTGCTCAAGCCGGCCTCAAAGATACCTTGCAAAAGCAGAACTACTTTCTGGCTTGCCTTTGCCATCCTGAACAGGATATGACTGTTGCCCTGCCGAACCAGCAAGGCGCTTCAATCGAGGCTCACGTTGTCGAAAAGCAAATGCTGACACCCGATATCGTCCGTCTGGTATTGGGATACAACACCGAATTTAATTTTTTCGCCGGCCAGTTTATTAACCTGAAACGACCCGACGGATTAACCCGCAGCTATTCGATTGCGAATATCCCGCAACATGAAAACATTCTGGAATTTCATATTCGCCGCCTGCCAAATGGTCAATTCAGCACCTGGGTGCAGGATGAATTGAATACAGGCGATACCTTAACCATTTCAGAAGCGCAAGGCACTTGCCATTATCTCCCCGGACGGGCTGAACAGCCTTTGATGCTGGTCGGAACCGGCAGCGGTTTGGCGCCGCTTTACGGCATCATCACCGACGCCCTGGTACAGGGGCACACGGGGCCTATCCATTTGTTTCATGGCAGCCGCGATCTTAATGGCTTGTATTTCATTGATGAAATGCGCGAACTTACAAAGGAATTCGATAATTTTTATTACACCCCCTGTCTTTCAGGGGAAGATGTTACGGCTGACTATGTCAAAGGCCGGGCCCATGACATCGCTTTATCATTCGCCCAAACCTTAAGCGGATGGCGGGTTTACCTTTGCGGGCACCCTGAAATGGTCAATCAGACCAAAAAAATGGCCTACCTGAAAGGCGCGTCCATGAACGATATTTATGCCGACGCTTTTCATGTCATGCAGGCTGAGAAATAAGCTCCTCCCAAGCACAAGAACTATCTACCTTTATTTGCTATAATATCGATTCAATACAATAAATGGTGCATCTTTAATACACCTTGGTTACCAGGAGCGCAACCGAAGACTAGCCATGCTTCAACCAGCTCTGGTCATTTGTAACGGAAATCATCGAACTTTAATCAATGATGAACATAAACCAGTTTCTCCGTCTCATTGCCGTTGATCCGGTCAATTTAAGCGTTAAGAGCAAACTCCTTTCTGTTTTTTCGAGCTTTGCCGCTATTTTAATGGCGGCATTGGTAGCTCAACATTTCAGCAGCAACAGCGCTGACCCGATTATAGTCGCCTCGATGGGCGCTTCTGCAGCTATCCTGTTCATAATGCCGCACAGCCCGCTAGCGCAACCATGGCCGCTAATAGGAGGGCAAGTGATACCCGCTATTATCGGCATCGCTTGTGCCCAGGTATTTGCAAATACGGCTTTAGCATCAGCCGCTGCTGTTAGTGGAAGCATTCTTGCCATGCTGTTATTGCGCTGCCTGCATCCTCCTGGCGCCGCAACGGCACTTGCGCTCAGCATGAACGGCAATCCGGTCAGCCCCCTGGACTATAGTTTTGTTCTGATGCCCTTAGGACTAAATGTAGCAATTATGCTGGTTATATCGATTGCCATTAACCGCTGGGTGTTAGGTTATGAATATCCTATAACCCTTAATCAGGCAGATGATAAAAAAACTGAGCACGGCACTATCATCGCCCCCTCCCAACTGACCGGCATTTCAGAACAGGACATGAAACAGGCATTGGCAAACATGGACATGTTTGTGGATGTCACTCCGGGAGACTTGAGCAAATTGCTTACCGATGCCCAAAAGCACAGTTTTAAACGGCTAAGAGGTCATATCACCTGTGCGGATATTATGGTTAAAAATGTACTCTCTGTTGAATACGGAACAGAAGTTGAACAGGCCTGGCACATCATGCACAGCGAAAAGATCAAAGCCATACCGGTTATTGACAAAGCGAGGCGTGTCATCGGCATTATTACCTGGAATGACTTTTTTAAATTCATCAGCACGAATACCGATAAAACTTTTCAGGAAAGGTTTCGAGCTTTTGTGCGCCGCACACCGGATATATCGACTGATAAACCGGAGTCTGTCGGTCACATCATGACACCTTCCGTTGCCGTCCTGCCTGAAAGCGCTCATATCGCCGATCTTATCCCGCTGATGTCAAACCAGGGCTACAGGCAAATCCCCATTGTAAATAGCGAAAACCGGCTGGTGGGCATGGTGTATCAGGCTAATTTGATTGCTGAACTTTATAACGAACAACTGGCAGTCAATAGTTAATTAAAGCTGGGACTAATCCCCCCTATTGCTATGCATGGGCTGCAATCGTTTTTTCAGTTTTACCCGCAAAGTAAAGTCGAAATGGACACGTCCTCTTCCAGAACTTGATCTTGAGTAATCCGTCTTTTTCAATCAAGGAGACTGACTTTATCGCCAATGCGAATCTGCCCTCCGGCTCCACTAGTCACCATTGCAATTGCAAAAGTCGGCTTTTCCTGTCCAAAGGCATGGGTTAGCGTTTTAAGGATCGGCAAGTCCCATTTGCCAGAACTGAGGTTCGCCTGCGTAGCGAGACATCTAGTCTTCGGCATGACAACGTCGAAGCTAACCTGACCAATACGAATCTTGCGCCCCACCCAGCTTTGCTCTTCCCATGCATCCAGACCGTCGATGACGATATTTGAGCGGAAGCGCAGTTCGCTGAGATTCTTATCACCGACGGCAGCACCGACAGCCGCCAAGCTTGAGCGGCTATGCAATGTTATCTGGCCTGCTTCATTGTCCTGATAACGTGGCATAATCCCGTCCCCGACTAATCGCAGCGGCAGCCTGTCCGGGTGAGAGGAAAGCGGATTGTCGTCCAGCTTGAGCACATAATTTTCGATCGCGGCGGCAATTTTATTACGGCCTTTTTCGTCCAGTAGCTCATTGACTAAAACCGTGCCTTCCAAACTGATGCATAATCTAAGCGCCTTATGGTCAAACCGAAGATGAAGGCGTGCGATGCCGGGCGTGTTCACCAGAGCAACGAACTCATGCTTTTTACTCCAGGCATCATCCATCACACCTGAATTGGCAAAACGGAGACCGAGAACCCTGTCGCCGGCGATTCGCCCTTCATTAAGGACATCGACAACTTCACACGTTTCGGGCGTACCCCCCTTCACTGGATAACGATATAAGGCAACAACTTGAGGCATTAAACAATCTCCATCTGTGAGCACTTGCTACAACAATCTTAAGGACAAAACTAATTCCGCTATACCAAATGAGTTTAATCAATCGACGCTAAAATCTCATAGCCTTTTAAGAATGTCAGTTCGCTCTCGCCTTCTTCCCTTCTTTAATCCATGCTTTTTCATCCAGTTATACAGATTCGGCCCCGTAGTATTATAGCGTTCCGCGATAGATTTCTTAGTCAACCCTTCCTCTAACAGATTCTCGATTTCCGACCGAAAGGCATCCAGCTTACTTTTACCTGCTCCTTTGGGACGACCAACTTTCACCCCTTGAGCTTTTTTGGCGCGCAAGCCTTCCTTAATTCTCTGCGAAATCAAGTCGCGTTCAATCTCTGTCGCCATTGAAAATGCCAGCGAAATCCTGCTTTGAAAACTCTGATCAAGCTGCCAATTCCCTTTTACCGAATACACATAGATTCCTTTGAACGTTACCAGTGATAATATTTCCATGCACTCCAGCATGCTACAGCCCAACCGGGAAAGCTCGGTCACAATAATGACATCATTTGCTTGCAACTCATCCAGCACCTCGGCAATTTGGCGCTCGCGCCATGGAATACGACACGAGGCAATCTCTTCAGCGAAATGCACTTTCCCGAGATCATGCTGATTGGCAAAGTGTAGAATATCAGCCTTGTTTTTTTCGAGATTTTGGTCGCGCGTCGGTTCCTGTAAATAAGCAACCGTCTTTCGTATTGATGGTACAGTCTGCACTGTCATGTTTCACCTATTTTTCTTGTTGTACAATCGATGATAGTCATTCACCCGTTTTGCGCCGGTTCGCTGCAACCAATGACAAAAACTCTGCGATCGACGCCAATTAGGGAGATTGGCTGACATTAAACGCATCAACATAAATATCCTTCATCGAGGCTCCCGCCATAAAAGCTTTCATCTTGGCCGTTTTGACCATGTCCGGATGCCCGCAGAGAAACATGCGCCAGTTCTTGAGGTTGGGTATTTGCTGAAAAGCCACGTCATCGGCACGTCCAGCCGCAAAGCCGTGGGGCACATCGCCCCCGGAAAGGCAGGGCACATAATTGAAACTCGAATATTGCTGAACCAGATCGCGCAATTCGCCGGTCAGATATAGCCCGTTCAAATCGCGGCTGCCGTGAAACAAATGGATAGGGCCGGTATGACCCTGGCTGAGGGCGTCACGGATAATACCGTAGAGAGGCGCAAGCCCGGAGCCCGTCCCGATCAGGACCAAGCCCTGCTC
>JBAZWN010000026.1:0-48391 GCA_041660285.1 Methylobacter sp.
TCGATGAAACTTTTACTTACATACCGTTGCGGGGGCAGCGTCGGATTTGGTCTAAACCTTACCGACTTCCCGTTTAACCATTGGGTCTGAAAAACCCTCTGGAACCTGAAAGCAGAAATGATTATAAGGGGTAGTGGGGATAAAGCAAACTATGGTGTAGTGCTCAAGGGCGTAAAGGAAAGGAACGCCAGCCAAACGGAAATAACGTCATACCGGCATGGATTGCCGGTATCCAGGTCACATGGATGTGAGCTACATATGCTATCCCTAGCTTCTGGATTCCGGCACTCCCTGCCGGAAAGACGAGGCTTTTGAAAAATGTGCATCCCCATGATCCATGGGCAGAAAGGACGCTAGCCGGTAGAAAACAGCGTTTATCGCTGACAAGCGCCACAAAATACCGTGGAGCGATTGGATATCCGGATTTCCGTCAACGGCTGCTGACAGGTGACACAAGGCAGTCCAACCCGTCCATAGACTTTGAGCTGCTGCTGAAAATAGCCGGGTTTTCCGGCCTCGTTGACGAAATCCCGCAGCGTTGTGCCGCCTTGCTCGATGGCTTGCCGCAGAACCACACGAATGCACTCCGCCAGTTTCTGGTAACGCGCCAAAGACACTTTGCCGGCCTGACGCGCAGGCTGTATGCCGGCCATAAACAAGGCTTCATTGGCGTAAATGTTGCCGACTCCCACCACGATATGACTGTCCATGATGAAGGATTTCACCGCTGTTCTGCGGTTTCTGGAAAGCGCGTAAAGCAGCTCGCCGTTAAAATCCGACAGCAACGGCTCGGGGCCTAAGTCCTTGAGTAGTTGATGTTCTGTTGCGGGTTCCGTTGTCCATAACACAGCCCCAAACCGGCGCGGATCGTTAAAGCGCAGCACCGTTCCGCCGTCAAAAACAAAATCAATATGGTCGTGTTTTCCGGCGGCCTGATCTGTGGACATAATCCTTAAGCTGCCTGACATGCCCAAATGCAGCAGCACCGTGCCTGTATCGGTGGAAAACAGCAGGTACTTTGCCCTTCTGGAGACTGACTGAATGCTGAGGCCGGTCAAGGTTTGGCTGAGCGTTTCAGGCACAGCCCAGCGCAGTTTGGGCTGACGGACGATAACCTGTTTGATAATTTGTCCTTCAATATGCGGCGCGATGCCTCGGCAGGTTGTTTCAACTTCGGGTAATTCAGGCATGATACTCGGCATTTGTAATGTGTTGATTTGTTGCAAAGTTTAACATGGTTCCGCACAAGCCTGAGCTGGCAGGTTGATGGGAGCTTAGACTTTGTGTAATTAGTTAGCCTACTAGAGCTGGGTTGTTTATACTCAGAACGCGTTAAAGAAGAGGCGGCGTTATGCGCTGTTTGGAATTTTGATCTACACTGTAAGATGTCTAACTTACAGATAGTTAGGCGAAAGTAGTTTTTATCTTGTTGTCTCACCACCAAAAAGGAGAAATACCAATGATCAGAAAACACTTTTATTTGGGGTGTCTAAGCTTCATGTTGATCCTGTCTCCGTCTATTCTTTGGGCGGCAGAATCGGTTGATGGTGCTCCAGGGGTTGCAACACAGCGTCATGATATGCATAGTTGTTCACTGAAAGCAGGCACGCCAGTTCTATTAACTTATGTTTCTGGCATTGACGTGAGTCGCAATCTGCTTCTTTGTCAGGATTCTCCTCTCGATTTCGGCCAAAATTTCCCGCCGACGAACGAATCCGTTGATGGTGACAACGAACCGCCAACTCAGGAATCAGGTATGCATGCGTGCCCACGAAAGCAGGCAGTTACAGGGGTTCATGTTAATAATAACTGGCTGGCATGCGCCCCTTATTTTGCTGCCAATGACCCTAGTTTGACTGAGGAGGTAAGATTGGATCCGTCGCGCTCGTGGTTGTGCAACCGCTTCGGATGGTTTTGTGAAGCAGCTACCCAGCGAAAAGGTATGCATGCCTGCAGAGAGGGTGAAGTGGTAAAAGGTATTCACGTTGAAAATAATATTTTGCTTTGCGGCAAAGTGTATAAGACGCTGTAATAAATCTAGCCCTGTAGGCTGGAATAAGCCTGTTTGAGCGTAAGCGAAAACTGGTGTTTCCGGCAAAACAGTGCACGAATGTGCCGGAAACGTCCGCCCTGCGTTTACGCTTGGTCGGCCTTATTCCGGCCTACGCCAGAGAGTTTTGTATTGAAGGTGTTTCGCCTCATGATTCAAGGGCAGGGCTAAAAGCAGTTATTCAAAATCGCTCAGATACAAGTCTTCGATTAATTGCCGTTCTTCTTGTGTCAGTAAAATCTGGGAAAACTTCAGTTCGGAACGGCGCTGTTCGGAAAGCTGTTGATGCCTGCGATCAGGCGCCCGTCGCTCATTGTGGCGTCTGTTCGCGTCACGGCGATCTGATTTCGGCCAAGCCACATAATTCTTTTTTACGTTCTCCACCCACTCCGGCGAGCCGAATGGGTAGGGCGCGGTGCGTCTGTCAGCCGTGCGCCGGGTCATTGAGGTACGGCGCGGATTGTGTCGGGAATCAGATAGGTTCATGGTTTATCTCCTTACTCTGATATGCTTTAAATATACTTTTAGCATATTAAGAGGAAAAATCCAATCTATTGGACAGCCGGGTTAAGTCATTGGCCTTCGTCAGGTTCCAGTTCCAGGGACTTATCCGGTTGATCGATGTCCGCAACCCAGTCGCGCCAGATTGATATCAGCACCGCCATCAGGGTAGGCCCGAGAAACAAGCCCAGCAAGCCGAAATTTTCCAGTCCGCCAAAAATCCCGAGCAGCGTCCAGATGAAAGGCAGTTTGACCGCGCCGCCGATTAACGCTGGCCGGACATAGTTGTCTGCCAGCAGAATAACGACCACGCCAAACGCAAACAAAGTGCTCCCTGCCACCATGTTGCCTTCAGCGACCAGCACCAGAGCGCAGGCGCCGAAAATCAGTTTGGCGGCGAACGGAATCATGGCAAAAATGCCGGTCAATGCGCCCAGCAGGGCTGGATGGCTTAATCCGGCAAACGCATAACCGACGCCAAGCAATAAGCCTTCACCCAGACCGACCAGCACCAAGCCGTTGACTGTGGCGCAAATTGCTGCCGCAGCATGTATGGCGTAGCGGATGCCGGTTTCGCCAAACAATTTACGGCTGCTCGCTAACACATGCTGGCTCAGGCTGGTGCCGTTTTGATAAACGAAAAACAGCACCACCAGCGTCAGCAGAAAACCGAAAAATCGATGTAAAATCTGGCTGGCGAAATCTTTGGTGTAAGTTATAGCGCCGCCGGTACCCAGCCAGTGCAGGGATTCGTTTGCGGCTTCGGGACTGCCCAAGACGTTTATCCAGGCATCTTTGGCCCAGTTGCCAACCAGCGGCAGGGTTTCCAGCCAGACTGGCGGCGGTATGCCGACTTTTTGCGCTTCAGCCAGGATTTGACCGAGCGATTGTGTTTCATGAAGCAACCGGCCCAAGCCATATCCCAACGGCGCCAGAATAATCACGCCGATCAGCAGGGTCAGCCCCAAAGCGCCCCAAGTCACATGTCCGTGAAATTTCTTGAAAGCCAGCAGACGTTGATAAACCGGCCAGGTGGTAATGGCCAGAACCACGGCCCAAACCAATAATGACAGAAAACTGTGCAAAACCCAGCTACCCAGCAAGAGCAACATGAGTCCGCCGATTAAACGGGCTTTAACTTCCAGATTGTTTGGCATAAATTATAATTATAATGTTTAAAAAAAGAACGCTCGCGTTCGTGCTCCGTTACCTATTAACGCCTGATTTTTACAGTTATTTGACGGCCCTCGAAAAGCGCGGTAATCAGGATATAGAGCGTCATCAAGGCGCTGGCCAACAGCCACGGCTGCCAGTTGCTTGTCATCAACAATTGCCCTTGGGCAAAATACAAGCCGACGCCCAGCCCGATATAGCCGATCACGCGTTTGACATCGTAATCCACGGGATAATATTTCCGCCCCAGCAGATAGGATACGACAGCCATGCTGCCATAGCAGGCCAGCGTCGCCCAGGCCGAACCCACGTAACCCAGCACGGGTATCCACCAGACATTGAGCACGATAGTCAGTACGGCTCCGGCCAGGGATACGAAGGCGCCCATCAAGGTGCGATCGGTGAGTTTATACCAGATGGACAGATTTACATAAATACCCAGGCATAAATTGGCAAGCAACAGAATCGGCACGACTTCAAGTCCTGCGCGGAACTCGTCGCCGACAAAATATTTAAAGAAGTCGATAAACAGGGTTACCAGCAGGAAGATGAAGACGCAGAAAATGACAAAAAACTTGAGCACTTCCGCGTACACCTTGCGGGCATCGCTTTTGTCAGAATAGGCAAAGAAAAATGGCTCGGCGGCATAGCGAAAAGCCTGAATAAACAGCGACATCAGGATGGAGAGTTTGTAGCAGGCGCTGTAAATGCCCAGCATCTTCAGGTTGGTCTGCCAGTCGTAGGGCAGCAGGTATTTTAACAAGGCGCGGTCGAGCATTTCGTTGATGATCCCGGCGAAACCAATCACCACCATCGGCAGCGAATAACGAACCATGCGGCCAAACAGTTCCCGGTCAAAGCCCCAGGCAAGCCCGGATAACTGGGGGAAAAGCAGCAAAAATTTGAATACGCTGGCCATCAGGTTGGCAATGAAGATATAACCTATGCCGACAGCGGGATTGTAGATCAGCGCTACCCATGACTGGGGATTTTCTGCGTAGGCTTTGGGGCAGTAGATAATGAAGAGCAGGCTTAGCAGCACGGTCACCAGTATCTCTATAATCTTGATCCCGGCAAAACGGAACGCCCTGTCTTCGGCCCGTAGACGGGCAAAGGGGATAGAGGCAACAGCGTCCAGGATCAAGATAATGCTAAAACACAGCACATATTCCGGGTGACTGGCGTAATTCAGCGCCGCCGAAAGCTGCGTATTGATCAACAGTATGCCCAGGAAAAAGCCCAAATTGATCAGCACGACGAAGATTAACGCTGTTGAATAGGCTACATCGCGTTCCGGCTGTTCCTTGTCGCGAAAACGGAAGTAGCCGGTTTCAAAACCGAATAACAGCAGCACGGAAAAAAATCCGGCGTAGGCGTAAAACTCCGACACCACGCCGTATTCCGCCGCCGTGAAGTAATAGGTGTACAGAGGCACCAGCAGATAGTTGAGGAACCGTCCGAAAATGCTGCTGATGCCGTAGATCGCGGTTTGAGATGCGAGTTTTCTTATAATGCTCATGGCGCTGGATTATACATGAACGGTTTTGGTGTGCGGCGATTATGCCAAGAAGTATGTTGGAGTGGGAAATTGCTATTCAGCTTCCTTTCTTGAGTAAAACCACATCTGGTAAATGCTGAGCAAGATTTGCAGTCCCATGGAAATCCCCATTAACGCGCCGCTGGCGACGACGACATAGGCGAAGGTGGGGATGGATTTGGTGATAAACCAGGACAAGACATCCAACAGCATCGCCGCAAACGGGATGATTACGGCAACCCTTTTTACCACGACATTGATGTCGCAAAGCAGGAATATCTTGCCGATGAAAAACAGGATGAACGCGATGCCGAACAAATGGATATGAGACACCCGGATTAACCGCGGGTATGAGACGCCGCCCTTATGCGCAACTTCGGATACGCCGGTGTAATTGGTCAGATCGGGCAGGGAAGGGTTAATGCCGGGCGAGTGGCAGATGATGCAATCGCGGTTTAGTATCGGGGCTATTCTTTCGTTATATTCTGGCTCGTCGGCGCCTTTTTGTATCCATTCCAGAATGACATCTTTGTCACTCCTATATTTCAGGTTAGGCTCCATAATGCCTTTAATGGCAGCACCCAAGCGGGTCTGATCGTTTGAACCGTGATAATTGATCATGACATCTTCAATGGATAAACCGGCTTTGCCGTCACGGCCCTGATGGGTGTAATACATATTGGTCAGCGCGACCAGATAACCGAGTGCTATGGTTAGCAGGAATACGGTATTTAAAATTCTTTCACTGACGGAAATGTCTTTAAACCGGGTATAGCGTTCTTGCATGAATATTCCTTAAATTAGGGGGGTAAACGGTATTCTGAAGCAGTTTGGCAAATAAAATTGATTGTAACGTCACAATAAGTTGGTGTAAAAGGCATAGAATATGTGACCTGTTGGAATTAGGCTATCTTAAATGAAGGTGTTTCTTTGGTTAGTGGCCTTTCAATTACCATTGTTGCTGACTAGTGGTTATAATTGCCTCCACATAATGGTACCCAGCATGTTCTTTTGTGTTGAACTTGCTTCTTTGTAAACCCAACCCCAAAGAGACGCGCAATTTAATGTTAATACTCAAGGCAGAATGCTTCAATAATTCCGTTCAGTTGCTTTGTATGCCGGTAAAAGCACAAGGAGTCTGTTACGTTTTTTGTTTTTTGGGTGAATAGCCAGTAATGCAGCAGAAAATTCGCCGACTATTGATTATTAGTGTTCTGATCGTATTGGTTGGAATTGGGGTCGTATTTGCCAAGGTGGTGAGAGACGAGGTGAAAACCTCTAAATATCAGGCACGTTACCTTTCCGCGATCAATAAACAGTTAGGTTTTAAGCTTAAGTCAGGAGCCAGTTCAACCATACGTTTTCCTGAGCATGGTCCATACGATCAACGGCTTGGTTACACCCTGTTGCCGGATGAGATTGCGCGCTTGCAGAAGTCTGGCTTCAGGATCACAGCCCAGGCAGATTTCACGCCAATGATGACCCGGCTGGTTGACGATTACGGGTTGTTTCCTCCGTATAAAGAAAAAGTTCAGGCTGGACTCCGTGTCATGGATTCTTCAAACCAGCCCATATTTAGCGCTGCTTATCCTGCTTACGGCTATCCGAGTTTTGAGGCCATTCCCCCGTTAATATTGAACACATTGCTCTTTATAGAAAATAGGGAGCTGCTTGACGTAGATCATACCAACATTAATCCCGCGATTGAATGGGATCGTTTGGGATTTGCCGGTTTGCAAATGATGGCGAAAAAACTGGGCGCGGATATTAATGTGCCGGGCGGCAGCACATTGGCTACACAGTTGGAAAAATACCGTCATTCGCCTAATGGCCTTACCGAATCGATCATAGAAAAGTTTCGCCAAATGGCCAGTGCATCGATCCGTATCTACATGACGGGACCGGATACCCGTGAGATGAGGCGGCAAATTGCTCTTGCTTATTTGAACACGATGCCTCTCGCGGCCACTCCAAAACTGGGGGAAATACATGGTTTGGGCGACGGCTTGGCGGCCTGGTTCAATGCCGATTTTAGTGAAGTTAACCGGTTGCTTAGCCAAAATGCGATTGACTCGGCCGAGAAGATTACGCCGCAACAGGCAAAGGCCTATCGGCAGGTGCTTAACATTTTGTTATCGCAAAGACGGCCTTCCTATCTCTTAGGGCCTGGTTATGATGCGCTACAGAATCTTACCGACAGTCATTTGCGAATATTGGCGGCGAAGGGGGTTATTTCAACGGCGCTTCGGGATGCTACGCTACAGGCATCTGTTGTCCGTCTTCCCAAATCAGATCAAGTCCCGGCTGCGTTTATGGCGGACAAGAAGTCTCAGAATGTGCTCCGCACCCGTCTTGCTAATGCCCTGGGCGTAAAATCGAGTTATGAGCTGGACCGGATGGATTTAACTGTCAAAACCACCATTGATTACGGCACACAACAAGCCGTCAGCAATGCGCTACGCCGGTTGAATGATCCTGGTAATGCGCGTGCTGCCGGTGTGGTGGGCTTTAGAATGCTTAATGCAGACATTGATCTTTCCCCCATAATTTATAGTCTCATGCTGTTTGAGCGCGGAGAAACAGGCAATCTGCTGCGCGTTCAAACCGATAATTACGATCAGCCGCTTGATATTAACGAAGGAATACGTCTGGATCTTGGCTCAACCGCCAAACTGCGGACTATGGTGCACTATCTGGAGCTTATTACCGATATACACCGGAAATATAGGGATATTCCAAGCAAAGAGCTGGGGCTGATTGAACTGCACTCGCGCGACTATCTGTCCGCATGGGTTATAGAGCAGCTTCGGCTAAAACCACAGATCAGTCTGGAGGATTTGCTTAATCTGGCTCTGGATCGAAAGTATTCAGCCAGCCCGGGTGAGAGTTTTTTCACCGGCGGCGGCATTCATCATTTCAATAATTTCGATAAGGAAGAAGATCATAAAATCATGTCAGTGCGGCATGCCTTGCGTGATTCGGTGAACCTGGTCTTTATCCGCCTGATGCGAGACCTTGCCTATCACCATCTGTATAAACCGGAAGGCATAGCGCGCTGGCTTGAAAGCCCTAACGATCCGCGTCGTAGAGAGTATCTGGCGCGTTTTGCAGATCAGGAAGGACGCGTGTATTTACAGCGCTTTTACGCTAAGTACCACGGCAAGAGTGCGGAAGAATCCCTGGAATTGCTCACCCAGAATGTTCTTGCCAAGCCTGCACGCCTTGCCATGCTCTATCAGGCCATTTATCCGGACGCTGGTGTCGATGCGCTCACCCAGTATTTAGGTGCGCATTTGACCAAGGCTGCTTTGGTTGATGAGGACATCGGGATGCTGCACGAGAAATTCTCACCCAAGAAATTTGATTTACAGGATCAGGGTTATATCACCAAGATTCACCCGCTTGAGTTGTGGCTGGTCAATTATCTGGCGCAACACCCCGATGCTACGCGCGAGAACGTTATTGCTGCAAGCGCAGAACAGCGGCAAGCGGTATACCGATGGCTGTTCAAAAGCAGCAGAAAAGGCGCTCAGCAACGGCGTATCAAGACGTTGCTGGATGACGAAGCATTTAAACAGATCCATTATGCTTGGCAACGCCTGGGATATCCGTTCGAGTCATTTACAGCGTCTTATGCCGCTTCTATTGGCGCCTCCGGCGATCGTCCAGCGGCATTGGCTGAACTCCTCGGCATCCTGCAGAACGATGGCATACTGTTGCCTATAGTCCGGTTTGAGAACCTGCACTATGCCCAGGCGACGCCTTATGAAACCGTGCTGGATAAGTCGCCCGAGCAAGGTCAGCGTGTGCTTGCATCAGAAGTGGCAAAAGTTGCACGCGGCGCGCTTATCGGCGTGGTAGAGGGAGGAACGGCAGGGCGGCTTAGAGGCGTTTACACCGGCGCAGACGGCAAGCCTTTATCTGTAGGAGGCAAAACCGGGACTGGAGATCATCAGCGGGAAATATGGGGTGCGGGGGGGCGCTTGATCGAATCGATATTCATCAGTCGTGCCGCCACCTTTACATTCTTCATAGGCGATCGTTTCTTTGGCGTAATCACCGCTTATGTGGCGGGGCCAAATGCCGAAAGTTATCACTTTACCAGTTCATTGCCCGTACAAATACTGAAATTCCTGGAACCTACGCTTGCACCTTTGATAAATAAGGCCGCGGAAGACGACGGCTCCAAATTATTGTCAAAATTGAAAACTGCGGCGGCAAGCCAAGATAATGTCTCGATTTATTCTCCTCAGCCTTGAGCGCTGTTTTAAATTAAATGTAATGGCGTAGACTTGATCTGGCGATGTACACGTCAGCTAGAATGACTGTACGATCATTTTCTTTAAATACTGTGATCAAGGCGCTAGTTTTTGTTCATCTGACAGTTATACTGAAAGCCATTCATGAATGGAGATTAACCTCCAAATAAGTAACAAGCTGTAAAGCGGCGTGGGAAAATCGGGGGGCAACAGCGTCGAACACTGACTACTAACGACCCAAAGCTAATCCCTACTGTAATAAAATCGTGTTGATTTCAGGAACCCCATGCATGCCTAAGATTAATTTTCGCCACGCAAAAGGCTTTACCTTAATTGAAGTCTTAGTTTCCATGTTTATTTTAGCGATAGGCCTATTAGGCTTGGCCTCATTACAGGGAATTTCTCTGAAAAATAATCAGGATGCTTATTTATACAGCCAGGCAAATGCACTGGCTTACGAAATGAGCGATCGGATTAAAGCCAATAGACTGGGATGGGCTGCCATTCCCGCTGCCCCAGCGAAGAATGCCTGTGTTACTGGATGTGATACTGCAGCAGCCTCTTGTACAGCTAGCGAAATGGCTGATTCCGACTATTGTTACTGGCTGCAAAAAGCTACGGCTATGCTGTCGCCTGACGCTACAGTCGTTATTACGGCAAGTCCAAAGGCTGGCTCAACCACTTGCACTGGAAACGCTCCATCAGCCCCATCACTCTGCTTAACAATGACATGGTCTCGTACCAATCAAAGTTTAAGCGCCCCTATGAATACCACAAACTACGAATTGGAAGTAACGCCATGAACAGGCATCAACAGGGTTATACGCTGGTTGAATTGATGATCAGTATGTTGTTAGGTTTGATGTTGATTTCGGGATTCGGTAGTCTTTTTGTGCAGTCGCAAAAAAATTCCACAACCCAACGCTCGCTCAGTTACATGATGGAAGATGGGCGCTATGTGCTGGAAGTATTCGGCAAGGAATTGCGCCGCGCAGGTTTCCTAAAAAATAAGCTAAATATAAGCGGCGGCGGTGGCGCTAATGATGTGTTTGCCGCTGATGCAAATGTATTAGGATCGACCATGAGTTTTTCGGCAGGCGAATATATTAAGGGAGAATATAACGCAGCCGGATTCGGTGCAGCGGCTGACCTGCCTTACAATATTAACAGGCTAACGCTAAGGTATCAGCTAAATAACAGCATCGATCCCATCACCGGCAAGAGCGCTGAATTAGCGAGTGGCGACCCCAGTTCCACTAACTCAGCCTGCGAAGGAAACGTGCTTTTGACGCCCGGAGAAGACACGGCAACAAACCAAATACATGTCGTAACGCTTTTATTTTATGTGGCTTTTGATGTCACTACAAATGCACCTGTTCTTTACTGTTTAGCAAAACGACAAAATTTAACTGATTCTACCAAAGATAAAACACCTCCTGCTGTAAAGGCGCAGCCTCTGATTTCTAACGTCCAAAAGCTGGTAATAACCTACGGAATTGATAATGATCCTACTAATGATCTTATTGATGGGGGGAGGGCCGCTAATTATTATGTGACCGCCGACAGCGTTACAAATTGGCAACAAGTAGTCGCAGCCAAGTTATCTGTGGTATTGCGGAGCGAGGATGATAATTTAACGCAAAACGTTGTCAACTACACCATAGACGGTGACCCGAACTCACCCTATACAGCCACGGATAAACGCTTGTATCGGGTTTCTTCATCGACTATTGCATTTCGTAATAAAATTTTATGAATAAGAGACCTGCTATGAACCATGAAGCAATGCGTGCATCCAATCAACGCGGAGCAGTTCTAATATTCAGCTTAATTATGCTACTGTTGCTGACCCTCGTTAGCGTCAGCATGATTCAGCAAAATAAACAAGAACTTGCAATGGCAGGAAATGCACTGGAACAAACCAAGACACTGGCAAGCGCTGAAACCAAGTTGAAGCTGGCGGAACAGGAAATTGTCAAAAAACGCTATGCTCTAGCGAATCTTGGCGATCCTATTCCTGGCAATCGCAAGTGTGATAGCGGCAACTTAATTAATAACAACACCGCTATAGGTAACGCAACGGTAACGGCGGTTTATTGCCTCAAAAATAACACGGAAACTCTATGCGATCCTGCAAGCTGTATGTGTAACCTCGGCACTGAAATTTATACTATAAATTTGGTGGAAGACACTGGCAGTTCACGGCGAACTGTTGAGTCAAAATATGCTGTTGATTGTTCTGGTGGACCCTTCTAAAAGAATTGTTATATTTAAAGATACCATCGATTGCATGGACGGGAGGACGCGGAGCGGCGGTTGCCGGGACAAGAAGGGCACACAACAGACGTAAAAAATCAATTTACAGTAATGTGAGGCAATTAACAGACCCATAAAAAACGGATAGTACAATCAAGTTGCCTATAATCTAAACCAATCTGGTGGATACAATGAAATCAAAAAGAAAAATATTATCCCTGGCCATCAGCGCGTTGCTGATGGCGGGAGTAGCGAATTACCCAATGCCTGGCTATGCCGACGATAACCCATCAAAAACAACAGATAGCTCTATCTCTAAATCCAAATCATCCGATAGTGATAGCCGTGGCAGTTCGGACAAGTCGAGCCAAAAAATCACCATCTGCCATGTCCCCCCTGGTCACCCGGAAAATAAACACACTATCCATATTGCGTTTAGCGCGTGGGCAGCACATAAAGCACACGTGGGCACAACTGCCCAGGGCGTGGTTACGGCCGATTATTTAGGGTCTTGTAACAGCAAAACCACCACTTCAGCCAAGGAAACATTGCACGTTATTTCCGGTTGCACCGGTACCTACCGCGATGCCTTGGCAACCAAAGTACAATCTTATTTTGAACCCATTACCGTAGCAGATACTGCATTAGACGATGAATCCGTCGTCACTGCGATGAGCCAGTGCCTGGACAAAGGCGATAGCAGCGATAGCAGTAAAAGCAAGGCGGATAGCAGCAAATCAATATCAGGCGGCAAAGGCCAAGGTCATGACAGCGTATCAGACAGTGGCAATAATCATCGGATTAGAGGTTGTCAAAACAAAGACACCGAACATAAGGCTGATTCTAGTAAACATGGGGCGTCCGATTCCGACAAAGACGACAATAATAAAAATTATCATCAGAAATTAAAAAGCGCCGATAGCGTTCACGATACCGCCAAAGGCATTAAAGACCCCATTGTTGTTTCGGACAGCAGTCTAGACGATGACGGCGTGTGGAAAGAGTTTAAAGAATGTGCAAAAGATGCCAATGACTCAAAGAGAATAGATTCCAGCAAAATTGGCAAGCAAAAAGGCGATTCAGGACATAAACAGCATATTTTAAAAAGTTGTGGAGCTGACCAAGACCAAAAACTAAGAGATGCTATTGTTAAATACAAAGCAAAAGCCAGCACCAAAGACATTATTCTGACTGCAACCAGCTATAATGATGTTTCGATTAAACAAGCCGTAGATGACTGTGTTAACAAAGGTGGGGCTAAGGATACTGTAACGACTTCTTTTTCACCCAATGAAACCATCACTGGCACTACCATCACTAATGCGACCATTACTAACGCAGTTATCACAGACGGAAAAATAACTGGCGGAACCATAACTGCTGGAACCAGCAGCGACGGAAATGTCATTGGAGGAAGAATCACGACCGGAACAGTTACAGGAGGAGCTACTACCGGAACAACCATCACGGGCACAACTGTTACTGGCGCGACTGTTTTTACGGGGGTCAGTGGCCGGCTAAACGTCAGAGAAGATACTTCACCCAAGTGATATAATGCAATGAAGTTAATTTAATTGTATCGGTTTCTGCATGTTTGGCACACCTGCCAAGCATGCAGAACTGCACTATCTGCATCATGAATCACAACAAAGACAACCCTTCACGGGGTTTTACGTTTATCGAATTGATGGTCGTAATCGCCATTATAGGGATTACGCTGGCGCTCGCTGTGCCCAGTTTTCAATCACTCATTGACAGTAACCGCTTAACGACTTCAGCCAACAATCTGGCAAGCGCATTACAATTGGCTAAAAGCGAGGCGATAAAAAAAAATCGTCTGGTTATCGTTAGTAAAAATAACACATGGGCAGGTGGCTGGATTGTTTTTGCCGATAATAACAGTAATAACGCGCAAGACAACGACGAACCTACCATCGGTTCCTTTGATGCGCTTAACACCGGTTTTGCTGTAAACCCTACTGCTGGATATAGTAACAGGGTTACTTATCGTCCCGATGGGCGTAGTACTACTAATGGAAGTTTCGATTTTTGTTCGCCTGCCAATACAGCGGATTTCCGTAGCGTAGTCATTGCGTCTACAGGCAGAGTTCGAATTGAAACGCCAACAACTTCCCAAAAAACCTACACGACAGCTTGTCCATAGCTTATGCAGCAACGATGCATGAAACTAACCCTAAACCTAAACCTAAACCCTATTGCAGCTTTATTGTGTAGCATTCCACTGGCGGTTGTCGGCTTTTACGCGATTGCTGTGGTTTACTATCCGGGTATCTATGTTATTAGCACCTACGAAGATTTGTATGGTGAATGGGCGCAGACTTATGGTTTTTTGACAACATTTGTTTTCTCGACTCTGATTTCACTTAACAAAAGCCATCCGCAGCGCTGGTTTTTCGTATTGCTGGCGGCAGCCAGTTTTTATGTGTTCATGGAAGAAATATCGTGGGGGCAACGCATCATTGGCTTTGATACGCCAAATTTCTTTCACGATAATAGTTATCAAGACGAAGCCAATCTGCATAATTTATTAACCGGCCCAGTCGATTCGTGGAGTAAAACAATATTAACTTATTTTGTTGCCACAGGACTGGTTGCGTATGGCGTACTTTTCCCAATTGGTTTGCAAATTAAATTTAAACCGGCACTCTGGCTGAGCCGGATGAGAATCGCTGCCGCACCGCCATTGCCGTTAATGCCCGCTTTTGCAGCAGCAGCTGTTTTAGAAATCGAGCCGTTTAGTTTTAATGAAGCTGAAGTCGCCGAATTGCTGGTGGCATGGGCGCTGGCGTTCACGGCATTGGATAGCTGGTTGCAAAGCCGCAACGCACCAAATAAATCAGTGACGCCTTATGTTACGGTGTTTTTGGGCATAGTTGGAGCGGCATGGGGCACGACGACGTTGCTGCTGAATTCGCCGGAACAGCGCAAAGAAATTGATAGCCGGCTTGCAAACGGTTACGAAAGATTTGCCGAACGCTATGAAGGCTATGATTATACTTACGGGGTTGCCGAGGTACTGCAACGCTACGATGAACTCGAACCGAATAATACGGTGATTTTACGCAAAATAGCCGATAATCTGGAGGTGTTGGGCGAAGCGGAAAAAGCCAGATTCTTTATGCAAAAAGCTGTCGACGAGGGTTTGCGGCGCGTTAAGGAAGATGCAAACAACATTCAAGCCAATGTGTCGTTAGCCAAGAGTTATCGTAAACTCGGCGATTACGGCGCAATGGCTGTTTACGCCGAAAAAGCCTATCAGCTCGCGCAGGCTAAGCAACAAACTGAACCGGATAATGCCTATTGGGCGTACTGGTTAGCCAAAGCCTGTGAACAAACCAATCGTCGGGAAGAAGCGTTTAAATATTACCGTAAAGCACATCAATTGGAACCCAATTCTTCGCGCTATGACGAGGCCTATCAACAAATGAAAAAAATCATGATTGACTATGAGAACTAAAGTGCGCGGCTTTACCTTAATTGAGCTTATGATCGCTGTGGCGATTGTAGGCATCTTAGCGTCTATCGCCGTCCCGAGTTATCTTGAACACGTAAGAAAAGGCAAGCGGTCAGAAGCCCAAGGTGCGCTGGTATCTTTTGCAAATGCGATGGAACAATGGCGGTTACAAAAGAGTAATTATCTGGGGGCAGCAACAGGCGGTGGCGATACAGGAGCACCGACCATTTTTTCAGCTGTTGTTCCTATTTCAGGCGGAACGATAACTTATAATTTAACCATTAGTGCTGTAACGGCAACGACTTACACTTTAACGGCAACGGCGGCAGGCACACAAGCTGCCGATGGTAATTTAACGCTTACGCACGATGGGACTAAAAGATGTACAGTAGCTAGCGCTTGTCTCCATGGCCTGTCGTGGTGATTTGCACGGCAATTTACCCTAATCGTATTTAATGTATTTAAACCGTGGGTCATCCGGTGTGCCTTCCAATGCGCCGCCTTCCTTGCCGGGCTGCCACATAATGACTTCCTCGATTTTACGGGCCAGTTCAAAATCCTTGTTGGTAATGCCTTTTGCCGCATGATTCACCAGCTTAACGATCACAAAGGCATAAGAAACCGTAAGATCGGGATGATGAAATGCGGCTTCTGCCAAGTGCCCGACTGTATTAACAACCATCAGCGTGCCTTTCCAGCCGCTGGTTTTGTATTTGCGCCGAATCCAGCCTTTTTCCAGATACCAGTGCGGCAACTCTTCCTTTAAGCGTTCTTCAACTTCTGTGTCGGAATAAGTGTCTTCGTGCGTGCGTTCTCTCCAGCCCATAATAGTCACCTTTTGGTTGGTTATGGAACAAAAACGACAGGGATATTCTAAGATATATGTCGCTCATTAGCCTTGTGTCTTAGTTCTCTGGCTCAACATGGGTGGCTTCACAGCCTTTTTGATAAAAAACAAATGAAGGGGGGAATGGAACCACATCAATCGTCAACGTTGTTTCTTTTTGAAACGTGTTAAGAGCATCAGTTACGGAATTACGGAAATTGTTGGTTAATTGATTCGCCAGTTTTTGCTGCGCTTCATCCGCACCCAAGGTAAATGGGTCTTCGGCGAGGTTAGTTGCATTAAGAGTGTCCTGCAAAACATCTGTCGAGAAAAGTTGAATTTTAGTTTCGAAATCGCTGAAGATTTGCGGCCCTTTTTCACGCTTAATGCGGTCTATATCGGTTGGGTCGGCATAAACAAGAAATACACCTTTAACGCCTTGAGCATCATTTTTACAGGCTCCGCCATCCATTATCCTGACCAGATTCAATGTTTTATCGCCTTTAACTAGGGTAATCGGTGGATTTTGACCGGATATTTGGGGCAATGCCGCCAAGTTATCGGATGGCGGTATAGGCTGGGTATCCTCCTGCTTAACCTCTTGAGTCGAGCATGCCGCCAGTGCAATAAATGCCATACCGATTAAAATTTGTAAGCTTGTTTTCATAAATACTTATACTGCCGAGTGTGGGGTGAAATATATCAAGTCTGCTAAATATTGTAATCCTTAAAAAAAATGGATGGTAAAAAATGTGCAGTGGACTGGGGCGGGTCAGAAAAAATATTACAAATAATTACCCCGGATGTTGATTGAGCATAATGCAGCTAAGCAATTGAAGTGCCTAAAAAGAAATGATTAGATAGCTGCTAGTTGCGTGACTTTTATCTCGGCCATATTAAAATTTTGCTTTACAACCTTACTGTAAGTAATTAAAAAGTGAATTTTTTAAGGACTAGTTTACCAATGGCTAAAAAAATATCTAAATCTGTATCAGATAAATCTATTCCGGATTCTGAAGTCGACAAAAATAAAGATGAAATTGATCTTGATATTGAAGGGGGCGACTTGAGTTTGAGTAGTGACTATATAACGTTTCCCAATGAAAGCGAAAAGGCCGCCAAAAAGATGGCTGCGCGCAGAAAAATCGAAATGTACTGGGAGAAAAAACGTTTACAGGAACAACTCGGAGATTTTGATGACTCTGATCTTGATTTTTAAGGGAATAACAATTCCTTTGTTTCATAACCCGCTGAAAAATACGCTCATACAGGGCTTTTTGTCTTGTGTAAATAAAAGGGCGTTAAGCATGTTTGTCGCCATTTAAAGCGGAACATGAGCACACTCAAAAGAATAGAAATTCGTAAAGTTGTTGATCTTGAAATAAAGCGATGCCAACGCAAATCGCATCAATATAAATCCCTTAATTCAGAACAGATACGCATCATTATTGCGCAATTCAGGCGCTTTATTCAGGCTGGTTGATTCCTGTTGCATTTATCGGGCGGTAATAACGATTGATTTATCAAAGACTGGAATGTTTTTAGGTTAATATTGTCCGTTTGTGCTGTCGAGCTTTCCCTTTCACGACCTGCCTGTTATGACTATTTCAAATATTGTTACCGCAGTTAATTACATAAAAAAGCTATTCTTGTTGGGTTTTCTGGCCGGTTTTGCCGGTGCCGTATATGCAGGAGAACATCACCTCGTAGTTCTTAATTATCACGATATAGTAGGAGCGGAAGGTGCCAAACCGCCTTTTAATTCAATGGATGTCAGTGTAGATCACTTTGAGGAGCATTTGGGTTGGTTGAAGAAAAATGGCTACAAAATTGTCAGTGTGCAGGCTGTCCTTGATGCGGCTGCAGGCAAGGATTCGTTACCCAGTAAAGCAGTGCTGTTGAGCTTTGATGACGGCTATCTGAGTTTTTATACCCGAGTTTTTCCATTATTAAAGAAATATCATTATCCAGCCACGGTTGCCCTCGTCGGAACCTGGATGGAGGGCAACGTCACTGATGACGAACCGGGTAAGCCATTGCTCGGTTGGGATCAGGTAAGAGAGATGGTGCAGTCGGGTTTGGTCGAGGTCGCCTCGCACAGTTATGACCTGCATAAAGGCGTAATCGCCAATCCGCAAGCCAATATGCAGGCAGCAGCGGTTACCCGGCTGTATGACGACCCGATGCTGGCTTACGAAACTGATGAGCAGTATCGTGAACGTATCCATGCAGCCCTGTTGAAAAGTGCCGAATTTATCTTTCAACATGCCGGCGTTCGCCCCAGAGTCATGGTTTGGCCGTATGGGGAATATAATCAAATCACCGTACAGGCATCGCGTGAGGCTGGAATGCCGATGACCATGGGGCTGATGGATGGCTTTAATACGGTGGCGGATATTGGTGCGTTGCGTCGCTTGATCATGGTGGATAATCCCGATGTCAGCCAGTTTGCAGAAATTATTACCAGGCTGCGTGCTGACCGGCCTTTGCGGGTAGCGCATCTGGATATGGATTATCTTTACGATAAAGACCCCGAGCAAACCGAGCATAATCTGGATGCCGCGATTCAACGCATCAAAGACATGCACATCAATACGGTTTTTTTGCAGGCTTATGCCGATCCTGACGGCGACGGCAATGCCGATGCGTTATATTTTCCCAATCGGCATTTGCCGGTAAAACAGGACTTGTTCAGCCGGGTTGCCTGGCAATTAAAAATGGTAGCCAGAGTGAAAGTTTACGCCTGGATGCCGATTATGGCCTACCAAGGCAAAGCGCCGGAATCCTGGTACGTCCAGGAATGGCATGATGGCAAAGCGCAAAAACCCAGCCATATCTACACCCGGCTTTCACCTTTCCATCCCGAAGCGCGCCAGTATGTGGCTGAAATATACGAGGACTTGGCCAAATATTGTAATTTTGACGGCATCTTGTTTCATGACGACGGCATTTTATCGGATTATGAGGATGTGTCGCCGGTAGCGCTAAGTTTTACCAAAGAGGCATGGGGTTTGCCCGAGCAATTTGAACAGTTGCACGCAACCAGCGAACTGCGCATGGCTTGGGCGCAACATAAAACTGAACTGATTAATCAATTTACCGATGAGCTGGCGGACCGGGCGCGTATTTATCGGCCGGGCATAAAGACTGCGCGTAATTTTTATGCTCTGCCTTTGTTGAAGCCTTACAGCGAAGAGTGGTACGCGCAGTCTTTTAAATCTTTTTTAGCGCACTATGATTACGTTGCCATTGAAGCCATGCCGTTCATGGAAGAAGCTGAAAATCCAGCGCAGTGGCTGACAGAATTGGTAGCCGCCGCAGCCAAGCAACCTCAGGGTCTTAAGAAAACGGTGTTTGAGCTGCAATCGGTCAACTGGAAAACCCAAGAGAAAATTCCCATGCCGGTATTTATCGAACAACTGGAATTATTGAAAAAACTTGGCGTTCATCATATCGGTTACTATCCGGATAATGTTTTTCAGGATCAGCCGCGCCTGACTGATTTGCAGCAACATTTTTCACTTCCTGCTCTACCTTAATTTAAGGATATGTACTTTAAATGATGAACCTTGTGAAGCAGGCAACGAATGCCTGGAGTGCTATTAAGCTTTATTTTTCCGAATGCGGTGAAATGTTGCAGACACAGTGGTTGCATTTTATGCATGTTTGGGGAACTCTGGATGGCTTCATCGAAGGATTTATTTATTATTACCCTTTGTTTATGGCCTATATATGGATGTTTGGCGCGATCATTTTTTATTTTCGTTATGAGTGGCGTCAGCAGGAAAATGCCGAACATCTGCCGGAACTAAAGGATTATCCGCCGGTTTCCATTTTGATCCCCTGTTATAACGAAGCGGAAAATATTCGTGAAACGGTGGAAATCCTGAAGAGGCAGAAATATCCAAACTTCGAGATTATTGCCGTTAATGACGGGAGCAAAGACAACACCCTTGCAGTGTTGCAGGATTTGGCAGAACAATACAGCCAGCTTCGCGTCGTTAATTTGCACACCAATCAAGGCAAGGCGATGGGTTTGCGTACTGCAGCGCTGTTAGCCAATAGTGAAATTCTGGTCTGCATAGATGGGGATGCGCTGCTGGCTCCCGAAGCCATAGCCTGGATGGTGCGGCATTTTGTTAATGATCCAAATGTCGGCGCCGTTACCGGCAACCCCCGTATTCGTAACCGATCCACCCTGTTGGGGCGGCTACAGGTTGGTGAATTCTCCGCTATTGTCGGGATGATCAAGCGGGCGCAGCGGTCTTATGGGCGGGTGTTCACTGTCTCCGGCGTTATTGCCGCATTCCGGAAATCTGCATTGCACGATGTCGGTTATTGGAGCAACGACATGGTCACTGAAGACATCGACATCAGCTGGAAATTGCAGCTGTCGGGATGGACGATTTATTTTGAACCCAATGCCTTGTGCTGGGTCCTGATGCCGGAAACCTTGCAGGGGTTATGGAAGCAAAGGGTGCGATGGGCGCAGGGCGGAACCGAAGTTTTGCTGCGTTATTTTCGGGACTTGTTCCGCTGGTCATCACGTTACATGTGGCTTTTGTATGGCGAATGCTTGATCAGTATCGTATGGGCATTTTTAATACTGCTGCATTTGCTCTACGCTCCCGTCGAATTATTCACTGAATCAACCAGGCAATCATTGCATGACCTCAGTCCCAGCTGGACGAGCATGTTGTTAAGCTTGACCTGTCTCATACAATTCGGCGCCAGTCTGTTTATAGATTCGCATTATGAATCGCGTACCGGCGGCGTCGCGCGGTATTATTACTGGATGGTATGGTATCCCATTGTGTACTGGTTGATTAATGTCGGCACGACTATCGTGGGTTCGGTTCGGGCGGTAAAGAAGAAACGCGGACAACGCGCCATATGGGTCACAGTGGACAGAGGCTTGCGCAGGAAATGAAAGAATACATTATTAACACACCGCAGTTGCAAAGCCTGAAAAAGCGCGTCAGCAGCGTGTTTGTCTGGGCTGTTTGCTGGTTGATGTGGATTTATTTGTTGATTCCATTAATTACTTTGAGCAGTTGGCTGCTTGGCGATAAGAAAATGACCGCCGAAATGCGCTGGTTTGGCGGTTATAAAAGCCTGCTGGAACTGTTGGAGATTTATTTCATGACCTTGCTGGCTCTGGCCGCGCTTTGGCTGTGCTGGGTTTGTTTTCGCACCTTACGGATCAGAACGGCGCTTCCGGCGTCCCATAAGATTGCTGATGACGCGGATTTATGCGAGTTTTTCCAAGTGAAAACGGATGAGCTGCAACAGTGCCGCAGCGCATCCCTGGCCACTGTTTATTTTGACGATCACGGGCAAATAGTCCACCTTGACCCGCATATTTCTAGTTTAGATTAATGTTTGATTTCTTCTGTTTTCTGGGGTGATTCCGTAACAGCCGCTTCCTTGCCCGCTTCCTGCATAATATGTTGTTCGGTTTTCTTGTTCATGACGATAATGGAAATCCGCCTGTTCATCGGATCCAGCGTGTCGGTAGGGTTGTAGGGAATGCTGGATGACAATCCGACAACCCTTAAAATTTTATCCTCGGCAAGCCCGGCTTGATTCAATTCGTAGCGGGCGGCATTGGCGCGGTCGCTGGATAGCTCCCAGTTGGTGTATCCTTTCTGATTGGCGGGAAAGGGTCGGCCATCGGTATGCCCATTGAGACTGATTTTATTAGGCAATTCATTAATAACCGGCGCCAAAGCTTTTAATATCAATTGAATATGCGGCTCGGTCTTAGCGCTGGACAGTTGATACATAGGCCTGTTTTTAGCGTCGATAATTTGAATCCGTAACCCTTCGGGTGTTATTTCCAGTTTAATTTGTTCCTTGAGTTCGGTTAACTCAGGGGTTGCATCTATTTTGGTTTGAATTTTTTCCTTTAGATTTTCAAGCTGTTTTTTCTCAACGTTCTCTGCCTGCTGGGCGATCTCTTCAGCGGACATATTTTGCATGTCTTCGGGCAAAATATCCCTGATTTCAGGCGTCTTACCCTTATCGACCTGACCCTGGTCTTGTGAGACGGTGTCTGAACCGCCGCCCTGGATAAGGCTGGTCCGTTCCCCCATTTGTTCTCCACCCATCAATGAAGCTTTGTACGGGTCTTGAAAGTATTCAGCAATCCCTTTGCGAGTTTGTTCGTCAGTCAGCGATATCAGCCACAGCACTAGAAAAAAGGCCATCATCGCGGTGACGAAATCGGCATAAGCTAATTTCCATGCCCCTCCATGATGCGCATGCCCGCCTTTTTTTATCTTTTTGATGATAACCGGTTGTTGCTCTGCCATTTGTCAAATCAACCCTTGGTATTTCTTAGCTGCTCTTCCAGCTCGGCGAAGCCGGGGCGCATATCCGAAGTAATCATGGTTCGCATGTATTCCACCGTCATGACAGGGGATACGCCTTTTGCGCAACACAGCAGACCTTTTTGAGTGCATTTAAAAGCGTTGGTGGCAGTTTCAAAGCGCACTCCCAGGAGGGCGCCAATGGGGCCGATAAAACCATAGGCGAGCAAAATACCCAAAAACGTTCCCACTAAAGCTGCTGCGATTAATTTGCCAAGTTCTGCGGGGGGCGCACCGACTTTTCCCATGGTATGTACAACGCCCATTACCGCCGCGACAATTCCAAAAGCCGGCAGGCCGTCGGCTATATTCTGTATGGCCTTGACTGGCGCATAGCCTTCTTCGTGATGAGTTTCCATCTCCTGATCCATAAGCTCTTCCAATTGCGTTGTGTCTACGCCGGTAACGATTAACCGAAGGTTGTCGCGGATAAATTCCAGCAAGTGGTGGTCGGCAAGAATTTGGGGGGTGAAGATAGGGCTGGTTTCAGGGTTATCGATCATGTCTTCCAGCGACAACAAGCCTTCTTTGCGTGTTTTGTTGGTGAGCGCATAAAAAAACAGCAGTAGCTCAAGGTAGAATTCTTTATTGTATTTAGCGGGTTTTAACGTGTCGGTGGCTTGGCGGACGGTGGCTTTTATAACTGAAATTGAGTTTGCGCAGACGAAAGCGCCAAGAGCTCCCCCAATAATGATAACAAACTCAAATGGTTGAAGAAGAACGCCAATATGGCCGCCTCCACCTAGATACCCACCTAAAATTGAACCTAAAACAAGTACATATCCAATAATAACTAACATGTGTTCTCTTTGGTGATTGGTTTTATATCGAAATGATTTTAAATAACGTTGCAGTAAGCAATTTAGTTCAGAACGCTGGATTTTAAAGTCTAACGTGATTATAGCTTGAGAAAAAGAAAAAACGGACTTTAATTTAAAATGTGGGCTTTTTGCGGCACTTAAAAAATCCTGTTCAGCTCCAATGTGTGCGCATAGCTCCGGTGGTACAATGTCAAAACGTGGTTTTTTGCCGGTTTCAGGAGGGAATGATAAAAAAGGAGAGGGAGTTTACGAGCCAATGACGCCGGCTCGTAAACCAAATCTTGGGAGCGGACTTATTTTTTTATCAATTTACGAATACGGGCATAAATTGACTGACGATTAACTATCAATATATAACTCAATATTCCGAGCATAAGCCCCGATACTAATTTTTCGAGGACGGAGACGGAGTTTTGCTGTTCAGCTGCAGCCGCCGCTGCGGCAGGGCTCATCGGGGTTTTAGGGGCAGCGGAGATGGCAACCTTAGCAGGCTGATAGTCCGCTTTGATGTCAGGCAAGCCTAAACTACGCCAAGCGTCGTAATCTTGCCAGATTGGATAATTACGTTGCCAGAACTCCTTGGTGAAATAGGGCGTAAGGCTCATGCCGTGGGATTTAGGAATGCCTTTTTCATCAAGGAAGTTTTTGTAGACGACCAAACTGATATCGCCACCTTCACCGACGCCATTGGTCGTAAACGATTTTTCAACGTGGTCATGAAACATCCAGATACCTTGGCCGAAGCTATGCAAGCCGTCATCGACGCCGCTTAATTCCAGATCCAGGCGCTGTGCGGGCACCATGGCATGCACGTCACGGGTGATATAAGAACTTGGACCATTGTCAACGCCATCGTAATGGGTTACGGTAGGTTTGTGCCCATGGATATGCAAAGCCAGGCTTTCAGTGTGGCCATTCAAGACGCGCAGCTTAACTTTTTCATCCTTCTGCATTTCAATCAGCGATTCCCTTAATGTATAAGGGAAAGAGCGGCCATTGAGCATAAAATAATCATCGCTGGCATCAGTCGTGTCATATTCCATGTTCAAGTGCTTGGCAAGCAGGCGCGGGTCGTTGGCTGAACGGGCTACGACTTCATGTAATTCTTTATCCGCTGATTGATAGTGCAAGTCATATTCTCTGGCATATTTTTCGAGCACAGCTACAGAGGGGTGGCGCACTTGACCGGCGCCGACATTAAAGGTTTGCGGCCAGTTGTTGGGGCGGTTTTCCTCGACCACAAAAATGCCCTGCAAGCCCATCGGAATATGGGTGTGCGGCTGAACATGGCAATGGTAATACATGGTGCCTGCCTGGCGCGGTTTGATCACATAGGTTTTGCTCTCCCCCGGCATCGTATCCATGTTGCTGGTTTGTGCAACCCCATCGTTACCAACGCCGACATGATCCATAAAAGGGTGATCAATGCCGTGCAAGTGAATGGAATGCGGTAAATAATGAGTGTTTTCCAAAATCAGCCAGATCACATCATTCTGTTCGACGCGGATCACTGGGGATGGAGCGCGTAATAGCGGGTTGGCTATCGGCTCATAAATACTTAAAGTGGACATGTCACGGGTTTTAGGGGCAAAAACCCAGAAAGTCGGTTGTATGCCTGGTGCAATATCAAATGTAGTTACTTGCTGGCCTTTTAAGTCTGGCGAATGGCCGTTGAGTTCGGCAACTTCAAGCTTGATGATGATTTTATCGGGGTCGCCGTCATGGTCCATATCGTCCGACATCGTGACGGCATCGGCAGCGAGCTGGGTCTCCATCAATGTTTCCATGGAAATATTGTTGGTGCCTTTAACAAAAGCTGCAATGTCAGCAGGGTTGTCGGGATTACATAGTTGTGATGCCTGTATTTTGACGCCGTCAATAACTTGTTCTTTCCGCCATTCTGGAGAAGTAAAGTCAGAACATACTTCTTCCACTGCGCCCATTTTAACATTGGCCGATGGTGGTAAATCGCTGGCCGCCTGACTCAATGGATGCATAAGGAGCAATGTGCCCCCAACAAAGGTAAGAAGATTTTTACGCATACGGTGACCTCAAAAATACACTATATAAAACGATATGCCCCTAACAAAAAGGCGGGAATATACTAATAATATCATTCTAACTGAATATCGCAGAGATTTCATGCTTAACACAAGAATAAAGCCAAATGGCCGGTTAAAATGCCCGTCGATGAAGGCGTCAGACGGCTGTCGGTCGGCCTGTTAATTGGGTAGCGGGGCGCAAGATTTGGTTTTATTTTGATAAACAAGGATAATGAAATTTCACGTAAATAATGGAAGGTTATGCGGGTTCCCAAACTTGCATACTCAACCATAGCAGTCTTTCCTGAGCAGTTTTATGAGAGTTACCAGTGTGTAGCTTTCCGTACAACCTTTTATTATGAAAACAGGTTAGCTCTTATGCATCGTTCACTCGCTCACCACCTGATGGAACTGCTGAAATTGCTCGGTGCGTCAGCTCTCTATCTGTTGTTGGCCAGGCTTGCTCTTGTCTATTCACACGTAGATTTTATTGCTGTCATTTGGCCTGCGAGCGGATTGGCGTTGACTGCGCTATTGCTTGGCGGAAAGCGGTATGCCTGGAGCGTATTTTTTGGGGCATTCCTGAGCAACGTAATAGCAGACAATTCTTTCTTGGCTTCTGTAGTTCTTGCTTTGGGAAGTACCTTCGAGGCATTTTTTGGCGCCTGGTTGCTTGGTCGCGACGGTAAATTTGATTTACACCTTCGATCCTTGCGTGATTATTTGCGCTTGATTCTCTTGGCGGGTGGCTTTGCCAGCATCATCGCTGCTCTGGTTGCAGCAACAACATTATTGTTTTCCGGATTTCTCACCGCTGAAAACTATTTTAACAGTCTGATTCATTGGTGGATGGGCGATACACTCGGCATTATCTTGATTGCACCTCTTATCCTGGTCTGGGGAGGGCAAAGAGTCCGGCTTGATATGAAGCAGGTGCCTGAAGCTATTCTAGTGATCGGTGTAACGTTTCTGGCTGGACAAATTGTTTTTCTTGATTGGTTTCACGATAGTATTGGTCACCTAGTCAAAGGCTACTTGATGTTCCTGTTCATCACCTGGGCCGCGGTGCGCCTGGAAACCCGTGGCACAGTGGTTGTTCTGATTATGACGGCGGCTCAGGCACTGTCTGGCGCCTATTATGGAGTTGGCTATTTCGGCAACGATATTGCCGCAACTCAATTGACTAATTACTGGTCCTATATGGTAATTCTGTCCGTGGTTGGCATGGCGCTGGCTACCTACTTTACTGAACATAAGGCTGCCGAAGCAAAAATTAACCGCATGACACAGCTCTACGCCGCTCTGAGCCAGTGCAACCAGGCCATTGTGCGCTGCACCAACGAGCAAGAATTATTTTTGCAAATCTGCCGCGATGCAGTGCAGTTTGGCGGTATGAAGATGGCGTGGATCGGCCTCATTGATTCCGATACATCAAGAGTGCAGTCTGTTGCCAGCTTTGGCGACGGCACTGAGTACCTACAAAACATCGAAATTTCAGCAGATGCCGACAGTCCGTTCGGGCATGGCCCTGTTGGCACTGCTGCTCGTGATAACCAGCCTTTCTGGTGTCAGGATTTCATGAGTAATCCTGCTACTGCGCCGTGGCATGAACGCGGTGCGCGCTTCGGTTGGGGTGCCGCAGCCTCACTGCCGCTGCACAGGAATGGTGCCGTTATCGGTGTTTTTACCCTGTATGCCGGTGAGGCCAATGCCTTTGACGAAGCTGCACGCAATTTGCTGGTAGAAATGGCGACGGATATCAGTTACGCGCTGAACAACTTCGTCCGCGAAGCCGGGCGTAAGCAGATGGAACAGGCGTTGCGTGAAAGTGAACAGCAATTGCGGACAATTATCGAAACAGAGCCGGAATGCGTGAAGCTCATTGACCGCGATGGCCGGCTTCTGAAAATGAACGCAGCGGGTCTGGCGATGCTTGAAGCGGATTCGGTAGCCGAAGTCCAGCAGCACACGCTCATCAGTTTTATTCTTCCCGAATACAGGGCTTCTTTTACCGCCCTGAATAAACGCGTGATGAGCGGCGAAAGCGGTATCGTGGATTTTGAAGTGATGGGACTCAAGGGTACGCGGCGCTGGCTTGAGACTCATGCCACGCCAATGCTTGATGTGAACGGCGAAGTGGAGATGTTGCTTAGCGTCACCCGCGACATCACAGAGCGCAAGCGAACCGAGGCTCAACTCAAGCTTGCCGCAAAAGTGTTCGAACAGAGCAACGAGGGCTTCTTTATTACCGATGTCGATGCCAATATCGTTATGGTGAATCACGCATTCACCGTCATTAGCGGGTACACCGAAGCTGAAGTCATAGGACAGAATCCGCGGATACTGTCATCGGGCCGCCACGATCAGGAGTTTTACCGTGCTATGTGGGATCAGCTCAATACAGAGGGATTTTGGCAGGGCGAAATCTGGAACCGGCGTAAGAATAACCAGGTCTATCCGGAACTGTTAAGCATCAGCTCTGTACGTGACGTTTCCGGTCAAATCACTAATTACATTGCCGTTTTTGCCGACATTTCTGCAATCAAGGAATCCGAAGCCCAGCTCGAGTTTCTTGCTCATCACGATCCGCTGACTGCGCTGCCAAACCGTCTGCTGTCGTTTCACCGGCTGGAACACGGCATTGACGTGGCGCGTCGGGATCATAAACAACTGGCCTTGCTGATGCTTGACCTGGACCGTTTTAAGGACATCAATGACAGTTTTGGCCATCTGGCGGGCGACCAGCTTCTGCAACAGGTGGCCGAAAGGCTGACCGGACGGCTGCGCGAGGTCGATACGGTGGCCCGTCTGGGCGGCGACGAGTTTACCGTGCTGCTGGAAGACATTGCCCATCAGGAAGACGCCGCGCGAGTGGCCAAAGAAATCATTGACGACCTGAGCGAACCCTGGCTGCTGCCGCATTGCGGCGAAGTGAAGATCGGCGTCAGCATAGGCATCAGCCTGTACCCGCAGCACGGCGACACGCCTGAAACGCTGCTGCAACAGGCCGATACCGCGCTCTATCTGGCCAAAGCCCAAGGCCGCGGCCGCTACGCCTATTTTACCGATGAACTCACCCTTGCCGCCCGCGAACGCATGGAGCTGGAAGCACGGCTGCGCCGGGCAATCGCCCAGAATGAACTGCGGATTTACTACCAGCCGCAGGTCGATATCGAATCAGGCCGCATCGTCGGCGCCGAAGCGCTGGTGCGCTGGCAAGACCCAGTCGAAGGACTGATCCAGCCCTGCCGTTTTATCCCGATGGCGGAAGAAACCGGGTTGATTCTGGCCGTCGGCGAATGGGTGCTGCGCGAAACCTGCCGGCAGGGCCGGCAGTGGCTGGATGCCGGATTGCCGCCGCTGACGCTGGCGGTCAACGTGTCGCCGTACCAGTTCAGCCAAAGCGACATGAGCGGCCTGCTGGCTATAGTGCTGGCCGAAACCGCATTCCCGGCGAACTGCTTGGAACTGGAACTGACAGAAAGCGGACTGATGGAAAAAGAAGAGGAATCTGTCGCCATCCTTAACAGCCTGCGCGCCCAGGGCGTCCGTCTGGCCATTGACGATTTCGGCACCGGCTATTCATCGCTGGCTTATTTAAAACGCTTCCCGCTGGACGTACTGAAAATCGACAAGAGCTTTATCGACGACATTCCGCACAAACAGGACGACATGGAAATTGCCGCCACCATCGTCGCCATGGGGCATACCCTGGGTTTCAAGGTGCTGGCGGAAGGCGTCGAAACGGTGGAGCAATTAGACTTCCTGCAGCAGCAAGGCTGCGATTTATACCAGGGCTATTTAAACAGCCACCCGCTGTCAGCAGAGGATTTTGACGAACTGCTGCGGGAAGAATGTTTTGACAGCAGCACCTGAAAATTTGTTCACTACAGAGCATGTAGCGAATCCAATCAACACTATCTGAAATACACGCAGATACGCTGACGCTGTGTCAGTTACTGATCGTTTGCAGCATCTTGGCGATCGCCGAACCTGCTCCCGGCAGGCTTCCGGCATACACACCATCCCTGGCGATAAAGATAATACTGGGCAAAGCAAGTATAATGGGCGAATCGGGCAGGTTTTAGAACTGCGCCGAGCTTAATCCCATAATAAAATAGCCCCATGTATTCGCAGACTATCTGTCATGAAAAATCTATTTGAATTCGCTGAAGCGTGTTTGCATCAGGCCAATATCGATGAAAAACTAGCATTGACTCATCAGGCCTGGCACGCATACACAACAGGGGAATTAGATATTGTTTCGGATCGGCCCGTGTTGCCAATTGACCGGGTGAAATTTCCTGACAGGCCGGAGTTATTGGCTCCGCGCAATATGCCCAACCGCAAGCTGACCACAACCGATGGCGTTATCGCTTTTTTTCATGCCATCGCTCATGTCGAGTTCGTCGCCATTTATCTGGCCTGGGATATACTCTATCGCTTCCGGGGCATGCCGGATCAGTTCTATCTGGACTGGTTGCGCGTTGCTGATGAAGAAGCGCAGCACTTTGAGTTGATCAGGAAGCATTTGCAGGCCATGCAGGTAGATTATGGGGATTTACCCGCGCACGGCGGATTATGGGATCATGCCAAAGATACGGCAGATGATTTGCTGGCCAGGCTGGCTATGGTTCCCCGCTGTATGGAGGCGCGGGGTCTGGATGTGACTCCTGCAATCATTGAGAAATTCAGGGCGCTTGGCGATGATGCCAGTGTGGCGCTTTTAAACCGCATTCTAACCGACGAAGTAGGGCATGTAGAGCGGGGTTCATACTGGTTCAAGTTTGTATGCCGGCAACGCGGCTTTGAGCCTGAGGCCAAGTATCCGGAATTGATCAAACAATATTATCTGGGCGGGAAGCCCAAAGGCCCTTTCAATAGAGAATTGCGCAAAATTGCCGGTTTTTCCAATGCAGAGATGGACTGGCTGGAAGCGCGCAACATTGAAAAATCATAATACGCCCCAATTATTTACTTACATTCCCCATTAATATTCTATAGTGTAAAGATGGTTAACAATGTACACCCTATGACTGATATTTCAATAAATCAGGATTTGCCGCCCTTGCTGGAGGTCTTGGATCAAGGCCGCGGGCAACGACGTGTTAAATTATCAGGCAATTGGAATCTTCGCGGCCTAATCGTAGATTCTGAGCTAAGCCAGAAAATCAGCCTGTATGCCGTTGATAATATTCAGTGGGACATGCAATCAGTTAACGTGCTTGACAGCGCCAGCGCATTGATTCTCTGGCAGGCATGGGGAAAAAAAATACCCGCTGGGTTACAGATGCGGCCTGAACATCAGCGCTTGTTCGACCGGTGGCAAGCACAGGAACTTCCAGCTCCTGTCCCCGCCAGTTCGCGGTCAAGATTAGTCATTGAGTATGTGTACCGATTGCTTTCAAATTTTTGGGGGCAATTTCTGGACGTGGTGACCTTATTAGGCCAATTGATTATTGATATAGGGAAACTGTTCCTGAATCCGGGCGAGATTCCCTGGTCGGAAATTTCCACCACGATTTATGAGGCCGGTGTCCGGGCTTTGGGCATCACTGCATTGGTGGGCTTTTTGATCGGCATAGTGCTCAGTTATCTGTCGGCACTGCAATTAAAGATTTTCGGCGCGGAAATTTATATTATCGATATTCTGGGCATGAGCATTATTCGTGAGTTGGGGCCTTTGCTGGCGGCTATCCTTGTTGCGGGTCGCTCCGGTTCATCAATGACGGCGCAAATCGGCATCATGCGGGTAACCGAGGAGCTGGATGCGCTGTCGGCGATGGGCATATCCCATTCTTTGCGGTTGATTCTGCCCAAAGTGACGGCATTGACGATTATTCTGCCCCTCTTAAGCGTGTGGACCAGCGCGATGGCGCTTATAGGGGGAATGGTTTCGGCGCAAAATACGTTGGATATCAGCTATCAGCAATTTTTCCACAGACTGCCTGATGCGGTGCCGCTGGTTAATGTCTATATTGGTGTGGGCAAAAGCGCCGTATTCGGTTTGATGATCGCCATGATCGCCTGCCATTTTGGTTTCCGTATCAAACCCAATACCGAAAGCCTGGGCAGCGAGACGACTAATTCCGTGGTAGCGGCGATTACCGTGGTAATCATGGTTGATGCCGTATTTGCGATCCTGTTTATGGGAGTAGGGATGCCATGACAGACTACGCGATACGAATGGAGCATATATGGACGAGCTTCGGCGATAAAATGGTCCATAAGGATGTCAGTCTTTGTCTGGAACATGGCGAGATATTGGGCCTGGTCGGTGCATCAGGTTGCGGCAAGACGACCTTGCTGCGCGAAATTATCGGCCTGCAAACACCCACGCAGGGCGAAGTATTCGTTATGGGGCAGTCTTTGAAAGATGTTACAACCGATCACGGACAGCGGCTGCGTAACAATTGTGGTGTGCTGTTTCAGAAAGGGGCGTTATTCAGTGTTCTGGATGTTTTTGATAATATTGCCTTTCCATTGCGGGAACTGGGGCTTAAGGATGAAGAATTGATTAAGAGACTGGTGTTTATGAAACTGGCGATGGTTGGGCTGTCTGCCCAGGATGCCTGGTTAAAGCCCGCCGATTTGTCCGGCGGCATGATCAAGCGGGTAGCGCTCGCCCGTACCATGGTTATGGAACCGGGGCTTTTGTTGCTCGATGAGCCGACATCAGGTTTGGACCCTATTTCCAGCGAAGATTTTGTCAGCCTGTTGTCAGAATTGCACCAGGATCTTAAATTCACAGTAGTCATGGTTACCCATGATTTGGATATTCTGAGAGATTTATGCACCAAGGTTGCTGTGTTGGCGGATAATCAATTAATTGCTTTTGGAACACTGGCGTCGGTTTTAAGTTGTAAACATCCCTTCGTGGAAAGTTTCTTTTACAATAAACGCGCCAGACGGGTATTTGAACATCAAGAGGCTAATCATGGGTAGAGAAAATCATGCGCTGATTACCGGTTTGTTTTTGATTGGCTTAGTGACGGCGTTGATAACGGTTGTCTACTGGATAGGCCATTTTGAACGGGAACGCAATGTTTATGTGGTTTCAACCCGTGCCTCTGTTTCCGGTGTCACTCCCGAGTCTACGGTTTTTTATCGGGGTATTTCTGTAGGAAAGGTCACCAAGGTTTTATTTGACCCGGAAGATTTCGGCACCATTCTTGTTCCGATTGCAGTCGATAAAGACATTACCCTGACCAAAGGGGTTTATGCGGTCTTGCGATTAAAAGGCGTAACCGGCTTAACCCAGATTCAACTGGAAGATTCCGGGTCTATTTCCGAAGTGCTGGAGCCGGGAGATGATCCCAAGACTCGTATTCCTTTGGTGCCGTCGATGACCGATAAGCTGATGAATTCGGGGGAAGAGCTTTTGCGTAAAGCTGACCATTTGATGGTGCGGCTTAGCTCTCTGCTGAATGATGAAAACGAAAAAAATATCGGCGGCATATTAAGCAACCTTAGTTCACTGACCGATAAGCTTTCTGCTTTGCAAAAGAGCGTTGATAAGGCGCTTGTTGGCGTGCCTGAGCTGAGCGCTGATGCACGGAAAACCTTAACGCATGTCGACGCATTGACCAATGATTTACAGTCACTAACCAAAGATGTGCAAACGCTTAGCGTAAAAGCCGGCAGTTTTGCTGACACCAGCAAGGTCGAATTACAAACGACAATGCAGCAGGTAAAAAGAGTCGCCACGATGCTGGAAAATAATCCGCAAGCATTACTGCTGGGGCCCAGCAATGAAGATTCCGGCCCCGGTGAGCCGGGCTATAAGGAGCCAAAATGAAATATTTATCAATCAGTTCGGTCTCGCTTGTTTTGATTTTTTTAACCCTCGGTTGCACGACTACAGCCAAACAGCCCACATTGCATGACTTTGGCGTGCCCGGTTCTGCTGCGATGAATGAGAGTAAACCGGTAATGAAGCAAGTGGATGGCGTGTATGCCCCAAGCCAGCAGGGAGCGGGCGCGGTAACCGTAAATGCGCCGACATGGCTATGGGACAATCGTATCCGGTATCGTCTGCTTTATGTGGCGCCAACTAATGTAAGTTTTTACGGGTTGGACATGTGGATTGCTCCGCCGCCGGAACTGTTTGGGCAAATGCTGATTTCCAATATGAAGACGCTGAATTGCTCCTTGAATATTCAGCTACTGGAATTTGAACAGCAATTTGATGCATCAGATCGCGCTCGTGAAGTGCTGCGTTTCTCCGTGGATGCTTATTCCAGCGATAATAAACAGAAGATCAGCACGCAGGAATTCCATCTGGAACAATCCGCGAAAACGCCCGATGCGGCTGGTGCGGTAAACGGTTTTACGGATTTAACGCGGCAGGCTGTCGGCAGGATTCAGACCTGGCTGGCGGGGTTACCCCCAGCGCCGAAATCAGGCGCACCGTTGCTTCAAGGCAAAGCTAAAGCTCCCGCTCAAGCCCCTTGCTTACTCTGACCGCTATGGAAGCTGGGAATGCCGCAGGGGAGCGGTCACGGCCATTCCCAACTCACGCCTCTTGCCTACCTCCCTGTAGGCAAAAAAAACCTCCCAGTGCCGAAGGCAAAGGGAGGTTTAAAGGATACAGAACACTGGAGGATCTGAATTTTCACACTACGAGGAGGTATATGAAACTTTTGGAGATCAGCTGTTAAGCCCTGATCTCATGGCAATGTTGCTGAAAATGGCAGCACTTGCAAATAATACGGTTGAAATAACAAACATGCCGGAAATAAATCCCCAGATTCCAAGAATAAACATCAGGCCGATAAAAACGTCTCTAGTAAAAGATGTCATGTTGCGCTCCTAAGTTGTTTAAATTGCTAGCTAAAGGGTTTGTTGTTCAGTTGCTGCATAGTATATAGATGCTCTTAGGTGTGTACAATGTGGCTATAAATTAATAGATTGTTTCTATTTTGTTGATAATCAGTAAAAACAGCCAAATCCCTTGCTGGCCGCTGAGTCTAGAGCATTTGCAACAGTCATTTTTTGACTAAATAACTGTTAAAAGAAACACATAGTGAGAATAAATCCACAGTTTTAGAGCTTAAACCGTAGTGCGCATCGCGTAATTTACCTGACTTTTTAAAAATTCAGCCCTTTGTGCGTAATGCCTTATAATATCCAGAGGCATTTTTAAGCATTCCGGCTGTTTGCGTGTTTGAATGGTAGCCTGCAGTAAACCCATAAATTAATTAACTGAATACGGATACACAACAGATCAATGAGTACTCTACCCAATTGCCCTAAGTGCGGCTCAGAATTCACTTACAACGATGGCTCTATGTACATTTGCCCCGAATGCGCGCACGAATGGTCGCAAGATGCGCAAGCCGAAAGCGGGGACGATGTTCGTGTGATAAAAGACGCCAACGGTAATGTGCTGCAAGACGGCGATACCATCACCGTCATTAAAGACCTCAAGATTAAAGGTTCGTCCCTTGTGGTCAAAGTCGGCACCAAGGTTAAAAATATCCGCTTGGTCGATGGCGATCATGATATCGACTGTAAAATCGACGGAATCGGCGCAATGCAACTCAAATCAGAGTTTGTGAAAAAGATTTAATCAACCAGCGTTCAAAGTTTGATGAAAGTTGTAGGGTGCAATAGCGTAGCGTATTGCACCGCATGGCATATCATACGGCGCAATACGCGATAAAGCCGCTATTGCGCCCTACAGATTGCACCTTATCGCGTTACTCGTTTACGCTGGGTGCGGCATATGTTATCCCGCCCAGCGAGAGCTGCATTTAAACGTTTTATTTTTGTAAATTGATTGATATTGAATTTCAAATTCAATTTTCTCTTCAACCTGTGCGTATGAATATACATTCGAATTGGGATCTGTGAATTTTAAGCTCAACAGGATTTTTGGGTGTTCTGGTAGGAGAGCTGAGCCTTCTGTTGGAAGAAAATACTCATATTGCATACTACAAAGATTGATAGATTGTATTATTTCAGGATAAGGGTCTCTAACGGGATTTTCGTAAACGTTATTACCCACCCGAATTATAAAATCCTTAATTATTCCAGGGCCTAAGCCATGATTTTCAATGGAGTATTTGAGCCCATCCGTATCGTCAATATTTATGTGAAGTAGTGGTGTAACTGAAAGAATATTATGAGCTCTAGTAATCCAACCTTGCCAGATGGTGACCACAAACGCTAATAATGCAATGGTAGCAGAAGCAATTGATATGTAATCTGAGTTGTTCATATAACCCTAACGTAAAATTGAGGGGCTGCGCGCTTTTGCAGAATGGAGCTAATCCCGTATGCCGCGCCGAGTACCGGAGCTTTCGACGGGAATAGCCCGTTAGGTGTGCGGCAGGGATGCCGCACGTTGACGAAGGGGCAGGAAGCCCATTTCGTCAACCCCCGTCGAAAGCGAGGAACGCAGGGAATAAGCGGCAACCGGGTCGCTTTTTCTTTGGATACTTTCTTTTGGCGGCGCAAAAGAAAGTATCTCGCCTTCGGGTGCGAGAACCCGATTAAATCAATAGCCGTGGTAGCGACACGTTGTTTTTGCAAAACGGCAAATTCCGCGTGGGCACAAAACGTGTGCCTACCCCACCGAGCTTAAGGTGTAGCACTCCATTCAAGTAGTGTTGATTGAAGCTGGCTGTCACAATCATCAATTGTAAATAAATTCCATTGAAGCCCACATTGAATTAATATTTTATAGTCGATATTGCTCGACTTTCCGTTCAAAATATTTTCCACATGCAGAGGAAAATCATAAGACACGTTGTATGGACTCGGTATTTCTGGGTTATTCGATTTGTAGTGGTTAGCCGCTAAATTTGCAGTTTCTTCACGGGTTAATAGAACTTTTGGCATATGTTTTACCTATAAAATTTAATAATGAACTAGGGCGATTTCACCCTACGAAGCCAGGATCACCCACACTTACTATCCCCACAATTCAAACAAGTCATACAGCCATCCATCAGCACTACAGCTTTAGTCTGGCATTTTCCGCACAGCAGCGCTTTTGCAGGAAAACTGCCCGACTCATCGAGGGTTGATGTGTCGTTATGAATGGCTTCAAATTCCTTGCGTTTGGCGGCCAGGAATTTTTTTTGGTGCTCGTCCATTTCCCTGTCTTTGAGCATGCCGATTTGCTTTAGGTGCGACTCAATCGCACAGCCTATTTCGGCGACCAGTGACGGCATGAACACACCGCCTTTTTTGAAGTAGCCGCCTTTAGGGTCAAATACGGCTTTAAGCTCCTCAACCAGAAAACAGGCGTCGCCGCCTTTGCGGAATACGGCGGAGATAACCCGCGTCAGCGCCAGCACCCATTGAAAGTGCTCCATGTTTTTGGAGTTGATAAATACTTCGTAAGGGCGGCGCTCTTCAAATTCGGTGCCCGCATTCAAGACCATGTCATTGATGGTGATGTACAGCGCATGTTCCGATTGCGGCGTCTTGATTTTGTAGGTTGAGCCCAGCAGCATCTCGGGACGCGACATGTTTTCATGCATGCTTTCCAGATCGGCGACTTGCGCATCATTGCTAGCCTCAAGCGCGGCCGCCTTGTCTTCGTTGCTGATGACCTTGTAGCCGATAATTTTTTTGTCTATTTTTGTTGCCATTTATGCCCCCTGGGGTATGTCTTGTGTGAAGGTGTACGGATAAGTTTTTAGTCTGCTAGAACTTACCGTAGTAACCTTCTTTGAGCGCATCGAAAAGATTTGCGGCACTGTGTATTTCGCCGTCGTATTCAATTTCTTCATTGCCTTTAAATTCAACGACTGAGCCGTCTTCAAGCTTGAATTGGTACGTGGTGTTTTCCAGGTCGGAGTCCTTCACCAATACGCCCTGGAACACTTCGGGATTAAAGCGGAATGTGGTGCAGCCTTTCAGGCCTTTGTCATAGGCATATTCATAAATGGATTTGAAATCCTCGTAAGGATAATCGGTCGGCACGTTGGCTGTTTTTGAGATGGACGAATCTATCCACTTTTGCGCGGCGGCCTGAATGTCAACATGCTGTTTCGGGGTTACCTCGTCGGCGGATATGAAGTAATCCGGCAGTTTCTGCTCGGGTTTTTCGCTGTAAGGCATGGCCTTGTCATTGACCATTTCGCGGTAAGCCAGCAGTTCAAAAGAGAATACATCGACTTTCTCTTTGGACTTTTTACCGGCGCGAATCACGTTGCGCGAATAATGGTGCGCAAAGCTCGGCTCAATGCCGTTGCTGGCGTTATTGGCCAGCGACAGTGAAATAGTGCCTGTCGGCGCAATGGAACTGTGATGGGTGAAGCGGGCACCGGTTTTAATCAGTTCCGCGATCAGTTCCGGTTCCTCTCTGCCCAATTGCTGCATATAGCGGCTGTATTTGGCATGCAGCAGTTTTCCGGGCACTTCATCGCCGACCTTATAGCCATCAGCAACCATTTCAGGGCGCTTATGCAGCATTTCGCCGGTGACGGTGAACATCTGGTTCATGATCGGGGCGGCGCCTTTTTCCTTGGCGAGCGACAAACCTTCTTTCCAGCCTTCAACCGCCAGCACCTTGGTGACTTCTTCGGTAAATTGCAGCGACTGCTCATCACCGTATTTCATGCCCATCATGGTAACGGTTGAACCCAGACCCAGATAGCCCATGCCATGACGGCGTTTGCTGAGAATTTCTTCTCGTTGCTGGGGCAGGGGGAGACCATTGATTTCAACCACATTGTCCAGCATATGGGTGAAAATTCTGATGGTTTTGCGGTAGCTGTCCCAATCAAAATGTGCTTCGCTGGTGAATGGTTTTTGAACAAAGCGGGTCAGGTTGATGGAGCCTAACAGGCAACTGCCGTAAGGCGGCAGCGGTTGTTCGCCGCAGGGATTGGTGGCGCGGATTTTCTCGCAAAACCAGTTGTTGTTCATCTCGTTGACTTTGTCGATCAGGATAAATCCCGGCTCGGCATAGTCGTAAGTCGAGCTCATGATGATGTCCCACAGGCGGCGTGCGGGCAGGGTTTTGCTTATCTTGCAGGCAATCAGGCCGTCTTCGTTGAGGATATAACCGTCTTTGCCGGGCAGGTCGCGCCAGATGATTTGCTTGCTGTCATTCAGGTCCAGCTTATCGAGAGCGACTTCCTTTTCGGTGACGGGAAATGACAGCGGCCAGGGCAGGTCATTTTTTACCGCTTCTACAAATTCGGCAGTAATCAGCAGCGACAGGTTGAACTGGCGCAAACGGCCATCTTCGCGTTTTGCACGGATAAATTCGACGACATCGGGATGGCCTACGTCAAATGTACCCATTTGCGCGCCGCGTCTGCCGCCGGCGGAAGACACGGTAAAACACATCTTGTCATAAATATCCATGAAGGATAGCGGGCCGGAGGTGTAGGCACCTGCACCGGACACATAAGCGTTTTTAGGCCGTAATGTGGAGAATTCATAACCGATGCCGCAACCGGCTTTTAAGGTGAGTCCCGCTTCATGTACCTTGCCCAGAATATCGTCCATGGAGTCTGCGATGGTGCCGGATACCGTGCAGTTAATAGTCGAGGTAGACGGTTTGTGTTCCAGCGCGCCGGCGTTGGAAATAATGCGTCCTGCCGGAATAACGCCTTGACGCAGCGCCCACAGAAAATCCTTGTAACACTGCTGCTGTTTGGTTTTGCCTTTTTCTACCCCGGAAAGCGCTCTGGCGACCCGCTGGTAGGTTTCATCGATGGTTGCATCAATGGCCACGCCATCTTTGGTTTTTAAACGGTATTTCGTATCCCAAATATCCATTGAAGCATCCTGAAATGGTATTTCGGTCACGGTGTTTGGGATGACATGTAACTTTGCTGGCATTGTGATGTCCCTTTTAGTTGTAGCTAAGTAAGCAAGTTGAGAAGCAATAATCAAGGGTCAAAATACTGATGACCTATTCGATATATAGTATCTGGAAATTATATTAGCACAACATATAGTGTTTTCCGAGAAAATATATGAAGAGTCAGTCACACTTTTATTACAGCCGAAGGTATCTATTTGATGCAGTTAGTTAAGTTGCGAGAACCCGTATATTAAATACGGGTTTATCTGGGTTCTATGGTGCGGTGACAATTGATTTCCGGCCTATTTGTTGGCCCGGTGCGTAATGATGTCTCTGATCACCGACGAGTCGGCAAGCGTGGATATATCGCCCAGGTTGTCAACTTCATTGGATGCCACTTTACGCAAGATACGGCGCATGATCTTACCGGAGCGGGTTTTGGGTAGCCCCGGCGCCCACTGGATAATATCCGGGTGGGCAATGGCGCTGATTTCTGTTCTAACGAGATCGATAAGTTCTTGTTTCAGTGCTTCCGAGGGTTCTACGCCAACGTTCAAGGTGACGTAGGCATAGATGCCTTGGCCCTTAATATCGTGAGGATAGCCGACAACAGCGGCTTCAGCGACATGCTTGTGCAGCACTAAGGCGCTTTCAATTTCCGCTGTACCCATTCTGTGGCCGGAAACGTTGAGAACGTCATCAACACGGCCGGTAATCCAGTAATACCCGTCTTTGTCGCGCCGCGCGCCGTCACCGGCAAAATAATAGCCGGGATAGTTTTTAAAATAGGTGTCGATAAAGCGCGGATGATCGCCGTAAACGGTACGCGCTTGTCCCGGCCACGAGCGGCTTATGACCAGAATGCCTTCGGCTTCGCCTTCCATAAGATGGCCTTCGCTATCCATGATCTCAGGCTTGATGCCGAAGAAGGGCAGGGTGGCGGAACCCGGTTTCAAGGGTATTGCACCGGGCAGCGGGGTGATCAATATGCCGCCGGTTTCTGTTTGCCACCAGGTATCGACAATCGGGCAGCGGCCATCGCCGACAACATGGTAATACCATTCCCACGCTTCCGGGTTGATCGGTTCGCCTACGCTGCCAAGAATGCGCAGGCTGCGGCGCGAGGTGCGGGTAACAAACTCATTGCCTTGAGCCATCAAGGCGCGAATGACGGTCGGGGCGGTATAGAAGATATTGACCTGATGTTTGTCGATGACTCGCCAGAACCGATCTGCTTCAGGATAAGTGGGGACGCCTTCAAACACTAAGGTTGTCGCGCCATTGCATAACGGGCCATAGATCATATAGGAATGGCCGGTTATCCAGCCTATATCCGCAGTGCACCAGTAAATGTCGCCATCGTGGTAATCAAAGATGTATTTGTGGGTCATTGCAGTGTACAGCAAATAACCGCCGGTGGTGTGCAATACTCCTTTAGGCTTGCCGGTCGAGCCGGAGGTATAAAGGATAAACAAGGGATCTTCCGCATCCATTTCTTCTGCCGGGCAATCGGCGGAAACGGTTGCCATTGCTTCGTGATACCAGATATCGCGTTGTTCATGCCAGTCTACAGAATTGCCGGTGTGTTTTATGACGATGACTTTTTCAAGTCCGGGACAGTCAGCGGCAGCGATATCGACATTGGCTTTGATGGGCGTTATTTTGCCGCCACGGTAGCCTTCATCCGCGCAAACTAAAAACTTGCAGTCTGAATCCAGTATGCGGTCTTTTAACGCTTCGGCGGAAAAGCCGCCAAAGACTATCGAATGCACTGCGCCAATGCGGGTGCAGGCCAGCATAACCGCTGCCGCTTCGCTAATCATCGGCAGGTAGATGCAGACGCGGTCGCCTTTTTTGACGCCTTGCGTTTTTAATACGTTGGCGAACTTGCAGGTTTGCTCATGCAGTTGCCGGTAAGTGATTTTTTTGTCATGCGCCGGATTGTCGCCTTCCCAGATAATGGCAACCTGATCGCCGCGTTTTTCAAGATGCCGATCCAGGCAATTGACGCTGACGTTGAGTTTTCCGCCCTCGAACCAGCGTATATGGCCTGTCGGATAGTCGCAGTCCATGACTTTATCCCAGGGCTTGCTCCAGTCCAGAAATCCGGCCGCCTGTTCCGCCCAGAAAGTTTCAGGTTCAGCTATGGAGCGCTGATACAGGTTTTTGTATGTGTCGGCGGTAATATGCGCGTTGGCGGCTATTTCCGGCTTTACGTCATAGATTTTAACGTCTGACATGTATTAATCCTTGGTTAGGCAGTAACTAAATATTGATTATTTTACACCTTAGTAAACTCATAGGCTGATTGCACGAGAATTTTTTAAGGAAGCCGGGTTCCAATGGTTCTGCGCCCAGCTCATAAGCTCAGTTGCCGGGGCGTGTTTTAATTCAATCGGAGGATTTTGCTTTAATAAGGAAAGCAGCTCAAAGATCACATGATGAGGTGTGTTCAGATCGACAGCCTGGGCGCGTGTCTGCTTGCTGAGTTTGTAACCCTGCTCGTCAATAATAACAGGGACGTGCATATATCCAGGCGTAGGAAACCCCAGCAGCTGCTGTAAATAAATCTGCTTGGGCGTCGAATCCAGCAAATCAACGCCGCGAACTACGTGATTGATATTTTGCAGGTTGTCATCGACAACAACGGCAAACTGATAGGCAATAATCTGATCCTTCCTTTTCAGGATGAAATCGCCATGCTGTTCTGCCAGATTGCTGGAAATCGGACCTTGCAGTTCATCCTGAAATGAAATGATGCTGTTACCGGTTTTGATGCGTAATGCATGCGGGGTGCCAGGCGGGATATATTTATCCCGGCAAGTACCGGGGTAAATATCAGGTTGGGTCGGCTTTCTATCACCAGATGCCAGTGTTTTTCGGCTGCATGTGCAAGGGTAGACAAGCTTGTCCCGGCTCAACTGATCCAGAATCCCGTTATAAACGTCGAGTTGCTGGCTTTGATAATAAACACTGCCGTCCCAGTGCAGGCCAAAGGCATCCAGTGTTTTTAAAATACTATCGACGGAGCCTTTTGTGTTTCTGGGGGTATCGAGGTCATCAATGCGCAGCAACCACAGACCTTGTTGCGAACGGGCTTGAAGATAGCTGGCAAGGGCCGTATAAAGGGACCCCAGGTGTAAAGGGCCGGTAGGCGAGGGTGCAAACCGGCCGATATAGGATGGTTTATCCAGACTTAACCCATTTGTTTTTCACGAATTTCATCGAGCGTTTTGCAGTCGATGCACAAGCTGGCTGTCGGCCTGGCTTCCAAACGACGTATGCCGATTTCAATGCCGCAAGACTCGCAAAAGCCATAATCTCCGGATTCAATTTCTCTAAGAGACTCATCAATCTTTTTGATCAGTTTACGCTCACGGTCACGGGTTCTTAATTCCAGGCTGAATTCTGATTCCTGGGATGCACGGTCGTTAGGGTCAGGAAAATTAGATGCGTCATCCTGCATATGGTGCACGGTACGATCCACTTCATGCATTAATTCGCCTTTCCAGTTCGTTAGGATGGCTTCAAAATGCTTTAATTGATCGTCATTCATATATTCTTCGCCTTTTTTTTCTTTGTAAGGCTTAAAACTGAAAGGTGATTCGCCAGTTTTAGAACTATCGGTCATCCATTAACTCCTCAGACAAGATTAAATAAAACCGCGCATTTTTAGCAGAATAGTAACCGGATAGCAAGGTTTATTGATATGATTCATTTTTTTTGCGATGAGTGCCAAATTATGGATGAACGACTGGCTGAACGAATTCAGGATATATCTCCGTTTTACGTGATGGAATTGCTGCAACGGGCAAAACAATTGGAAGCGCAAGGCAAAGATATTATTCACATGGAGATTGGCGAACCCGATTTTCCGACGCCGCAGGCCATTGTTGATGCGGGCGTCAAGCACCTCCAAACAGGTGAAGTTAAATATACGCCGGCGGCGGGATTGCCGGAGCTGCGAAAAAAAATAGCCGAATTTTATCGGCAGCGTTATGCGGTGACTGTGAACAAGGAGCGCATTTTTGTAACGCCTGGAGCCTCCGGGGCATTTCTGCTGGCGCTCGGCGTCAGCTTGAATCCTGGTGAAGAGCTGCTCATGGCCGACCCCTGTTACCCCTGTAACAGCAATTTTGTTAAGTTATTTGATGGCAAAACCAAAACTATTCCTGTCGATTCAACGTCCCGTTATCAGTTGACAGCGAAACACATCAAGCAACACTGGACTAAAGCGACTAAAGCGACTAAAGCGACTAAAGCGACTAAAGCGACTAAAGGCGCATTGATTGCATCGCCGTCTAATCCTACTGGCACTGTCATCGCTTCGGCGGAATTAAAGCAAGCCATTCAGACGGTTAATGAGTTGGGCGGGTGCTTTTATTCCGATGAAATTTATCACGGGCTGGTTTATGGCAAAAACGCTTCGACGGCGCTGGAGTTTAGTGATGATGTGTTTGTAATCAACAGTTTTTCAAAATATTTTGGCATGACCGGCTGGCGAATCGGCTGGCTGATTGTGCCGGAAGCGTTTATTGAAGCCACTGAAAAACTGGCGCAGAACATTTTTATTGCCACGTCGACGCATTCGCAATATGCCGCATTAGCGGCTTTTGATGAACGCACGCTGGCTGAGCTTGAGCGAAGACGCGCAGAGTTTGAAGCCAGGCGTGATTTCCTTTATGACAATCTGCTGCGTTTGGGATTTGAAATCCCCATTAAACCGGATGGCGCATTTTATATTTATGCCAACTGTTCCAAATTTACCGACGACAGCTATCAATTCGCGCTGGATTTGCTGGAGGCAGAAGGCGTTGCGGTAACGCCGGGAAAGGATTTCGGCCTCAATGAGGCAAATCACTATATCCGGTTTGCTTATACGACGTCCATAGATAGAATGGCTGTTGCCATGCAACGTTTAGAAAAATTTATTAATAAAGGATAGCCATGTCCGTAAAACAAGTATCAGCGACAGAATTAAAAGCCAGAATCCACAATGAAGAAAACCTGTTTTTATTGGATGTCAGGGAACCCCATGAGTTTCAATACGCCCGTATAGAAAACAGCGTGTTGATTCCGCTGAACCAAATCCCGCAAAGACTGGGTGAACTGGATCCGCAACAGGAAATAGTGGTGATTTGCCATCATGGCATGCGCAGTCAGCAAGCCGCCAGTTTTCTTGTGCATTCAGGGTTCAAAAACATTGCAAATCTGGTGGGCGGAATTGATGCATGGTCTTGCAGTTGCGACAGTTCGGTGCCGCGTTATTAGTCGGGAGGCTAGCTGAGCAATTGACTGTAAAACTCATCAAACCTTTTAATAAAGCGCTCTAATTCATTTTTAGCTAAGTGGTTTATCCCTGCCGCGGCTTTGCGTCCGCCGCCGCTTGGAAAGGCGGAGCATAGCTCATCAGCCCCCGTCTTATTGCATAGCGGAGCTCTGACGCTGATCTGGAAATCGTTTTCCGGGTGATAGGTGATTACGGCGTGAGCCCTGGCCGGATCAAGGTTGGCCAGGTAATTGCCGAATACGCCGTTAACGCGCCTTGCCCAGATGGTGTCGGGCAAAATGAATACGGCGACCGAATCGCTTTGGTATTCCGGCTTGATGCGCCGGGCATTTGCCATGTCTTCCTGATAACCCTGTTCCAGACGCTCAAATGTGTCATGGTTGCCGGCGATAAAATCAAAAGGCGACTGGAAACCCGCCATTTCCCGATACAGTTGATCCGGCGCGAAGTGCAGATCGCTGATACAGCTGCCGTAGCCGTTATAGTTGATGTAGATGCCCAGATTCTCCAGCGTTTTGAGTTCTGGTTGGCTCAGATTCAGGCTGGCAGCCAGTTGTTCGGCACTGTGGTTCAGGTTATCGCCGAAAGCGGCGGTTATTGCCCATAAGGGATATTTTCCATTCAGGTATTGATTGACGAGCAAGCTGGTGCAAATGCTGCTGTCGGTATTGATGAACGTTTTCAGGTTGGGGTGTTTGGGGATATCGCCGGGCTGGTGGTGATCAATATATAGAATGCTGGCGCCATGATTTAAAAACTCTTTAACCCGTGCGCTGTTTTGTTGCAGGGAAATATCCAGTACCGTCAGTTGATCGCCTGGATTTACGGTAACTCTATCCAGCAGTTGTATGTCCCGTTTAATGCCGGTGATGAGTGTTGATTCGACCGGTTGATCCAGACGAAGCTGAATGAGGGCGCAAATGCCATCGGCATCGCCATTGAATACATCAAAGTGCATGTTTTATTCCGCGGCGGGTAATATGTTTCTGGAGCGTAATAAGGATATGACCAGTTCTATATCTGGGTACGTTAGCACATTAGCGCTCCTGCTACTGCCTCATCTCAGGCAGCGGCATACTGATGTGATAGCCTTGGGCGTAATTGATGCCCATATCCTTGAGCGCCTCCCAGATACCCTGATTTTCAACGAATTCGGCAACGGTGAGAATGCCGATGTCCTGACATAAACGGGACAAATTATGCACCAAGGCATAATCGATTTTGGAGTTCAGTATGTTACGCACAAATGCGCCATCAATTTTGACGTATTCAAAACGCAGTTCGCGCAAATAATGAAACGAATTATACCCTGTGCCGAAATCATCCAGGGCAAAGGCGAAACCTTTACGGCGCAGATTGGTCAGAAACCGGCGCATATTGGTCATGTCGCCAATAGCCTCGCGTTCCAGTAATTCAAATACAATGCTTTCCGGCGGGAGTTGCAGTTCCTGACAGAGCTCTTCCGCGTAACCCAAAATGCCGCGGCCTTGAATTTCCTGTACCGATAAATTGATAAAAGTTTTCGCCTTCGATTCCGGGCGGTCGGCGTCCATGCAAGCGCGTTTAGCGGCAAAAGCGCTGTTGATCATGGTGAGGTCGAGATCACGCGCCATGCCGTATTTGTCAATAGTCTCAATAAACGACGCTGCCGCAGTTGTTTCTCCCGTCGGGGATTTAAGCCGGGCCAGCGCTTCAAAGGCATAGAGTTCGCCGGTTTGGCAGTTAACAATCGATTGATAATAGGGAACGATGCGGCCTTCTTTTAACGCCTCGCGCAGATTTTCCGCATTGTCACGCGTCTCGCGGATACTGACGCGTGCTTCCGTTACATCAAAGGCGCAGACGCTATCCTTACCCATGTCCTTGGCTTTATACATGGCGGCGTCGACGCCCTCCAGCAGATTATCTATGGTTTGCCCGTCGACAGGATAAGTGCTTACGCCTATGGAGACGGTTAAATGAAAACGGTTGCCTTGCGTCGATGTTAAAGCCATTTCCCGTAGTGCGCGGCCTACATTTTCAGCGACTATCTGCGCGCCTTTGGAGCCGGTTTCAGTCAGGATAATGGCAAACTCATCTCCGCCGACGCGGGCGCAAAAATCGCCATTACGCGTATGTTCAAGCAAAATGCTGGCGATTGCACACAGCGCTGAATCGCCTGTAGGGTGACCATAGGAATCGTTAATGTCTTTAAAGTCGTCCAGGTCGAGCATCAGTACGCTGAATTCATGCTTGTGGCGTTCAGATCGACCGATTTCATAGCGTAAAAGATCGTTGAACTGGCGGCGGTTGTGCAGTCCGGTAAGCGGGTCATGCACTGCGTAGTATTCAAGCTCTAAAAGCGTGCGCGATAATACCTTACTGGAACCCACCACCATCACCATGACGGCGAGTATCGCGCGGATGACGCTTTCTTCCTGCGGAGACAGCTTGTTTTCAGCGGCGAAAGCAACCCCTAATAAACCTGCCAAGTGAGATGCATGATCGGGCACAGGCACACTGATCATGCTGATATTGAGATCTGTCTTTATTTTGGCTCCACACTGGATATGAAATTCTTCAATATCCAGTGCCGCATCGGGGGGCAGTCCGATACTTTCAAGCATCTGCTGACTCAGTACGCCACGCGCCTGAGCGCGCACCTGATCAGGATACTGGCCCATACAATACAAATAGAGTGATAAGCCATTTTCTTCCACAAAGGCGATGTAAAAAAAATTAAACGGGAAAATGGCGTAAAAATCCGCCAGAATTTCCTGCACAAACTCTTTCCATTGCGTGATGTGTTCGTGCGACAGGATAATACGTTCCAATACCTGACTTTGCCGCTCCAGTAAGTCTTTTTCAATCAGAACAGAAGACAGCTCAAGCAAGGTCTGATTAAACTCGATCATCAGGTCCTGGATGTGCTGATCGCTAGACATCCACTGCTGGCTGCGTTGCTGGAACAGTAAGTCAAGACTGTGTTCCAGGCGGGTGCAGGTGTCAATGGCATGCGTAACCGCCGAGGTCATGGTTGCGGAGTCGCCGGTAGCCACAGCCGCTTGCAATTCACTGACAACCTCTTGATGTACGTTACGATTAAGTTCGGACGAACCCTTCGCATAGAGTTGGGTTCGTGTTTGATTTTCTAAAACTTCGGCAATCTGGCTGATAATCCTGAAGCGTAAAGTCTCCAGATGATTGGGCTCGGCAACGGTTCGGTGCGCTGCTGCCGGCAACTGCTCCATGTATCGTTCTACCTTCCCCGTTCCTATGTCCATGCCGCTGTGAGATTCATTGCTCATGCCCAGTCCTCTAGCGGAAAGTGCCCGCCAGGCTGCATCAAGTCAATGCCGCATTGCAGGTCTTTAAGCCAGTTTAGAAAATCCTGCACCGCAGCGCCCCGGTAAATCGGTCCGTGCTGCGGGGCTATCATGGCAATATCCAGATCGGAGATCGTTTCTAACCAGCAGCGTATCGCTTTGTTAGAGCACATGTAGCGGCGATGAAATCCCTTGATATAGGGGATGTGACTGGCAAAATCGTCTACAAACGCTTCATTCTTATCCACGGGCAGCATCGCGGCGCCGATGTCGCCAGTGAACAGAATTTTAGAAATCGGGTCGTATACGTTAATCTGGCCTTCGGAATGCAAAAAATGCGCGGGCACGATTTTAAGTTTAAAACCGGGTGCCGGCTCGCACTCCTCGCCTTCGTTGGGTACTCCGATAAACCGCGCCATGTCTTTTAAGCCGTAATGAGGCAAAAAGCGCAGCCAGATGCTGGAAACATAAACGGGCGCGTGACACAGTTCCAGCCAGGTTGAGAGGCCTCCGACTATGTCAGGGTCTTGATGCGACAGAAAAATGGCTTTGATTTGCTCCGGCCCCACGTAACGCAGCATTTCCGCCAGCACGCGAGGCATCACCCCGAACCCGCCCGGATCGAGCAACACCCCGTCATTATGATGCGTGATTAGATACTGGTTGGAACGTACGCCGTCTTCTTCGCCAGGCTCACTCTCGTTGAGTAAA
>JBAZWN010000027.1:0-48325 GCA_041660285.1 Methylobacter sp.
CTGCCCCGATTGGCCGGGTTGCTACGGGCAGGCCATAGTCAGTGATCAGGCGGATTTTAAAGCGCAGGCCGACGCGGCATTTCCGGATCAACCGCTCGATGTCGCCAAAGCCTGGAAGGAAATGACGCATCGTTATCTGGCCGCTGGTTTAGGCGTAACTATCTTGTTGCTGGCGTTGATTTCGTGGCGTGAGAAGCAAGGCCGCGTAACGGCCATGACGGCTTCATTCAGCTTGGCACTTTTAGTGGGTTTGCAGGCGGCTTTGGGCATGTGGGCGGTAAAACTGCACGTGATGCCTATTGTTGTAACCGGGCATTTGCTGTTGGGGATGATGACCTTCTGGCTGTTGTTCTGGCTGTATTTACGAATCAATCCAAAAGGCGCGGATGCATCCGGGCAAACAGGGCTCAGAAATTTTGCCCGGTTCGGAATGCTGGTTTTATTTTTGCAGATTGTTTTGGGCGGCTGGGTCAGCGCAAACTATGCGGCTTTGGCCTGCACAGGTTTCCCGCAGTGCAATGGATCGTGGTGGCCTGATGCCGATTATCAAACTGCGCTGAATTTATTTAACGGTCTGATGACAGGATATACCGGCGTTCTATCGTTCGACGCACAGGTCGCTGCAAACTCGCTGCACCGGGTTGGCGCGCTGGTTTGTTTTATCGTGCTCAGTCTGGTGATGCTGAGCGCAACATCGGAACAACATGCAAAACCTGTAAGAAGAGCCGGTCTGCTGTTGAGTTTGCTGCTGCTGGTGCAGGTTAGTTTAGGTATTATGGGCGCCAGACTGGGCATGCCTTTATGGGTTGAGGTCGCCCATAACGCGTTTGCGGCATTATTAATGCTGCCACTGATCGCCCTAAGTTTTTACAGCAGGCAGGCTTATGCAGAACCGCTACGGCCTGCCATAGAAATTGAACCCGGCGTAGCCGTTGCTGCTCCTCCGGCTGCCGCTGAAGAAATTCATGTAGAAGCCGAGCCCGAATCGCTTTACTTGCGTCTTAAATCGCAATTGCAGCGAACCCGGTCAGGGATTAGCGGCGTATTGGCCCATATCCCGTTGGGACAAAAAGAAATCGGCGATGATTTGCTGGAAGAAATTGAAGCCAGTTTGCTAATGGCGGATATAGGCATTGAAGCCACAACAGAAATCATCAAACGCCTGACTGAAAGTGTGGAGCGGCATCAGCTCAATGACGGCGAGGCGTTGTCCGCCGCTTTAAAGCAGGAATTGCTGAGCATGCTTCAGCCATGCAGTATAAATCTGCAAATCCCTAAACAGGACAAGCCTTTTGTTATTCTGGTCGTCGGCGTCAACGGGGCGGGTAAGACCACGACTATAGGCAAGCTGGCCAAACGCCTGCAGGCGCAAGGTCATAGTGTCATGCTGGCTGCCGGGGATACGTTCAGGGCTGCTGCTGTCGAACAACTGCAAACCTGGGGCGAGCGCAACAACATTCATGTGGTGGCCCAACACACCGGGGCTGATTCGGCATCGGTCATTTATGACGGCTTGCAATCCGCGCAGGCAAAAGGCGTGGACGTTCTGATTGCCGATACGGCTGGACGTTTGCATACCAAATCCAACCTCATGGATGAATTGAAAAAAGTGAAACGGATTATGGGCAAGCTGGATGAAGCGGCGCCTCATGAAGTGCTGCTGGTATTGGATGCCGGCACCGGCCAAAACGCCTTGTCGCAGGCAAAACTGTTTAATGAAGCCGTGGCGTTGACAGGGCTGGTTCTGACGAAACTTGATGGCACGGCAAAAGGCGGGGTTATATTCGCGCTGGCCAAACAGTTCGGCATTCCGATCCGTTATATAGGCATAGGCGAAGGCATTGATGATCTGCAGGACTTTGATGCCGAGACTTTTGTAAACGCATTGTTCGTTAAAGACTAAAATAGCCCTATGTTAAAGTTCGATAATGTCAGCATGAGGTATCCTGAAGCCGGTGATGTCTTGCGTAATGTCAGTTTTCATCTGCAATACGGTGAAATGGCTTTTTTGACAGGACATTCGGGGGCCGGGAAAAGCACCTTGCTGAAATTGATTCCGGTCATTGAGCGCTGCAGCCGTGGCCAGGTTTTATTGGACGGGCAAAATCTCAACCAAGCCAGGGACGGACAGATCCCTTACATACGGAGAAAGATAGGCTTGATCTTTCAGGACTACAAGCTGCTGCAGGACAGAACGGTTTTTGACAACGTGGCGCTGCCTTTGATGATAGCGGGCTACGGACATAATGAAATCCCCCGCAGGGTACGGGCGGCACTGGATAAAGTCGGGCTATTGGGCAAAGAGAAAAAATATCCCGTAACATTATCCGGCGGCGAGCAACAGCGGGTCGGGATTGCCAGAGCAGTGGTCAACAAGCCGCCGATGATTTTGGCCGATGAACCGACCGGAAATCTGGACCCGGAACTGTCGGCAGAAATAATGCGTTTATTCGAGCAGTTTCAACAGGTTGGCGTCACTGTATTGATTGCATCGCATGATATTTCATTGATTACGCAAATGAACCATCGGGTCTTGAAGCTGGATCATGGCCAGTTGATCGCGGGCTAAGCAATGAAGCACGTTAATAAAAATCAAATCAAGCAGGATCGCGGGCAAACCAAAACTTCCGGCGGTAATTTTTTTGATAAATTGCACGCTCACCGGAACCTGCATGCCCATGCCTTGTTTTCCAGCCTTGGGCGATTAGTCGCGTCACCGTTTACCTCCGTATTGACCGTCGTTGTCTTGGCGGTTGCCATTTCACTGTCCAGCGGGTTTTATCTGCTGGTGGCCAATCTTCAGCAGTTGGCGGGTAATCTGGAAGCAAGCAATCAAATCTCGCTGTTTCTTAAGTATGAAACATCCAATGCAAAAGCAAACAGCCTCGCGGACAGCATCAGGAAAAATCCGGGCGTTCAGGAAGTTAAATTAATTACCAAAGAGCAGGCCTTGAAAGAGTTTCAGGCCTATAGCGGCTTTGGTGAAGCCGTTAAGGCGCTGGAAAAAAACCCGCTGCCTTTCGTCATTCAGGTTTTGCCCAAAAACTCGCTGGAAAACGAAAAAGCGATTGAAACGTTGCTGGGGAGTCTTAAGCAGGAAGCCGAAGTTGATTTCGCCCAGCTGGATATGCGCTGGGTCGAGCGCCTGCAATCCATCATGGAAGTGGCGCGGCGCGGCGTCATGTCATTAAGCTTGTTATTAGGCGTGGCGGTGTTGTTTATTACCGGCAACACCATTCGCTTGGAATTGCATAACCGGCGGGACGAAGTCGTGATCGCCAAGCTGGTCGGCGCAACGGATGGATTCATTCAGCGGCCGTTTTTATACAGCGGTTTCTGGATGGGTTTTTTTTCCGGCGTAACGGCATGGTTTATTGTCACGGTGACTATGTTGATTTTAAAACAGCCTGTCGAAAGGCTCTCCGGGCTTTATGATGGCGCTTTCCATATACTGTTTCTAGGGTTTATGGAAACGCTAACGCTGTTAGCCATATCATCTGTGCTGGGTGTCGCAGGATCGTGGATCGTGCTTCATTTTCAGCTGCAAAAATTGAAACCTGAGTAGAAAACTGGAGTTAAAAAAGTATTAGCACTCTTGATTTGAGAGTGCTAATATAAAACTATAGTTTTTACAAAAGGGGATACCATGAGTAACTCATTAGCTTTACCCATTAATTTATCAGTCGGAACATTTGATAGTTATCTGAATGTTGTACGGCAAATGCCTAAATTGACTGTGGAGCAGGAGCGCGAACTGGCTTTAAGATTCAGGGACAAAGGCGACCTGGAAGCGGCGCGCGAACTGGTTATGACGAATTTGCGGTTTGTGGTTCATGTTGCCAGGGGTTACAGCGGTTATGGCTTGTCCATGCCGGACATTATTCAGGAAGGCAATGTCGGGCTGATGAAAGCCGTTAAGCGTTTTGATCCTGACGTAGGCGTGCGTCTGGTTTCTTTCGCTGTGCACTGGATTAAAGCCGAAATCCACGAATATGTGATCAAAAACTGGGGTATCGTCAAGATTGCAACAACCAAGGCGCAACGGAAACTGTTTTTTAATCTGCGCAAATCCAAGCAGGATCTGGGCTGGCTATCTAACGATGAAGCGGTGGCTATCGCCAAGGATCTTGATGTCGATGTGAGCGCCGTTTACGAAATGGAAAAACGCCTGGGCAGCCCGGATATGTCGTTTGACATGCCTGCCGATGAAGCAGCGGAAGAAAGCTATGTGGCTCCTCCAGCCAGCTACCTTCAACAGCACGGCGCTGATCCGGCGGTGCTGCTTGAAAACTCGGATTGGGAAGGGCATGAGCAGGATTTATTGTCAGGGGCATTGGCCAAGCTGGATGAGCGCAGCCTGGATATTCTTTCAAGCCGCTGGCTGGCGGATGAAAAAGCCACATTGCATGAGCTAGCCGAACGTTACAACGTGTCTGCCGAAAGAATCAGGCAATTGGAACAAAATGCGATGAAAAAATTGAAAGCAGCGGTTGAACTTGCCGCTTGATTGACAATCGGTAATGACAAAAAAGGCTTAACGATCTAATCGTTAAGCCTTTTTTATTTTGCGCAACCCGAATTTAGACGGGCTTTAGTATATCCAGGACCGCTTGAGCCTGTTCCGCAGTTTCCCGCCCGAGATTAGTCAGATAGCCGCCGTCTTCGTGCGATAGCAGGCCTTTTTCGAACAAACGGCGGGTGGCGGCAATCGTTTCCGGTGCAGCCGTTTTGTGAACCTTGATTCCTTCCAGAGTGGTGGTCAGGTTGTAGCGAACCAGAATGTTCAGTTCATCCACAATATCTTGCGTGTAGGGCATAGCAAATCCTCATGACTCATTGATTTAAGGCAGTAGCATAAAGCTATTTCCATGGAAGGAATACCTTTTTTTAAGCTGTTTTCTTTCGCGCGACAATCACGCCATCCCTGGTTGGATTGATGAAAGCGTCAAACTCGGGATCATTAAAAATTAATTCATTGTGCTCCATAATGGCCTCAGTCCAGCCGGGGAAAATATCATTAAACTTTTCCACCGCCACCCGGCCGCGCCAAAGCACATTGTCGGCAATATAAAGGCCGCCGGGACGGATGCGGTCTTTGGCCATTTTCCAGATTTCAGGATAGTCGCCCTTGTCGACGTCGTTATAGCAGATGTCGAATAACCCTTCGGTTTGGGCGAAAACTTCCTGGGCCATTCCCGCCCTAAAATCAATCCGGTCCCATAAACCGGCGGCACTCAGGTATTGTTGGGCCTTCTCCTGGTTGAGAAAGTCGGCATCGGTGCAGATGACTTGCCCCTTTGACCCTACCGCTCTTGCAAACCAGTAGGCCGAATAACCATAGCCGCTGCCGAATTCAAATACTCGCTCGGCATCGATCATTTTGGCCTGTGATTCAATAAAAGCGCCCACCAGACGGCCGATAATGGGGAAATTGTTCTTTTGCGCCAGCGCTTCCATCTCATGCAGCACCGGATGGTCGGTGTGCCGCAGCAAGCCGTGCATGTAATTTTCAATGGCCGGATTGACCGGAATTAACACGCCTGGATTTAAAACAGTCGGGGATTGTATGTCAGCCATTATCTGTCTCCTCGTGGTGGTTGCTACAGGCCAGTAAAAGCGGCTTATCCGAAAGTTGAACCATTCCAGCCCCAATACTCGGCGGGACAGTTGCTGAATTCAATGTAAACGCGGTCAGCTGTAAGCTGTAACTCGTTTTCCAGTAGCTGGCAAAGGGACGAGGAAAGGGACTTGATCTGTGCCGCGCTGAGCCCGATACTCTTGCATTCAAGATAGGCTAACGGCTCGCTGCTGCCGCCAAATAGCATCGCTTTATTTCCCTCCAGTTCTATCATGACGTAGCGCTCCGGTTTGCCTGTCTCTTTGGCCATCAGTTGTGACAGCTTGCGCAGCAATTCAGGGGACTCTTCGCTGGAAACAGAGGCGTTGGTGTTAAGCTTCAAATAAGGCATTGTGGCACTCTCCTTTATCAAAAAAATCTTATGGGGAAAATATGGCGAAAACTCATGCGGCAGGGAGTTTATACCCCCGCCATCCATAATAAGCGATATAGCAATAACAAAGAACCGGAATAAAAAAAGCCTGCTGAATGCCGATCCGGTCGGCAAATGCGCCCTGCATAACCGGAAGAATGGCACCGCCGACTATGGCCGCGCATAAAATCCCGGAGCCTTGTCCCGTGTGTTTGCCCAGGCCGTTAACCGCGAGCGAAAAGATGGTGGGGAACATGATGGAGTTAAACAGCCCGACCGCAAGTATCGTCCACATGGCGGCGTGGCCGCTGCCGAGCATGGTCATTAAGACCAACAGCGCCGCTGTTACCGCGTTAAAGGTGAGCGCTTTGTTGGGCTGGACTTTTTGCATGGCGATAGCCCCGATGAACCGTCCGACCATGGCGCCGCCCCAGTAAAATGACACATATTTTCCGGCGTCTTTTTCTGCCAAGCCTGCAATCGAAGGCTCGCCCAGAAAATTGATCAGAAAACTGCCGATGGACACTTCGCCGCCGACATAAACAAAAATACCGATTGCGCCCAATACCAGATGTTTATAGCCCCAGGCGCTGTCATGAACGTCATCTTCAACATCCAAAATCTGCGCTGTTGCAGCTTTAATTTTGGGTAACTTGATCAGGGCAAAAACGGCCGCAATAAAAAACAAAACCGCAGCCAGCAAGAGATAGGGGTTTTGCACCGCTGCCGCTTGCGCCGCCTGGTAGGCTGATAATTCGTCGGCGTTGAGCAATTTAATCTCATCCGCCGTTTTAACGGCAGCGGAGAGAATAAACAGCGCGCCAAAATAAGGGGCGATAGTCGTACCCAGCGAATTGAATGCCTGGGTCATGGTTAACCGGCTGGAGGCCGTTTCCGGCTTGCCTAGAATGGTCACATACGGGTTTGCGGCGACCTGCAGCAAGGTAATGCCGGATGCCAGCACAAAAAACGCCCCTAAAAATAGCGGATAGGAATGCGAGCCTGCCGCCGGATAAAACAGCAAACAGCCGATACCCGCTATGGCTAATCCGGCAATGATGCCGCCTTTGTAATCGATTTTCTCGACCAGATAGCCGCTGGGAACGGACACGACAAAATAGGCGGTAAAAAAGCAAAACTGGATCAACATCGCCTGCGTGTAATTCAGGGTGAATACCGATTTCAAATGAGGGATCAAAATATCATTCAAACAGGTTATAAAGCCCCAGATAAAAAACAGCGAAGTCAGTATGGCCAATGACCCGGAATAAGGGTTTTCATCAGACCTGATTGTCGTGCCGGTTGCATTGCTCATCATTTATTTTGTCACGGTAAAGCCGACTGTTTCATTGCCGACCATCACCTTAAAGTCACCCGGCTCCACAATGCGCTTAAGATCAACGCCGATAAACGACAAATCATGCGGCGTCAGGGTAAAGCTTAAAACTTCAGTCTGCCCCGGATTCAGCTCGACTTTCTTAAAGGCTTTTAACTGCCTGTTGGGGCGGGTTACCGAAGCTGCCACATCATTGATATAAACCAACACGGCTTCCTTGCCTTTCAACGCGCCGGTGTTTTTGACATCAACGGTGACGTTGATGTTCTCGCCCATGTTGATTTTATCTTTTTCCACTTTCAAGCCGCTGGTTTCAAATGTGGTATAGCTCAAGCCATGCCCGAACGGGTAGAGCGGGTTATAAGTGCTCGACTCAAACGATTCTATAGGCTTGTAATCATAGGAAGTAAAACCGTTGGTATTACGCGGATAGGAAACCGGCAGTTTGCCGCTGGGGTTATAGTCGCCGTACAAAATATCGGCGATGGCCTCGCCGCCCTCCATGCCCGGCAGGAAGCCCAGAATGACGCCGGAAGCCCGCTCTGCAATTGACGTGATAATACGCGGACGGCCGCCCAAGGTCAGCAGAATAACTGGTTTTCCGGTTGCAATCGCGGCATTGGCCAGATCGACTTGAGACTGATCGAGATTCAATGTCTCAATATTGCCCACGGTTTCCGTATAAGGCTGCTCGCCCAAGCTGAGCAGAATAACGTCGTGGTCTTCAGCCTCATCAACAACCTTTTCAATATCAATTGGCGCATCAAAAGAATGTTCTCCGACGTAAGTCACTTTGCCGGTGGCTTTTTCCTGTATGGCTTCCAAGACCGTCAGTTTCTCCTGAGGATATAAATTCTCAGAATCGCCCTGCCAGGTAATAGTCCAGCCGCCATTCAGCACGCTTAACAGATTGGCGGTAGGCCCCGTTACCAGAATACGGGCGTCTTTTTTAAGCGGCAGGATGTGGTTGTCGTTTTTGGCAAGAACAATCGATTCGCGCGCCGCCTGACGGTTGATCTCTATCGCCTCCGCCGTGGCAAAATTGCCTTCTATCGGCAACAGCGGCTTGGGATCGAATAATCCGGCCTGATACTTAACCGTCAATATCCTGGATACCGCTTCATCGATTCGGGACATCGGCACTTCGCCCGATTTGACTAATTCGATCAATAAGTCATAGAAAGAAAAATCAAACGGCACCATGCTCATGTCCACGCCGGCCATCACCGCAATTTTCACCGCTTCCTTGGGGGAGGCGGCCAGCTTGTCGCGGGTATAAAGGCGCTTGATGTCCTCCCAGTCGGACACGGTAAAGCCTTTAAAGCCCATTTCACCGCGTAAAATTGTGGTGAGATATTGATGGTTGGCGTGCCCCGGAATGCCGTCAACTTCCGCTGAATTGACCATCACTGTGGGTGATCCAGCTTTCACGCCCGCCTCAAACGTAGGCAGAAAATATTCGCGTAGCGTTCTTTCGCCTATCCAGGCCGGCGTCCGGTCTTTGCCGTTAAGGGGATAGCTGTAACCCACATAATGTTTCAGGCAGGTGGGCGCTTTATCGGCGGCGGAAAAATCATCGCCCTGATGGCCTTTAATATAAGACGTGCCCATCACTGTCGCCAAGTGCACATCTTCGCCGAAGGTTTCCCACAATCGCGGCCAAAGCGGCTGGCGGCCAATATCCATCACTGTGGAAAAATTCCATTGCAGGCCGGAGGCGCGCACTTCCCTCGCGGTGATTTCGCCTTCCTTGAAAGCCAGTTCCGAATTGAACGTTGCCGCCATGTTGATGGCTTGCGGAAACAATACCGAGTTTTGCGTGTAAGTCGCGCCATGAATGGCGTCAATCCCGTAAATGACCGGGATTTTCAAGCGGGTTTTCGCCGCTGCATCCTGCACGGTGCGCATCATTTTGCGCCAAGTCTCAATGGGTTGCGCTTCGTTATTAGGCGTAAAAGGCGTATTAAGAATGGAGCCTACATGGTGGTTTAATACGGCATCTTCCAGCTTGGCCGGATCAATGAGCTCCTCAGCGCTGGCATGTTGTTTCTCGATGGCGCCAATGACGGTGATGTCGACCTGCGTCATCTGGCCCACTTTTTCTTCCAGCGTCATTTGGGACAGCAGATGTTTGACTTTATGTTCTATTGCTTTGTTTGTTTCTTGTGCACTCACAGAACGCCCCGAGATGACAAATAGGATGATAAATAAAATAGTATTTTTTGTTTTCAACTTATTTCTTCGCTAACTTGGTTGTCTAAGTATGGTTTGTTTGTGAATGTAAATTCAAGCTATTAATTGTCCCGGAACGATAAATTTCAGGCAATAAAAAAGGCCTTACAATTTCTTGCAAAGCCTTTGTTATTCTTTGGTACCGAGGGCCGGAATCGAACCGGCACTGAGTCACCCCAACCGGATTTTGAATCCGGCGCGTCTACCAGTTCCGCCACCCCGGCAAAGAACGTGCATTATAGGCAAAGTTCACCAATAACGCCAACATTTTTTAGGGTGTATTCGGCAGCCTAACCTGATAACATCGCCCGCTATGAAAAAAAGCGACTTTAACTACCAACTGCCCGAAGAATTAATTGCACAAAAACCGTTAACAGAGCGTGATGCAAGCCGCCTGTTGTGCATGGATAAAGTAACAGGGCGGATACTGGACGGACGGTTTACTGACTTTATCGATTTGATCGATGAGCGTGATTTGCTGGTCTTCAACGACACCAAAGTGATTCCTGCCAGGCTGTTCGGCAAAAAACAAAGCGGCGGCAAGGTCGAGATTCTTATCGAGCGCATTCTGGACGACCACCGCGCCATCGCCCATGTCAGGGCCAGCAAAGCGGCGAAAGCAGGTACCTTGATCGAACTGGATAAGGGCTTTTGCTGCGAAGTGTTGGGCCGGGCGGACGACCTGTTTCAACTGGAATTTAAGGGCGATGACAGCTTGATCGCCATATTGGAGCAGATCGGCCATATCCCATTGCCGCCTTACATTACCCGTGAAGGTGACGAATCCGACCTGACCCGCTACCAGACCGTTTTCGCCAGAGAGGCGGGAGCCGTTGCAGCGCCCACCGCAGGCCTACATTTTGATCAAGCCGTGATGGAAAAGCTCAAAGCCAAAGGCGTGCAAACCGCTTTCGTGACCTTGCACGTCGGCAGCGGCACTTTTCAGCCGGTCAGGGTGGAGGATTTATCCGAACATTTAATGCACAAGGAGTATTTTGCGGTGCCGCCGGAAACGGTAGCAGCCGTGCAGCAAGCCAGAGCAAGGGGAGGGCGGGTTATCGCGATCGGCACGACGGCGGTCAGGGCGCTGGAATCGGCGTCCAAAGGCGGTCAGCTTGAAGCCGGTTTTGGCGATACCGACTTGTTTATCACCCCCGGCTATCAATTCAAATCGGTCGATGCCATGCTGACCAACTTCCACCTGCCTGAGTCTACCTTATTGATGCTGGTCTCGGCGTTTGCCGGTTACGATCACATCATGAACGCTTACCGCCATGCTATTGATGAATCTTACCGGTTCTTCAGCTACGGCGATGCGATGTTTTTGAGTTAGAAAATGTAGGGCGGTTTCGCGAAAGCAAACCGCCAATCATCGCACCATGTTGATGACAGCATGTCGCAGTTGTGGTGGATTGCCTAGCGGCGAATCCACCTTACAGTTTTAGTTACTTTCCAAGTAATGGGTTTTTGAAAGCTGTCCTTTTTGAGTACACATTGCATCAGATACAACTCGACCTACAATACTTAACGTTCCTGTTACATAGCAATTATATTGTTGACCGGATTTTGTTTCTACAGAGTAGGTTGTTTTAATTCCGCTATCTATACGGTTAGAAATAGTAAAATCGCTCGCATTTAAACCAAGTGCAAAAGCAGTATTTTGCACTAGCTGATCACTGGTTACTGCCTGAGATGCGCATCCAGAAAGGATTGCGGAACCAGTCAATAAGCTTATGAATAAAATTTTGGTAATCATGTAAATTTCCTTGTTGTTGGTAAAAATGTCTAACGTAAAGCTGGTGGGTGCCGCTCGCGAACGCTGAACGAAGCTCCAATGATTGAAAAAACGAAACTTTAAAATCGCCAAGAAGCAAGTGGCTTGTATCTTCATGTAAGTTTATTTATGTCCATCAATACTCCATTTCATTGGATTAGCTAGTAATCTCGAGCAATGTGTTGCGTGATTCAGCGATCCCTACGATCCTTGTCTCACTTAAGTGGATAAGTTAGGAGCTACAATTTGCGGATAGGTATCTTTGTAATACATCAATGATACTTTTGTGCCATTGAACATATGCTTTTTTACCATCCTCAATATTACGTTGGATTGCGTGGGGTGAAGCAGCCTGCGTAGCAACCCAACCACCATTAATGAGCTCCAGAAAACCAATAGACTCCAAGAGCTTATTGACTTCAGTGCCTCTCAGATTTGGAGTGATTCTTGATCCAATCTCAGAGGCACTAATCCATGGCTTGCTTTCCCATGCCTCAGTCTCAAGAGCTTTTGAGTGTTCTTCTTCAAGTTTTTGTTCAATTTCCCAAATACGATCACTTTTTTCCATTAATGCTCGTGAAATATCTGCTATTTCATACTGTTTTGTAGAAAGAGCAACCATTTCAATGAACGCTGTAACTTTATCAAGCCCATAGCTGAAGGAGGCATCTTCATTATGAGAAAATTGCTCTTCTTGGCCTTCATAATAAGCTAGGGTTTTATCTAAAGTTTTATCTGCTTCTAAAAGTGCTTTTTTTAAGGCATTGATAAATTTAACGGAATCACTCATATTTATTTTACCTAACGTGATATATACGGCCTCGATTACCTTATAAAAACCTACAGCGCATAGGATGTGCTGAGGTACGAAGCGCATCAATCGCGAACGATGCGCTTCACTGTGCTCAGCACATCCTACGGTATAGCACGTAGGGCGCAATAGCAGCTTTATCGCGTATTGCGCCGAATGAGAGTTTAGCCATGCGACGCAATACGCTACGCTATTGCGTCCTACGGATTGAGCCTTGCCCGTTACTGGTTCTTTTCGGCTATGGCGATGTGATTATTTTGGGTTAGTCGCGTAGATTTGGTTGCGGCAATGAAAGATTATTTGGCGTCAATCTGTTTGCCATCTTCGATCATCCGGTTTCCCCGCTCAACTTTGGCTTTGCCTTGCTCAACCAGCCGTGTGCCTTGTTCCAATTCCGCATTACCTTCTTTAACCAGTTCTTTTCCTCGACCAACCATCTGGTCGCCCAGTGTTGGGGCGCTTGAGCATCCTGCCAGCAAGGCAATGATTGTTGGTATCAGTATGATGTTAAGTTTTTTCATGGCTGCTCTTCTGTTCGTTTATATCGATTGAGGCATTATTGTACAGCCAATGTATTGGGTTGCAACATTAGTAAGCGTAGCTACAAAAATGCTTGTTCTATTTAATTTCTGTAGCTGCAATAAAAAACATGAGAATTACCTGTGACCCCACTAAGCGCGATACCACACTGAATGACCGCGGCATCGATTTTGCCGATGCGGTCGAGGTATTTGCCGGGACAACGCTTGATTTTCAAGATGATCGGAAAGACTACGGCGAAACGATCATCATCACGGTCGGCCATTTGCGAGGCCGGATGATGGTGGTGGTCTGGACTCCCCGTGGCAATGGTCGCCACATCATTTCTATGAGGAAAGCTAATGAGCGAGAGCAAACACGTTTTGGGCAGCGACTTGAAAAAGATTGATGCCCATGCCATACAGCCTGATGAATACGAAGAAATTCCCGAGTTGACGGACGAATTTTTTGAGCAAGCCGACTTGCATGTAGGAGGCGGGCTCGTCCAACGCGGCAGGCCTAAATCCGATACCCGTAAGGTATTGCTGTCTGTCCGGTACAGCCCTGAGGTGGTGGAGTATTTCCGCGCTACCGGAGCTGGCTGGCAAACCCGAATGGATGATGCGCTAAAAGAGTGGCTTAGGGAGCATGCGGCCTGAATTATCGGGTGAGGGGATTGTCTGTATTTTGCAATCGCTTGAGGAGAAACGACGTTATTTTTTGTATGGATTTGTCGAATTTCGGCAAATCCCGTGGCATCAAAAGTTTAATTGTTGGGGCACTAAATATCTTTTAGCAACCGATTTTGTTCAGAGGCTTCCATCAACTCCCTGAAATTGCTGACGGCATTCATGAACAGCTGCTCCTGACTGATGTCCGGCAGCTGATGTTGTCCGCACTGCTCCAGCGCGTTAATAACGTAAGCAATAGTGAGTATATTGATATCGACGGCGGGTTGGTAGACCTCATCCTCTTCGTCCTGATTTTTAAACTCGACAATAATATGGCTTGCGATCAGCTTTGATAAAACGGGCTGAATAAATGCTATCGGTATAACCAGTCTGGCCGCTATTTCGGCAGCGCTTAACGGATTATTCAGTTGAATGAAATTCTTGATAATCAGATGGGTTATTTGCAGGGCGATGACTTTTTTCAGGGAGAAACTTAAGTCGGAAAACCGGTTATTGTTCCGGTAAATCTCATAATTCTGCAGAAAAAAAGCCACCTCGCAACCGAACAGGACAATCATCCAGCCGGTTTGCAGCCAGACGACAAATAAGGGTAATGCCGCAAAACTGCCGTAAATGGCGTTATAACTGGATACGCCAATCTGCAGACTGAGGTAAGCCCACTGCAGCAGATGATACATAATGCCGGTAACAACACCGGCAATGATGCCTGCCCTGTAATTGATTTTATGGTTAGGCATAAAAACAAACGTAAAGGCGAATAACCCGATCATAAGCACCAGAGACGACAAGCTCAGTGCTTTAATGACCAGCCAGGTGCCGAATTCCGGTAATTGAATAATCGTAATTAGCCAGGTTATCTTGGTGTTCAGGAGCACCGTAATGCTGCTGGAGGTTATCAATATAACGGGCGCCAGCAACATCAGCGACAAGTAATCGCTGAATTTACGGCTTATTGAGCGTCCTTTGCCTATTTTCCAGATGTGGTTGAATGACTCTTCGATATTGCCAATGACGCTGATAATGGTCCAAAACAGCATAACAATGCCAATCCCGGCGACAACCCCGCCTTTAGCGCTGTCCAGCAGATTTTGCGCAAAACTGATTAGCTGCAATAACAGCGTATCCCGCTCCGGCGATTGCTCGATCAAGCGTTGCTCCAGCATTTTTTCAAAACCGAAACCTTTGGCGATGCCAAACAGCATGGCGATGACAGGCACTATCGACAACAGGCTGTAAAGCGTCAAAGCGGATGCCCTCAGCGGACACAGATCGCGGGTAAAACCCTGGACAGATAATACAGCTATTTTTAGCGACTTGATGATTGCCGCTTTAAATGGCGGTAGGCTTTGCTCGTGTAACAGCCATAACTCTTCTTTAACAAAACGGGTTGTGTTGAGTTTCATCGGCTGACCTTATACTTGAGTTACGGGCCGCTACGGACGTGCGCTGTCGCCAGATAAATCTCACTAATGAAATTTAGCAGCGCCACAATCAAGCAGAGCATGGCCGCAACAAATAGCGAGGCTATACCCGCCGCCATGTTGAGAGTGATGAATGAACCTAGAAACAATATTGCAATGACCGAACAGATCAGCAGCAAACAGGTTGTGCATAGACCGATCGCCCAATGAATAAGGCGGGCGCGCCGCTTCAAGGATTTTAGCTCGGCCTGAACAGCCTGATCTGTTTCATCAGCCGACAACGATCTGCCATGCAAAAAGCGCGACCTGTCGATAATGCGGGCTAAACGGTTGGTCAGCACCGATAAGATGCCGGCAACACCGGTCAACAAAAACACGGGCGCCACAGCAAGCTGAATGGCATGGGCAATAGTGGTAACAGGAAGTTCTGTGATCATTAACAGGCCTTATGTTGAACAAAGCGATGGTCTTTCTTTGCCAGTCTATCCTATTGCTCTGCAACAAGTGTTGAAAAATGATGGCATAATTAGATACTGGCTGTATTCAGAGCAATAGTAACAAACTGTCGCAGGATGATGGGGCAGGGTGCACGGGGTGAGGAAGTGCGAAATATTATCTGGCATTTAGCTCGCAGGATGTGCTGAACACAGTGAAGCGCATCCTGCGGCTTTGCATTATTTAACTTTAACCAGTTCCTTGCCGTTGCTGGAAAAGTGGCAGTGGGCTACGGCAAAGTTGTCGCAATCTTTCGACTCTTCCACCTTCGCGCCGTTCGGGCTAAGTTTGATTTTCAGCTCACAGAAACTGGCTTCGCTTTCGGAATGTTTTTTCATAAGTAATTCGTCTGTGCCTGTGCTTTTGGCTTTGCCGGAAATGTCTACAGAGCAGTGGTCTTTGGCAGAAGCCTCATAATCCACATCAGCGCTGACAGTATATTCGCCGGCGACTTGGGTGACTTTTAAGTGGCGGACATAGCCATCATCGCGCAACACATAATGGTCGGTGGCCGCGAAAACGTTGCCGGAAACCAGCATTGAAATAGTCAGAAACAAGCTTTTTTTCATGATGTTACTCCTTTTTTGATTTAATTTTATCAACATAGGCAGCGTGATAGCTATTGCTGCTCATGTCGTTATTGGATGTACTCAGCACAACTGGAAATGATTGTACCTTATTGCAAGCCGTTACTAAAAGGCGATGCAGTGATGCTTAAAAAATTACATGCAGGTAAACAATCAACCGGTATCTTGTTTATAGTCCAACCGTTAGCCAACTTATGCGATTATAATATTAAGATAAATCCAGTTTATACGGACTGGCTGTGATTCGTGGCGCGGCACGCCTTGACTACATTTTCCACGCAGCACGTGGGAACGAGATATAAGATTTTTTAATGGCTAACAATTTAATTTTCTCCCCTGAAATTCCGCAAAAAAAAGACCAAACGCTCATCTGGACGGGTTTAACCGGCTGCGGTGATTCGTTGGCGCTGGCTTCTGCCATTAAAAATGAAGATTGCCTGTTTGTTATTGTCACGCCGGATACGCAGACCGCCTTGCGGCTTGAGCATGAGCTGTCGTTCTTCTTGCAAAATGAGCACCCCATTTTGCATTTTCCCGATTGGGAAACTTTGCCTTACGATGTTTTTTCGCCGCTACCGGAAATCATCTCGGAACGGCTGAAAACGCTGGCCTTGCTGCCGCAGGTGAAACGCGGCGCGCTGGTGGTTTCGGTGACCACGCTAATGCACCGGCTGGCGCCCAGAGAGCATGTTCTGGCCAACAGCTTTGCGGTCAAGGTTGGCGATGATTTTAATCTGGAGCTCAACCGCATCAAGCTGGAAAGCGTCGGCTACCATTGCGTTTCGCAAGTCTACCAGCACGGCGAATTCGCGGTCAGGGGCTCGATTGTCGATTTGTTCCCGATGGGCAGCAAGGCGCCGTTCCGCGTCGAGTTGTTTGACGAGGAAATCGAATCCATCCGCACGTTCGATCCCGAAACGCAGCGGTCATTGGAGAAAATTGACCAGATCCAGTTATTCCCGGCGCGGGAGTTTCCGTTAACCGATGACTCCATCAAACATTTCCGGCAGGCGTTCAGGGATGCGTTCCCGGAAACTTCACCCAAGAACCATTTGTATCTGGATGTCAGCAAAGGCATCACGCCTGGCGGCATTGAGTATTATTTGCCGCTGTTTGTAGAGCAAACGGCGACATTGTTTGATTACCTGCCGAAATCGGCGGTTTTGGTGATGTCGGATGCTTTTGGCGCGACATCACGGGCTTTTTATGCGGAAGCCGAGGACAGGTTTCTGCAACGGAAATATGATGTGGACAGGCCGTTACTGAAGCCTGAACAGTTGTTTTTATCGGCTGATGAGCTGGCTCAAAGAACCGGCGAATTTGCCCGCATAAATCTGGGTTCAGCAGCAGTTGCCGCCGACAGCGTTGTTTTCAACTGCCAGCCGCTGCCCAATGTAACCATCGATGCCAAGCTGGATCAGCCAGCCCAGGCATTGCAGCAGTTTGTCAGCGGTTTTGCCGGCAAGATTTTGTTTGTCGCAGAATCGGCGGGGCGAAGGGAAGCGTTAATCGACAGATTAAAACAGTACAAAATCAGCGTGAAGCCGGTTGAAAGCTGGAACAAGTTTCTGCAGTCCGAACTGTCGCCCTGCATTCTTGTTGCGCCGATGGATCATGGCCTATGTCTTGGGCCTGATCAAGAAAAATCGCCAGCCATCGCCATCATCACGGAAAGCCTGCTGTCCGGCGAAAAAGTCCAGCAGCGCCGCAGACGGCGCAATTCTGCGGCCAGCCAGATGGAAAATATCGTCAATAACCTCAATGAATTGACGATAGGTTCGCCGGTTGTGCATCAGGAACATGGCGTGGGCCGCTACCTGGGCTTGCAGACCTTGCAGATTGGCGGCATCGCCTCGGAATTCCTGGCCCTGGAATACGCCAATCACGACAAGCTTTATGTGCCGGTTTCGTCCCTGCATGTGATCGGCCGCTACACCGGCGTGAGCCCTGAGAATGCGCCTTTGCATAAGTTGGGCGGCGACCAGTGGAGCAAGGCCAAGCAAAAAGCCATCAAGCGCATCCGGGATGTCGCCGCGGAATTGCTGGAGATTCATGCCAAACGGGCAGTCAAGCAAGGCCACGCCTTTAAGGTTGAAGACACCGAATATGCCGCTTTTGCTGATGCGTTCCCGTTTGAGGAAACGCCGGATCAGCAAACCGCCATTGAAGCGATACTGGAGGATATGGCCAGCCCGCACCCTATGGACAGGGTGGTATGCGGCGATGTTGGTTTCGGCAAGACCGAAGTGTCGATGCGGGCGGCTTTCATCGCCGTGCAGAGCGGCAAGCAGGTTGCGGTGTTGGTGCCGACCACGCTGCTGGCGCAGCAGCATTACCAGAATTTCCGCGACCGCTTTGCCGACTGGCCGGTGCGTGTCGAAGTGACGTCGCGCTTTGTCAGCCCCAAGCAGCAAAAAGAGATTGCCGATGACCTGGAGCAGGGCAAGGTCGATATTATCATCGGCACGCATAAGCTGTTGTCCAAGGACATCCGGTACAAAGCGCTGGGGCTGGTGGTGATTGACGAGGAGCACCGTTTTGGCGTGACCCAGAAAGAACACTTCAAAAAGCTGCGCAATGAGCTGGATATACTGACCCTGACCGCGACGCCTATTCCGAGAACCTTGAACATGGCGATGGCGGGCTTGAGGGATATTTCCATTATCGCCAGCCCGCCGCCTAACCGGCATGCGATCAAAACCTTTATCAGCGAATGGATAGATGCGCAGGTTAAGGAAGCCTGTTTGCGCGAAATCAAACGCGGCGGCCAGGTGTTCTTTCTGCATAACGACGTTAAATCTATGGAGAAAATGGCCAGGGAGCTGCAAGCGCTGGTGCCTGAAGCGAGGATCGAAATTGCGCACGGACAAATGCCTGAGCGCGATCTGGAACGCATCATGCTGGATTTTTACCATCAGCGCTTTAACCTGCTGTTGTGCTCCACCATTATTGAAAGTGGTATCGACATTCCCAGCGCCAATACCATCATCATCAATCGCGCCGATAAATTGGGCCTGGCGCAGTTGCATCAGTTGCGCGGCCGGGTGGGGCGCTCGCACCACCGGGCTTATGCCTATTTTATCGTGCCGCCGAAAACCTTGATGAGCAAAGACGCCATCAAGCGGCTGGAAGCGGTCGAGGCCTCCGGCGATCTGGGCGCAGGCTTTATGCTGTCGTCACACGATATGGAAATACGCGGTGCGGGCGAGTTGTTGGGCGACGAGCAAAGCGGACAGATCCAGGAAATCGGCTTTACCTTGTACAGCGAATTGCTGGAACGTGCCGTCAATGCCTTAAAGTCCGGCAAGCAGCCGGAACTCGATACGCCGATGGAAAGAGGCCCGGAAGTCGATCTGCAAGCGCCAGCCCTCATCCCGGAAGATTATCTGCCTGATATTCATGCCCGTCTGGTGTTGTATAAGCGCATCTCCAATGCCGAAACCAAAGCCGATTTGCGCGAATTGCAGGTGGAAATGATAGACCGTTTCGGGCTGTTGCCTGAGCCGGTGAAGACCTTGTTCAGCGTCGCCGAGTTAAAGCAGCAGGCAGAAAAACTTGGCGTCAAGAAAATAGAGGCCAACGCAGGCGGCGGCCGCATTATTTTTACCGCAGAGCCAAAAATCAATACCGAACAATTGATTACATTGATACAAACGCAGGCGCAATGTTATAAGTTTGATGGCGCGGATAAGCTAAGGTTTATAAAGCCGTTTGAAACGACGGAAGAGAAGCTGGAGTTTATAACCGGGTTGCTGGAAAAATTAACGGTTGTTGAGACGTAGAGGAGTATGGGAATGACTAAAATAATGGCTTATAGCCTGGCGGCAATACTGGGGCTTTTCAGCGGCAATTTGCTGGCTGAAGGCAATGCCTATCAGATTGAGCTGATCGTATTTTCACAGAATATGCCCAATACCGAGGTGTTTGACCAAACCGAAAGCCGCATTAAATGGCCGGTGGCCTTAACGGAGCTGTCGGCCTATAAAAAAGCCGATAATATGACGCTGAATGATAGCCTTGCTGCATTGTCGAAAGATCCGGCCTATCGGTCTATTGTGCATTTTTCCTGGATTCAGTCGGCTGATGTGGTTGCCCCCGTCCATATTCAGAGCCCGGACGGCAAGCTGAACGGCTATCTCCAGATGCAGCAGGAGCAAAACCTGCAAATGACGGTTGATCTGGAATATGCCTCTAATCAGAGCGATAACTCAGGCAAAAGCATTATTTACCGGTTAAATGAAAAACGGCCGGTTAAGCTGAATGAAGTTTATTATCTGGATCATCCGAAACTGGGTGTTATTGCAAAAATAAGTGCTTTATAAATTCGGCGTTTTAAGGGATTTTGGGGCGGGGTTTTATGTAAAACGTGTCATCGGGGCGATTGCTCTGATCGTGAAGCGGATCGGGTCAGAATGGCGGCAGCTTTAATTCTGAATTGAAACTTTGAGGAGATAAGGATGGTTGATATGAAAGTGAGAACCCGTTTGGGTATTGGGTTTGGTTCGATCACTTTGCTGATGGTCGTTGTTGGGCTGATAGCATGGGGAAAGCTGGGGGCAGTTGAAACCCGATGGAAGGATTTCGGCAGAATCACCCTGGTGAAAAAAAACGCCGTCATGGACGGGTACATCAACCTGGGAAACGGCGTACACCATTTCAAGAACTATATTCTGCGGGGCGGCGACTACAACGCCAAATTCATGCAGGACATGGATGCACTGGACAAAATCGAGCAGATATACCATGCCACGGGATCTGTGTCGGCTGAAGAAGAAAGCCTGATCGGCGTCATCAAGGACGGCACCAGGATTTATCGTGAGGCAATGACCAAGCTGGTCGATCTGAAAGCCCAAGGAACGGAAATTGCCGAACTCGATAAGGCCGTAAAGGGGGCTGACAAAGCCCTTTCGGATGCTTTAGCCAAATTCTTCCAGCTGACGGAGAGTAACGTTCAAGCAGACACCGAAGGGTTCTCCGGGCTGGTATCGATGACGCAGTGGATACTGGGGATGGCCGGAATACTAGCGATAATTCTGTCAGCCATTCTGGCCTTCTTCATCACACGCAGCCTGCTCAAACAACTGGGCGGCGAACCGGATTACGCCGCTGAGGTGGTGCACAGGATCGCTGGCGGCGACCTGTCCATGAATCTGGCGCTCAAGCCGCGTGATAACCGCAGCCTGCTGTATTCGATGAAGACCATGCAAGACGGTTTGCGCTCTATCGTCGCTGAGCTCCAGGCCGTCGAACAGGCTGCCGTACAAGGCGATTTCAGCAAGAAGATAGACATGAAGGGTAAGGCCGGTTACACCAAGACCTTGTCCGAGTTGCTCAACCAGTTAAATAGCACCAATACCATTGCCGACAACCTCTTCAAGGACACCATCCGCGTGGCCGGTGCCCTAGCCGAAGGCGACCTTAGCCAGAAGATCAGCAGAGAGTATTCAGGTATCTATAATCAGGTAAAAGTCAGCATCAACACCACTGTCGACTCACTGGCCGGGATTACCGACGAAATCCAGAGCATCGTCGAGGCCGCCAGCCGCGGTGATTTCAGCAGGAAGATGGACATGAACGGCAAGGCCGGTTACACCAAGACCCTGTCCGAATTACTCAACCAGCTTTCCAATGTCACCGAAACCGGCATCAGCGATGTAGTGCGCGTAGCCAATGCACTGGCCAAGGGCGACCTGACCCAAACCATCGACAAAGACTACCCCGGCTCCTTCGGTGAAATGAAAGCCGGCGTGAACGGATCCGTAGAAAACCTCAAAGACCTGGTTGGCGACATCAAGGACTCCACCGATACCATAAGTAACGCGGCCAAGGAAATTGCAGCAGGCAACAACGACCTGTCGCACCGAACCGAAGAACAGGCTGCTAGCCTGGAGCAAACCGCCGCCAGCATGGAAGAGCTGACATCCACCGTGCAGCAAAACAGCGCAAATGCCAAACATGCCAGCCAGCTTGCCGTCGGCGCGACGGATATTGCGGGCCAGGGCGTCTCGGTGATCAATGACGTGGTAACAACAATGGAAGGCATTAACGAGGCCTCGCGCAAGATAGTGGACATCATCTCGGTAATAGACGGCATCGCCTTCCAGACCAACATACTCGCACTCAACGCCGCGGTAGAAGCGGCCCGCGCTGGCGAACAAGGCCGGGGTTTTGCCGTTGTGGCCAGTGAAGTGCGCAATCTGGCGCAACGCGCTGCCGCTGCCGCTGGGGAGATTAAAGGCCTGATTGGCGATTCGGTGGAAAAGGTTGAAGACGGTACCAAGCTGGTTGACCAAGCCGGAAAAACCATGGAAGAAATCGTCAGTTCCATTCGTCGCGTGACTACCATCATGTCCGAGATCAGCGCTGCTTCAGTCGAACAAACGTCCGGCATCGAGCAGGTTAATCAGGCCATCACCCAAATGGACGACGTGACCCAGCAAAATGCTGCCCTGGTAGAGCAAGCCGCAGCGGCGGCGGAGTCGCTGGAAGAGCAAACACAACACCTGTCGGTTGTTGTAGGCAATTTTAAATTACACGGTAACTCAAACGGCTCTTCTAATGCTGCGACGGCACAAAAAGAAACAACAACAGCCAAGGCAAGTGTAAGTAAAAATCCACCGGTAGCGGTGGCCAAGCCGAAATTGCAATCACTACCTATAACTTCCGGCAGTGATGAGTGGGAAGAGTTTTAATAGACTAAATTACTTTTAAACCGTCTTCGGGGTATAATAGCCCACATTTATAAGCCCTGGTCAATTGCCCCGGGCTTTTTTTGTTATTATTCCGTCTCAATAAACCAAGAAGCGGGCTTTAAATTGAGGGGGGACAAGCTCCTCAGTGATTTTTGGATGATTTACCTGTAAAAAATATGACGCAAAAACTTTATATTCAAACCAATGGCTGCCAGATGAATGAGTATGATTCCGATAAAATGCGGGATGTGCTCAGCGCTTCACATGGATTTGAATTGATTGACGATCCGAAACAAGCCGATGTTTTGCTGCTGAATACCTGTTCGATACGCGAAAAAGCGCAGGAAAAAGTGTTTTCAGCCTTAGGCAAATGGCGCAAGATTAAAGACAAACGCCCCGATGTGATTATTGGCGTGGGCGGCTGTGTCGCCAGTCAGGAAGGCGCGGCTATCCAAAAGCGCGCGCCGTTTGTGGATATCGTCTTTGGGCCGCAAACCCTGCACCGATTGCCTCAGTTGCTGGATCAGGCGCGTAGCCAGCAAAAACCCGTTGTTGATGTTTCCTTCCCTGAAATAGAAAAATTCGATGCGCTGCCTGAACCGAGGGCTGAAGGCCCGAAAGCCTTTGTTTCGGTGATGGAAGGTTGCAGCAAATATTGCACGTTCTGCGTGGTGCCCTACACCAGGGGCGAAGAAATCAGCCGTCCGCTGGACGATGTGATCGCCGAAATCACCGCTTTAGCCAAGCAAGGCGTGCGGGAGATCAATCTGCTGGGGCAAAACGTGAATGCCTATCGCGGCGTCATGGATGATGGCGATATCGCCGATTTCGCCTTGTTGCTGCATTATGTGGCGGCGGTGGAGGGCATAGACCGCATTCGTTTTACCACCTCGCACCCGATGGAATTTACCGACGCGTTGATTGAAGCCTTTGCCGAAATACCGCAACTGGTTGACCATCTGCATTTGCCGGTACAAAGCGGTAGCGACCATATCTTGAAAATGATGAAGCGCGGCCATGCGCGTGCCGACTATATTGAAATTATCCGCAAGCTGCGTGCGGTGCGGCCCAATATTTACCTATCATCGGATTTTATTATCGGATTTCCGGGCGAAACCGATGCCGAGTTTGAAGAGACCATGGCGTTCATCGAAGAAATCGGCTTCGACCTGTCATTCAGTTTTGTTTATAGCCCGCGCCCCGGAACACCGGCGGCTGATTTACCGGATGATGTGCCGGCGGAAGTCAAAAAACAGCGCTTGGAGCGGTTCCAAAACCGCATCAACGAGATGACGGCTGCGATCTCGCAAAGCATGATCGGCACCGTGCAAACGGTTCTGGTCGAAGGCCAGTCCAAAAAGAACCCTTTGCAGATGCAGGGCAGAACCGAGAACAACCGGGTCGTTAATTTCATCGGCCATCCCCGCCTGGCAGGACAGTTCGTTGATGTGCTGATTGTCGAGGCATTGCCTAATTCGCTACGAGGCCGCATAGTTGACTCTTCTGTCGATAAAATTCTTAGCAAGAACTGATTTGATTTCATGATTTCACAGGAAATTTCTTTATTGCCTGACGACAATGTCAGATTATCCAATTTTTGCGGCCAGTTTGACGCGCATCTGCGCCAGATTGAATCGCGCCTTCAGGTTGAGATAGCCAACCGCGGCAACCAGTTTAAGGTAACCGGTTCCGATAGTTCGGTAAAAGCGGCCTGCGCTGTCATGCAGAAACTATTTGCCAGCACTGAGAAAGAGCTGCTCACTTCGGAGCTGATTCATTTGGCCATGCAGGATTCCTCGGTGGACGAGCTTTTGGAATCCTCGGAATTGGCAGGGCAACAGAATGTCGCCATTAAAACCAAGCGCGGCATGATTAGAGGGCGCGGCCCCAATCAGCAGGATTATTTGAGAAAAATCATGTCTCACGACATCAATTTCGGCGTCGGGCCTGCCGGAACCGGAAAGACTTATCTGGCTGTCGCCTGTGCCATAGAAGCCTTGCAAAACGAGCAGGTTAGGAAAATAATTCTGGTGCGTCCTGCGGTGGAAGCCGGTGAAAAACTGGGGTTCCTGCCGGGCGATATGGCGCAAAAAGTCGATCCTTATTTGCGGCCTTTGTATGATGCCTTGTATGAAATGCTGGGCTTCGAGCGCGTTGAAAAAATGATCGATAAAGGCATCATAGAAGTGGCGCCATTGGCGTTTATGCGCGGCAGAACGCTCAATGACGCATTTATTATCCTGGATGAGGCGCAAAATACCACGGTCGAGCAGATTAAGATGTTTTTGACCCGCGTGGGTTTTGGCTCAACCGCCGTGGTAACCGGCGACGTTACCCAGATTGATTTGCCCTCGGAAAAAATGTCCGGCTTACGGCATGTGCTTGAGGTGCTGAAAGATATTGAAGGCATTAGTTTCACCTTTTTCGGGGTGAGGGATGTGGTCAGGCACCCTTTGGTTCAGCGCATTGTTTCGGCTTATGAAGCGTATGAGCAAAAAAACAAAGTGGGCTAATGAATACCGTAGAAATCCAAACCGTTTTTGAGTCAGCCGGACAGCCGGATCAGGAACAAATCCAGCTTTGGGTCGATGCGGCGCTGGATGGTTATAATCAGGATGCCGAAATTGTCGTCCGTATCGTTGATGAACCCGAAAGCGCCCAGCTCAATGAGCAATACCGCCATAAGAAAGGCCCTACCAATATTCTTAGCTTTCCGGTGGAGCTGCCTGAGGGTATCGAGCTGAATTTGCTGGGCGATCTGGTAATATGTGCGCCGGTGCTTGAAAAAGAAGCAGCGGAACAGCATAAATTATTAGCGCATCATTGGGCGCATATTGTTGTGCATGGTGTGTTGCATTTGTTAGGCTATGACCATATGGACGAGACGGAAGCCGAACAGATGGAAAGCAAGGAAATAACAATCTTAAAGAAGTTGAAAATAAATAATCCCTATATAGAGGCGCAAGACAAATGAGTGACGAACAACCCCCAAGTAGAAACTCCCCGCAGAAAAGCTGGGTCGATAAGATCAGCCATTTACTGACCGGGGAGCCGCAAGACCTCGAGGATCTACTTGAAATATTAAGAGAGGCACGGGAAAAACGCTTATTGGATACGGACGCCTTGTCCATGATTGAAGGTGTTTTACAGGTGTCTCAAATGCGGGTCAGGGACATTATGATTCCCCGCATTCAAATGGTTGTTGTGCCCAAAGACGCCGAGCTGGAGACTATATTCCCGCTGGTTACGGAATTCGGGCACTCGCGTTATCCGGTTATTGACGGCGATCGCAGCAAAGTGGTCGGCATTTTGCTGGCCAAAGACTTACTTGCTCGCGCCTTGGAAAACAAAACCCTGAAAGTTCAGGAAGTCATGCGGACTACATGCGTTGTCCCCGAAAGCAAACGTTTAAACGTGCTGCTTAAAGAGTTGCGTACCAATGGCAACCACATGGCGATTGTCGTTGATGAATACGGGCAGGCGGCGGGCCTGGTCACCATTGAAGATGTGTTAGAGCAAATCGTTGGTGAAATTGAGGACGAACACGACGAGCATGAGGATGAAGGCTATATTTCCCAGCGCGGCCCTCATGAGTATATGATAAAAGCACTCACGCCTATGGACGAGTTTGACGATTATTTCTCAACGCATTTGGCAACTGATGAATATGATACTCTCGGCGGTTTTATTGTTAGCCAGCTTGAGCACATGCCTAAAAAAGGCGAAAGTCTTGTTGTAGACGCGATGCGGTTTGAAGTGATTAGGGCGGATAGCCGCCGTGTGCATCTGGTAAAATTGAAAATAACCGAGTAAGGAAAACAGGCATGAACAGACAGGCTGTGTTGGTAACCGGTGGCGCTGGTTATATTGGTAGTCATGCCTGTGTCGAGTTGTTGCAATCGGGTTATCGGGTTATCGTGGTTGATAACCTGTCCAACAGTAAAATGACGTCTTTGTCCCGGGTGGAACAAATAACCGGAAAACCACTACAGTTTTATCAGGCGGATATCCGCGATAAAAAGGCATTAGCTGAAATATTTGCCAAAGAATCCATCGCTACAGTGATACATTTTGCCGGCTTAAAGGCGGTTGGCGAATCCTGTGAGCAGCCGCTAAATTATTATCATAACAACGTCTACGGGACGCTGGTTCTTGCTGAAGTGATGGCTGAGGCGAATGTTAAACAACTGGTCTTCAGTTCTTCCGCTACAGTTTACGGCGAGCCTCCTTGTGTCCAGTATGTAGAAGATTTTCCTCTTGGAGCGGTCAATCCCTATGGCCGCTCAAAAGCCATGATTGAAGATATTCTAAGAGATTTGTCTGCAGCAGATAAGCTTATTCAGACTAAATCTCCCTGGAAAATTGCCTTGTTGCGCTACTTTAACCCGATAGGTGCACATGAAAGCGGCATGATTGGCGAAGATCCCAATGGTATTCCCAATAACCTGATGCCTTATGTGTCTCAGGTCGCGATCGGCAAACTGGAACAATTATCTGTGTTCGGCGATGATTACCCCACCAGGGATGGAACCGGCATCAGGGATTATATTCATGTGGTTGATCTGGTTAAAGGCCATATCAAGGCGATGGATGCGCTGGAAAGCGAAAAATTCAGCCTAGGCGGCTGCTGCAAAGCTTATAACCTGGGGGCGGGCAGAGGATACAGTGTTCTGGAAATCATAAGCGCTTTCGAAAGGGTAACGGGGCGGAAAGTGAATTATAAAATTGCTCCCAGAAGAGCCGGAGATCTCGCTGAATTTTTTGCCAATCCCGAATTGGCTTTAAAAGAATTGAACTGGAAAGTGGAAAAAAGTCTGGATGATATGGTTGCAGATACCTGGAATTGGCAAAGTAAAAACCCTAGTGGCTATGCTTAGCCGACTTTAAGGATCTGTATTTGAACATTCTAAGCTTCTATCAGGCTTGAAGTAATAGGCCGTATCTACGAATACGGCTCTATAGTATCGGGGAGGGGCTGGTTTCTGACTGCCAGGCATCTGGCAAAACGTACCCGTACACCTATATTGGCGTAGCTGTTTAGATTGTACGCGTATTGACAGAAGCTTCGACCCCAAAAATTGTTAAATTCTTGGGGTCGGTTTTCGAGCTTGCTACGCGGGAGTTACGTTCTCAGCTTGCGGACCTTTTTGTCCTTGAGTCACTTCCATAGTAACTTTTTGGCCTTCCCGCAATGTTTTGCGGCCGGTGCCGTTAATTGCGCTATGGTGAACAAAAACATCTTTGCCACCTTCTTGTTCAATAAATCCAAAACCTTTTTCATCATTGAACCACTTAACGGTACCTACAACTTGCTCTGACATATTACACTCTTACTTAAAAAATTCGCCAATTTTTGGTCGACATTACAAAACCCAGCCTCGTGATAAAGCCGGCTCAAACTTTTACTGCGGCCAATGGTAGCATTAAAAATGCAAGCAGAGCAAAATATTTTGACTAGGTTCAAAGATAATTCCACCACAACTATGATGCGGGTCTCATAAAATGCATTATGAAAGAAATTGTCATCAGAACGAAGATTAATAAGCATATTAATTCCAAGCCCAAAGCGTACAATTTTTATCCTTAACCGGATTACGGATTACGGATTACGGATTACGCATAAGTTGCTGGTAAGCGCCGCGATAATATAAAAGCGGCTCTCCCGAACGGCATACGCATTCTTGTACTTCGCCAATAATGATCCAGTGGGTGCCGGCACGAACTTTCTCCACGACTTTGCAGTCCAGGGACATGAGGCTGTCCTCCAGAATAGGTGCGCCAGTCATGCCTGATTTCCATGGGGTGTTTTTGAACCGTTGTTCTTGACTGCAGCCGCCCGCAAATTGATTAGAAACATCTTGTTGATTTGAATTTAAGATGTTAACGGCAAAACTCCGGCTTTCATCAATGCCTTCGCCAGTGTCGGCGGATTCATTAATGCAAACCAATATCTGGGGAGGGGTAATTGAAACGCTGGAAAAGGCAGTCACAGTCATGCCCTGAGCGCCAAATTTATCAGATTGTGTTGTAACAACACTGACACCGCTAGCCCACAGTTGCAGAGCTTTTTTAAAATCATCAACACCAACAGCCATTTATTTCCCCGTAATTTGTTAAAAGGCGCTGTCTCTTTTAACTGGAAAGAGACTTCGAAATAGATATGGTACAGCACTTGCCGATGCTTGTTAAATAGTCGGGGGAACAGGCTGTATAGATTCCACAGCAATCGCCGCATAAGCCCTCGACTATAGAAGGTTATTTTCAATATCTGGGATCAAGAAATTTCATGATGCTGTTAAAACGGGGTTGGCGCTAAATGAGCTAAACGCGAATGGCGGCAACCATGATTTGTAGTTTGCAGAATCGAACCGGAGTTATGAAATTGCTCGCCAGTTCATGAGGATAATGCCTTATTGTCTTCTAAAGCTCGATTTTTAAGGCTGTTTTGTCAGGATGGTTAAATCCGTTCTTCCGGGACTTTTATTAAAATACTGACCCGGCGATTTTTTTCTCTTCCTTCGGGTGTTGAATTGTCGGCAATGGGCACGGTGTCGGCATAGGTGATGGCCCGCAAGCGGCTGCTATCTATTTGCTGCGAGGCCAGAAAATGCAGAACGCTGGTGGCCCTGGCGGAACCCAGTTCCCAGTTGGAAGGAAATTGAGCGGATTTAATGGGGACATTATCGGTATGCCCCTCTATTAGAATCAGGCCAATCGCTTGTTTTAATAAGGGTGTAAGCCGTTCCATTAGGGCTTTTCCAGAAGGGGTCAGATCCGCCTGCGAAGAGCTGAATAGCACTTTGTCCTGAATTTCAAGCTGGGCATAGCCTTGTTTAACTTTTATGTTGACGGTGTCATTAAGGCCAAACTCATTAATTATTTTTGTTAATTTCTGTTGTAATTTGTTTTCATCCACCGGTTTGACGGCAGGTTGTTCCAGTTGCGGTTGCTGAGCCGTTGGTTGGGTATTATCGAGCGGTTTAGGGATGGGGCTTGTTGCAGGCGCTGTTTCGGCGGCAATTTTAATTTCAGGCGCATTTAGTGGTGCCGGGAGAATGCTGTCGCTTTTCTTAGGCTCGGTTTTATCGGCTACTGCGGTTGCGGTCTTAATTTCAGCTTTATTTTCAGCGGGCGCGGCTTGCTGCGTTGTTTGGCATGCAACAACAGGCGGGCAGGTTGCTGCGGGAGCAGCTTTTGCAGTTTTCTGAGGTTGCGGCTTGTCGACTGGCACCAGTTTCGTGTTGAAATTGCCGATAGTAATCAGTGTAATTACTAGCATGACGATGAGCACAAATACATCCAGATAGGTTAACAGCCAGTTTTGTGTGTGACGGGTGCCCGGTTGATCAAGCAAGTCTTCGAAAACTCGGGAGGCTTGTAATTTTGAGAATGGATCTTCACTCATGGGGTGGTATTTAGTCGATTTATTTGCGGCTGTTCAGTTCAGAGAGAGTCAATGACCGGTTTTTAGTCTTTTAATTCATTATCATAATGAATAATAAATGACTTAAGTGTTTCGCGTATGTATGACGGGCTGCGGCGGTCTGCTATCAGTGTAATGCCTTCCATGACCATGCTCATAATCATGATGCGTTGCTCAGTCCGTCTTTCCAGTTTTATGGCGATGGGAGTAAAAATAAGGTTGGCCATGATCAGGCCGTAAAAGGTGGTAATCAGGGCAGTCCCCATGTTGTAGCTTATGCCGGCTATATCTTTCAGCTCAATCATTTGCAGCATGTTTATCATGGCTATCAGAGTGCCCAGCATGCCAAATGCAGGGGAGTAAGCGGCCAGGGTATAGAAAATATTAGCTTCGGTTTTTTCTTTGGCTCTTAGGCGGGCAATACGCCATTTGAGTAATGATAAAATATCTTCTGTTGGTGTATTGTTTACAACGAGCTGGAAGCCGGTCTTTAGATAGGGGTTGTTGATATTGTTGATAACATTTTCTATTGCCGTGGTGTTTCTGGTAAACCACATCTGAGAAACGGCAATAATTTCGTTAGCTTCCTTTTGAGGGTTTAGGCTTTCATAAAGGAAAATAAGTTTGATGGACTTCAACCCATGTTTAATGTCTCTCAGGGGGTAGCTTAGGAAGATAGCGGCAATCGTGCCGCCAATGACAATAAAAAGTCCTGTCGGGTTGATAAAAGAAAGCGGATCATTGGCTGCAAATTTGATGATGAATACGAGCAGTAAAATGCTTAGTATCACGCCTAAGGCAGTTGAGTAATTAACTTTGCTCGGAATTCTTTTGATAAGCGATTTATGATGTTTCATATTGAATGATGTCAGAACCTGCTGATTATATGGATGTTAACGGTCAATCAATTGATGGGTTTTGGGATGATTATGAAAAATGAGTATCTTACCCCAATCTAAGAAAATCTACTTGTGTATAATTACCATAATATAACGTATATTTAGAGCAGCACTCTGGTAATAGTTTGGTGGCGATTTTTTTAAGCGATTATTTTTAACTAAATTAATAGACAAATAAAAATAATTTATGATTAGCGTTTTGTTGGTTGATGACCATGAGCTTGTTCGAACCGGTATCGAAGCATTGTTGAATGCTGCTGAAGATATCAAGGTTGTCGGTGTGGCTAAATCGGGCGAGGAAGCCATTGATGCAGTTGACTCCTTGCCGGTAGATGTCGTGTTGATGGATGTTAATATGCCCGGAATAGGCGGCGTGGAAGCTTGCCGTAGAATTTTGCAGCAGTATCCTGAAGTAAAAATCGTTGTTGTATCTGTTCATAACGATGGTCCTATTCCCCATCAACTGCTCAAGCTTGGTGTGTTAGGCTTCATTTCCAAAGGTTCGCCAGTAGAGGAGATGATGCATGCAATTCGCAAGGTAATGGCCGGCAAGCGTTATCTGTGTTCGGAGGTTGCCAATAATCTGGCTTTTCAGGGCTTGCCTGGAAGTAATGAATCACCATTCTCGATACTTTCCCAGAGAGAGGCGGAGGTGGTGACTTTAATACTTCAGGGCAAAACTATCAAGGAAATGGCGGCAATGCTGGCCTTGAGTGATAAGACGGTGAATACTTACCGCTATAGGCTCTACGATAAGCTGCAAATAAAAAATGACGTTGAATTAACCCGCTTGGCTGTTAAATTCGATCATATTGATACTTCTTTGATCTAGCTATGACGGTAAGTTTGGGTTTCCATAACTTGACTGGAAGCCCAAACCCATTTCAGGTCATTATCGTTCTAGTCGTCGGCGTGTAGAACGAATTCCATTTCCCTGGCTTTATCAAAAGCATATCTGAAGTCAATATACAAAGGCTTGTCAGTTTCCAACATGGATTGTAATAAGGCATGCTGCAATTGATATTTGATGTCGCCAACAGCTAAAGCACCGATACCCACTGCGCCTTGAGCATTGATTGCATGAATAAGCGGTGCGCCGAAATCGTCATTTTTGATGCCTTCTATGCCGGGAGGCGCAACGGCATTAATATCACCCGCCACTTTCAGCCGCATCGCTTCTTTCAGCACATCAGCGCTTAACACCTGAATGCCGGCTTTGGCCGTGCAAAAAATAATATCGGCATTGGCGACCAGCCGGGCTTTATCCGCTTCAGAACCGGCCAATGTCCCTTTGAGCGTAGCGCCAAAACGGCGATTGTACTCTTTGGAAATATCCAAGGCCGTATCAATCGATAAATGGTCGGTTAATGTTGTTTCAGCGCCCGCTAATGAAGCGAGAACACCCGTGGCAATGCCTACGGGGCCGGTTCCGCCAAAGACTATGGCATTGCAATCTTTTAGTTCTTTGCCGTGTTTATCTTTCAGTTCTTTCTCAACGCAGGTCACTAATGCTGCCGCTGTGGTAAAAGCTCCGCTGGGATCAGCAAAAACTGAGACTTCAAAAGAAGGAACCATGGCTTGTTTGCTTGCGTTCAACATGTCCATAGCCAAGCCCAAGTCACGACCGCCTATGAAAATACCCGTCCGTTTAACGCCGGCAGGGCCTCGGGAGAAAATGGCGTCTTGAGTCAACCCGCGCACACTGTCCAGCTTGACGTTGTTATAGGGCATGAGTACATCAAATCCTGCATCCAGCGCCATGTTGATGTCAAATGGGCTGTTATTCGGCATGGGATCAAGCATATGAAGAATGCTGCGTTTTGCCATGAGAGTTCCTTTTTAATTAGTACAGGTTTAATTGCAGGTGCAATTCAATTTTATTTAGCGTTTGATTGAATATAGTCTCTGGCCACTTCAAAGGCATGCTCAAAATGAAGGTAAACAGGTTTTTCGGCGATGAGCATTTTTTTCAACAAGCGATTTTGTGCCTGATATTTAACATTACCAATTGCCAGAGCGCCTATACCGACAGCGCCGCTGTTTGAACCTTCAATGGGAGTGCCATTATGGAAGGCATCGACGCCTGCGATACCTGATGGCGGCACGGCATTTACATCGGCAGCAACTTTCAGTTGGGGGGCGGATGCGACAAGTGCTGCGCTTAATAACTCAATGCCCGCGGCACCTGTTGCAAAGACAACATCAGCCGTTTTTATGTACTCGGCTTTATCCGCATCGGCACCGGCTGTAATGGTGATTTTGCCGTCACCAAATTCGTTGCTGCACATGTCGGCAACCTGTTGAGCTTTTTCCAATTGACGACCGATGATGCGTACATGAGCGCCGGCTTGAGCGGCAATTACTGCTGCAGCTTGACCGACGGGGCCTGTGCCGCCCAGCGCCAGAATATTTTTTCCTTCCAGCGTAGTGTTGAATTTTGTCCTCAATTCACGTTCAACAGCGGCAACCATGCCTGCTGCAGTAGTGAATGCGCCGCTTGGGTCGGCAAAAACCGAAACTTCAAAAGGGGCAAACATTGAGCGTTTTGCCGTTTTTAGCATATCCATTGCCTGTTTGGTATCGCGTCCGCCGATAAATATGCCAGTGCGCTTCAAGTTTTTCGCGCTACGGGAAAAAATGGCGTCCTGTACCAAGCCTTGAACTTCGCTGGGTTCGACATTGATATAAGGTACTGCAGAAACCCAGCCGGCATCCATCGCCATGTTGACGTCAAATGGACTGAGATTTTTAGCAGTGGTTAGCATGTGTAAGATAAATGGTTTTTCCATGATGTTCTCTTGAGATGATTATCGGATAAGTATAAAAGAAATAAGGGCGCAATAACAGTGTCCTTGTATGGCGGGTTTTAAAAAAACGATGAATCTGTGTATTATTCAAACGATATACGTAACTAATCAGGCAGCTATTACGCAGTGCAGATGAACGATTTAAAAGACCGGCAGCGCCACAAAGCTTATGATGCGCGCAATGCGCAAATCGATAAGGATGCGGTTAGCCGGATTATCTGTGATCGGTTTATAGCGCATCCTGCTTACAAACAGGCCGAAACCGTGATGTGGTATGTCCACTGTCGGTCGGAGGTGAGGACTACTCCGGCGTTATTGCGCGAACTGACAGCTGCTAAGCGCATGGTTATCCCTTACTGCACTAAAGATGAGCAAGGTCATAACAAGCTGGGCTTGTGGAGGCTGGAAGATTTTGCCGAATTAGTGCCGGGAATGTGGGGGATTTTAGAACCGCCAAGACAAAGATGGGGAGAAGCCGGAAAAGAGATTGCCCCCGAGCAGTTGGACTTGATTATGGTGCCGGGCGTAGGTTTTGACCGTGACGGCGGCCGCTTGGGCAATGGCGCGGGGTATTATGATCGTTTATTGGCTAGCGTCAGAGCTGATGCTGTATTGAGTGCGGTTTGTTATGAGTCCCAGTTACTTGAGCAAGTCGCTATGGAACCCCATGATGTGGCTATGGATACTGTGATGACAGAAAAAACGATTTACACAGGCAAGGGGCGGCAGTTTTCCAACTGATGGATTTTCAAGCATTAAAAAAGGATGTTTCTTCTTCGCCTGCTTTTGTTTTGGATGAAACGGGGATTATCAGAACCCTGAAAAACTTAGACGCTCTGCGGCGGCAGTGCGGCTGCAAGGTTTTATACTCAATCAAGTCATTGCCTTTTCCTCCCGTTATGGAAACGGCAAAACCTTGGGTTGATGGTTTTTCGGTCAGCTCGCTGTTTGAGGCGCGGCTGGCCGATGAGGTTCTGGCAGGGCAAGGCAGCATTCATTTAACAACGCCCGGAATCAGGCCGGATGAGCTGGACGAGTTGAGCTTGCTGTGCTCGCATATCAGTTTCAATTCGTTGCCTCAGCATCAGCGGTTTTCTGCGACAGCGAAAGCGCAGGCTTCGATCGGATTGCGGCTTAACCCCAAGCTGTCTTTCCTTCATGACGACCGGTTTGATCCCTGCCGACCGCATTCAAAGCTGGGTGCGGATATTGATGAATTGATCCGGTCAACTTGTCTGGATCAAATTCAGGGATTGCATGTGCATAACGTTTTTTCAGCAACGGATTTCACGCCGCTCATTAAAACGGTTGAGAAACTTCAGGCCCATCTGGGAGAGAGATTGACCCAACTCAAATGGCTGAATCTGGGCGGCGGTTATCTGTTTGATCAGATTGAAGATCACAGGCCGTTTATCGATCTGGTCAACAAACTGAACAATGATTTTTCCCTTGAAGTCTATATTGAGCCGGGCAAGGCGGTGACGGGTAGGGCAGGGCATTTGATGGCGACAGTCCTCGATAGTTTTGTCAGTGACGGTAAAGCCATTGCCGTACTGGATACCTCGGTCAACCATAACCCGGAAGTGTTCGAATATCAGCGCCAGCCTGAATTGCATGAACATGACCCTAATGGGCAATATGCCGCTGTTTTGGCGGGCTGCACCTGTTTGGCCGGTGACGTGTTCGGCGAGTATCGATTTAAGGAGCCTTTGTCAGTAGGCGATAGAGTGATTTTTAAAAACGTCGGGGCCTACAGCCTGATTAAAGCAAACCGGTTTAACGGTTACAATCTGCCGGATATTTATGTCAGCAATTCGGGCGGGATAAAAAAACTGAAACACTACACTTATCAGGATTATCGTCGGCAATGGCTGGCTGATTAAGATTCAGAGTCGTTAGTGGTTCAGCACCCATTAAGGCATATACCGGTACATTTTTTGTTACACAAATAAGGTTAAAACCATGAAAGCGATAATGATGACAGCCATCGGCGATCCCGAGGTTTTAAAATTCCAAGACATTGACGAGCCGGAAATTTCCGCAGCAACACAGATCAAGGTCAGGCTGAAAGCGGCAGGCGTTAATCCTGTCGATACTAAAGTCAGGCGCAACGGCGTGTTTTATGAAAATGCCCTGCCGGCGGTATTGGGGTGCGATGGCGCCGGAGAAGTCATTGAAACAGGCAGCGCGGTCAGCCGGTTTAAGCCGGGCGACAAGGTCTGGTTTTGCAATGGCGGCTTGGGTCGGGAGCAGGGCAATTATGCCGAATACACGGTGATCGATCAGCGCTGGGCTGGCTTGATGCCAAAGACTTTATCATTTGTGGAAGCCGCCGCTTTGCCGCTGGTGTTGATTACCGCCTGGGGCGCCTTGTTTGACCGCGGCGGATTGCAATCCGGGCAGACTGTGCTTGTCCATGCCGGAGCCGGTGGCGTGGGGCATGTGGCGATACAACTGGCGAAATTGAAAGGCGCCAGGGTGATTGCCACCGTGAGCTCCGGGCAGAAAGCTGAGTTTGTCAAAGCGCTGGGCGCTGACGAGGCAATTCTTTATACACACGGCGGCTTTGCTGATGCGGTAAATAAACTGACCGGCGGCAAGGGCGCTGATCTGGTTTTTGATACGGTAGGCGCGTCTGTGTTTAAAGACAGCATCGCGGCGACGGCGCATTTTGGCCGGTTGGTGACATTGCTGGATCCGGGCGAGCTGAGTCTGGCTGAAGCCAGAATGCGTAATTTATTGATAGGGTTTGAGCTGATGTTAACGCCCATGCTCAGGGACTTGCCGGAGGCAAGGGACAAGCATGTTGAGATATTAAAGCAATGCGCGCAATGGGTTGACAATGGCCTGTTGAAAACGCATATCAGCAAACAGTTGCCGCTGGCAGAGGCCGCAGAAGCCCACAAACTGGTGGAAGCGGGGCATACGATCGGGAAAATAGTGTTGACTGTGTAGAAAAACGTTTTGTTTTTATAGAGTTAGCATATGGGTGCTGATTAAGGTGATTGCCTTAATGTATAATGCGCCACGATGTTACGGATGATTAATAAATAATGAATGTTGTAAGAGGTTATGGCAGAAAGAACAAGAAAACGCGGTTCCAGGTACGACACTAAGAAAAAGGCAACCAAAAAACCTGCTTCCAGTTGGTTCAGGAACATGGTGCTGATCTTTTTTGTTGGATTTACGTTTGTTTTAGCGTGTTATCTGGGCTATCTGGATTACAACATTCGCAAGCAGTTTGAAGGCAAACGCTGGGCCATTCCCGCGCGGGTTTACGCCAGTCCGGTTGAGCTTTATGCCGGCTATAATCTTTCCGCTGCCAAGTTTGAAGGATTACTGGAGGAGCTGCATTACCGGCAGGATGCCCATTTGTCTTCGGAAGGAACATATTTTAAAAAAGGGCAGCAAGTCACAGTAAAAACCCGGGATTTTACTTTCTGGGATCAAAACCAACCCGGCAGTCTTATTCAGGTGAGCTTTACCGATTCGGCCATAGAAAGCATTGTCGACGTAGCGCAGTCGAAAGACCTTGCCATTGTGCGCATGGACCCAGCGCAAATCGGCAGTTTATATCCCACCATAAAGGAAGACAGGATTTTAATTAGACGGGAAGAAGCGCCGGATGCCCTGATTAAGGGATTGCTAGCGTCGGAAGACCGGGATTTTTACGATCATTTTGGCATTTCATTGCGGGGAATCGCCAGGGCGATGTGGGCGAATGTTCTTGCCGGCGGCATTGTGCAGGGCGGCAGCACCATCACCCAGCAGCTGGTAAAGAACTTTTATTTGACGTCTGAACGCAGCCTGGTGCGTAAAGTCAATGAAGTCTTTATGTCGCTGATACTGGAAGCCCGCTACAGCAAGAACGCAATCCTGGAAGCCTACCTGAACGAGGTGTATTTGGGCCAGGATGGCGCCAGTGCTGTTCATGGTTTCGGCCTGGCCAGCGAGTTCTACTTCGGCAGTTCTTTGAAGGATTTGCCTCTGGAGCATGTAGCGTCATTGGTCGCGCTGGTTCGTGGGCCTTCTTATTACGATCCAAGGCGTTATCCTGATCGCGCCCTGCAACGGCGTGACCTGGTGCTGGATGAGATGGCGGCGGAAGGCTATATCACCGAAAAACAGGCTGTTGATGCGAAGGCAAAGCCTTTAAGCGTGATTGCCAATACGCATCGCTCAACCAACCGCTATCCCGGATTCCTTGATCTGGTCAAGCGGCAATTAAGGCAGGAATACAAAGAGGAAGACCTGACTTCCGAGGGTTTGAGAATTTTCACCACGCTGGAGCCCCGCGTTCAGGACGCTCTGGAACAGGCCGTTGCTAAAAAACTGAGTCAGTTGGAACAGTTGCCCAGGGCTAAGGATCTTGAAGCCGCAGTTGTGGTGACGCGCAGGGACAGCGGTGAAATTGCAGCCTTGACGGGCGACCGCGAAGCAACAGGAGCGGGATTTAACCGCGCATTGGATGCGGTCAGGCCGATCGGGTCATTAATAAAACCGATCGTTTACTTGACCGCACTGGAATACCCGAAAAGATACACGATTACCACGCCGGTAAGCGATACGGCTATCCTGGTTAAAGGGCCGAATGGCAATGACTGGAGTCCTAAAAACTATGACCACGAAGAGCATGGTATGATCGGGCTGCATACGGCGTTGGCGCATTCTTACAATTTGGCCACCGTTCGGATAGGCATGGATGTCGGCATAGCCAGAACGGTTAAAACATTAAGAAGCATGGGCATCACCAGACCGGTTGATCTGTTTCCGTCATTTTTGCTGGGGGCTGCTGAATTAACGCCGATGGAAGTGACGCAGATGTATCAGACGCTGGCGGGTGACGGGTTCTCAACGCCGCTGAAAGCTATCAAGGCGGTTGTCTCCGCCGATGGCGCGCGCCTGCAAAGTTACCCGTTTACCGTTAAACAGGCGGTGGACCCGGCGGCAACCTATATTGTCAATACCATATTGCAGGAGGTTATGCACGAAGGTACAGGAAGCTCGGCGTATGCGTCTTTTCCGAAAGACTATGGTCTGGTCGGTAAAACAGGCACTACCAATGATTCAAAAGACAGCTGGTTTGCCGGTTATACCGGTGATTATTTGTCCGTTGTCTGGATTGGCCGGGATGATAACAAACCTGTCGGTTTAACGGGCGCAAGCGGCGCCTTGCAGGTATGGACATCGTTAATGAAAGAGATTTCAATCCAGCCGGTGAATCTGATTCCGCCGGACAACATAAAAATGGCCTGGGTTGACCCGGTTAGCGGCTTGTTAGCCGATGAAGGCTGTGGCGGAGCGAGGCAGTATCCTTATATCGCCGGTTCGGCGCCGGTCGCGTCTTCGCCATGCGTGGATTCACCCATTGACCGGGCTAAAACGTGGGTTAATGGTCTATTACCGAATAACTAACCAAAGAGTATTTATGAGTAAAATTACAATTTTCGCTGGTCTGGTGGCGGTGCTGTTTTTTAATGGCGCAAGTGCGGAAGACAAGCCTGTCAAACAGTTGAAGGCTTTTCTGGAGAGCTCAAAGTCGCTCTCAGCCGACTTCAAGCAGGTATTGATCAATGAAGCCGGTAATCCGGTCCAGACCAGCTATGGCGTTTTTTATCTGCAGCGGCCGGGAAAGTTCCGCTGGGACTATCAAAAACCCTTTCAACAACAGATTGTGTCCAATTCAGGAAAAGTCTGGTTTTATGATACGGATCTGGAGCAGGTCACTGTTAAAAAGCTGGATGAATCGCTGGGTTCAACACCGGCATTACTGTTAAGCGGCGACATATCACTGGAAGACAATTTCATCATGAAAGAGCAGGGTGTGGATGGCGATTTACAGTGGATAAAATTACTGCCCAAAAGCCAGGAAAGCAGTTTCAAATATATCCTGATAGGCCTGAGCAAAGGGTCGCTGGGCGGCATGGAGTTAAGTGATAACTTTGGCCAGTTGACGCGCATTTATTTTTCCAACGTTATCCTGAATCCGCCAATCAAACAGACCTTGTTCCAGTTTAATGCGCCCAAGGGTGTCGATGTTTTTTCTGATTAACCCTCACGTTTTGAGTCACTGGTGTGTTTGATGACTTGACCAAACCATTGGCCGACCGGATGCGGCCAAGGTTGCTGGAGGATTATGTCGGGCAACAGCATATCCTGAAACCCGGCAAGCCGCTCTATGAAGCTATCGCCTCAGGGCGCTTGCATTCCATGATTTTCTGGGGGCCGCCAGGCACAGGCAAGACAACGCTGGCGCGAATCATCGCACAGCACTCGGATGCCGAGTTTATGCCGATTTCGGCGGTGCTGTCCGGCGTCAAAGAAATCAGGGCGGCGGTTAGCGAAGCCAAAAAAATCCAGCTGGAACAGCACCGGCGCACCATTTTGTTCGTCGATGAGGTGCACCGTTTCAACAAGTCGCAACAGGATGCTTTTCTGCCACATGTGGAAGACGGCACGGTTTACTTTGTCGGCGCAACCACTGAAAATCCGTCGTTTGCACTCAATAACGCGTTATTGTCGCGTGCGCGGGTTTATGTGCTTAACGCATTGACAGCCGATGACTTGCTGGCGGTGATAGACAAAGCCTTAACCGATCGGGACCGCGGACTGGGCAGTCTGGCTATCGAAATGGTTGACGACATTAAACAGCAATTCGCCCAGGCGGCCGATGGCGATGCCAGAAGGCTGCTGAATCTGCTGGAAATCGCCGTAGAGCTTGCCGCAGCGAAAGGGCGTAAGGTTATTGATGAGCAGGTTGCGAAGGAAGTGCTTACTGGCGGCGTGCGGCGTTTCGATAATCAGGGGGAGGAATTTTATAACCAGATTTCAGCGCTGCATAAATCCGTTCGCGGCAGCTCGCCCGATGCCTCGCTCTACTGGCTTTGCCGGATGATGGATGGCGGCTGCGATCTGTCCTATCTGGCCCGGCGCGTGGTCAGGATGGCCTCCGAAGATATAGGCAATGCCGACCCGAGAGCCTTGCAAATCTGCATTAACGCCTGGGAGGCCCAGGAGCGGCTGGGCAGCCCGGAAGGCGAGCTGGCATTGGCCCAAGCCGTCGTTTATCTGGCCTGCGCGCCGAAAAGCAATGCGGTTTATATGGCTTACAACGCGGCAATGGCCGATGCCAAACAAAGCGGCAGTCTGGGCGTGCCGGTGCATTTAAGAAATGCGCCGACCAAGCTGATGAAATCGCTGGATTACGGCAAAGAATACCGTTACGCCCATAATGAACCGGAGGCCTATGCCGCCGGGGAAAATTATTTTCCGGATGAGCTGGTTGGGGCGAAATATTATCAGCCGGTAGAAAGAGGTCTGGAGATCAAGATTAAGGAAAAGCTAAGGCATTTGAAGGAATTGGACAAGAAATCGTAAGCATGGTTTTTATGCCGACTGAGCGGTTGATCTTCAAAAAACAAAAACATGGGTAAAATAAGCAGCGATTTATTTAGAATTAATTGCTGAATTTCTATAAAATTACCCATTACTGTAATAATTCATCAGATTAATCTACATGGATCTAAAATTTCTCGATTTTGAACAACCGATCGCCGAGTTAGAAGCGAAAATTGAAGAACTCCGCAATGTGGAGTTGGATAACAATATTAATATCTCCACTGCGCTGAAGGAGCTGGAAGACAGAAACCAGGCGCTGACGCAGACTATTTTTACCGAGCTGTCCGACTGGCAGATTTCCCAGTTATCCAGGCATCCGGGTCGTCCCTACACGCTGGATTATATTGAGCACATGTTTACCGATTTCCATGAGTTGCATGGCGACCGGGCTTATGCGGATGATCCTGCGATTGTTTGCGGATTGGCGCGCCTTGAGGGGCAGCCGGTTATGGTGATCGGTCATCAAAAAGGACGCGATACCAAGGAAAAAATTTACCGCAACTTTGGTATGCCGCGCCCTGAAGGCTACCGTAAGGCGTTGCGCGTCATGAAGATGGCGGAGCGTTTCAAACTCCCCATTATCTGCTTAATCGATACGCCGGGAGCTTATCCGGGCATCGGTGCGGAAGAGCGCGGCCAGAGTGAAGCCATCGCCAGAAACCTGTTTGAAATGGCCAAGCTGGAAACGCCGATTATCTGCACCATTATCGGTGAAGGCGGTTCCGGCGGTGCTTTGGCAATTGGCGTGGGTGACCGGTTAATCATGCTGGAATACAGCACGTATTCGGTGATCTCGCCGGAAGGTTGCGCATCCATACTCTGGAAAAGCGCGGATAAAACGCAGATGGCGGCTGAGGCCATGGGCATTACCTCTGCCCGCATCAAGGAGCAGGGTTTCCTCGATGAAGTGGTTAAAGAGCCTTTAGGCGGCTGCCATAGGGATTTCCAGGCTATTGCATCGAACTTGAAAGAAGCCTTGATGCGGCACTTGAAAGAGTTGACGCAGCAGTCAACAGATGACTTGGTGGAAAAACGCTATCAAAGGATTATGAGCTTTGGCGTCTTCGCCGAGGAAGCCAGCAAGTAACCGATTTAAGCAGTCCTAACAGTCTCGAGGCCGGCTTTTGTCGGCCTTTTAATTTGTGCTTGGGAACAGGCGAATATATCTTAAAAGGTCGTGATGCTGTCACTGCAAGTTATAGAATCTGCGTTAGCTCAACACAAACAGCCCCGGCATGTTTATATCGGCTACAGCGGCGGCGTCGATTCCCATGTCTTATTGCATCTGTGCGCTTCAATAACCCCTCTCAAGGATAAAATCACCGCGGTTTATGTGCATCACGGCTTGCAGGCTGAGGCTGAGGCTTGGGCCGGGCATTGCGAAAAAGCAGCCGAAGGGTTGGGGGTGGGTTTTCTGGTGCTGCGGGTCAATGCTGTTGCAGCGCCTGGAGAAAGCCCTGAAGAAGCCGCAAGAAACGCCCGTTATGCAGCTTTAAAATCATTGATGGCTTGCGATGACATGCTGCTGCTTGCCCAGCACAGGGAAGACCAGCTGGAAACCGTGCTGCTGCAATTGTTTCGCGGTGCTGGCTTGCGCGGGCTTTCCGGGATGCCGGAAAGCATGGCTTTTGGCCGGGGCGTCATGCTGAGGCCTTTGCTGAATGTTGCCAAGCAGGCGATAACCGATTATGCCCAGGCGCATCGGTTAAACTGGGTTGAAGACCCCAGCAACCAGCGCAATGATTATGACCGTAATTACCTGCGCAACGCCATTGTGCCGTTGTTGAAACAGCGCTGGCCGGCAATCGACAAAACCGTGGCGCGCTCGGCAAGGCACTGCGCGGATGCAGAGGTTCTGGTCTCGGAAGTGGCGGATGAGCTATTTAGCGCGGTTTTTAATGCAGCCGACAAAACGCTATACATTGGTCGGTTGCTCGAACACCAAAATCACCAGCAGCAACTGGTCATCAGGCATTGGTTCCAGCGTTTGGGTCTTAAAATGCCAGCGCAGGCTTTTGTCGGGCGAATCTTGACTCAGGTGGTGGCAGCCGGTGAAAACAGCAATCCGGTGTTATCGGGTCAAGGCTATGACATCCGGCGCTATCGGGATAAGCTGTATTGTGTAGAACAAGCAGCGCAAGAATCTTTGCAAGATGTTGTCTGGCCGGTCGGGCAAGCGTCGATAAAAATCGGCAATAACCAGACCTTGTCTTGCGTACCTTCATCGGCAGGCATACTTCGCGAGCAGTGGCGGGATGCTCGGGTCGAGGTCAGATTCCGCCGGGGCGGGGAAAAAATCTGTTTGCCGGGGCGCACAGGCCACCATTCGCTGAAAAATCTGTTTCAGGAAGCGGGCATTCCGCCGTGGGAAAGGGAGTGCATTCCCTTGATTTACCTGAATGATGTGCTCGCCGCTGTGGGCGACAAATGGATAAGCGCGGCGTTCTACAGCGAAAAAACGCAGGCCTGCATTAGCTTGTCTCTGCAAAGATAAGAATTAAACCCGAAAGACAATGACGACAAGCGCATTGTCGATTAAAATACTCAAGTTTTTACCCAACTTCATCATTGATTATCTGAAGTCTAAAAATCCTACATGACAAAATACATTTTCATTACCGGCGGCGTTGTTTCATCTCTAGGCAAAGGCATTGCCGCATCTTCATTGGCCGCTATCCTTGAGTCTCGCGGCCTCAAAGTCACCATGACCAAGCTGGATCCATACATCAATGTCGATCCGGGCACCATGAGTCCTTTTCAACACGGCGAAGTGTTTGTTACCGAAGACGGTACGGAAACGGATCTGGATTTAGGCCACTATGAGCGGTTTCTTAAAACCACTATGGCCAAAAAGAACAGTTTCACAACCGGTCAGATTTATGAAAGTGTTTTACGCAAAGAGCGTAAAGGCGAATATTTAGGGGCGACCGTTCAGGTCATCCCGCATATTACCGATGAAATCAAACGCCGTGTTTATCTTAGCGCCGAAGGTGTTGATGTCGCCTTGATTGAAGTCGGCGGCACCGTGGGCGACATTGAGTCACTGCCTTTCCTGGAAGCCATCCGGCAGATGCGCGTTGAATTGGGTTCCGAAAGGTCGCTGTTTATTCATCTAACGCTGGTGCCGTATATTCGTTCCGCTGGTGAAATAAAAACCAAACCGACCCAGCATTCGGTAAAAGAGTTGCGCTCTATCGGCATACAGCCGGATATTTTGATCTGTCGGTCTGAACAGCCAATACCCGTCAGTGAGCGCCGTAAAATCGCCTTATTTACCAATGTAGAGGAAAAAGCGGTCATCTCTGCGGTTGATGCGGATTCGATTTACAGGATTCCGTTGCTGCTCCATGAGCAAGGACTGGATGAGATTGTCGTCAATAAGCTGAGGCTGAATGCGCCGCCCGCCGATTTAACGGAATGGTACGGTGTTGTCGATGCGCTGGCAAATCCCACTAGCGAAGTGACCATTGCCATTGTCGGCAAGTATGTCGATCATACCGATGCTTATAAGTCATTGAATGAAGCCTTGATCCATGCCGGTATCCGCACCCGCCTGAAAGTGAAAATCGAATATATCGACTCGGAGAGCATCGAGGAAGAAGGCGTTGCCAGGCTGAAAGATGTCGATGCCATTTTGGTGCCAGGCGGATTCGGCGAACGCGGCGTGGAAGGTAAGATCGCAACAGTCAAATATGCGCGGGAAAACAAAATACCTTACCTGGGCATTTGTCTGGGCATGCAGGTTGCCGTCATTGAGTTTGCGCGTGATGTTGCAGGCCTTGAAGGCGCGCACAGCACGGAGTTTTTGCCCAAGTCACCGCATCCTGTCATCGGCTTGATTACGGAATGGATGTCTGAGGACGGTCAGCTTGAAACGCGCAGCGAAGATTCCGATTTGGGCGGTTCCATGCGTCTGGGCGGACAGCAATGCCGGTTACAGCCTGATTCGCTGGCTTTTCAGCTTTACCAGAAAGATGTCATTACCGAAAGACATCGCCACCGTTACGAATTTAACAACCAGTATCTGGAAAAACTCGAACAGGCGGGCTTAAGTTTTTCAGGCAAGTCTATCGATGGACGTTTGGTTGAAGTGATTGAAATCCGCGATCACCCCTGGTTTCTCGCTTGTCAGTTTCATCCCGAATTCACCTCAACGCCAAGAAAAGGGCACCCGCTGTTTTCCGGTTTTGTAGCCGCGGCTTCCCAACATAAAAAGGTAACAGCATAATGAAATTGTGTCATTTTGAGGCAGGTTTGGATCAGCCGTTTTTTTTAATCGCCGGTACCTGCGTTATCGAAAGCGAGCAAATGGCGCTGGATACGGCGGGCTATCTTAAGGAGTTGACGGCGGCATTAAATATTCCGTTTATTTACAAGTCGTCTTTCGATAAAGCCAACCGCTCTTCGCACGAAAGCTACCGTGGCCCCGGTGTTGAGCAGGGGCTTAAAATACTGGAAAAAGTGAAGCAGCAAATCCAGGTTCCGGTGTTGACTGATGTTCACGAAGATACGCCGCTGGCTGAAGTCGCCTCGGTCGTTGATGTCATGCAAACGCCTGCGTTTTTATGTCGGCAAACCAATTTTATTCAGGAGGTCGCCTCTCAGGGCATTCCCGTCAATATTAAAAAAGGCCAGTTTCTGGCGCCGTGGGATATGGTGCATGTTGCCAACAAAGCCAAGGCGACAGGAAACCAGCAGATTATGGTCTGCGAGCGCGGCGCGTCCTTCGGCTATAACAATCTGGTTTCCGATATGCGCTCGTTAGCGGTCATGAGAGACACCGGCTGTCCGGTCGTTTTTGATGCGACGCATTCGGTGCAACTGCCCGGCGGACAGGGCACCTCATCCGGCGGTCAACGTGAATTCGTGCCCGTGCTGGCCAGAGCGGCAATGGCTGTGGGCATTTCCGGGATTTTTATGGAAACCCATCCGAATCCTGCCGAGGCCAAAAGCGATGGCCCGAATTCCTGGCCATTACACAGAATGAAAGAACTGCTGGAAGTCTTGGTAACCATCGACCAGGCCGTTAAATCAAACAAACTCATAGAAACAACGTTATAAGGGATAGCATAGTGTCTGCAATAGTTGATGTTCGCGCTAGAGAAATTTTGGATTCACGTGGCAATCCCACGCTTGAAGCAGATGTTATTTTGGCATCCGGGGTTATCGGCAGCGCGATGGTGCCTTCCGGTGCATCGACGGGCGAACGTGAAGCCGTCGAATTGCGCGATGGCGATAAATCGCGTTATCTAGGTAAAGGCGTGTTGAACGCTGTGGCCAATGTGAAAACCGAAATCCGTTCCGCTGTTGTCGGCATGGATGCTGCTGATCAGGCCGGCATTGATAACAAAATGATAGCCCTCGACGGCACTGATACCAAGGCGCGCTTGGGCGCTAACGCCATATTGGCTGTCTCAATGGCGGCAGCGCATGCAGCGGCAAAAGAAGCCGGTCAGCCTTTGTATCGCCATTTGAATACATCGGGCGAGTTCATTTTGCCTGTTCCCATGATGAACATCATCAACGGCGGCTCACATGCCGATAACAGCGTTGATCTGCAGGAATTCATGATTTTGCCTGTCGGCGCGCCGACTTTCCGTGAAGCGATCCGTTATGGCGCGGAAGTTTTCCATAACCTGAGCAAAGTCTTGAAAGCAAAAGGCTTGGCAACGACCGTGGGCGATGAAGGCGGCTTTGCGCCTAATCTTTCCTCAAATGAAGAAGCCATCAGCGTTATTCTGCAAGCGATAGAAATGGCGGGCTATAAACCGGGTGTGGATATTTACTTAGGCCTGGATGCGGCAAGTTCCGAATATTATTCAGACGGCATTTATAACCTCGCATCTGAAAGCAAGACCTACCGCTCGGAACAAATGGCTGATTTCTTCGTTGATTGGGTCAACCGTTATCCCATTATCACCATTGAAGACGGCATGGATGAAAATGACTGGGCCGGCTGGAAATTATTAACCGAGAAACTGGGCGGCCGCATACAGCTGGTCGGTGATGACTTGTTTGTCACCAATCCTGCCATTTTGAAGCAAGGCATAGAACAGCATATCGCCAATTCAATTCTGATTAAAGTCAATCAGATCGGTACGCTGACCGAAACGCTTGCGGCTATTGATATGGCGCATAAAGCATCTTACACGGCGGTTGTTTCCCATCGTTCCGGTGAAACAGAAGACACCACCATTGCCGATTTATGCGTCGCAACAGGCACGGGCCAAATTAAAACCGGCTCATTGAGCCGTTCTGACCGTATTGCCAAATACAACCGTCTGATGAAAATTGAAGAGGAGTTGGGCAGCCAGGCTAAATACGCAGGTCGTAGCGCGCTTAGAATGCTGTAGGGATAGCGGTTAGTTGTCTTGGGTTGAGGGTAATTAAATTAAAATCTTCATTGCAATCATTATTCTGCTGATTCTTCATCTGCAATACCGGGTATGGTTCGGCGATGGCAGCGTCGCCCAGACGCATGCCTATCAGCAGCGCCTTGAAGAACTGAATAAAGAGGTTGAGGAAAAAAAAGAGCGCAATGAAGCGCTTTATGCTGAAGTGCTGGACTTAAGAAAGGGGCAGGAAGCGATTGAAGAACGGGCTCGTGATGAATTAGGGATGATTAAAGAGGACGAGACGTTTTTTCAGGTTCTCGAATAAAAGCTTTGCAGGCGCGACTGCCCTCTTGGACAGTGCAGGCTGCCCTGCATGTTCTTTCACCGATATATTTCATTCATAATGACTGACGCAATAAAATTCTGGGGCATTGTTCCTGCTGCCGGTGTCGGCAAACGCATGCAGGCGGACAGGCCTAAGCAATATCTGGAGCTTGCCGGAAAGACGGTCATCGAGCAAACGCTGTCGCGCTTGTTGCAGGCCAATGTATTTGAAGCCATCGCAGTTGCAGTTTCTGAGGAAGATCCCTACTGGCCAACGCTTCCAATATCACAACATGCAAACATTATGACCGCACCCGGCGGCAAAGAGCGCGCCGATTCCGTGCTTTCGGCGTTAAAGTCCATAAGGGACAAGGCGGCCGATGGCGACTGGGTATTGGTGCATGATGCCGCGAGACCCTGCATTACTACGGCTGATATTCAATATCTCATTGACTCGCTGGTTAATGACGATGTGGGTGGAATTCTTGCCTTGTCTTCGCATGACACCCTGAAAAGTGTGCAAGGTAATTGCATCACTGAAACATTGGATAGAAGCCATATCTGGCGGGCATTGACGCCGCAGATGTTCC
>JBAZWN010000028.1:0-46112 GCA_041660285.1 Methylobacter sp.
AGCATCCGGGTGATATTTCTCGGATCCTCCATCATCTGGGTAATCAGCTGCCTGATAACGCTGCCGTATTCCCGGTCAACATTTTCATCCAGCCCGGTAATCATGGTTACTTCCTCTATATTCATCCTGGCAAATACATCCAGTGCACCATGCAGCATTTCCTTAACCAGATCAGCCATGTGCTGCAATTCGTAATAGTCGTCATGCTTACCTTCGGTGCTCGATAAATGGATTGCCATATTCGCTATACGCTCAGCCAGGTCACCCACTCTTTCAAGCTCGTTAATGATTTTAATAACCGTAAGCAGCAATCTTAAATCAAATGCCGTCGGCTGCCTCAACGCTATAATCTGCACGCACTCCTGATCAATAGCCATCTCCAGCGCATCGACCTGATTATCCTGCTTGATAACCAGCTCAGCCATTTCCATATCACCGGTAGTGAAAGCATTTACAGCCAGTTCTATCTGCCGCTCAACCAGCCCGCCCATGGTTAAAACTTTGTTACGGATATCTTCCAGCTCTTTATTAAACTGGCCTGATATATGATGCCCTATTTTGCTGTTGTCCATTGCTCGCTCCTAATTATCCATACCGACCGGTAATATAATCTTCTGTCTGCTTTTTGACAGGATTGGTAAATAACTCGCTGGTAGTACCTATCTCAATCAACTCGCCCATATACATAAACGCCGTGTAGTCGGAAACCCGCGCAGCTTGCTGCATATTGTGCGTCACAATAACTATAGTATATTTTTCCTTAAGCTCATTGATGAGCTCTTCGATTTTTAACGTCGAAATAGGATCCAGCGCCGATGCGGGCTCATCCAGCAGCAGCACTTCAGGTTCTATCGCAATCGCTCTTGCAATAACCAGACGCTGCTGCTGCCCTCCTGACAATCCTAATGCATTGTCATTTAAACGGTCTTTGACTTCATCCCAAAGAGCTGCGCCGCGCAATGCGTTTTCGACCGTTTCTTCCAGCAAACGCTTGTCATTAATGCCCTGAATTCTGAGTCCGTAAGTGACATTCTCAAAGATGGACTTGGGGAACGGATTGGGCTTTTGGAATACCATGCCGACGCGTCTGCGCAAAGCGGCCACGTTAACGGCTTTATCATAGATATTTTCGTCATCCAGCAGAATTTTGCCTTCGATGGTGACATTGTCGACCAGATCATTCATCCGGTTAATGCAGCGCAACAGTGTTGATTTACCGCAACCGCTGGGACCTATATAGGCAGTCACCTTTTTCTTGGGCATTTCCATGTTGATGCCATGCAATGCCTGCTTTCCCGCGTAGAAAAGATTTAAGTTTTCCACTTTAATGCAGGCTTCAGCTTTTTCATCCTGGCTTCCCTTGCCGCGTAAAACGGAACTCATATCAATTGAGTGTGTACGTACTTCTTGTGCTGTCATTTTTTTAACCTTCCAGTGCCCGGTATTTTTCCCGCAGATGATTTCTGATTAATATTGCTGCCAAATTAAGTCCAACAATGACCAGTACCAATAATAATGCCGTCGCATAAACCAAGGGTCTCGCAGCTTCAACATTGGGACTTTGAAAACCGACATCATAAATATGAAAACCTAAATGCATAAATTTTCTGTCTAAATGCAAAAAGGGATAATTTCCGTCCAGCGGCAACGTGGGAGCCAGCTTAACGACGCCCACCAGCATCAGCGGCGCCACTTCACCAGCCGCTCTGGCGACGGCAAGAATCAACCCAGTCATCATGGCCGGGCTTGCCATTGGCAATACCGTACGCCACAAGGTCTCAATCTTGGTAGCGCCCAGCGCCAGGCTGCCTTCGCGAATGGCCTTGGGAATACGCGCCAAGCCTTCCTCTGTTGAAACAATGACCACCGGCAACGTTAACAATGCCAGCGTGATTGAAGCCCACAATAAACCCGGCGTCCCATAAACCGGCGCAGGCGAGGCTTCGGGATAGAACAGCCGGTCGATGTTGCCGCCCAGTATGTAAACAAAAAATCCCAGACCGAATACGCCATAAACAATAGACGGAACACCCGCCAAATTGTTTACCGCAATCCTGATCAGCCTTGTGGTAAAGCCCTGTTTTGCATATTCACGCAAATAAACCGCCGCAACAACGCCAAACGGCGTCACAATAATCGACATCATGATCACCATCATGACCGTGCCGAAAATAGCCGGAAAAATACCGCCTTCTGTATTGGCCTCACGCGGGTCATCGGTTAAAAACTCAACAAACTTAACGCCATAATGCCCTATCTTGTCGAACAGGCTCATGGTATTGGGCCGGTAAACCCTGACTACCTTGGACAAAGGAATTTCAACCTCACTGCCGCCATCTGTCTTTGCAACCAGGCTATCCCGCCTTATTTGCCGATACAGCTCGCTTAACTGCGTTTGATGGCTTTTGTATTCCGTTTCCAGTTCGGCCTTTTTGGCCGCCACCCGCTGCTCGGCTGCCGCATCCCAGCTATTGTTCAACTGTAGCCTTTTCTGTTCAAGCCTTAACTGTTCCAGACTGTAATTTATCGCGCCGACTTCCTTTTTTTCCAGGCGGGCTATGTCTTCATAAATGGCTAAAGCCGCGCCTATTCTTTCCAGAACGGCAGGCCAGGCCTGCTCACCCGTAGCAATAGTCACGCCGTTTTCTTTAACTGCGACAAGGTAACCATAGAGGTTGCCCCATTCCCGCCGCTCCACAACCATCATTTCGGACGGGTATTCCTGCTGCTTTACATTGCGTTCCAATATCCAGCGAAAATCAACGCCGGTAATATCCCGGTTACCGGTTTTAATCAGATACTGCACCAGCGTATCTTCATCATCGGCCATTTTATGGCCTGTCGCTTTCGCCATCGCTGCCGGCGTAACGCTGGTATCGATTTTTTCGCCAATAATTGTCTGAACTTGTCCTGCTTCTTCCTGATAACTGAACTGTAAAACTTGAGATGGCCAGAAATGGCCGACTCCGCGCACCGTAATCAAGCCCAGCACGCCAATGACCATAATGAGACAGGCGCTAACTGCCGCCGCATTGAGCCATACCCAGGGGTTGCCGCTTTTAAACCATAATCTGATCATAATGAGCTGTATTTTTCACGTAAGCGCTGACGAATGACTTCGGCCAGCGTATTAAAAACAAAGGTAAACACAAACAACACCAGAGCCGCTAAAAACAGAACCCTGTAATGCGTACTGTCGACTTCCGACTCCGGCATTTCAACGGCGATATTCGCAGCCAATGTGCGCATACCCTGAAAAACGCTTAAGTCCATCACCGGCGTATTCCCTGTCGCCATCAGCACAATCATGGTCTCCCCAACAGCCCGGCCAAAACCAATCATCACTGCGGAAAAAATCCCCGGACTCGCGGTTAATAACACGACCCTGGTCATGGTTTGCCAAGGCGTGGCGCCCAAAGCCAGAGAACCCACCGTCAAATGTTTCGGCACGCTGAAAATGGCATCTTCTGCTATTGAAAAAATGGTTGGGATGACCGCAAAGCCCATCGCAACACCGACCACCAGCGCATTGCGCTGGTCATAGCCTATGCCAAATTCCCGGCTAAACCACTCGCGCAACGTGCCATTGAATAATAGTACTTCCAAGGGCACGCTCACCGTAAAAGCAAACCAGCCGCTTAGCAGAATAACCGGTATCAATAAAGCAGCATCCCAGCCTTCCGGTATTTTGTGCTGGATGGCTTGCGGTAAATATTGCCAGGCAAAGGCAAACAGCATGACGCCGACAGGCACAATCATAAGCATTGAAAACAGGCCGGCCAGGTGTTCTTCCATGAACGGCGCCAGCCATAGTCCGGCAAGAAAACCTAGAATAACCGTCGGCAGGGCGCCCATTATTTCAATGGTTGGCTTTACAACCTGCCGCATACGCGGCGCCATAAAATAGGCCGAATAAATGGCCCCCATCAGCGCCAGAGGCATAGCCACCAACATCGCGTAAAACGCCGCCTTCATCGTGCCGAATACCAATGGCGTTAAACTGTACTTAGGCTCAAAGTCATTGTTTGCAGAAGATGATTGCCAGATATAATCAGGTTTTGGATAACTTTCATACCAGACTTCCTGCCAGAGCGATTTTATGGAAACCTCGGGATGCTCATTCTCTACATGCCAGAAATGCATTTTCCCGTCTGCTGACTGCATCAACAGCGCATTGGCTCTCGGCGACAAAACTGCAGCAGATAGAGGTGCATCGCTAACACGCTCTTTAATCATTTCCCTTTCGGACGTCGAATGATAAATCCCCATGACCCCATCGGCGTCAATCGTCATAAAGCCTTTGCGCCGCTGCTCCGCATTGATCGCAACAACAGGCTTATCGGACACTTTGAATGCCCTGATTTTTTGCATCGCAGGACGATTCATCGAATCTTTAACCATACTCCACTGCGACACCAGCCCAGTTGTATCGCCTATCATCAGGGAAAGATCGCCATTTAAGAATGCGATGCTGGTGATTTTTTGTCCCGCCTCGACTACATTTTGTTGTTGACTGATAGCCGGGCTGCTTTTATTACTGATGTCAAAAAAACTTAAGCGTCCGTCACTGCTGACCAGATAAAGCTTGGACTCATCCTTATCGATTAACATGTCAACAATTCCTGCCGCCGGCATGTTCAAAATCGAATCTGTACGCGTTACAGCAGCCTCATCGGCAAATAACGACTGCTCTTTTTGAAAATTGATTAAGCGAATTTTACCTGGGTTTTGAGGAGTGTCAGCGGTTTTTGCCACTATTGTCGTTGCATCTTCACCGACTTTGACCGCAATTTTCTCCAACGCCGCTCCGGAATCATCCAGCACCAGAGGTTGTTCGCCCAATGGATATTTAAGGGATGGCGTAATAACACGCACATTGTTTGGATAGGTAACTTTATATTGATGTTTTACGATAACCGCCCGGCCATCAGATAAACCGTAAATTACCGCGCCCTCGTTGATAGGACTGCCCTGTGAAAAACTGGTAATATGCGCACCCTCGGGTATCGCAACAGCTTGTATCAAAACTGTTTTTCCTGTGGCTGTCTCAAAAAACACCACTTGCCCGCTGTCAGTAAACCGGGCCGCCACTTCATTTTGCTCTTCCATCTCCAGCAGTAACGTGCTGCCCAGCGTTTTCTCCGGCACCTCATATAAACTGACAGATTCTGCTGTCGCCGATATGAATAAGGGATAAACCACATACAGCAAATAAAAGAAAATCACCACTATAGCTGCGATCACACCCAGACCACCCACCACCACGCCATAGCGGGCCACTAAATCCTTTATTAACCTCCATCGCTGGTAATATTGATTAGATGATTTTTCCATAATCGAGGGATATTTTATGCGTGTGTTTATTTCAGACATACGGAGATAATAGAGATGAAATGTGACAATGATATAACAAAAAACAGAAAAAAAATCGGCCAAGATTCGTAATACAAATCTCAGCCGCTTTTTTTGTCCAAATTAACCTTCATACATGAGGAGGAAGATAACAGATTAATTCAGCCCAACATCCCTGTTTATGCGTCCTTGCACAACAATTAAGTCCTTGTTTTAAAACAATCCTTAATCTGAAACCTTATTTAAGCGTAGCCATTACCTTGTCAACAACTTTCGCAGGAAGAGGAATATATCCATCTTTTATAACAACTTGCTGACCGGTTTTAGATAGCACCATCTTGATGAATTCATTTTCTAACGGAGCTAGCGGTTGATTTGGCTTCTTGTTGACATAAACATACAAGTAGCGCGTCAAAGGATAAGTACCGGCGATTGCATTTTCAGGTGTCGCATCAACAAAAGCTGTTGTGCCTTTTTTTGCCAGAGGCACCATCTTAACGCCTGATGTCGTATAACCCATACCGGAATAACCAATGCCGTTAGCCGATGAAGTGACTGACTGAACCACGGAAGCTGAACCTGGTTGCTCATTTACGTTGTTTTTGAAGTCGCCTTTACATAAGGCGTGCTCTTTAAAATAGCCGTAAGTACCGGAAACAGAGTTACGTCCGTACAACTGGATGCTTTTTGATCCCCAAGCAGTAACACCTGCCTCGCCCCATGTTGTAACGTCAGTTGCTCCGCCACATTTGCGTGTAGAAGAGAAAATCGCATCAACCTGCTCCATGGTCAAGCCTTTAACCGGGTTGTCTTTGTTGACAAGAACAGCCAGCGCATCAATTGCCACTGGAATAGCTGTAGGTTTATAACCATATTTATCTTCAAAGGCTTCAAGCTCATCATCCTTCATTTCGCGGCTCATAGGCCCCAGGTTTGATGTGCCTTCTGTTAATGCAGGAGGTGCAGTAGAAGAACCAGCAGCCTGAATCTGGATATTCACGTTAGGATAAGCGCGGTTAAACTCTTCCGCCCACAGTGTCATCAAGTTTGCCAGCGAATCAGAGCCAACACTGGACAGGTTACCGGAAATACCGCTGGCTTTTTGATACTCAGGAATACCCGCATCAACTGATTGAACAGCACCTGCAACACCACTGACCAGTACGGCAGAAATAAAACCCATCGCAGCAACCAGCGACTTTGTTTTAAAAGATAATTTCATAATAAGCTCTCAAAGTAATTTAAAATTGGACCGGACCATTATGCAAATACAACATGACAAGAATATTACAATACTATTTTTTTTGCTACGCCCGATCTCCAGCGCAATAAAACCAGCCAAAACCACTGTCAATATAGGCTCTTTTCTTGCCGAAGCGCCACATCCAAACCGTCATTAAATATTAATACTGCCCTGTTACCCTTGACGGCTTAAACATTGAACGCTCATAAAAACGGGCTCTCACATTTTGACCCGCATTATTTTTATCCATATAAAACATGAAACGAGGCCAATAGAAACATTGCATCTGTCCGATATTATTGTATTATTCGCGCGCGTTGCTATCATTGATAGTCGCCAGAATATCTTTATAGTTATTTAATTTGCAATTAAGAAATGGATGCCAGAATTTAACCGATATGACCGTCTTTTTTCAAAACTTACACCTACTCAAAACTATAAGGTATAAATATTATGAGTAAATCAAAGCTAGTAATATGTTTTTTATTAAGTCTTTTGTTGGCCGCATCGCTTACCGGTTGTGCCGGGGGGACTAAACATGAAAGCACCGGAGAATATTTAGACGATTCCATCCTTACCACCAAAGTGAAGACTTCGGTATTAGGTGACTCCAAGCTTAAACTGTTGCAGATCAACGTTGAGACATATAAGGGCGTCGTGCAACTGAGCGGATTTGTCGACTCCAAAAATGCCGCAGAAAGAGCCGTAGAGCTCGCAAGAACTGTTAGCGGAGTCAAATCGGTCAATAACAGCCTGATAGTGAAATAACCCTCTACCTTTTTAATGTCTCAAGAACAACCAATCCTCTAAGACCGCCGAGGACTTCATAGTCCATAAACGTTCTTGGGGGATTATCGACCGACCGCATGGAGCAATTGCCGACAATGCTGCAAAAAATGGTAGAATTGCCACTTTAGCCGCAATCCAATGTCATCTTTTGTCCATGCCTGATACCTTAAAGCTCCCACTTGAGTCACTGAAACTAAAAGTTGATTTGGCTGGCTTTGAATTCCCGGAAGCCCCCAATTTGCAAAGCGCTATTTTAGGCCAGTCCAGAGCACAATCCGCGCTGGAGTTTGGTGTCGCCATGTCCAGTCCGGGTTACAACATTTTTGTAATGGGAGAACCTGGGTTAGGTCGGCTGTCCATGATTACCAATCACCTGCATGCAATCGCCCAAACCCTGCCTGCACCGCCGTCTTATGCTTATGTAGATAACTTTGACAACCCGAGGGAACCTGTTTCAATTGAGCTGCCTGCAGAACACGGCCAAGCGCTCAGCAAGGACATCGAAAAGTTAATTGATAATCTGCTGGCAACTTTTCCTGCCGCATTTGAAAGCCCGACGTACCAGCAAAAAAAGAGCACCATTGAGCGCCATTTTAACCAGTGCTATAACAATGCCATTGATCTGGTTGAGAAGAAAGCCCAGTCCATAAACATTGCCCTGTTCAGGGAGAGCGAATCCATTTCTTTTGCCCCCATCCGGGACAATAAGTCCCTCGATGAGGATCAATTCACCCAATTGCCGCTACCGGAACGGGAAATTTTTCATAAGCACGTCGAAGAGCTGGAAGAATATCTGGGCGATGTATTGCTGGAATTGCCCCAGTGGCGCAGAGCCATGGTTGAAAAAATCAGGCAACTTGATAATGACACTATCAGTCTGGCGATAGATCCGCTGTTTTCAGAACTGAATGACACCTACCAAAACATTGATGATGTCATCACGTTTTTATCAGAAATCAAAAAAAACCTGAGCCAAACCATTGCTGATTACCTGATGCCCAGCCGGACATTGGAGCCTGGGGACAATACGGCGAAACGGCTCATGCTGACCGAGCTGTATGCGCCCAATATTCTGGTTGATAACAAACAGGAAAGCGGCGCGCCGGTTATTTACGAACCGCATCCCATCTATCAAAACCTGTTTGGGCGGATTGAATATGTCAGCGACCAGGGCACATTGGTCACCAATTATCGAAAGATTTGCGCCGGTTCATTGCATAAGGCCAATGGCGGCTATTTAATCCTCGACGCAGAAAAACTGCTGACTTACCCCTTTGTCTGGGAAGGCCTTAAACGCGCACTGCAATCAGGCCGGGTTGAAATCGAGTCGCCTTATTCAGAGCTGGGCATTAACACCATCACGCTCAAGCCTGAAGTTATCCCGCTCAATGTCAAAGTGATTCTGGTTGGCTCCCGGGACATCTACTATCTACTGGAAGAACTGGATAGTGAATTTAACGAAATGTTCAGAATTCTGGCCGACTTTGATAACTATATCGCTCGCACCGATGAATCCATGCAGCGGTTTGTACTGCTCATGATCAAACAGGCCGCAGACTCCGGCGCGAAACCATTAACCCGCGCCGCCATTGAAGGGTTGATTGAGCACAGTTGCCGGCTTTCAGAAAATCAGCATCATTTTTCCGCCCGCATCAATGATTCCCTGGAAATTATTGGCGAAGCAAACCTGTTCTGCAAGCAAGCCAATCACAACCAGATCGACCGATTGCATATTGAACAAGCCTTGGCGGCAAGAGAGCACCGTAACGGTAGAATGTCCCAGAACATTCTCGAAGAAATGCTCGATGGCACAATTCTGATTGATACCGAAGGCGATGCGATAGGCAAGATCAACGGATTGACCATTCTGGAAGTAGGCGGCAGCAGCTTTGGCGCGCCGGCACGCATTACCGCCACGGTTTACCCCGGCTCCAGAGGCATTGTCGATATTGAGCGGGAAGTGGAACTGGGGCAGGCCATCCACTCGAAAGGCGTGATGATTTTAACCGGCTATCTGGGACATTCTTACGCCCAGCAATTTCCTTTGGCCATCTCAGCCAGCATTGCTGTTGAACAATCCTACGGCTATATCGACGGTGACAGCGCCTCGCTGGCTGAGCTTTGCTGCCTTATTTCCGCTCTGACCCGAATCCCAATTAAGCAAAGCTTTGCGATTACCGGCTCGATTAACCAGTACGGCGAAGTTCAGGCGGTAGGCGGCGTTAATGAGAAAATAGAAGGCTTTTTCCGGCTTTGTCAGGCACGCGGACTTAACGGGCAGCATGCCGCTATTATTCCCGCCGCCAACAAGCGCAACCTGATGCTAAAACAGGAAGTTATCGATGCGGTTGCACAAGGGCTTTTTTCCGTTTATGCGGTCTCCAGCGTAGACGAAACTCTGGAATTACTGACCGGCCAACCGGCCGGGATTGCAGATAGTGAAGGCTTATACCCGGAAGATAGCATTAACTTTAAAGCCATCTTCCGCTTAAAAGAGATTTCAGATATGTCGGCGGATGATGATAAGGAAGAAGGGGTTTAACGGCTGGCCTCTGTGACTATTACGTCAATACCGTCTTGCCTTAGCCTGGCCCGGATGCTGCTGACACTGGCCATCCGGTCATAAGGCCCCATTTTGACCCGGTTCCAGGTCACATTGCCGATTTTTGCCTTTTCAACTCTGGATTCAATCCCCATCAAGGCAAGTTTTGCCCTTAAACTGTCGGCATCTTTAAATTCCTTAAAAGAACCCGCCTGCATAATATAGCTGGCTTTTTTTGCCTGACCTACCCGCTCTTCCCGTGCACGGGTATTAATTTCGTAATCCGGCACCACAACTTCTTTTTCAGGCAAGATGGTGTAGAAATCAAACTGCGGAGCCACAGCCTCCGGCTCTGGCATGGCTTTCATCTCTGCCTTAGGCTTCGCCGGCTCAGGCTTTTTCTCCTGTTTCGGCTCTGTATTTCTTGCTGGCTCAGGCTTTTGCTCCTGTTTGGGCGCTTCATTTTTTACAGCCTCAGGCTTGATCGGTATGACTTGCGAAATCTGCTCAGGTTTTACTTGTTTCGACCCTGTGCTGCGCAAATAAACCAAAAAAACTACAAACGAAATAATCAGCGCAGTGATCAGCATCCATTTCCACAAGCCAATGCTTTGCGGCTGGTCCAGCGGCTGCCTGCGTGGCGCTTTTTTTGCGCTATGCGCTCTGTGTTTGTAATCTCTAGCCATCACATTGATTCAGGTGTATTGATATTCAGCAAACCCAGTCCGTTCGCCAATACCTGTTTTACGGCGCAAATCAGATTGAGCCTTGCATCGCGAATTTTCGCATCATCGACAAGGAATTGATGCGCATTGTAATAAGTATGGAACTCGGTTGCCAGTTCGCGCAGGTATTGGATCAGTTGATGCGGTTCATACTGTAGTGCGGCGCGTTCCAGCGTTTCGGGATAGCGCGCCAGCGTTCCCAGCAGATTGGTTTCATGCTCTTCGGTTAACAGCGTCAGGTTTTCCATGCCCAGCGGCAAATTCCTTTCCAAGTTTTTCTCATCCAGTTGGCGCAACACACTGCATACCCTGGCATAGGCATACTGCACATAAAATACCGGATTCTCGTTGGATTTGGAGGTCGCCAATTTCAAGTCGAAATCCATGTGCTGTTCCGACCTGCGCATCACATAAAAGAAACGCGCCGCATCTTTGCCGACTTCATTGCGCAACTGCCGCAAGGTGACAAATTCGCCGGAACGGGTGGACATTTGCACTTTTTCTTCGCCACGGTAAAGCGAGGCAAACTGCACCAGCAGCACTTTCAGCTTGGACTCATCGGCGCCTAGCGCCTGAATGGCCGCCCTGACTCTGGGAATATAGCCGTGATGATCAGCCCCCCAAATATTGACGATCCGGTCAAAACCGCGATCCAGCTTGTTCATGTGGTAGGCGATATCGGACGCAAAATAGGTGGATTGTCCGTTATCGCGAACCACAACCCGGTCTTTTTCATCGCCCAGCTTGGCGGATGCAAACCAGGTCGCGCCATCCTGCTCATAAAGATGGCCGGCGGCACGCAGCCGCTCCAGCGCTTTTTCCACCGACCCGTCATCCATCAACTGGCGTTCTGAAAACCATTCCTGATAATCAACGCCGAATTCGCCCAGGTCAAGCCTGATGTCTTCCAGAATATTGTTCAGGCCTATTTGAAAAAAGTCCTGATATAACGGCATCCCCAGCAAGGTTTTAGCGCGGGCTATCAGCGCGTCGATATGCTCTTCCTTATCGCCGCCCGCAGGTTCGTCAGGCGGTATGTCTTCAAACACCAACTCTACGGGTCTGCGGTATTCATTATTGGCGTTTTTATGAATGTCCCAAGCAATTTCTCGTACATATTCGCCTCGATAAGCATTGCTGGGGAAATGCACCAGCTCGCCGCATTCTTCCAGGTATCTCAGCCAGATACTGGTAGCCAATATATCCATCTGCCGGCCGGCATCATTAACATAATACTCGCGATGCACGTCAAAACCGACTGCCTGCAATAAGTCCGCAACCGCCGAACCATAGGCCGCGCCACGGCCATGACCGACATGCAAAGGTCCTGTAGGATTGGCTGAAACAAACTCAACCTGAACCTTTTTGCCCGCACCGGCGTTACTCAAGCCAAATTCCCGGCCTTCATCGTGAATTTGCCTGACAATCTGATACTGGAAATTTTGATCGATAAAGAAATTGATAAAGCCCGGCCCGGCCAGTTCAACCTTAGTGACCGCGGCATCATGAGGCAACGCGGCAATCAGTTTCTCCGCCAGCTGCCGCGGATTCGATTTTGCCGGCTTAGCCAATATCAATGCCAGATTTGAAGCAAAATCGCCGTGTAGTGCATCACGGGTGCGGTCAATAGTAATATTCGGGGTTATTTCCTGCTCAAGAACACCTTCTGATTTCAGTGCTTCAACAGCTTGCAGGATAAGTTCCTCTATCTTTTTTTTCATTGCTTCAATGCGTAGGTCGGATCAAGAAATAGACGCCCATTATCCCTTAATATCATCCGATTATCCATTCCATCAACATTAATACAAATCCACCGGATCGACATCCAGCGACCAGCGCACTTTTTTTGCCTGTTTGAGCTTTTCGATCTCTGGCATCAGCACATCGAGCAAGACATGCAATTCCGACCGCTTGGCACCCTGAAACAGTAGTTGATAACGGTAAAGTCCCGCACGTCTGGCCATGGGTGCGGCAACCGGCCCCAGGATATGGACATGGCCTTTATTGAAGTTTTTCGCCAGCTCTACGACCGCTTGAAGAAAAATTTGCGGCATCTGCGCATCAATGGCCTGCACCCTTAATAACGCCTGATAGCTATAAGGCGGCAATAACGCCTCTTTGCGCTCCGCCAATGCCGTTCTGGCGAAACTGTTATATCCGTTCCTTATTAATGTTGTTAATAAAGGATGCTCCGGCTGGCGGGTCTGCATAATGACCTTGCCGGGCTTTTCCGCACGTCCTGCGCGGCCTGAAACCTGAACGATCATTTGCGCCAGTTTTTCGGCCGCATGAAAATCAATGCTGAACAGGCCGCTGTCCACATCGAGTATCGCCACCAGCGTCACATTGGGGAAGTGATGGCCTTTAGCCAGCATTTGCGTACCCAGGATAATATCCACCTCGCCCTGATTGATTTGCTGCAAATAGCCTTCCAGCGAGCCCTTGCGCTGCGTGGAATCACGATCCAAGCGCACAATGGTTTTATCGGGAAATAATTCAGTCAGCACTTTTTCGACCCGTTCAGTGCCCAGACCCAGCGGCGTCAGTTCGCCGCTTTCGCAGGCAGGACACTGCCTGATCAGGCGTTGCTCCTGCCCGCAGTGGTGGCAACGCAGCAGGCCTTCATCGTGATGAATCACCAGGTTGGCGTCACAACGCCGGCAGCGCGCCACCCAGCCACAGCCGTGGCAAATCAGCGTAGGAGCAAAGCCGCGCCGGTTCAGGAACAGCAATACCTGTTCCTTTTTTGCCAGTGTTTTTTTAATCTCCGCAATAAGCGCCTCGGATATGCCTTCCTGCATTCTTTTATTGCGTATGTCCAACAACTGCAAGACCGGCTCTACCGCATTCCCCGCCCTTTCCGGCAAATGCAGCAGCCGGTAGCGCTGCTTGTCAACGTTATACATACTTTCCAGGGAGGGCGTGGCAGAACCCAGCAGAACGGGAATATTCAACATCTTTCCGCGCACAACAGCGACATCCCTGGCGGAAAAACGAAAGCCTTCCTGCTGCTTGAATGACGCATCATGCTCTTCATCCAGAATAATCAATCCCGGATTTTTCAGCGGTGTAAATAGGGCGGATCGTGTGCCCAATAAAATCGAGCATTCACCCTGCTGCATTTTGAGCCAGGCTATTTGCCGCTGCCGGTCGGTTAATTTGGAATGCGAAACTGCAATGCTTACCGAAAAGCGCAGCTTGAAACGCTCTTCAAGCTGCGGGGTCAGGGTGATTTCCGGCAACAGCACCAACACCTGCTGGCCTCGCTCCAGTACGGAGCGAATAATCTGCATGTACACTTCGGTTTTGCCGCTGCCGGTAACGCCTTCCAGCAAAAAAACGCCAAACCGGCCTAAACCATCACATACCTCGTCTATCGCTGACTGCTGCTGAGGATTGCATTGCAGGGCATCATCGCTGATTAGGGACAGAGCGTTACTTACTTCGGAATGCGGAGCAATCGCCAGCAATTGCTTGTCCATCAACTGCTTTACCGAAGACCGCCAGTTTTCGTTCCATGCCGAAAGTTCCGCTTCAGACAGGGCATTTTCGTGATGCTGAAATTTTTCCAGCACGCTTTTTTGCTTGGGCGAGCGCTTGAGCTGATCGCTATCGGTAGCCTTGCCCAATTCAGTCAGCGCATAGCGTTTTTCTGCCTGGACAACGGCTGATTTGCCCTGGCGCAGCGCCACAGGAAATGCCGCGCTGAATACTTCGCCCAAGGGGTGATGATAATACCGGCTGGCCCAATGCAGCAGCCGCAAATCTTTAGCTGATAATAACGGCGTTTCGTCCAAAATCCGTTCAACCTGCTTTAATTTACCGGCGCCCACATCGCTGTGCTGAACGCACTCAACCAGAAATGCGACTTTTTTACCTTTCCCGAAGGGAACTTCCAGACGTATCCCCGGCTTGACCTTGGCCAAATCGACATTATCCGGAGCGAGATAATCAAACAGCCGATAAACAGGGATGGCAATAGCAACCCTGAAAATCAGCTCATTCCTGTTTTGCAACTTGGCCATAGTGTTTGAGTTATTTTTGATGTTTTAAGGCTAAGTCACTATACGGTTTAGACTATTTGAGTTACCCACAGAATCTGTGGATAACTCTGTGGAGAAATAGTTTTTAACAGCTCTTACTAACGGTTTTTATTACAGTTTTGTTAATTTGAACAGTTTTTATGCGATGATTAATTTCATTTATTTTTCAAATACTTATACATTTTACAAGGTAAATATCAACTATCCTGCCAACTGTATTTTGATTTTGCTTAGCGCCGGCCTAATTTGTGGATTAATTCACAAATTTTAGATAGGCACCCCTCAAATTTAGATATACATCACCCAAAAAAACTTTGCGGAAACAGCTGCTTAATATTTACTCAGGTTTGATGAATTTAATCGTCATCCTGTCGCTTTCACCGATAGCCAGATATTTCTTTCTGTCCTTATCCTTGAGTTTTAAAGCAGGCGGCAAAGTCCAGACGCCTTCGGGATAATCCTTGGTATCCTTGCTGTTGGCATTGATCTCGGATTTTTCCAGAAATTCAAATCCCGCGTTTCTTGCCAGCGCGATCACATAGTCCTCGCTGACATAGCCGGATGCAGCTTTGGTGTCCTGCGGTTTTAACGGTGAATTTCTGTGTTCCACGACACCCAAAATGCCACCGGGCTTTAGCGCCCTGTACATGGCATTGAATACGGCGGCCGCCTGATCGCTCTTCATCCAATTATGCACGTTGCGAAACGTTAAAACCCTGTCTGCCGACCCATCCGGCGCTATTTGCAAGAGTCTTGGCGGCTGCAGCACGGTTAATTCAACTTTGCCGTATACCTTAGGATCACTTTTTATCTTTTTAACAAACTCCTGCAGGTTCTTTTTAAAATAAGGCTCATCGGCATCGACTGAAAAATGCGCGGCATACAATTTGCCTTTATCCTTTAAATAAGGCGCCAGAATTTCCGTGTACCAGCCTTCGCCCGGCCAGATTTCGACAACCGTCATGCTGTCCTTAACATCAAAAAATTCCAGCGTTTGCTGCGGATGCCGGTATTTATCGCGGTCTTTATGTTCTGCTGAGCGTTGCTTTCCCGCAATCGCCCGTTGCAAAGAGCTTAAATCCTCTCCTGCTTGTGCCGATGAAAAACAGCTTGCAAGCAATAACGCCAATAAAAATTTTTTCATTATTTTGATCCCAATTAAAACTGCTTAGTTTCACGATTCCAGATTTGCAAAAGACTGAGCGTCGCCAGCATTAAAAAGGCGAGCAACGTCCATGCCGGCATGCTGAAACCCAACATTGTCCAGTCCACCTTGGCGCAATCGCCCGTGCCGCTAAGCATTAACTTGACCGTTTCAAACAAGGGAAAGTTTTGCAGCACATACTCCAGACCGGGGCCGCATTCCGGCACCTTATCAGCCGGCAGGTGCTGTATCCAGATGTGCCGGGTTGAAATCGCCGCGCCGCACAAAGCCGTAACCGTTCCTAAAACGGCGTAGCGAATCACGCCCTTTTGTCCAGGGTTGTGTATTGCCGCGATTAAAAAAACAATGCCTGTCGCTAAAATCGCAATACGTTGAGAAATGCACAAAGGACAGGGATCCAGGCCGCCAACAAATTGAAAATAAGCGCCCATCGCCAACAAGAAACCACAACCGAGGAAACCCAATGAAAACCAGATTCTCGGATTAAACTTTATCAATCGCCACATGGCTCGACCTCTTTTTTAAACGCTTTTATTTCCCTTGCAGGCCCCATTACCACCAGAACATCCCCTGCATCCAGGCAATGCTCTTTCTCTCCGATTGCAAAATGCAATTGTTCCCCTAATTCCCTGTCTACAACACCGATGAGAATCAGATTATGCTTTTCATTCAATTTTAACTCACTGGTTTTGGTGTTTTCCAAACAGGAGCCTTCTGGTATTTCTATCTGCGCCATATTCAAATCATAGCGGCCAAAAACAGTATTATCCAGAATATTGGTAATATCCGGCTTGGTTAGCATTTCGTGCGTTTTTCTACCGCAAATTTCATAAGGATCAATAATTTTATTCGCGCCTGCGGCCAGTAACTTTTCAGCTGATTCCGGGTCATCAACAATGGCGACAATGGTAATATTTTTATCAATCGCCCGCGCCGAAATAGTTAAGAATACATTATCAAAATCTCTTGGATAAAAACAGAAAAGGGTATCGACGTCAGCGCCTATGCCAATCGATCTGAGTTCGTCATCATTGCGAAAATCAATGACTTTGGTGTCAAAACCTTTTTCTGCAACCAGGGCGGCTTCGGCATCATCTTTTGCTATGAAAACAATGCTGTATTGTTCCTGATTCAATCGGCTCATCGCTTCCAACGACATGACACTGTAACCGAATACGGCAATGCGTTTCATCGTTGCCTCCCGCTTTTTAACCGGCTTTTTTCAATCTGATCGCGAAAATAGCCAATAGCATACTCCCTGCCTATAACCACCAACAGATCACTGTCCCGCAATACAAAGTATGGCTCCGGATTAAAATAAAAATGCTGGTTTTTTATCGGATAACTGTTCTTGTGCGTATGATGTTCCGGATTTGCACTGATAATACCTATCAGCATTAATTTTCTTTGCTCAAAGCCAATCTCGGCTATGCTCATTCCCTCAACGAATGAACCGGGATGCACGCATAATGTTTCCATGATGGTGTGACTTTCCTCGCGGATGATGCCCAAAATAGCCTCGAAAGCCACCGGCTGGCCGATATATTCGGCGACCACCATGCCCGCTATTTCAAACGGCTGAATCACATTGCTGGCGCCCGCTTGATAGAGTTTTTTTACGTTATCCTGATTGTTGGCCCGGGAAATAATCCGGATATCCGGGTTTAAATGACGACTGGTCAGCGTGATATAAACATTGATGACATCATCGCCCGTCGTACAAATAACGGCCGTTGCGCCATTATTAATGCCCGCATTCTGTATCACGCCATTTTTGCTGGCATCCTCATGAATCACCAGATAACCCAGCCGCTTTGCCTTCAAGACATTGGATTCCCTAGTATCAATAATAACAAAATGCAGGCGGTCTTTTTCCAGTTGTCTGGCGATATGCTGCCCTACCCGGCCAAATCCGCAAATGATAATAAAGCTGTCAAACCGGTTCAGTTCGGCATAGGTACTGTTTTCACGCAATTCGTCCATTTCCTCGTTAAATGCCCCGACGATAATGGAAACAAGAAAAGACAAGACGCCCAAACCAACCAAAATCAATGCCATCGCAACTATTCGTCCGCCGGTAGTCTGCGGTGATATATCGCCATAACCGACGGTCGCAACAGTGACTATCGCCCAGTAAAAAGCCTCGAACAGGTTATGAACTTGCCCTCCATTAGCGGGGTTCTCAAACAGATAAATGCCGGTACTGCCGATAAATACCAGAAAACCCAGAAAAATTCCCAACGTAACGAGCTCAAAACGCCTGCTGGCCAAGACATTGGCAAATAACTTTATACTGTTGAAATAACGGAACAGCTTAAACAGCCGAAAGATAAGGAAAACCCTTAATACCCGTAACGGCCTGTAGCTGGGCAATATAGCGAGCAAATCAATCAAGGCCAGGGGCGTAAAAACATACTCGATTTTCTTGGCAAGAATGATTCTGGCAACCCTGTTCAGGCGAAAAGGGACATTCAAGTATTCAGCCTTCTCATAATGCTCAAGAATGATTTTATGATTGTCGCTGTACAACCAGCCCCGCAACAGGTACTCAGCGATAAATACACTAATTACGCAGTGCTCGAACAGCACCTCGCTTTCGCTCAATGGATTATTCACTTCGTGAATCAGCAGAAAAACGCTGACCATCACCAGGCAAATCATAACAACATCAAAATAGGATTTAAGCCGGCTGTCAGGATTCTCCAACAGATTATAGAAAAACAGCTTGGCGCTTTGGTAACGCCTTGATGCTTTCAGGAAGTAAGCAAAATAAACTATCAGTCGTGTGAGCATATTGCCGCCTCAAAATCATCCATTTCTTTGCATTTATCAGAAAAATTCATGTTGCGTCCATTTTTAATCATGGCTTTTTAAACTTCACAACCTTGTTTAATGGGCTAAGGTTGATTTCATCGACCACTGTCTGCGCCCGTGAATTAAGCACATAGGATACTGCATCGGCAACATCTTCCGGCTCGATAAAATTGCTTTCATCATCGCCCGGCTCAAAAGACAGTGGCTCAAAAAATGCCGTTTTGACCATGCCGGGATTGATCAGGCAAACCCGCACGTTGCTTTTGCCGCACTCTTCGCGCAAGGCTTGGGTAAAGCCCCGGACGGCAAACTTGCTGGCGCAGTAAACCGCGCCTTTGCGGCTGCCTTTCAGGGCCGCTTCGGAACCGATAAAAATCAAATCGCTGCGCTCTTTGCGCTTTAAAGCCGGCAGCAAGGCGCGGGTCAGGAACGCCTGGCTGGTAAAGTTTATGGTCATCAGGTCTTCAATCTGGGCATAGGAAAATTCCTCCACTGAGCCGAACTGTCCCATTCCTGCACAAAAAACCACGGCATCGATTTCCGGAAAGGCCTGCTCCAGTTCGCGTAACTTTTGCGGCAGGTCAGTTAACCGGCTCAAATCCAGTTGCACCGGGCTGAAGTTATCCATGTTCCGGGCAAACTTGCCGCCGTCCCGGGATACGCCAATCACATGATGGCCTTGCTGCAAAAGGCTTCTGGCGATGGCGCGGCCTATGCCGGAGCTGGCACCCGTCACCAGAATGTTACGTTTTATAGTGTGCATGGGAAAAATTTGGCTTCCGGAATATAGCTTAATAATAGTTCACTGCAATACTGCATCATTTCCTGCTCCAGTTCCTGCTTGTAAGAAATCATGCCCTGCTGGCTAACCAGCGGACTGGCAAAAAGCTTTTCTTCCGGATAAAGTTTATGCACTTTTTTAAAAAAGTTCTCCGGCAACCTGAACACGCCCAGGCTGACTGAATGCAGCTGATCTAAACTGATTCTGGAAAAAACCTGCTCGAAGTGTTGCCGGTACTGCTGCTGGTAGCCTGCCTGATAAATCAACGGATCAAAGCGCAGCCCAACCTGCCAGCCCTGCTCCTGCAATTTGCACAGAGCATCGAGACGGCGCTCTACCGGCGGCGCTTTATCCTCGACTTTTGCAGCTATTTCCTCCGGCGACAAGCTGAACGCCACAACACAGCGGGGCAGCGGCTCCCAGTTTAGCAGGCTCCTGATCTGAGTGCTCTTGGTTCTCAACTCCAGCCAGGCGTTGGGCAACTCAGCAAAAAACGGCAAAAACTGTTCGGCGAATCCGGTTACCGGCTCCAACGCCAGACTGTCGCAATCATAGCCGGAAAAGAAATGGATGTCCTCAGTTGGCGATTCGGCGCACAGCCGTCTTATCTCATCCTGAAAATCTTCGTAATTAACAAACAGCACATAATTGGCCGACTGGTACATGCCCTGCAAGAAACAGTAGCGGCAATCGTACAAGCAGTTGAGCATGTGCGAGAAATAATAATTCCTTTTTGCGCCGATGCCGTAACCCGCAGGCGCTGGCAGGGCAAAGTTTTTATATTTTTCCGCCAGTATCAGGGCGGGCTGTTGTTTTTGCAGACGAAAATTCTGCGCCTTGGGATTAAAAACTTCGCCATAACGGCCGCAGGTGATTTTTCTGGCTTGCGGGAAACGGGCAACGATGTCGATAACACGCGGGTGTCGCAGGATGTTTTCTTCTATGTAGATCGTTTCAATCATAAGCTCGGTTTATCATTTTAGAGGATTACTTTAGCACAGCTTGTTAGATGAAAAGTCTTGTGATTTATCACATAGGCCCTATATAGGGTAAAATACTTTTAAACCAACAAACACAGTGTAAACATGAAGCTAAAGAAGATAGGTTTTATCGGCGGTGGCAATATGGCGTCAAGCCTGATCAGCGGATTGATTGCCAGCGGCCATTCTCCCCAACAAATCTGGGTGTCGGATATTAACCCGGACATATTGAAAAACCTGGCGGCAAACCTTAACGTCAACACCTCGGCAAGCAATGAGGCCGTCATTAATGAAGCTGACGTTATTGTACTGGCCGTCAAGCCGCAGACTCTGGGCGCTGTAGCCAAAAGCATCGCCCCCTTAATCCAGCAGCGAAAACCACTGATCGTATCCATCGCCGCAGGCATCAGCCAATACAGCCTGAGCAACTGGCTGGGCGCCGATACGGCAATTGTCCGCTGCATGCCCAATACACCGGCGCTGGTGCTGACCGGCGCAACCGCATTGCATGCCAATAACAAGGTAACGAGGGAGCAACGCAACCTGGCGGAAAACATTTTGCGCTCGGTCGGCATTGCGCTCTGGGTTGAAGATGAAAGCGAACTGGACGCAGTCACCGCCGTTTCCGGCAGCGGCCCCGCGTATTATTTCCTGCTCATGGAAGCCATGGAAAAAGCCGCTTTGGAATTGGGCTTGAACGAAACCACCGCGCGTTTGTTAGTCCAGCAAACGGCCTTGGGCGCTGCCAAGATAGCGCTGGAATCATCCGAGTCGCCGGAACAGCTACGCAAGCGCGTCACCTCCCCTGGCGGCACCACACAACAAGCCATAGAAACCTTCCAACAAGGCGGCTTTACCGAACTGGTTTCAAAAGCGTTACACGCAGCCCGCGACCGCTCTATTGAAATGTCTAAACAAACGGAGAATTCCTGATGGACTCTAGCTACATGACTGACCCGGTTATTTTTGTAATCGACAGCCTGTTTTCTTTATATATCCTGGCGGTATTGCTGCGGTTTTTATTGCAATGGTGCGGGGCTAATTTTTACAACCCCATTTCGCAATTCCTGGTCAAGGTGACACATCCGCCTTTAAGAATCCTGCGCCGCTTTGTGCCGCCTATCGGCAAAATAGACACCTCCTCCCTGATTCTTGTGCTCAGCCTGCAAATGCTGGCGGATTTTTCGATATTGATGCTGAAAGGCGTCACCATCAGCATAGGCTCACTGACCATTTTATCGCTCACGCAACTGATCTCGCTGCTGATTAATATCTTTATTTATTCAGTGTTTGCCAGGGCCATACTCAGCTGGCTGAATCCCGGCGCTTTCAGCTCGGCGTCTTCCATCTTGGACAGCCTGACCGAGCCTTTGCTCGGCATTTGCCGTAAATTCATCCCCGACCTCGGCGGCATTGACCTGTCGCCTCTGGCCGCCCTGATGATTTTGCAACTGGCGAAAATGGTCATACTGCCGCCGCTGCATCAACTTGCCAGCTTGATCGGTTGAGCTGGTACGTTTACGAACATGGCGTTTTGACGCTAAAGCTCCATGTTCAACCCAAGGCCAGCAAAGACGAATGGTGCGGCCTGCATGGCGACCGTTTAAAGCTGAGAATCAAAGCCCCACCCATCGACGGCAGAGCCAATCAACATCTACTTGAATTTATAGCCCGCGAGTTTGCTGTCCGCAAATCCGCATGCGAACTCATCTCCGGCGAATCGGGAAGAGAAAAGCGCGTCGCCATCACCGCGCCGAAAAAACTCCCGGCCCTTCCCGAGCCTTTGCAATTTGAGATTTCGCTGTAGCAATCCCGTTCCGCCGTTTACATCCCTGTCATCTGGATACCGGCAGTCCATGCCGGTATGACGCCGCCTTTGTCTAACCGATAACTCTTTAAATTTTATATCTGCTATCTTTAACCATATAATTTCAAATCCCTTAAAACCATTTAATCACCATGCAACTACGTATATTTTCAAGCAGTATCGTTTTAGCCGTTTTACTTTGTTTGTCCGCCAGCCCGGCCGTCCATGCCAAGAAAATGTACAAATGGGTGGACGAGCACGGCAACACCATTTTCTCGGATCAAGTGCCGCCGGAACAATCCCAGCTTCGCCGAGAAGCGCTGAATGAAAAAGGCCGGGTGGTTGAAGTCACTGAAAAAGCGAAAACCAAAGAAGAACTGGCTCAGGACGAGCGCCTCAACGCCTTGAAACAGGCGCAGGAAAAAGTCATCGCCCAGCAACAGGCGCACGACAAAGTTTTACTCAACACCTTCCATAGCCTGGATGACATGCAGGCGGCTCTTGCCGGCAAAATGCAGGCGTTGGACTCCCAGAAACATGTATTGGAAGGCAATTTAAAACGCGTGGAAAGCCAGCTGGAAATACAGCAAAGGCAAGCGGCAGCAATTGGCGCAAAAACCCCGCAAGCCACGCTGGACGAGATCAAAGCAACCCAGGCGCAAATTCAGGTTGCCCAAGGCGAACTCAATAAACATGCCGAAAAAAGAAACCAGATTAAAACCGAGTTTGAAGCCGATATTGAGCGTTTCAAACTCCTGACCAAAGCCAATGCGGATACACAAACAACGAACACCAACATCGCAGATGATCTTGGCCTGTACCCTTGCGATAGCGATGCGCAATGCTCAAAAGCCTGGGGAGTTGCACTGGACTTTATTAACAAACATTCCACGACCGCTGTCGAGATCAACACCGACAAACTGGTTATGACCCATGCCCCGGCAACCGACAGCGACCTGAGCCTGTCCCTGACTAAAATCGAGGGCGCAGACAAAAAGCACCAGCTGTTTCTCGACATCCGCTGCCGCGAGTCATCGCGGGGCAAAGAGCTTTGCGCCAGCAAGAAGGCGAAGGACATAAGGTCTGCGTTCAAGCCTTATATTGAGTCTGCGCTGGCTAAATGACGGAGGATGCCACCTGATTATGTAAGGGTGGTTTCGCGTAGTAACCCACCAATGCAAATTACAACCTGCCGCAGTGTTGGTGGATTGCCTAGCGGCGAATCCACCAGTTCTAATTCAACCAATTCCGCAAGCTGCGTCTAACATTCGTTCGAGTGAACATCGTTCGTTTCCACTCACGACGCCGCTCAACTTTTTTAGTTAGGAGAATTCTATTATGACCTCACGATTGCTTCTGGTTTGCTTCTGGCTGCTGGCTTGCTCAGCCGATGGCCTCGCCAAAACAAGCCAAACAGATCGCACAATTTACGGTAAGGGTGTAGTAATTAGCTCAGAACCCAGTCTGATTTACGTGAATGGGCACGAACAAAGGATTGTCAATGTTCAAACCGAAACTGAGTCTGTTCGAGTTTTCGCCCCAAGCATGGGTACAGCCGCAGTATCTGGCGGTGAAAAAATTTCTTTTGCTGGCCACATAGAAAAAATTGACGGTATAGATGTCATTAACACAATGACAGGTTACATCTATCGTCAAACAGCAAAGTCTGTCCAAGAACAAATGATGGAGCAGATGCAACAGCAGCAGATAGAGAAAAACCCAGACATAATGCCTAATGCTGTGCCAATTCACACAAAAGTCACGATAATTGGAATTACTTTTAGCAGTTTATTTGCGGCAATTGGCCTCCTGCTCAATTTCTGTGCAATACGAAGGAGCAATCGAATAGCAGTGGCGACGAAATTAGCAGAACTATCGAAGCTACTCAGCGATGAGCTTGTGGCAAGAGAAGAGATGTATGTAATGCTAGAGAGGGAACTACGAGAAGCGCAAAAATATCCCGATCCCGAGATCGCCACTCCCAAAATTGAGGGACTCAGGAAATCGATGGAAATAAATCTCAAGCGACAGGCGGAGCTAGATGTAGAGACCAAATATCTTGAGGAAGCATTCCTGCACTTGGACAAAGTCGATATCGGAGGAGTTGACGCTCAGATTGCTCGCTCGTACAAGTTCCATAAGATTGCCGAGTCAGGGCTTGGACGCGCAGAAAAGTTGAAGCGCGCGAATATCGCCTAACATTTCGGTCAAGAGGGACGGGGGGCTCCCCCATCCCTAACGTTTTTATGATGCCCGATAAGGCTATGTTTAAACATTTCGAACGGGGCAACATGCCCCGTCCGGCCTTAAATTCACCACCTCACACTCAATAAAAGTACGCGATGCGTACCCTGCCCATTAAGCAATAAAGACTTTTGCTGATAAAATAGAACCCCGTAGGAAGGGTGACATTTTTTAGGTTGCGCTTACCGACCAAAAGAACAATAAAAATTAGAGTCATCAACACGCAACTGGGAAAGGCTAACAATGAGTTTTAAAAGCAGTTTAATAAAGATCGCAATCAATTGCACACCCGACATAATGATTATATGGGTGGCGAATATAGTGCTTAAGGGCATTGCAGAATTAACGGATTTTAATTTTGACCTCGACACGCGGACAATATACGTTCAAACAACACTCTACGGTGAAGCAGAATCGATTGAGGTTTGGCTGGAAGATTTTGCCGTTATTAGCGATGAGGGGGCCTACCACTTTATCCTTCACAAGGCGCAATCGAACCGGCCCTGGTTGAATAACTTGCTAGCCCATGTCGCAGGAAAAGCCTGGAAAATTCCTGCAATCCCCCAATTGGCGCCTCACCTTGAGCTTGTCGCCGAGGTGCTCAAAGCCGAAAATCCTGAGCAGGAAGATATAGCTGATTGATGTTGTTCTGTTTGTGCAGCCATTCATGCGACGCAATACGCTACGCTATTGCGCCCTATAAATTGTGAGTTGCCGGGTTACCCATTCAGCAGCAAAGTGCCGACGCCCTGATCGGTAAACAGTTCCAGCAACACAGCGTGGTCAACACGGCCGTCGATGATGTGCACGCTGGTCACGCCGCCTTTTATGGCATCGGTCGCGCAGCGGGTTTTGGGGATCATGCCGCCGGAAATGGTGCCGTCGGCGATAAGTTCCTCGGTCTTTTTGATCGACAGGCCGGTCAGCAATGCGCCCTGCTTGTCCAGTATGCCCGGTATATTGGTCAGCAAGATCAATTTCTCGGCTTTTAGCTGTTCGGCAATTTTCCCGGCGACCAGATCGGCATTGATGTTATAGGAGCGGCCATCATCGCCGACGCCTATGGGGGCGATCACCGGAATAAAGTCACTGCCGCCCACCATATCAAGAACCGCCGGATCGATACCGCTCACTTCACCCACATGCCCCAGATCAATAATCTCCGATGGCAAGGTGTCGCGCGGAGTAAGATGCAGTTTTTTAGCGCGAATAAAATTGCCGTCTTTTCCGGTCAGGCCCACCGCTTTGCCGCCGTGCATGTTGATTAAATTGACAATCTCCTTGTTCACCAGCCCGCCCAGCACCATTTCGACCACGTCCATGGTCTCGCTGTCGGTGATGCGCATGCCGTCGACAAAGCCTGTGGTTTTGCCCAGTTTTTCCAGCAACTGCCCGATTTGAGGGCCGCCGCCGTGAACCACAATCGGGTTCAGGCCGACCAGCTTCATCAATACGATATCCCTGGCAAAGCTGTGCTTGAGCTCTTCATCAATCATGGCATTGCCGCCAAACTTAACCACGATGGTTTTGCCTTTAAAGCGCTGGATATAGGGCAAAGCTTCAATCAGTACATCGGCTATCTGGTGGGCTGTTCTTTTTTGCATCATTTCCGGTTTTCCAATCTTAAAAAGGTAACGCGATATCGGGTTTGACTTTCTTCATCAGCTGCCGGAATTGCTCCTGGATGCCGAGCAAGGCGTCCTGGGTATCGGCTTCAAAACGGATGACCAGCGAAGGCGTGGTGTTTGACGCCCGCACCAGCCCCCAGCCATCGGAGAAATCGACCCGCATGCCGTCAATCGTGGTGATTTTGCCGTCGGTGAAATTGGCCGCGGCAAACATGCCGTCTATGAACTTGACGTTTTCGCCTTCTTCCAGCGAAACATTCAGTTCCGGCGTATTGATGCTGTCGGGGAAATCGGTAAACACTTCGGCGCTGGTGCGCGTGTCCCGGGACAGTATTTCGATCAGGCGCGCGGCTGAATACAAGGCATCGTCAAAACCGAACCAGCGGTCATTAAAGAAGATATGCCCGCTCATCTCGCCAGCCAGCTTGGCGCCGGTTTCTTTCAGTTTGGCTTTCATGAAGGAATGCCCTGTTTTCCACATCACCGGCCTGCCGCCGTATTTTGTGATTTGGTCGGGTAAATGGCTAGAGCATTTCACATCAAAAACAATTTCCGATCCGGGCTTTCCTGCCAGCACATCTTTAGCAAACAACATCATTTGCCGGTCCGGCCAGATGATTTTGCCGTTGGAATCGACAACCCCCAGGCGGTCGCCATCGCCGTCAAAAGCGATGCCGATGTCGGCGCTGCAATGCTTGACCGTTGAGATCAATTCGCTCAGGTTCTCGGGCTTGCTGGGGTCGGGATGGTGGTTAGGGAAGTTCCCGTCGACATCGCAGAACAGCTCTATGACTTCGCAACCGATGGTTCTGAGCAGCACAGGCCCCAGATCACCGGCAACGCCGTTGCCGCAATCCAATACCACTTTCATGGGTCTGGCGATATGTATGTCTTCAGAAACCGTGCCGATATATTCATTAACCAAGCGGCTGTTCTGTTCGATCGTGCCGGCTTCGCCCGTAGCGTATGCCTGATTGTCAATGCACTGTTTAAGCTTTTGAATCCTGTCGCCTGCCAGCGTCTCGCCGTTAATGACCATTTTCAGGCCGTTATAATCGGCGGGGTTATGGCTGCCGGTGATCATTACGCCGGAACGCCCTTCGGTGTGCTGTGCGACAAAATAAAGCACAGGGGTAGGCACCATGCCGATATCCAGCACATTGCTGCCTGTCGAGGCTATGCCTTTGGCTAAAGCTTCCGCCAGTACGGGGCTGGATGTTCTTCCATCCCGCCCGACCACAACTGTCTTGCAACCATGCTCTTTTGCCTCGGTGCCCAGCGCGCGGCCGATGTCGTAAACCACTTCCTCGGTCAGCGTCTTGCCGACGATGCCGCGGATATCATAGGCCCTGAAAATAACGGAAGTTTCGTCGTTTTTTGTATCTATAGTCATGCCGAATGGGTCCGGTTTGATTGAGCTGCGCTTATCCGGTAAACGCCAGCGCCAAAAGAGAAATACGTACCATGTTATGCTCGCTTAATGACGGCCTGTATGGCCAAAACCGCCGCTGCCGCGCAAGCTTTCATCGAATTCGTCCACCTGCTCAAATTCGACCTGCACTACCGGCACAAAAACCATCTGCGCAATCCGCTCGCCGATATTGATGGTGAATGCCGTATCGCCGCGGTTCCAGCACGAAACAAACACCTGCCCCTGATAGTCCGAATCAATCAGACCGACCAGATTGCCCAGGACGATGCCGTGCTTGTGACCCAGACCCGACCTTGGCAATAAAACGGCGGCCAGCTGATGGTCGTCAATATGAATAGCCAGACCTGTCGGGATCAGCACCGTCTCACCCGGCTTTAATTCGACCGCCTCATCCAGACAGGCGCGCAAATCCAGACCGGCGGAACCCGCTGTCGCATACTCCGGCAACGGAATGTCCTTGCCCAAACGGCCATCCAGAATTTTAAGCTGTATTTTTTTCATGCTTTTTGGTTTCCATCCTTTCTGCGATTAAGCTGATTAATTGCTCTGCTATGTGGTTTTTATCCGTCATTGCCAAGGTTCGCTGGCCATTTGCCCAGAATACCTGCAATGCATTTTGCTCGCTATCGAAGCCGCCCTGTTCACGCCCTACCCAGTTTGCGGCGATCATATCCAGTTTTTTCCGCGCCAGTTTGTCTTGCGCATGGCCTTCAAGGTCATCAGTTTCTGCGGCGAACCCGACGGTAAACGGCCGATTCTTAAGCTCTGCCACCTCCGCCAGAATATCCCTGGTTTTTTGCAGCGCAAGCGTTGTCTGTTCCGCCTGTTTTTTTATTTTCTGCGGCTCCATGACGGCAGGACTGTAATCGGCAACTGCCGCCGCACCGATGTAAATATCATGCTCCGAAGCCCTGGCAATAACCGCCTCGTGCATTTGCGCCGCGGTTTCCACGCTGACAACGTCAACATCGGCCGGAGCCGCCAGCGCCACCGGGCCGCTCACCAGCGTGACTTTAGCGCCCGCTTTCAATGCCGCACTGGCAAGCGCATAGCCCATTTTCCCGGAACTGCGGTTGGTGATGTAGCGCACCGGATCGATAGGCTCCCGCGTTGGACCGGCGCTGATTAAAACCTTCAAACCCTTTAAGCACTGCTCTGCCGGTTCGGCCAGCAGGCGGAAACAAATTTCCGCAGGCTCGGTCATCCTGCCAAAACCGGTTTCGCCACAGGCCTGATCGCCTTGCGCAGGACCTATGACAATAACGCCATGGCTTTTGAGTTTTTGCATGTTTTGCTGCGTTACCGGCTTATTCCACATGGCCTGATTCATGGCGGGCGCGACATAGACGGGACAGGTTGCCGCAAGATACAGCGTTGACAGCAAATCGTCAGCCAAACCGTGGCTGCATTTTGCGATGGTATTGGCCGTTGCCGGGGCGATAACCAGCGCATCGGCCCAGCGCGCCAGACTGATATGCCCCATCGCGTTTTCCGCATCCGCATCAAGCAACTCGGTATGCACCGGATTGCCGGAAAGCGCCTGGAAAGTGAGCGGACTGACAAACTGCATGGCTGAAGAGGTCATCACCACGCGCACTTCAGCGCCTTGCTTACGCAGCAGCCTGACCAGTTCAGCCGACTTGTAGGCGGCGATGCCGCCGCTGATAGCCAATAAAATATGCTTGTTAATAGTTATGTCCGTAAACGTCTGTAAATGCACTATTATGGCAAGTATAGCGAAATACTTCTATGCTTAACTGCAATCGCATGAGGTGGGATTTATGGCAATTAAGGATTGGCCGGCGGAAGACCGGCCCAGAGAAAAACTGTTGCAACGGGGTTCAGCCGCTTTAACCGACGCCGAGCTGCTGGCCATTTTCTTGCGCACCGGAACGCACGGCAAATCGGCGGTTGATTTGGCCCGTGAGCTGTTGACTGATTTCGGCTCCTTGAAGGCGTTGCTAGGCGCCGATCAACAGCGTTTTTGCCAGGGCAATGGCTTGGGCGACGCCAAATATGCACAGCTTCAGGCGGTCTTGGAGATGGCCAGGCGGCATTTTAAGGAAGCGCTTCAGTTCGGCGACGCGCTCACCAGCCCGGAGCTTACCCGCTCCTATCTCAGCGCGCACCTGCGCGGCTACAGCTACGAAGTGTTTGCCTGTTTGTTTTTGGATAACCAGCACCGCGTCATTCAACTGGATGAATTATTCCGGGGCACCATAGACGGCGCATCGGTTTATCCCAGGGAAGTCGCCAAGCAGGCGCTACGCCACAATGCGGCGGCCGTGATCTTTGCCCATAACCATCCTTCCGGCATTTCCGAGCCCAGTCAGGCCGACAGGCAGATCACCGAAAAGCTCAAGCAGGCGCTGGCCTTGTTCGATATCCGGGTGCTGGATCATTTTATTATCGGTGACGGGCAGCCCTACTCTTTTGCCGAGCACGGGTTGTTATGATTAACCTTGCGTCAGCCTGACTTCCGCTTCGCGGTATTTTTTCGCGCAGAACTCGGCCACTTCGGCAGGCAAATGAGGCCCCGGCGCGGTTTTATTCCAGTCCAGTGTCTCCAGGTAATCACGGACGTATTGCTTGTCGAAGCTCGGCGGACTGATGCCGACCTGATATTGATCGGCAGGCCAGAACCGTGACGAATCCGGCGTTAAAGCCTCATCGATCAAATATAGAACACCGTCATCATCGACGCCGAACTCGAATTTGGTATCGGCAATAATAATGCCCCGCTGTTTGGCGTAGGCGGCGGCTTCCTTGTACAGCTTCAGGCTGGCGTCGCGCACTTTTTCCGCCAGTTCCCGCCCCATCAGCTCAACGGTTGCTTCAAACGAGACATTTTCATCATGCTGATCCACTGCGGCTTTTGTGGACGGCGTATAAATAGGCTCCGGCAATTGCTGCGCCTGCTGCAGTCCCTCGGGCAGCTTGATGCCGCAGACAGAACCTGTCTTTTGGTAGTCTTTCCAGCCGGAACCGATCAGATAACCGCGCACTATCGCCTCAACCGGCAGCGGCTTTAACAGTTTGACGACGATGGCGCGGCCTTCAATCTGCGCGCGCTCGGCGGCATCGGGAACAACCTGCTCCAGCGGGATATCGGCCAGATGATTGGGCATGATGTGCTGCATTTTTTTAAACCAGAAATTGGATACGCTGGTTAAAACGCGCCCTTTACCGGGAATCGGATCGGGCAAAATCACATCGAATGCGGAAAGCCTGTCGGTCGTCACAATCAGCATGTGCTTGTCATCAATATCGTAAATATCGCGCACCTTGCCGCGGGCGCGGAGCTTTAAAGATGACAGCGTTGATTCAAAAAGAGCTTCTGGAGCGGTCATAAGTTCTCGTATGGTTTCAAATAAAATTAATTTGCTAATTTTATCATTATTTAAAGCAGGACTTTCTTTTTAACCTTATATCCCGGCGGACTAATATATGGAGCCTTTATCCTCGTCCGTTTCCGACAGCATCATTTCGTTATTGTCAAAACCGCCTGCATTTTCAGTTCCCAGCTTGATCATCAAGCGGACTTCGTTTCTGGAATCTGCCGAATTCAAGGCATCGTCATAGCTGATTTTTCCGGCCATGTACAAATCGTAGAGCGCTTGGTCAAAAGTCTGCATGCCCTGCTCGCGCGAATCTTTCATTAATTCCTTGAGTTTGTTGATCTCGCCTTTGCGGATGTAATCCTTGGCCAGAGGCGTATTGATCAATATTTCAATCGCGGGGTAACGGCCTTTGCCGTCGGCTCGCTTGATCAATTGCTGGGCGACGATGCCGCGCAGGTTCAGCGACAAATCCATAAACAACTGGGGGTGCATTTCCTCCGGGAAGAAATGCAGAATCCGGTCTAAGGCCTGGTTGGCGTTGTTGGCGTGCAGCGTTGACAGGCACAAATGCCCGGTTTCAGCGAATGTGATCGCTTGCTGCATGGTTTCGCGCGTCCTGATTTCGCCGATGAGAATCACATCCGGCGCCTGCCGCAGGGTATTTTTCAGCGCCACTTCATAAGACTCGGTATCGACCCCCACCTCGCGCTGGGTAACGATGCAGCCCAGATGCGGATGCTCATACTCCATCGGATCTTCAATGGTAATGATATGGCCGCTGCTGTTCTGGTTGCGGTATTTAATCAGGGCCGCCAGCGATGTTGATTTACCTGTGCCTGTGGCGCCGACAAAAAGAACCAGGCCGCGCTTTTCCATGATCAAGTCTTTCAATACGGGCGGCAAATTCAGGGTTTCCGCATCGGGTATTTCATTTTCGATGCGGCGCAATATCATGCCCGCGGTATCGCGCTGGGTAAACGCGCTCACCCTGAACCGGGCCAGCTCAGGTATGCTGATGGCAAACTGGCACTCTTTGGTATTTTCAAACTCATCTTTCTGCCGCTGATTCATGATGCCTTGCACAATCTTTAATGCCTGCTCTGCCGTCAGCGGTGTTTTGGAAACTTCAACCAGTGCGCCGTCGACTTTTATGGTCGGCGCCCTGCCTGCGGTGATAAATAAATCGGATGCTTTTTTCTGCACCATCAGTGCAAGTAGCGCTTTAAAATCCATAACGGCCTCTTAACGGAACATGTCTTTATTAACGGCTTTGCCCATCGCTGTTTTTGCGGTAATCAGGCCTTTATCGACCAGCTCTTTCAGGTTCTGATCCAGCGTTTGCATGCCTTCCTTACGGCCGGTCTGGATGGCTGAATACATTTGCGCCACTTTAGCCTCGCGGATCAGGTTTTTGATAGCGGATGTACCGACCATAATCTCATGTGCGGCAATACGTCCGCCGCCAATTTTCTTGAGCAGCGTTTGCGAAATCACGGCCTGCAATGATTCGGAAAGCATGGAGCGGATCATGTCTTTTTCCGCGGCAGGAAAGACATCAATAATACGGTCAATGGTTTTAGCTGCCGAGGTGGTATGCAAGGTGCCGAACACAAGGTGGCCCGTTTCCGCCGCAGTCAATGCCAGCCGGATGGTTTCAAGATCCCGCATCTCACCGACCAGGATAATATCAGGGTCTTCACGCAACGCCGAGCGCAACGCTTCATTAAAACCATGGGTATCGCGGTGGACTTCCCGCTGGTTGATCAAGCACTTCTGGCTTTCATGAACAAATTCGATAGGGTCTTCCACGGTGAGTATGTGCGCATAATCATTGGCATTGATATGATTAATCATCGCCGCCAGCGTCGTTGATTTACCCGAACCGGTAGGCCCTGTCACTAAAACCAGTCCGCGCGGCTTTTGACACAACTCCTCAAAAAACTTGGGCGCTTTCAATTCTTCCAGCGTCAATACCTTGGACGGAATCGTTCTGAAAACAGCCGCTACGCCGCGCTCCTGATTAAATGCGTTAACACGGAATCTGGCGACCCCCGGCAAATCAAATGAAAAATCGGTTTCCAGGAACTCTTCATAGTCGCGGCGCTGCTTATCATTCATGATGTCATAAATCAGCGCATGGACTTCCTTGTGCTCCAACGCAGGAATATTAATTCGCCGAATATCGCCATCGACCCTGATCATGGGCGGAAGCCCCGCCGACAAATGTAAATCCGATGCGTTGTTTTTAACTGAAAACGTCAGTAATTCGGCAATATCCATAACATCCTCTTGAAGACAAAAATAAAATCAATCCGTATACCATAGTCCATCTCTTTGCTTTTTTGAAGCTATGTTGTCATTATAAATACCAATGCTTTTTTAAATTTTTCATGACGACCATGATAGCCCAAAGACTTAAACAAATCCGTTCACGAATCCGGCATGCGGAACTTGCCTGCAACCGTAAGCCGGGATCGGTTTTACTGTTAGCCGTCAGCAAAACCAAGCCTGCTGAAGACATTGCCTTCGCCTACCAGGCCGGGCAGCGGCATTTTGGCGAAAACTATTTGCAGGAAGCATTGAAAAAACAGCAGGAACTAGGCGCTTTTGATATTACCTGGCACTTTATCGGCCCTATCCAGTCCAATAAAACCAAAGCGCTGGCGACGCATTTTGACTGGGTACACAGCGTGGACAGCTTAAAGATCGCCAAACGCCTTAGCGAACAACGGCCGGTTCATTTACCGCCCTTAAATATTTGCCTGCAAGTCAACATCAGCGATGAACAGAGCAAATCCGGCATCACCCTGGATGAGCTGCCCGATCTCGTTGAATCCGTGTCCGGACTGCCCAGCCTAAGGCTGCGCGGCGTGATGGCGATACCTGCTCCGCAGGATGATTTTGAACGGCAGCGCCAGCCTTACAAAACGCTTTATCAGGCTGTTGCAAGACTGAACAATCCCAAGCTGGATACTTTTTCGTTCGGCATGACCGGGGATTTAAGAGCCGCTATTGCGGAGGGCTCCACCATCGTCAGGATCGGTACCGCCTTGTTTGGCGAACGGAAATATAGCTGATTTTGACAATGCCTTAACAGACAATGTCCGCATTGAAGTTAAACTTGCAACTGAATGGGGAGCTTAAACATGAGTCGATACGATCCGGCAAACCATAAAAAATCCAGCGTAATCCTTGTTTTTGTGGCGGTTATTTTGACCGCCATTGCGGGTGCGGTTTGGTTTTATTTTGAGAAACAGCAAAATAACGGCCTGACGGAATCTGAATCACGGGTTTTGGCGCTCCCTTCTGTTTTTAAAGATTCGGATGCGCCTAAAGCAATCGGGACAGGGGCTGCGTCCGACACAAAAACGGCTACCGATAATATTGTAGAACTGCCACCGGAAGAATCGTTTATTCTGCCCGACCTTGATCATAGTGATGCGCTGTTGCGGGAAGAAATAGCGGGATTTTCCCCGCAACTTGCCGAGTGGTTAAATACCGATCAGTTGCTCAGAAAATATGTTGTTATTACCAACGACTTTTCGCAGGGCCTGCGAATTGAAAAACATATGCGCTTCCTTAAACTTGATCAGCCGTTTACCGCCGATCAGGATGACAAGGGCATTTTTATTGCCGCTAAAAGTTACCAGCGTTACGACAAATTGGCGGCGGCGATAAATGCAATGAATGTACAGGCAACACTGGCCGTGTACAAAAAATTCAGGCCGTTATTGCTGCAGGTTTTTGACGAGTTCAATTACCCCGGCGAATACAGGCTGGAAGATATTTTCACAAAAGCAGCCGCGGTTATGCTGGCTGCGCCGGTTATTGAAGAACCGGTTGCCTTAATGAAACACGCTAACCATTATAAATTTGCCGACCCGAAACTTGAGGTGTTAAATCCGGTACACAAACAAATGATACGCATGGGGCCTGAGAACACCCGTATCATTAAAGATAAGGTGCGCTTGCTGATGGGAGGTTTTGATGCGTTGAAGGAGTAACCTAACGCGTGCCAAACACCACGATGGTTTTGCCGTGAGCGGTAATAAGGTTTTTATTTTCCAGTTCTTTTAAAACGCGTCCGGCCATTTCTCTTGAACAGCCCACAATGCGGCCGATTTCCTGCCGGGAGATGTGCAGCTGCATGCCATCCGGATGTGTTATTGCATCGGGCTCTTTGCACAGATCCAGCAAAGTTCTGGCAATCCGTCCTTCCACATCCATAAACGCCAAGTCGCGTAAGTTACGGCTGGTAATTAACAAACGGCTTGATAATTGCTCACCCAACATGAAAAGCAAGTCCGGCGCATACGCCAGCAATTCTTTTTTCAGGACTTGCCGAAAGCGTTCGTAACCTATTTCGGCCAAATGACATTCGCTACGCGTTTTAACGCTGACTTTCCGCGTTTCCGCGCCTTTAAAAACACCTATTTCGCCAATAAATTCATTTTTATTCAGGTAGGCGAGAATGAGTTCATGCCCCCCATCGTCATCTTCCGCACAAACACTGGCTGAACCGTTAATGATAAAATACAACCTGTCGCCTACATCGCCAGGCCTGATAATAGTGGACTTGGGCGGATAGGTTTTTATGTGGCAAATGCGTAAAAAGTGCTCTAGCGCTTCTTTATAGGGTGATTCTTGCGGAGTAATTTTCATATCAACAATGTATATCCATTATCCATGTCGTGTTATTTTTTTATTTTCATCAACAATGCAGGATTTTAATAAAAAAATCAACATTTCCACTCTAAAAAAGTGTACTTATGCTACCCTATGCGTCTTTTTTAACCGGGGGAATAGATGCAAGCAACAGTCAAATGGATCGATGGCGTGATGTTTGTCGGTGAAACCGGCAGCGGACACGCTGTAGTTATAGACGGCCCCCCCGATCACGGCGGCCGCAATATAGGCATGCGCCCCATGGAATTGCTTTTGCTGGGGGTGGGCGGTTGTTCGTCTTTTGATGTGGTACAGATTTTACAAAAAGGCAGGAATAATATCGTTAAATGCGTTACTGAAGTTTCTGCTGAACGGGTTGACGCTGTGCCGAGTGTATTTAGCAAGATTCACTTGCATTTTATCGTTACCGGCCATGATTTGAAAGAATCAGCTGTTGAACGGGCAGTAAAATTATCTGCCGAAAAGTATTGCTCGGCATCCATCATGCTGAGCAAAGCGGTGGAAATCACCCATGATTTTGAAGTTATCGAGGTTTAACTATTTTGACCAAATTGCAATTACACGGCTTTAATAATTTAACAAAGTCGCTCAGTTTCAATATCTATGACATCTGTTATGCACCGGCTGAACAACAGCAGGCTTATATCGAGTATATCGATGAAGCTTATAACGCCGACAGACTGACCCAAATCCTTAAGGATGTCGCCGAAATCATAGGCGCTCAAATTCTCAACATTGCCCACCAGGACTATGAGCCGCAGGGCGCCAGCGTCACCATGCTTATTTCAGAAGGCGATGCCCCGCCGCCGCCAAGCATGAACAGCCAGTCGCCAGGCCCTTTACCTGACACCGTGCTCGCGCATCTGGATAAAAGCCATATTACCGTGCACACTTATCCTGAGAGCCATCCCGATAACGGCATCAGCACCTTTCGTGCCGATATTGACGTTTCAACCTGTGGCCGGATTTCACCGCTGAAAGCGCTCAATTACCTGATTCACAGCTTTGAATCCGATGTAGTGACCATGGACTACAAAGTGCGCGGCTTTACCCGTGATATATCGGGCAAAAAGCATTATATCGATCACAATATTACGTCTATCCAAAACTATATTGCCAAAGATACGCAGGAAAGTTACCAGATGATAGACGTGAACGTTTATCAGGAAAACATTTTCCACACTAAAATGATGCTCAAGCAAACAGAGCTGGAAAATTATTTATTTGAGAAAGAAAGCAATCTGACCGATGTGCAAAAATCTGAAATAGAAAAGAAACTGCAAAAAGAAGTGACTGAGATTTTCTACGGCCACAACTACCGTCCAAATGTCGAAATCAACGACTAAGGCATCACCAGAGGCGGCCAGATGGCCGCCTCCATCTGTTTACTTTAATTGCCTCGCGATTAAAGTAATGGGATGAAGCACTTCCAGCGATATCCCCCGCTCTCTAAGACCAGCCGATATGTGCAAGGCGCAACCTATGTTTGAGCTGGCCAGATACTCGGGCTTATCTTCTAACGCCGCATTCAATAAATCATTTAACAGCGCTTGCGCCATTTGCGGATGCTCCAGCATATAACTGCCTGCCGAGCCGCAGCATTGTATGGATGCCGGCAACGCTGTCATTTTAATGCCAGGGATTTGTTGCACCAGCTTTAGCGCCCCCTGCTCCTCGCGCATGACATTTTTTAACGAGCAAGGCGTATGCAGGCAAACGGATGCCGCCAACGGCGTCAGCTGATCGGTAAGATCGCAACCTGATTTGATCAAGAACTGGCTGATATCGACCACTTTCCCGGCGAATTCAGCCTGCTGATATTCCCGCAACTGGCTGCCGCAACCGCTGGCAATGGTCACTACCGCATCCAGATCATTTCCCGCAAACGCGCTGCAATTGATGGCCGCCAGTTGCTCCGCTGTTTCAATATCGCCGTCATGCCTATCCAGCGCGCCACAACAGGTTTGCTGTTCCGGCAACTGCACATTAAAACCCGCCGCCGTTAAAACTTTGACAGCCGAATTGACAGTCTCATGATCCAGCAATGAGCCCATGCACCCTACAAACAAACCCACATTGCCCCTGGCTGGCGAGATTTCGGCAAGGTAGTTTTGCTTTAAAGGCGTTTGATCGCTTTTGGCTGGCAACAAGCGGTCAACTTTATCGAGATTCAACAATTCAGGTAACTTAAAAAACCGCGCCGCTTTTTGCAGGCCGCTGGCCTGATAAAAGCTTAATCCTGATTGCGCCAGACGGTTTGAAGTTTTATTGTGGGACACTTCTTTCAGAAAAGACTCCGCCAAAGAAGTCTTTTTCTTGTCTTTTACTTGCCCGCGGAAATTATCAATCAAGCGCCCGTAAGGCACCACTGCCGGACACACCCGTTCACACGAGCGGCATAACAGACAGTTGTCGATATGCTCAACCAGCTTGTCTGAAGTTTCGATATGCTTGCCTGCCCAGGCCTGAATTAACGCAATACGGCCACGAGGCGATTCGTTTTCATTCTGAGTTTTATTGTACGTTGGGCAATGCGGCAGGCATAAGCCGCATTTGACGCAGATATCGGCATCGATTAATAGATCATTCATGTTTTTTTTCAGCCATCGCCTCAATTATTTCGACATACTCATCCGGTTTTGGCCGGTATAAAAACAAACCCAGCGCCGACAGTCCGGTGAATATGTACAAGGTATTAAAACCATCACCCAAAATAAACATGACGAAGCCAAAAATCCCGACAATTTCGATCAGCGACATGGAAACGATGACCGTCACCAGATAACGGCTTTTTGCCGGATTATCGCCGGGCATGGTTTGATTCAGCCTAAGCTGGATATGCCGGATTAAATTCGTCATCGGAAATGTCACTATAGCAACCACATAAAGTATCGACCTGACCAGCACCCGCTGATCTTCCGGCAAAGGCCGCTGCAACTGCTCGCCGATAACATGGCAAACGATGACATAAGCCGCCAGCATGGCAAGCATCACGCCCACAACCACCCACGGCAGAATAAGATCAGATTTTAATTGTTCGCGCTCAACCTGGCCCTGCATTTTGTTTCCTGATAAGTGAATGCAAATGCCTATGATACCAAACCCTGTTGCTGTGGAGACAATAATCCTTTGATCCTGCTGATTGAGCGCAACCATAAACAACTACGGAAAATCCTAACCGCCCGCTAATTATAGAGGTACAAAAAATAAATTTTTGACAACATGAGACAACCGGTCGTATTATCAATCCATGCTTGAGGCAACAAAAAAACAAATCAATAGAGAAAACCTGTTAAATCAAGGGGTAGCCTTGCTTATGGAACAGGGCTACCACGGCACCGGGCTGAAAGCGATTCTGGATGCAGTGCAGATTCCCAAAGGCTCTTTTTATAATTACTTTGGCAGTAAAGAAAGTTTTGGCGCGGAAGTCATTCAGCACTATATCGAACCGTTTATTACGCAATTGACCGCGCATTTGCAACAATCCGAGGGCGATGCGCTCGGCGCGCTACAGCGTTATTTTAATGAAGGGATTGCCGAGCTTGAGAAAGCGGACTTCAAAGGTGGCTGCCTGCTGGGCAATTTAATGGGTGAAATCGGCAGCACCAGCGATCTTTGTCAAAAATCGCTGCAATCCGCCGTCAATCGTTATCGGGGTTTATTGCAATCAGGCCTCGCAAAGGCACAACAAGAGGGCACGGTAAGAACCGACAAATCGGCTGAAGACATGGCCGACCTGCTGGTGAACGCCTGGCAGGGAGCCTTATTAAGAATGAAAATTGAAAAATCGTCCGCACCGCTTAAACAGTGTTGTCAGGACTTATTAGGGGATTTTTTTAAAGCGTAATTCTGATTGCGCTTTAAAAAGCCGACCCATCATTTTTACAATCAACCAGGAGACCAACATGCCAAAATATATCATCGAACGTGAAATCCCCGGCGCGGGTTCATTAGCCTACCGGGAGCTGCAAGGCATTTCGCAGAAATCATGTGGCGTTCTTAACGATATGGGACCAAAAATCCAGTGGGTGGAAAGCTACGTGACCGACGATAAAGTCTATTGCGTCTACATTGCACCGGATGAAGAAACCGTTAGGGAGCACGCCGAAAAAGGCGGCTTCCCGGCCAACCGCATTTCCCAGGTTCGCACCATGATCGACCCCACCACAGCAGAATGATCCATTAGCCTGGCAATCCACCGTAGGGGCGACCGGCCGGTCGCCCACACAAGGCGTCACCATCGTCGATTAAATAAAACCAAGAGTAGCTACGATGAACATACGATCCAACAAACCACTGAACCGCTTTATAACCGCTTGCGCCTTTGCCGCATTAGCCAGCATCGGCATGACATCCGCGCAAGCCGATGAAACCTGCCAATCGCCTTACATGGCTAAAATTGTCGGGCAGGAAGACTTTGTCTATATCTGGACTCTGGGCATGGAAGGCGTAGGCGATGAACAAGACAAACTGGTCACCGTGGACGTTAACCCCAAATCGCCCAACTATGGCAAAGTCATCAACAGCCTTTCCGTAGGCGGACGCAATGAAGCCCATCACTCCGGCTTTACCGATGATCGCCAGTACTTATGGGCCGGTTCGCTGGATACCAGCAAACTGTTTATTTTTGACGTGCATACTGACCCTGCCAAACCCAAGCTGACCAAAACCATCACCGATTTCGTGGCGAAAAGCGGTGGCGTGGTCGGCCCTCACACCACCTATGCGCTGCCCGGCCGCATGATCATTACCGGACTATCCAACAACAAAGACCACGGCGGCCGCACCGCCATCGTTGAATATACCAACGAAGGCAAATACATCGCCACGCACTGGACACCCACCGACAGCAACCTTGAAGGCGCCATCAAGACCGGAAAATACGCCGATGGCTATGGTTATGACCTGCGCGTCCTGCCCCGGCGCAACCTGATGCTGACCTCATCTTTTACCGGCTGGTCGAACTACATGATGGATTTCGGCAAAATGCTGGCTGACCCGGAAGCCATGAAACGCTTCGGCAACACCGTGGTGCAATGGAATCTGCACACCAAGCAGCCTAAAAAAGTCTTTGATATGCCCGGCGCGCCGCTGGAAATCCGCTGCGCGTGGGACCCGAATCACAACTACTGCTTTACCAGCACCGCCCTCACCTCAAAAATCTGGCTGATTTACGAAGACAAGGATGGCGCATGGCAGGCCAAAGAAGTCGCCGACATCGGCGAACCCGCTAAAATCCCGCTGCCCGTTGATATTTCGATTTCCAGCGACGACAAAATGCTTTGGGTCAACACCTTCATGGACGGCAAAACCCGCGCCTTCGACATAACCGATCCTTTCAAGCCCAAACAGGTGTTTGAGCAAAAAATCGGCGCGCAGGTCAACATGGTTTCATCCAGCTGGGACGGCAAGCGTCTGTATTACACCTCATCGCTGCTGGCGAACTGGGACAAGAAAGGCGCTGACAACGAACAGTTCCTGAAATCCTATACCTGGGACGGCAAGGAATTGAAAGAGCAGTTTGCGATTGACTTCATCAAGGAAAAACTCGGCCGCGCCCATCAAATGGTGTTCGGCGCGTATTCGCTTTATAGCGCGAACAAACCTGAGGCAGCGAACATGCTGTCAAAACTGGATTTGAAAAATTAAGCCGTAAACGCAATCAAAAACCCGCTTCGACAGCGGGTTTTTTTATTCCTATTAATTAATGCGTGGCATCCCATATCGGCTGCAGCAGTTCCTGGCATTGCCGCTCAAAAGACTCGCCCAGCACCAGCTCCATATCCGTCACATTGCCGTAAAGCCGCCTGAGTTCCGGCTCATAAGGTTGCAAAACGGCTCTGGACAGCTGCTCTCTTGCGGCATCAAGCGCCGACTTTGACGCCCGGTTGCTGACCCTCAGTTTATGCACCTGCTTGACGTAGGCTAGCGCCGCCTCCGCAAAAAACGCATCCGGCTGCCTTTGGCCCAGCCGGTATATTTCTACCAACGCCGCCAGATGCTCAGGCCGGCAATATTCCGGCAACAAAACCAAATCCTCATCGGCGCTGAGCAAATAAGTTGATTGTTCCTGAATCTGGTTAATGCATAATGCGTGCAACCAGGCGCAGATAAAATCCTTGCCTTTAAGATTGGCGTAACGGTAAATCAGACTGCCGTTCTCATGGCGGTTACCGAGCTTGCCGACCAACCGGTACGTGCAATCAAGCGATAGAACGTGCAGATCAACAGACAAGTCCTCCAAAGCTGCGTCCAAATTTTTGGCCTTGATGCGCTCGACAAATTCATTAATCACCACCTGCTGCCGCTCAAACTCCAGCTCGCCCGGCGTACCTGAAATCCACCGGCCCTGCGCCTGTAGTTTTTTTACCTTCACTTCTTCGCCGTTTAACATCTCCCCTATACATTCATGGTAGATGGCATAGCCATCCAGATCGGCCATGGAAAACGGCTCGCGCTCTTCGGCATCGGCTGCCATGCCATTAAAACGCAGATCCATTTGCCGCCGCATAAAATAGCGCTGCGGATGCTGGAAAAAACTGAACAGCTCGCTCAGCTCAATCACTTCGGCTTCCGCTTTATCTTCAGGAACGGCTCCTTGCCACCACAACCCGACATCGGCGGCTGATTGGCCGCCTCTGCCGGACAATGCCTTGGCGGTTTCGCAGTCGGCTTCGGAAAAGCTGAACAAGTCCGATGCGCCGTCAAAATAACGCGGACTGAAAGGCTGCAGCGGTTGCCGGGTAATCAGATCCGAAAGCCGGTAACTGTCCTGCAGCACCTCCAGCAACTCGCTGATGACGACCGACGGCGGAATGGCGTCATTGTGGCTGATCGACTGGCCGATATAGGTCATGATCAGCTGCTGTTTGGCCGACAGCAGAATTTCCAGAAACTGGTACCGGTCATCCGCCCGGCGCGAACGGTCGCCTTTGCGGAAGTTTTGCGCCAGTAGATCGAAGGTCGGATTGCGCTCAACCTTGGGGAATTCGCCGTCATTCATGCCGAGCAGCGCAATGACCTTGAACGGGATCGAGCGCATCGGCAGCATCGAGCAGAAAGTCAGCTGCCCGCGCAAAAAGCCGTTGGATGATTTGCGCTCGGACACCATGCCTTCCAGCCAGGTCACAATGACTTGCAACTCGACATCATCGTTATGAACGGCGGCCAGATCAGCGGACAATTCCGCCAGCAGTTCGTTAAGCTGCTGACGCTCAACCGGTTCAGCAGCCGCCAATAACTGGTCGGCGTAATAATAAAGCTGCGCGCTCCAGCTCTTCAGCGTTTTCGCCTGCTTTAATTCCGCGCTGGCTTTAAACAGCAGCTGCATGAAATCGCACAACCCTCCCAAAGCCAGCGCCGACGAGCCTTCGATGTCCGCATAAGGCAGCACGCCATCCGTGCCCGGGGCATAAACAAACTCATCATCGCTGCCCACCGCATACCCCATCAGCAGCCTGTCCAGCGCCGCCTGCCAGGTGTTTTCATTCAGTTCGGGCAGGCCGAGTTCCTGCTTGTGCTTTGCCGATTTGCCCCAGCGCACATGGGTATCCTGCACCCAGTACTTGATCAATTCAAGATCGGTCTCGGACAAGCCAAAGCCCGGATACACCACCGGCTGTTCCAGTAAATCCAGCACCGCCTGCCAACCAAAACGGCTCTGGCTCAAGCTTAAAAAACGGATAAAAGCGTCCAGCGCGCTGTTGCTCAAGCGCAAACTGCGGTCGGCAACCGCATGCTGGATGTCGTCAAAAACGGCCGAGATAAACGGCTCATACTCCTGAATATCGGGCGCCATGACCACAATATCGCGCAGCTCCAGCGTTGCATCCGCTTCCAGCGCTTGCAGCAACTGGTTCCTTAACACCTCAACCTCGCGCATTCTGGAGTGGCAGGCATGGATGCTGATGGAATCATCTTTTTGCAAGGCTTGCCCGTCCAGCCGGTTATTTAAAATATCGTTTTGCAGCTGCTGAAGGTTGTTTTGCGCCTCGCCCAACTCAAAACTTTCCGGCTCAACATCAAACTGCGCCTGCTCCAGCAGCATCTCCTGAAACTCGCGCCCCTGTTGCCCCAGCGTTGACAACAGGGGATGCCCGGTAAAGTTTTCATTGCTGATGCGCTGGCGCCTGGTTTCCAGATCAGCCCAGAAGTCCTGCGCCGGATTCAGCAGATAAAGATGCACCTGACAGTGCTTCGACAAGCCTTCCAGGTAGCTCAAGAATAACGGCGGCATGGTATTAAGCCCGAACACCGAAATCCGTTCGGGCAGTTGCTGGCTGAACGCGCCTTGCTCTGCACCGTTCAACTTGGCGATCACATCCAGCCATAACGAACCGCGATGCTTGCTGCCGGTCTGCGCGGTTATTTGCAGCCATAGCGCTTGCTGCCAGCGCTCGGCAACTGCTCCATGCGTTGCTCTACCTCCTGCATCCATGCAGTCGTCGGCAACTGTCTGGTATAACAACTGGCCCTTTTGCCAGGCTGCCAGCATGTCGGGCCGCATCATCTGATACTGGTCAAAAATCTGCGACAGCTGCTGTGCCAGCTGGTAGCGTTTTAAGGCAATATTCTCGCCTGACAGGTACTGCCTCAACGGCAAAAACTCATTGTCATCAATTCCTCTGAGCAATGCCTCTATCCGCCAAAGCATCACATTACGCTCAAATACCGCATCGTTTAACCGGCTGTCTATGTTTTGCGCCAGGGAGCTGAAAAACCTGCCGGGAAATAAAAACTCGTAATTGCCCCAGACTTTGAATTGACTGGCTAACTGCTGCGATAACCAGCGTTCCATGCCCTGGCTCTGAATCAGAAACACTTCCTTTGCAAAAGGCGAGCTTAATGGCGCGTTCTCGATGACTGCCGTCAAATGAGCGACCAGGTTCTCGGTTTTATTGGAGCTGTGCAGGATAAACATGGAGTTTGCTAACTATTAGAAGATCAAGGCATTATTGTTATTGTAGCCTATCCTGCACCGGAAACTTTAGCTTCAATCCAATTTAGCGGTATGATGAAAGTTGATCCCAACTCTACTAGAGGTAAAGAATCATGGGCTGCTGCGATGACCCTACCGAACCGTCCAAAATTGATCCGCGCGAACTAATCCGTGAGCAGGAGCGTTACGGCAATCTGGTGCGCGACCTGTTCACCGATGATCCTGAAAAAGTCATTCTGAAACAATTAAACGAGGCCAATACCTATTTAAGGGAACTTGCGGCACTAAGAGCCCATTACGATTCGGTGCGCAAACATGCTATCGAGTTGTTAAGCAAAGACAGCGTCTCTGTGCTTGAGCGGATTGCCGAAAAAGAAGCCGATACCGGGATTGGCAAGGCAGCCCGGCAAAGACTGGCTGATCTGGAAAGCGATACCGGGCTGTTGGGTAAGTTTTTTAAATCCTGATTTTACAACGCTAAAGCGCGTAGATACCTTGCCCTAATTTGTCGAGATTTTAGGCTTTAGCGGCTCAACCTCAATTTCAAAATCCATCTGGATACGTTTTGCCACAGCTTTCACTTCCTTTTTATCCTTAAAGGGGCCGGCGATAACCTGGTAGGCATCGTCTTTTTTAATTTTACGGGCTGGGATAATCGGCCCCTGGTGATTGAGCATCGTTGCCAATTGCTGCGCCTCTGTTTCGTTGTTGAAGCTGGCCACCAAGACAGACCAGTCGCTATCCTTTAATTCGCCGATAACGGGCTGGCCGTGAAGTTGCCCGGGATGCCCCAACTGCAAAGCGGTTTCCGATATTTCTGCGATATCCGGGCTTTGCACCAGTACCGGCGTGGGAATGCCGTCCGAACGCTGTAATATGCGCTCGACTTTTTCCCAGTCGACGGCAACGCTTTTTTTATCGCTGATTACGCGCAGTTGCTTCAATATCTGTTTTTTTAGCCTGGCTTTATCTTTTGCCCATTTTTCCAGCGGTTCATGCGCTTCAAGGTACAGCATATCCTGATGCCATGCGGTCAGATAGGGCTGATGAACAATGCGCACCGGCATTCCGACCGTTGCCTTCTTGAACAGCACCTCAATGTCCTCCGGATAAAGCTGCACGCAGCCATGACTGATCTGCATGCCGATACCGTAGGGTTTGTTGGTGCCATGAATCAGATAACCGGAGAAACCAAGGCGCATGGCATAGAGTCCCAACGGATTATCAGGCCCGGAGCCAACTACCTTGGGCAATGAATCGCCTTTTTCCGCATGTTCGCGGTGAATGGATTCAGGCACGTACCAGCTTGGATTGGCATTCTTGGCGACGATGCTGGTTTTGCCCATCGGCGTATTCCATCCCTGCCTCCCGATACCGATAGGATACGTAAACAGCTTGTCCGGCTGTTTTTTGGGATAGTAAAACAACCGCATATTCGCCAGGTTCAGGGTAATGCCTTCATGGGGAGCGTCAGGCAGGATAAAGCGCAAAGGCAAAATAACCCGACTGCCCGGCTCAGGCGTCCAGGGAGCGATATGGGAATTAGCTATGCTGATGTCGTTGTAGCCAAGGCCAAAAGGCCGGGCTATGTCAGGCAGGGCG